>CALKIV010000091.1 GCA_937995835.1 uncultured Dysgonomonas sp. | reverse complement strand
AATTATGAATATTTCAAAAACACATTTCGCAACGACCGCAAACACTGGCATTGGCCTTTCGGACAGCTATGGAACTTTAAGGAGTTAGACGACTGTGGAGCAATGGGTGCTGCTGTAATCAACGTTTATGAATTAGACAAAAAGCCTGAATATAAGAAGTATATCGAAAATGCAGCCAAGCATATCATGAATGGTCAAGATCGCTTGGCCGACGGCACTCTATCTCGCACCTTCCCTCGCAACATGACGGTTTGGGCAGACGATGTGTATATGAGTGTATCTTTCCTTTCGCAAATGGGAAAACTGACAGGTGATAAAAAATATTTCGACGAGGCTACTAAGCAAATTATTCAGATCGCAGATCACTTGTGGTGCCCTCAGAAAGAATTGTTTTACCATTGCTACTACTCTGACCTCAAGCGCAACGGTGTTGGCTTTTGGGGTAGAGCAAATGGATGGATCACAGTATCTACAGCTTTGTTGTTAGAGGTACTTCCTGAAAAGTATGAAAGAAAACAAGAGTTGATTGATATTCTTGAAAAACAAATTGTAGGTGCTTCAAGATATCAAAATGAAAACGGGATGTGGAATCAACTGTTAGACAAACCCGAATCGTATGACGAATCTTCCGTTACAGCCATGTATGTCTATGGAATTGCCAAAGCTGTGAACAACAAATGGATTGATCCAGCCTATGCCAAGATCGCACGAGTGGGTTGGAAAGCGTTGAAAGATACTCAGATCACCGAAGATGGTAAGTTCAAAAACGTATGTGTGGGCACAGGTATCGCTGACGACCTACAATTCTATTACACTCGTCCTGTGGGCGATAACGAGAAACACGGTCTAGGCTTGATCATCGATACAGCCGTAGAAATGATGAAGTTGGAAGAAAATGGAAAGAAAAAGTAAGTCTATTCTGCTTGTATTCTTCTTACTGGCATGCCTCCACATACAAGCTGAAGGAACTAAACAATCAGACTTGTCGTGGGTCAAGACTGTGGGGGCACGCAAAGCTCCTAAAGGAGAAAAGATTTTTTATGTGCATGACTATGGAGCAATGGGAGATGGGGAAACATTAAACACCAAACCGATTCAGGCTGCCATCGACGCATGCTTTGCTCAGGGTGGAGGCATAGTTACCTTTGCCCAAGGAGTTTATCTGACAGGGTCTATTTTCGTTAAGGAGGGGGTCAACCTCAACATTCCCAAGGGTGTAACCCTATTAGGGAGTGAAGATATAAAAGACTACCCCGACATAGACACCCGTGTGGCTGGTTTAGAAATGGTGTGGCCGGCTGCCCTGATCAATGTGGAGAGGCAAAAAAATGTGATGATCAGTGGCGATGGTATTGTCAATGGACAAGGAAAAGTTTTTTGGGAAAAATATTGGACAATGCGCAAAGACTACGAATCCAGAGGTTTGCGATGGATTGTAGATTATGACTGCAAGCGTCCACGCACCCTCGTTGTCTCCAATTCTGAAGATGTTACGATCAAAGATATCACCTTCCAACAGTCTGGTTTCTGGACTATACAGGTGCTTTATTCATCATATTGCACAGTAGATGGAGTAGTTGTCCAAAATAATATTGGTGGGCATGGCCCTAGCACCGATGGCGTGGATATTGACTCCTCTTCTCGTATCCTTGTTCAAAATTGTGACATCGATTGCAATGATGATAATTTCTGTCTCAAATCAGGAAGAGATGCTGACGGCTTGCGAGTTAATCGTCCAACTGAATATGTAGTCATCAGAGACTGCTTATCTCGCGCAGGTGGAGGGCTTCTTACTTTAGGGAGTGAAACATCGGGAGGGATACGATATGTATTGGCAGAGAACTTGAAAGCAACAGGAACAAAGGTTGGTTTTCGCTTGAAATCTGCCATGACCAGAGGGGGAACTATAGAACATATATATGTAAGAAATATAGAAATGAATGATGTAGGCATTGCCTTTGAAGCTTCTCTCAACTGGCATCCCGCATACAGCTACTCTACCCTACCCAAAGAATATGAAGGAAAAGAAGTGCCCATCCATTGGACCAAAATGCTAGAAAAACCTGACTCCAAAAAAGGTATTCCATTCTTCAAGGATGTCAATCTTTCTGATCTTATTGTCAACAATTCTCGCACACTGATGCAAGTAGAAGGTGCTAAAGAATCGTTGATCGAAAATTTTACTCTCACGAATATTGAGGCTGATGTAGAAAATGCAGGCAGCATCAAATTTGCTAAAGACTGGACACTAGATAATGTCTTGATCAAAGCTAAAAATAATTCGACGATCAAAATTGAAAAAAGTATGAATATAAATATATACAACCCAAATGTAGTAGCTGAAGCAAAATTCGATTACTCGTTTACAGCTTATAGCCCCAATTCCTCAATCTCTGTTGCCAAGCACCCGGAGTTCTCACTGCTAGTGCCACAACTTGCCGGTAACCTTAAGTTTGGAATAATCAATGGGCGAAACAGTGAATGGCTATCCCAGACAGATGTAGACATTCTGTCTATCGACGAGCATAAGGTTTCTTATCTTATCAAAGATCCTCTTTTGAGGAAGGGTTCATTGGTAATTGAAGCTACCAGTCTGAGCAACACTAACGGACTAATTGTTAGAGCCATTGCACATGACATTCCCGAAAGTCTACAACTCTTTTGGTGTTACGGAGGAGCTTACGGTCAAGTTGTTGAAAAAGATGAAGAGTCTCTTAAACCTGAATATTGTCGGGATGATGTTTACAGCCTCGAAGGCTCTCACTTCACGCTATACTACGGTAAAACGATGAATTTCAGCACCATTAGTGGAGTAATACCAGTTTCATCTGACACTCGTTTGTCGGATGCGTACAAGCAACAGTCTCCCCTGCAGTTATTCAACTCGGGTAAAAAAACAATAGCACCTGTACTTTCCGGTGCAGTTCCTTTGATTGTTGGTCAAGCTGAATATTTTGCTATATATAAACAAAACAAGGTGGCAGACTATAATCATCATTTATTGCCTGATCTTTTTAATCAAGAATGGAAAAAATAGTTTCATGGAATAAATCTTTTATTCTCTTTATAGCCTTTGGGACTGCTCTAGCGCTACAAGGACAATCGCCGGATTCAACCGTCTTTAAGGTCTTTGGTTTTACTCAAAAAAACATGCCAAAGATAGATGGAAACTTCAGCGATTGGGACATTGTACCCGAATCGTACACCATTGGCATTGAAGAGATGACTGAAGACGAAGGCAAACATCTAAATATCAACAGATCAACGCTAGATATTAAAGTAAAGGTTGGCTGGGTGGAAGGGCTCAATCGTCTCTACTTTCTCTATGAGGCTGAGGATAACTATTGGGCTTTCGACAGAGATGATATTTCAGTAGATATCTTCGAAGTTGTGGTAGATGGAGATCGTTCAGGAGGTGCATTCATCGATAGATTCTACCCTTTCAAGGATGTAAGTAAAGAAGAAGCTTGGGATTTATTTCATGGACGCCATGCCCAAAACTATCATATTTACACTCCTGACAAAAAAGGAGACTGGTGCATGTATTGGGGACCTCAGCAATGGCTGAAAGAAAAGCCCTTTTCTGATTATGCTTATCAATATGATTTTAAGGATGGAGAAAGTGGCAAACTGAAACTTGAGTTCTACATTACCCCTTATGATTATGCATCGCCCAAAGGGGCTGACTATTCCATCCAATCTGACTTTTATGCTAATAAATTGATAGGGCTTTGCTGGGCTGTTATCGATTTCGACAATAGCGAAGGGAAATCAAAAGATGGATTTTGGAACTTATCCCGACATCACACCATGTATGGAGATGCATCCCTGTTGAGAACATTTAAATTAATGCCACCTGAAAAAGAAGAATAAAAATGAAAAAAATAATATTACTAACTCTTGCGTGCCTTGCCATTAACCTTCAAGCCAATATTTTTTATAATGTAAAAGACTTTGGGGCTAAAGGTGATGGCATACACATCGACTCTGATGCCATCAATGAAGCAATTAAATCTGCCTCAGCCAATGGTGGTGGCACTGTCTTTTTTCCTGCCGGCACCTATGCGAGTTTTTCTATTCGCTTAGCCAGCAATATCACCCTCTACCTAGATGCAGGAAGCACAATCCTCGCAGCCTATCCTGAAAAAGGCAGAGGATATGATCTGGCTGAGGAGAATGAGCACAATCTTTATCAAGACTTTGGCCATAGTCACTGGAAGAATAGTCTCATTTGGGGTATAGGCTTAGAGAATATTACCATCAAAGGAGAAGGGCTGATACACGGACGTGGATTGACCAGAGAAGAAAGTCGCTTGCCTGGTGTTGGCAATAAAGCCATCAGTCTGAAGGAGTGCAAAAATGTTGTGATCAAAGATATTTCAATGCTCCGTTGCGGACATTTTGCTGTACTAGCTACGGGAGTAGACAACCTTTCTTTGCTCAACCTAAAAGTGGATAGCAATAGAGATGGTTTCGATATCGACTGTTGCAAAAATGTTAGAGTATCAGACTGCATCGTCAACACACCATGGGACGACGCCATCGTACTGAAAAGCAGCTATGCACTAGGTTATTTCAAAGACACTGAAAATGTAACCATCGCCAATTGTTTTGTCAGCGGTTACGATAATGGCACTGTATTAGATGCCACCTATCAGAAAGATGAGCCACAAGCTCCAGATCATGGTTATACCACAGGACGTATCAAGTTTGGAACAGAATCTAGTGGAGGCTTCAAAAATATTTCTATTACCAATTGTATCTTTGAACAATGCAGAGGCTTAGCATTGGAAACCGTAGATGGAGGCCATCTGGAAGATGTGGTAATTAATAACATTACGATGAAAAACATTGTAAATGCTCCCATATTCCTTCGTCTAGGCTCACGTTTACGCAGCCCTAAAGGCACACCTGTGGGCAAAATAGCTCGTGTTTCCATTAGTAATATTAATGTATACAATGCAGACTCTCGTTATGCTTGCATCATTGCAGGCATTCCTGATCATCAGATAGAAGATGTTAGCTTGAGCAATATTAATATAAACTTTAAAGGAGGGGGCACAAAAGAAGATGGAGCACTGACTCCACCAGAAAATGCAAACTTATACCCAGAGCCTTGGATGTTTGGTACAATTCCTGCTTCTGCATTTTTTATCAGACATGCAAAGAATATAGAGTTGAACAACATAAAGATTAGTCACCAAACACCGGACTTTCGCCCACCTCTCTGGATGGAAGATGTAGACGGAGCTAGGATTATAAACTTTCGAACACCTATAGAGCAAGGCATTGAACCTTATAAACTATCAGATGTCACAGATTTCAAAGTTTATATGAGCGATTTTGAATAAAAATAAGGCACCATAAGGGGGGATAAAATGCTTCCCATGGTGCTTACTTTCAATAAAAGATCGGACCAATATACGGTCTGTTTGACCATTTGCGTGTCATGGGATTAAATTCTCTGATCACTCCTCCCTCTACACCAAACTTGTCATTGATCTTATACTCTAGCCCACCACCATAATAAGTTTGTGGGAGCATTCCTTCCATTACATGCCCAAAGTTTCTACTTCCATGCATTGCTGCTGAATAACGTCCTTGTGCTTTCAAATATAATCTATCGTTTAGTTTAAAACGCATCGACGCATTGATACCGGCATCCTGCTGATATTGCAACATGCCATATTTAGCGACATACACTCCACCTGAAACTGTTAGCCAATCGTTGATCGAATAGATCAGGTTCAATTGCACCTGATTCATCATCACCATAGGATAGCTTGTCCGTGTTGAACTCGTTGCCATTGCCAAATCCTCATTCACGGGTGTAACATTATAGAAACTATAATCATTCTGATTGGGAATATTCTTCCCCCAACTCTTTTCTTGGGTAGCAGGTCCAACATAAAGCTTGGGAACTTGGAATGTCACAGTTTGAACAAATTCCTCTCGCCTCTGCTTTTCCTCTGGCGACATGGGCTGCTTGATTTGCTCATCCAACATATCTATGTAATGACGTCCGTCAGTCTTTGAATTAGTGTTTAGTTCAAAAATATTTCTTTCATCGCTCACCTTTATAGAATCCCTTTTTCCCTCTATCACTTCCTGTGCCGAAAGAGAAGAGAGATATAAAAGCAAGAGACCAAAGATTGTTACTATTTTTTTCATCCAACAGTCTATTTTGATTGATAAAGATATAGAAAAATGTTTATCCATCAGTAAATCACACTTTAAGAAGATTATTCACCAGCTCTTTTTAACATCTTTTCGGAATGCATCTCATCTTCTTAACACTAAGACACATGATATATTATCTCCAACAGAAGTCTATCAAAGTCAATACCAAACTAACAATCAACTCATTGAGAGTCGTATCAAGTACCTATAAAACACAAAAATAATATCTTAATTGTGGTGTTAAATCTTTTTAAACCTACAAATCTTTTTCTACCTTTGCAGCATAATAAAAAGTCTTTCCATCGAGGAGGGCATCTAACAGTTTATTTTAGAATATGAAAAATAGCCTTTTTGATAGATTTAAACCTAAAGAGAATAAATTCTATCTTCTGCTTAAAGAGATGACGGAAGTCACGGTTGATGCAGCAACAATTGTTATAGACTGTGTACAAACCACTTCTCATGAAGAAGCGGTCGCACTTTATAAGCAAGTAAAAGAAAAAGAACTGAAAGGCGATGTTATTCAAAATCAAATTTTTGAAGAGCTGAACGATACGTTCATCACTCCTTTTGACAGAGAAGACATCAACAGCTTATCTAGCAAACTTGACGATTTTACCGATCTGATCAACAGTTGTGCTAAGCGTATTATGCTCTACAACCCTAAATCAATGCCTGAATCTTCTATCCGTTTGGCAGAACTGGTACAAGATGCAGCAAAATGCCTACATCTAGCTGTGGGAGAGCTGGCAATGATGCGCAAAAGTCCTGACAAAATAAAGGAATATTGCAACGAACTCAAAGAGATCGAACATAGTGCAGATGATGTTTATGAGCACTTCCTTATCGACTTATTTCAAAACGAAAAAGATGCAATTGAGATCATTAAATTGAAAGAAATATTGCACGAGCTTGAAAGAGCAACCGATGCAGCAGAGGCTGTTGGGAAAATCATAAAAACTATCATCATAAAATATACGTAATGGACGGAATGACCTTATTAATCATTATTATAGTTCTTGCTATAATATTTGATTTTATAAATGGTTTTCATGACGCAGCAAACTCTATTGCCACCGTTGTTTCAACTAAAGTATTAACTCCTACTCAGGCTGTTATATGGGCTGCTTTTTTCAACTTCGTAGCCTATTTTATTGCAAAATATATAATTGGTGGCTTTGGTATTGCAGATACAGTATCCAAAACCGTCAGAATGGATGTGGTGACTGCTATGGCAGCCGAACCGTCACATGTATTGGTAGCAGGTCTTATTGCTGCAATCACATGGAATCTATTGACTTGGAAACTGGGCATCCCATCTTCATCATCTCACACCCTCATCGGGGGGTTTGCTGGTGCGGGGATAGCAGCTGCAGGCTTTTCGGCGGTACATGCCGGTGTAGTGGGTATTATCGCCCTTTTTATCATTGTAGCTCCTCTGTTGGGGATGGTAATGGGAAATATGATCACCCTATTGACCATGCACTTTGCTAAAAACGCAAAACCTGGTCCGGCTGATAGATGGTTCAAGCGACTCCAACTTATTTCTTCTGCTCTTCTTAGTATTTCTCATGGGTTGAATGACTCCCAAAAAGTAATGGGTATTATTGCCGCAGCGTTGATTGCAGCGACACATTCGGGGATGGAGTTACCACACTTTATGGAAATGGAAAGTATGGATGACATGCATGATTGGGTACCTCTAGTCTGTTTTACAGCAATTGCTCTAGGAACAATGGGCGGAGGTTGGAAAATCATGAAAACGATGGGGAACAGGATCACCAAAATCACACCAGTAGAAGGCTTTACAGCTCAAACAGCTGGTGCACTCACCATATTCATAGCAGAGTTCCTGCATGTTCCAGTAAGTACTACTCACGTTATATCAGGTAGTATTATAGGAGTGGGATCTGTGAAAAGACTTTCAGCTGTAAGATGGGGAGTAACCAAAGATCTTCTGATAGCTTGGGTATTAACTATTCCTGTCAGCGCTCTAATAGCCATGGCAGTATATTATATCTTTGAATCCTTTTTCTAAAAAAACTGGATTAAGAAAGTTATTTCAAAATATAAGAGAAGTAGCAAGGTCACAAATACCTTGCTACTTTTTTGTTTGTAGAACTATCACAATAAGCATAACTCAATCTACAAGTTAAGAAGAAAAAGAGATCAGAAACACTCCAAAACGATTGACTAAACTTGCTTTCCTGCCCGACAAGAGCTCTTTTGCAAATAGCACTACAAATATATCTTCTTACAATTGCATTATTCACTGAAAAACAATACCTTTGCACCGCTTTTTCGAAAGAAACGAGTTTTAATAAATGTTTAACTTTTTAAATTCTACTGATCAGCATTCTGGTAATGCAGAGCACTATTTAACAAATGAGTGAAAATCTAAAAAACATACAACCTATCGCAGATTTCGATTGGGATGTATTTGAACAAGGGGATTCCTATGTTGGGGCAAACAAAGAAGACCTTATTAAAGTTTACGACCAATCTCTAAGCAAAATCAACGACAAAGAGGTGGTTAACGGTAAAGTTATTTCTATCACCAAACGCGAAGTAGTTATCAATATCGGTTACAAATCAGACGGTATTATACCTATGGGCGAATTCCGTTACAACCCTGAGTTGGCTATCGGAGACGAGGTAGAAGTATTTATCGAAAGTCAAGAAGATAGCCACGGACAACTTGTGCTATCACACAAAAAAGCTCGTGCTACTCGCTCTTGGGATCGTGTTAACGAAGCTCTTGACAAAGATGAAATCATCAAAGGATATATCAAATGTCGTACTAAAGGTGGTATGATCGTTGACGTATTCGGAATTGAAGCATTCTTACCAGGTTCACAAATTGATGTGAAACCTATCCGCGACTACGACGTATTCGTTGGAAAAACTATGGAATTCAAAGTGGTTAAAATCAACCATGAATTCAAAAACGTTGTTGTTTCTCACAAAGCTCTTATCGAAGAAGAACTTGAACAACAAAAGAAAGAAATTATCTCTAAACTTGAAAAAGGTCAAGTTCTTGAAGGAACTGTTAAAAACATCACTTCATATGGTGTATTTATCGACCTTGGAGGTGTTGACGGACTTATCCACATCACTGACCTATCTTGGGGTAGAGTATCACACCCAGAAGAAGTGGTTGAACTAGATCAAAAGATCAACGTTGTTATCCTTGACTTTGATGATGACAAAAAACGTATCGCTCTTGGTCTTAAACAACTTACTCCTCACCCTTGGGATGCTCTTGATACTAACCTACAAGTGGGAGACAAAGTGAAAGGAAGAGTTGTGGTTATGGCTGACTATGGTGCATTTATCGAAATCGCTCCAGGTGTAGAAGGTCTAATCCACGTTTCAGAAATGAGCTGGGCACAACACTTACGTAGCGCTCAAGACTTCATGCAAGTAGGAGACGAAATAGAAGCAGTTATATTGACTCTAGATCGTGATGAAAGAAAAATGTCTCTTGGTATCAAACAATTGAAACCAGATCCATGGGAAAATATCGAAACTAAATATCCTGTTGGAAGCAAGCACACTGCTAAAGTACGCAACTTCACCAACTTTGGTGTATTTGCTGAAATAGAAGAAGGTGTTGACGGATTGATTCACATTTCTGACCTTTCTTGGACTAAGAAAATCAAACACCCTAGCGAGGTAACTCAAATCGGTGCTGATATCGAAGTACAAGTTCTTGAAATCGACGTAGAAAATCGTCGTTTGAGCTTAGGTCACAAACAATTGGAAGAAAACCCTTGGGATGTATTCGAAACAGTGTTTACACTAGGATCGGTACACGAAGGAACAATCATCGAATTGTCTGACAAAGGTGCTGTAATCTCTCTTCCATATGGTGTAGAAGGATTCTCAACTCCAAAACATCTAACAAAAGAAGATGGTTCACAAGCTAAAGCTGAAGAAAAACTAGAATTCAAAGTTATCGAGTTCAACAAAGACTCAAAACGTATCATAGTTTCTCACAGCCGTACTTTCGAAGATGAAGTTGCTGATGACTCTGAAAAGAGAACTAAAAGAGCTCCTAAAAAAGAAGCTCCTGCAATGATCCAATCAAATGTAGAAAAAACTACACTTGGTGACATCGAAGAACTAGCTGCTTTGAAAGAAAAACTAGAAGGAGGAAAATAATCAGTAGAAAAACTGAATCTCTTAGATAGAAAGGAGCAAGATCTTATAGGTCTTGCTCCTTTTGTTTTCCCCTTACACTAACAGATGTCTCATCATTAGTCATTAAGCACATCAGATTTTTTAATTAGATTAGGCGATTGATTACACACATTCATAAAACTACTTTTGTTATTAGACAGAAACAAGTCAGAACAAACCTTTGGAGGAACAAACACCAATCACACGATATATAGACACCCCATATTCATTCATTGAAATATAGAAAAGATAATTATGATTAAAGTTGTAGCAGAAGATTTTATCAAACCTGAATTTATCGACATAGTAAAGCCATTGTATGCAGAACTAGTAGAGAAAACAAGACAAGAGGAGCTATGTATAGAGTATGATCTCTTTGTCGATCAAGATGATCTCGGACATTTTATTTTTATCGAAAAATGGCCTGATAGAAGAGCTTTGAGTATTCATTGCAACTCCGAACACTTTACAAGGTTAGTTCCCGAAATAGATAAATATTCGTACAAGGAAGGTACCGCCTTCATTATGGATGCTTTCGAAAATAAATAGCACAGCCTTCTGGCATAACAAATGTTTTATCTGTATTTTTAAGCCCAACTTATCATATAAGGTGAAAAAATACAATACCATGACTATGTCAATTATAGAAACCATCAAAGAACGCAACTCGGTTCGCTCCTATTCAGGCGAGAGGCTTAGTTCTGATCTCATTACACAAATAAAAAACTATACCAAACAACTCACAGCGCCATTTGCGGCAAGGGCTAGAATAGAACTAATAGATGCCAAATTGGGTGATGAACCCGTGAAATTAGGAACATACGGAGTGATCAGCGGTGCTAGCCATTTTTTAGCCTTGATTATTGACAAAAACGATCCTATGGCAGAAACATCTGGAGGCTATATATTCGAACAGGCTATTCTCTACTGCACTGCTCTGAAGCTTGGTACCTGCTGGTTAGGAGGCACTTTTAGTGCTAAAGATTTTTCAAAGCAAATTCATCTGAAGGAAAATGATAAACTGACGATAATATCACCTGTGGGTTATAAGAGAGAGAAAAAGAGACTTATTGACTCCATTATGCGAACTGGTGCAGGAAGCAATAAAAGAAAAGCTTTTGAAACGCTCTTTTTCGATGAAAACTTTGACACGCCCTACGGTCAAAACCTCACATATTCCATCCCCCTTGAGATGATTCGCTTAGCTCCTTCTGCGACGAATAAACAGCCGTGGAGAGTGCTAAAAGAAGGAAACTTCTTTCACTTCTATCATATCCCCAATCGTTTTTCTCTTATTGATCTAGGCATTGCCTTATGCCATTTCGAACAGACATGCAAAGAGCTTAGTCTGGCAGGAGAGTTCAAAATTTTAGACACAGTGCCCATGACCAAAGATCTGAAATATCAAATATCGTGGATTGTTGGTTAAATCAGATAGTTATTTGAGGCTTTGTGTAGTTTCCAAGCCATAAAATTGGCCAATGACTCTGGCGACAACACTTTGATGGAGTCAGCAAAGCCAAAAAGCACTCGATGAAGTTCATGATTATTTACCACCTCTATTTCAAAAACCTTTGAACCATCCTCCTTTTCTTCTATCACCCGCTGACTCTTATGAAAAGGCTTAGTTTGCACATAAGGAGCATTATCACTATCCACTTGAAAGCGAACAACATCTGCTTTCATCCCTATATTTTTGGTTACTCCGATTACATCATCAAAAAAGGTCTGAGTATCAAACAAATCGTTTTCAACAAACTTTGCATCATTCTTTATCTCGATCTCTTGGATTCGATCGAGAGCCAAGTTGACTAACTGTGCTCTTCTTCGTCCAAATATGAACCAACGGTTACGATATTCTTTCAGCAAGTAAGGATAAAGAATAAACCTCTTTGATGACCTTGCTTTGAAAGAACGATAATCCACCTCAAGTGTTTGTTTATTAACAATCGCCTTATATATAATATCCAAATAGTTAAGTCCTTTAAGATCCTCATTCTTTTCAAAATCAATAACCGGAATCGTTTTTTGTTTAGCCGAAGTCACATGATCTTCCAAGCGACTGACAATATCACCCATTTCTGAGAAATAAGAAAAACCTTTGAACTGTTGAAGCACCTCCACAGCCTCTGACATCGTTTTCAAATCTTGTTCAGAAAGAGGTGTATTCGTTATGCTGTAATCTTCATCCTCGTATTTATAATATTTGCTATCATATACTACGATAGGTGCATTATAACCCAGCTTTTCGCTACGCATCATCTGAATATCCATCTGCACAGTGCGCTTACTGATTCCTTTGTCGATCCCTTCGTATTCATAAAGAGCATCAGAACAAGCCTCAATGAGGTCGTCTAAAGTCCATCTGCGATATTTGTTACGCAGACATGTGTCGATCGTTTTGTAGCGGACAAGCGCATTCCGATTTACAGGCATAAGCTATTAAAATTAAAACACTGTAAGATCTAAATCCTTCTTGTCTACATATTTGGGGAACTTAAAAGCTGGCATTCCCAGTGCCATTCCCGCATGTATTTGTCCATTTATATTTAGGAGTTTTGCCAACTTCTTCTTTTTATCCAAATCATTGGAGATACAAATATAACCGGTGTAAAACTGTGACACACCCAATGTCTCTGCCATCAAGGACGCATTCTGATAAGCTAAATTTGCATCTTGTTTGCCAAAGTTACTTTTCGATGGAGTATGAATAAGAAGCAATGCCTTTGCACCTCGAAGAATAATGTCATACCCTTTTTTATACTCATTGATTACAGCTTTCAGATGTCCCAAACCTTCTTTTGCATCAGGAGCTATCAGTCCTATAAAAGGCTTTACCAAAGGGAAACTTGCTTTTTTCACCATCGCCTCAAAAGCCTCAATACTAATCGCTGAAATTTGTTTAAGCAGATCAGGATTAGTCACAAGCGTAAAGCTCACCTCTTGGCCGTTGCTGGCCGTAGGGGCCAAGTGCCCTGCCTCAATAATCTGTTTCAAAGCCTCTTCTGGTACTGCAGAAGACAAAAAAGCTCGATTCGATCGTCTTCCTCTACACAGTTCCATCATCTGCTCAGGACTTGGCATTAATTTTCGATCCAACTCATGCACCTTTTCTTGCGGAAACTCCGAATGAATAACCGAATCCGTAGGGCATACAGCCACACAATGTCCACAGGCAATGCAAGTATGAACGTGCTGCAAACCAATTTCCGATTTTGGTGATTCTTGTGTCAAGATATGCGCAGGGCACACTTTTACACATTTACTACATTTTATGCAAGTATCTTTATCTATGTCTATTGTGATCATCTCTGTTTAGTTTTTAGTTGATATTTTCAAAGATAATTAAAAATATTTTCTTCAACGCAAAAAGACTGCGCACTATGTATTTTACTTTGTAGTTAATAAATAACTGCTCTTGTTTTTAAACGTTGGACTTGCATTACAAAAACAAGGCATTGCAGAAGCAAGCCCTGGGGTTCGATTCCCCGTTAAACTATGGATTAGTATTAGACTGTCACTCTAAAAAAAGGAAAGAAAAACAGGACCTCTGGTTCAGATCGGGTAGAAGTTTGCAAACCCAAGGATACCGAAAGACAAAAACGTCTTACTCAATTGAGTTTCCCTGCTACCTGATGTTTTTCTTTTTGAAACTAAAAAAACGAAACGACTAAATATTACAATTATGAGAAAGATTAGAAAAAGACTAGAAGTGAAAGCAAATACTGAAGGATATTTGTTCAAGAAAAACGTATTTGATTGTAAATTAACTGCTGGCATCTACAACTTTTGGGACTGGAACAATGAGCTAGAGCTTATTACGCTCTCCACTGTACCTAAAATGCTGACTATACCCAATCAGGAGGTTCTGACAAAGGATAACATCGCGTTTAGATTTTCTTTCTACTTGATTTATAAAATAGTAGATGGGGAAAAGTTGTTGAACTCTTTTGAGTTGGATCAATATACATCAGCGACCAATCAGGCTCAGCAAGCGACCTGGACATTGGCACAGTTGCATATCAAGAATATTATTGCTAACTACGACTGCGAAGAGCTAAACGAGAAACGCGAGGAGCTAAAAGGCTTGAACAAAGAGGCTCTGAATGTGCAACTAGAAAAATATGGTGTAGTGGTAGAAGAAATGGAGTTAAAAGACTTGACTTTTCCTAAAACCATACAAGACCTATTCTCAAAACATTTGGAAGCAAAGATACGTGCCAAAGCTGATCTGGAAAATGCTAGAACTGCTGTAGCGACTGCCAGAACATTGAAAAATGCATCTGAGTTGATGAAGAATGACGAAAATATACGGTTCTTCCAGATGATAGAAACCATATCGAAGATTGCTGAAAAAGGAAAGCATACCTTTATGATTGGTGATTTGAACCAAATAGCTCAAACTAAAAAATAGAAAATGATAGAACTAAAAGGAAAATATAATCAAGACTGTAAAATCTTCTTAAACGAGGTGGAGGATGGTGCAGTGGAATTGATCAAAAACATATTAAACAATGAGGTTTCGGAAGGGGTGCCTGTGCGCATCATGCCCGACACTCATGTGGGGAAAGGCATCGTCATAGGGTTCACGATGCCGATGACCACCATGGTGAATCCCAATTATATTGGAGTGGATATTGGTTGTTCGGTGACCACCTACAAATTGAACAAAAAATTTGCTTTGGACGATCTGCCACGAGTAGACAAAGTGATCAGAAAAGCTGTGCCCATGGGTCATGAGATCCGAAAAGGGAAAAATTTCAACTACTGGTGGATAGACGAATATCTGACCACAGTGACTGAAAACATAAATGCCTTTGTAGAAGAATGGAACAAACGTTTTGCAGATCAAAAGAAACCTACTCGAGTAGATAGAGATTACATTTCTTTGCTATGTAAGAAAGTGAAAATAGGCGAAGCCATGTTCTATAATTCGGTAGGTTCTCTTGGTGGGGGTAATCATTTCATAGAGATTGGAGAATCTGCAAAAGATGGCTCACATTATCTGACCCTCCATTCAGGATCGCGAAATTTCGGGTTAAAGGTCTGCAACTATCATGCGAAAAAGATGGTAGCTACTAAACATATCCCACAAGCGTATCATGATGAATTGGAGTATATCACCAAGAATACGATCCCAACATCTGATATTCCTGCGAAGCTAGCCGAACTGAATGAGCGTTATCAAGTAGGTAAAAAAGAATATTTGCTACAAGGCGATGAGATGTATAAATATCTGGTGGATATGGTGATCGCTCAAACTTATGCCGAGTTTAATCATCGAGCCATGGCACATTCCATCTTTGTTGGGCTGAGAGATGTGGAAGCTGTGGATAAGATTCATTCTAAGCACAACTTCATCGACCCTCAGGACTGGATTATCCGAAAAGGGGCCATCAGAGCCTACGAAGGTGAGCGAATGATCATTCCTTTCAATATGCGTGATGGAATTTTGATTTGCGAGGGAAAGAGCAATACAGATTGGAACTGCTCTGCTCCACATGGTGCAGGGCGAATTCTTGGGCGAAACCAGGCTTTTAAATCCCTCGATATGGCTGAGTTCGAAAAGCAAATGGAGGGCGTATACTCCACTTCTGTCAATAAGCGTACATTAGACGAAGCTCCGATGGCATATAAAGATAAAGACCTGATCATTGATGCCATAAAAGATACAGCGAACATCATTGACTCCATCAAGCCAATCTTGAACATCAAAGCCAGCTGAAAGGAATCCATACAAAAACACTTTCTGATGAACAGAAAGTGTTTTTCTCATTATAAATTTATCTTATACAACACGTGTTCTCGCAACCAATGTTTTTCAGGAACTGCAGGGTGAAAAAAGTTTTTTTGGTAACTCATCCCTAGTTTCTTCATTACGTTAGCCGACCTCTTGTTAGCCACAGCCGTAAAAGAATATATTTCTTTCAATTTCAACTTTTCCCGAGCGTAAACCAAACAAGCTTGAGCCGCTTCTGTGGCATAACCATGCTCCCATGCCTCTGGGAGGTATCGCCAACCGATCTCTACACAAGGTGCAAAGTCTGTTTGCATATTTGTATAATGGAAGCCTGTATACCCCAAAAAACGTCCCGTTTTTTTCAACTCCACAGCATAGAGTCCATAGCCCTTTTCTACAAACTCTTGCTTTATCCTTTTCAAAAAGTCCAATGATTCGTCTGCCGTCAAGGTTTTCAGAAAAAACTCCATCGTTTTCAGATTACTATTCATTTCTTGAAATGGCTTTACATCACTGTCTTTCCAATCTCTTAATATCAATCGGGATGTTTCTATATAAATCATTTTCATTATTAATTGATATGCAAATTAAACTTTTCAGAAATAAAAAGCAAAGGTCTACTGATATTAGTCAAAAAAAACACTCTCAGAGAACAGTAGCATCGCTATTGGCACAGAGTAGGTATCAAAAGCGCCTACAACGACACATTTTAATCATTTTTAGGGATTGAAACAAATCCATATAGATTCTAATTTTGTGCTGATAAAAAATACTTATAATACATAATCAAATCCAATGAACCGATTTTTTCTTACTTGTCTACTAATTCTAACATCTTTATTCTCACATGCACACACAACATCTCTTAGAGGATATGTTGTAGATGCACGCAACAATGAAAAGCTTTCTTATGTAACAGTTTACCCAAAGGGGTTTGACAAAGGTACGATGACAGACGATCTGGGAAACTATACCCTTAATCTACCTGAGGGAAAAGTTGTTCTAATTGTACAATTAGCAGGATATAACAAGATAGAGAAAACAGTCAATCTAACGCATGGAGAAAACAACCTAAACTTTGCCTTGCAACCCTCACTCATCAATCTGGATGAAGTGGTAGTGTCAGCAAACAGAAATGAAACAAAGCGCCGAGAGGCTTCTGTCATTGTAGGAGTGCTTGATCAAAAGCTATTTGAGACGACAAGCTCTTGCAACTTGGCCGAGGGATTGAATTTTCAGTCTGGACTTCGTGTAGAAAATAACTGTCAGAATTGCGGATTTCAACAAGTACGTATCAATGGGCTAGAAGGTCCTTACTCGCAAATACTTATTGATAGTAAAGCCATCTTCAGCTCTTTGGCTGGTGTGTATGGCATAGAACATATTCCAAGCAATATGATAGACCGTGTGGAAGTGGTTCGTGGTGGAGGTTCTGCTCTGTTTGGCTCCAATGCCATTGGAGGAACAATAAATATTATCACTAAAGAGCCACTGGAAAACAGCTTCTCAGTAAGTGAAACTTTTTCTCTGATTGATGGCAATAGCCCCGACAATGTTGTAAACCTAAATGGTAGTCTGGTAACTAGCGATCGTAAGGCTGGTATATATCTATTCTCTATGTTTCGTGACCGTAAAGCATGGGACAAGGATGGAGATAGTTTTTCGGAATTAGGAAAACTGGACTCCAATGTCGGAGGATTTCGCTCATACTACAAACCGACACAAACAAGTAAATTGACACTAGAGTATCATAGAATAAGTGAGGATCGCAGAGGGGGAGATCGACTAAAACTACCTCCACACGAAACTCTAATCACAGAGATGGCAAACCATCACATCAATGGTGGAGGCTTAAATTATGAACTTTTCAGCCCCGACCTAAAGCATAGTTTCAATGTATATACCTCATTGCAGGATGTGAAGCGTGACACATACTATGGAACAAACTACAATCCTAAAGCCTATGGAAGCACTGACAATATCACCCTAGCTTCTGGTGCACAGTATGCCTATAAATTTGATAAGTTACTGTTTATGCCATCGCAACTCACTGCCGGTTTTGAGTTTCATTATGACAACCTTAACGACAAAATGTTAGGATATAACAGAAATCTTAAACAGATTACCAACATTTATGGAGGGTATCTTCAGAATGAATGGAAAGATGAAAAATTCACTTTTCTTGTGGGAGCTAGACTCGACAAGCACAATCTGGTGGATGATGTAATTTTCAGCCCTCGTTTAAACTTCAGATATACGCCGATCAAACCATTGGTCTTCAGGGTGAGCTATGCTGCCGGATATCGTGCTCCGCAAACCTTTGACGAAGACTTGCATATCACAGCTGTGGCAGGTGAGGTTTCTTTCATCCAGAATGCTGACGGATTGAAGCCTGAGTATTCGCACAGCATCAGCGCAAGTGCCGATTACACTTTTCAGGTAGCAGGTTGTGACATGAACCTCGTAATAGATGGTTTTTATACCAAGCTCGATGATGTTTTTGTTCTCGAAGAGATTGGGAAAGATGATCTTGGCAACATCCTAAACGAAAGACGAAACGGAAGTGGAGCCAGCGTAAAAGGAATTAATATCGAAATGCAAGCCAACCCTGTTAGGTGGATGCAACTTCAAGGTGGCTTCACCATGCAAAGAAGTAGATACAAGCATCCTGAGGCAAAGTTGCAAGATGTAGCTCCTGTCAAAAAGATGGTTCGCACTCCTGATTATTATGGCTTCATTACCTCAAATATGAATGTCACCAAACAATTTCTAGTATCATTCACCGGCAACTACACAGGTCGTATGTATGTACCACATCTTGCTGGCTATATTGAGCAAAACGAATTGAAACACACAAAAGACTTTTTTGATTTAGGCGTAAGATTAGCTTATGACTTCAAAGTAGCTAAAGGACTAACCTTGCAACTCAATGGAGGTGTAAAAAATGTATTCAATAGCTTCCAAAAAGACTTTGACAAGGGCACAGATAGAGATGCCGGCTACATGTATGGTCCGGGACTACCACGGACCTTCTATATGGGTATAAAGATTGGCTCTTTCTAAAACAATATCAAGCATAAAACAAAAAGGTCGAACGCTGTTTGTTCGACCTTTTTGTTTTTATCTGCTGCAAGAGTACTCTTTGATTTACCCTTGATGCACAGTAAGCTGAGGATAAGGGAAATTGATCCCTTTCTCATTAAATGTTTTATATATCTTTTGGTTGATATTAAAATAAACGCCCCAATAGTCAGAAGCAGGCGCCCATACCCTCACCACCACATTCACACTACTGGCATCTAAAGTATGAAGCTCAATCAACGGAAGAGGCTCAGGAAGGATGCGATCATCTTGCGCCAAGATTTCAAGAATTGTCGCTTTCACTTTATCAAAATCTTCACCATAATCGATGCCAATCATCCATTCTATTCTCCGTTTTTCAATGTTATAGTTATTAATATATCCACTGCTCAGCGAACCATTTGGAATATACATTCTCAAATTTTCGGAAGTATTTATCACTGTGTGAAAAATCTGTATTTCGGCTACTGTACCACTTCCCTCTGATACCGAAATAAAATCTCCTACTTTATACGGCTTGAATATCAAGATGATCAACCCACCTGCAAAGTTAGATAAATTGCCACTTAATGCCATACCGATTGCGACCCCAGCTGAGGCCAGTAAAGCTGCAAACGAGGTAGTCTGAACACCTAATGCCCCAATCACAGAGATGATCAAGAGAATCATCAAGATCACATTAAGCAAACTATTTAAAAACGAACGCACAGAAGGATCTACTCCCCTTTTCACTAGCACATTCTTTACCAACTTGCTGATAAACTTTATAATATAGCGTCCTATGATAAAGATTAAAAGCGCTTTTAGGATTGCGAGTCCAAACTGAACTCCTTCGCTTAGCAAGTTTTCTATCATCGCCTCCCCTTGTGACAGAGTATCGACCTGTAATAATAAACTCATAACTGTTATTTTTATTTTGTGGTTTTTAAGACTTTCAGCTTAAATATAAATCAACTTTTGACTGTTGCTTACCACAAAGGAAATGAAAAAACTGTATTCTTTGAATTCTTTTTTGCATAAAGAGTCAATGAATACAGTTTAAATTATCAGTGAGAAGATTTTCACTCTGCTTATTCAAGCACATCTTCTACTGCTCTTTTACCTCTTTGGATCACTTGATCTGCTCTTTCACCCAGATACTCTAACTGATTCTCTCCAGTAGAAACTAGATCTTTTATATTTCGTTTCGATTGTGAAGCCAATTTCCTCAATCTATATTCAGCATCATCTAGATATCCATCATCATAAAGTTTTTTTATTAAAAAACCTAAGCCGACTGCAGCCACAACAACTGCTCCAATAGTTATTTTTCTATTCATGATCGTTTGATTTTTAAATTGTTTAAATCTAGTCTTTTTTGCCTCTAAACAGGGAAACTACAAACAATAACACAATAGCACCTATCGTTGACATTACCAATGCGCCCCATTTACCTCCAGAAGAACTTACACCTAAGAGACCGTATACCCAGCCCCCTACAACACTACCAATCAGACCTAAAAGGATGTTTAATAAAAACCCTGAACCTTTTCCTTTCATTATCCAGCCTGCAATTGCACCTGCCAGTAGCCCGATTATAATTGACCATAAGAATCCTAATCCTGCCATAATGATTTTGTTTTATGTTAACACTCTATTGACATATATATGTCAGCAATGCTATTTCGCCCCCTCAATCAGCACACGAAGTTCCTGATTCAAGTTGTCTGAAAAAGCTATTTCTAAGCTAAGGTTTTATTCTCAAAAATCCTACTTTAGAACTTATTTTTCTAATAATTTGAAAAAGAAAAAGCTTAAAATATAGAATAAGTCAGTCCTAACTGAAAGTTACTACCCGGATATTTGTCGTTGATCGTTTTGTTTTGTGTTCTAAAATGAGAGCAACGATAAGATAAATTGTATTCACCAAAAACTTTCATTTGTGCCGAAATAAAATAATATCCTTTCATCGACAAGGCCGTGACACTAGTAAACTCATCTTCTTTCTCTACTTTGGGACTGTATGGAGTATGATTCCAGTAAAAATTTTGCTGTATAGCTCCTTTCACATAGGTTCTGGTATCTACAAAACACCCCATACCAAATTCACCATAAATATTCATTAAAAATTGGTTGGCCTCCAAACTTCTCCACCTATAAAGCCCATTTCTGACGCCTACGTTATAGCTTCGTTGCCATTTAAGCCCCAGAGGTTTTTCATTTGTATAGTCGAGGTAGAGGGTCCCACCCCACTTTGTGTCTGCAAGATTGTTTTTAGGCTCATAATTATCTCGATAGCTAGTATTATTTTGCAGGAAAATATAGGTAGGAGCAAAACCAAATTTGAATCTATGCCCTGCTTTACGCGACTCTAAATCTCCATTTCCCCAAAGGTCATTCAGCGACAAGAAGTAATCAGCCGTATTCACAGTATCAATGTAATGATGTGCAATCAAATAATTATTTACAAAACTCAATTCTTCAATTGCCTTTTCACGAGCATCAAAATGCCGTTTATTCTTCACGAGCGAAATTTGTCGAGCAAACTCATTTATTTCATTAGCATTTAGATCCTTTTTCAGAATACCTTTATTATGCAATTCTTCAAGAATATAAATAGCCTGACGAGCATCAGTTACATTTTCTATCCTTCCTTTTCCAATTCCAAAGTCAACTTCTAGTTCACTTCTGAAATAATTATTTTTCACATTATCGTAATTTACCGATGCTTTTTTTGCTTTGCTATATTTATAGCCTGCCACCAGCCGAGGAGATATCTCCACAAAACGCTCTTCATCTATATAATAATGAGCCTTTTGATCTAAAAACACACCTATATTATAGGTTCTTGACTTCTGATTATCAAGGCTATCAAACCTCACCTGATTGACATTTGTCACCATACCTATGTTAAAAGTCTCTTGTACCTTCCTCGACAGCCTCGTCTTATTATAAGAAAAAGCAAGAGTTCCATTCAGATTGTTATTTGTGGTGGTGTTGTTTTTATAAAATTGTCCTGAAGAATTAAAATTTATATCCAACGACTTTCTTTGGTAGTCTGGATTGATATAACCATTGAGGTCGTAATCTTTATACTGAGCTTTAACGCCCATAGTCAGAACTAAAAGCAGCAAGGATGAAAGGATGTGTCTAGTCATAGTATGTCAATTTTCGATTGAACAAAATACAATTATAGCCTTTTCGGATAAAAAGACAAGAGTATTTGTCATTTTTGTTAAAATAAGTGTTGTGGAGTTTGAGTAATCATCCCCCCATTAGCCCTCCACCACTCTCAAGAAAACCTCTGACCTCCTTGAATATAGCACATTTACACTGTCACCTATCTCATAAGCATTATAAGTCTCCTTGTCCACTTTTAGCACATAGCCATTGTCTAAATGAAAAATGTTAGTGGTAAATGGACGCATTGTTGTTCCATATTGTTTAGGAAACAGATGCCCCAAAACGGGAATAAACAGTGCTCCACTACCAGCCTCATAGTCTAACTTTATCTTTTTGAAAACAATAATAGCTACCAATACTTTCACTTCTTGCTCTTTTAAATCTTTTATCACAGACCTATTCACCAAGTAGAAGACCAGTAGAGCAAGAGGAAGCCCTAAAGTGGCCGAAAGAGTTGCATACTCCACATAGTAAGGTTCTTTCCCTACAATGAAATAGAGCATAGTCATCAAACTACCTCCAAAGATCAGCAAAAAGAAAGCAATCCCTGGCGACAACTCTTCTTTTAGAATCTTTAAGTCCTTTTGGGTATATTGGTAATTCATATTCAATGTGTTTTTCAAGAAAAATAGCCAACCCCTGTGTGAGGCTGGCTATCATTTATTTTGTCAGAAAAGGATTTATGCCCCTTTTTGTAGTTTAGCTTCCTCTATATATTTATCCGCTTCTTTTGCGTATGGCGAATTCATATAGTTATTTTTAATGATTGAGAATACTTCAATCACTTTGTCATGCTGACCTAGCTCTCTATAAATCAAGCCGGCTTTCTTGTACATGATAGGGCTTTGCACCATATTATCTACTCCTTTAGCTGCCTTTAGGAAATAAGGAAGAGCTTCTTCCATCTTGTCTGTATTCACTAAGCAATCACCAATAGTACCTTGAGCTAGGTATTGAAGGATTTTATCATCCGAGCTAAATGATTTTGCATAACTTAATGCTTGATCATACTTTCCTAGTCTAGCATAACTGATAGCAGCATAAAGTCTAGCTGCATTACCAGCCTTTGTTGAGCCATATTCGTCGATCACACCTTCAAATCCGATAAAGCCTCTGCCATCTCCATAAAGAGCTAGAGAATCTTCACCTATTCTAAAGTAGTTTTCACCTTGGAACATTGCCTCTTGTGCTTTTTGATTTTTTGGAGCGGCTACAAAATGGCTATATGCCAAGTATCCACAAACCACAACTATAAGAACAGCAACAGTAATAAGGATTTTGTTCAGATTCTTATCCACGAACTGACCCGATTGCCCTACTGCCTGATCTATTTTCTCCCACTCATTTGGTTGTTGAGATTCACCTTTTCTTTTGTTTGAAGACATTTCTTATTTTTCTTAATATTTTAGATCTCGTTGAATTACTGCGACAAAAATAATTGATTCTTTCTTATAAATAAAATCTTAGATTACATTTATTTCACTATAGATGGTCTTTAATCTTTTTATTTTGCTTTATTTATCAAATATCATAGAGATACATTAAGCTATTTTTAAGCATTTTTTGATTATTCATATTACTCAATAGTGTTTTATTCATTAGCTTTGCGAACAAATTACAAATACTTAGATGAGGAAAGGTCGTACTTTTGCATATATATGCCTATTTATATTGTTCTCAATACCATTTTGGGGCACTCATCGTAACATGGCATTTTCTCAAAATCTACCTCAGAGTAACAATCTGTCTACCGACAGCATTATCTCTGCCTCTAAAGATTCGATATTACTTCCTACTGACAGCTTAGCCATTAGGGATTCTATTCCAGCCAAGAAGCCCCCTTTAGAAGCAATTGTTGATTACAAATCAAACGACTCGTTGATTATGACCCAAGGCAATTGGGCATATCTATTTGGTAGTGCTGAGGTCAATTACGAACCAATCAAACTGACTGGTGAAATCATTTCCATCAATATGGACAGCAGCGTGGTTGAAGCCAAATATGCTTTAGACTCTATTGGTGAA
The DNA here is from genome assembly GCA_937995835.1 of uncultured Dysgonomonas sp. GTDB lineage: Bacteria > Bacteroidota > Bacteroidia > Bacteroidales > Dysgonomonadaceae > Dysgonomonas. The sequence continues at coordinate 38,082 of CALKIV010000091.1, read as the reverse complement.
GAGTTTGGATACCCTATCTTCAGTGATGGAGGATCTGACTACGAAACCAAAACAATGAGATACAACTTCAAAACGAAGAAAGGTTTTAGTCAACATCTGGTAACAGAACAAGGCGAAGGTTACGTAGTGGCAGTGAACACCAAGATGAATGAAGACAAATCTTTCTTTATGAAAGAAGGAAAATATACTACTTGCGATCAACACGATCACCCACACTTCTACCTAGCGCTGACAAAAGCTAAAGTGCAACCGAAGAAAAATGTAGTGACCGGACCGGCATATCTAGTGATCGAAGGATTGCATATTCCTTTCATTGGACTTCCTTTTGGTTTTTTCCCATTCTCCGATAAATATTCTTCAGGAGTAATACTACCGTCGTATGGAGATGAAATGGACAGAGGGTTCAACCTGCATGATGGAGGATATTATTTTGCATTCAATGACTATTTTGATTTGAGATTGACAGGTACCATCTACACCAAAGGGTCATGGGCATTAAACGGGCAATCCACTTACCGCAAGAGATATAAGTACAATGGAAATTTCAATGTCGGTTATCAAGTCTCTAAATATGGAGACAAAGACATACCAAATGATTATAGAGTAAGCAAGGACTTACAAATAGCTTGGACACATTCACAAGACCCTAAAGCAAATATGTTTAGAACATTTAGCGCCAATGTGAATTTTACGACTCAAAGCTACAACAGAAATAATTTGGACAATGGTTATAGACCTGTATCGACAGAGAACACCAAAGCATCGAGTATCTCTTTCAACCAACGTTTTCCAAACTCTCCGTGGAGCATCACCGGTTCGGCTAGTGTCAATCAAACATCAAAAACCAAAGCGATGAATGTTACACTACCCAATGCGGTAGTTTCCATGTCGAGGGTATTTCCCTTTAAACGAAAAGAAGCTGTTGGTGCTGAAAAATGGTACGAAAAAATACAGTTGAGTTATACAGGAGACCTTAGAAACAGCATCTCCACCACCGAAGATAATCTATCGCTAGGCTTCACAAACTGGGACAATGGTATGCAACACTCCATTCCCGTTTCTGCTACATTTAGCCTATTCGACCATCTTAACATTACCCCTTCGGTGCAATATAAAGAACGATGGTATACTAGAAAATATGAACACAAGATTGTAAATGGCCAAGCTCAAATATCGGATGAAAAACGAGGTTTCTATCGCGTCTTCGATTTTAGTGCTTCTCTTGGTTTCCAAACTAAACTATATGGTTTCTACACCCCTTTATTTTCTCAATCTACAAAGATCAGACACGTATTCACTCCAAGTGTTAGTCTGAACTATGCTCCCGACTTTGGAGACTCGTCATGGGGCTATTGGGAAACCCTTTACGGATACGATACGGGGAAAAAGATGAAGAAAGAGTATTACGTTTCCCCCTATCAGGGAATGCAATTTGGCGTTCCGGGTAGAGGAGCTCAAGGTACTGTGAATTTCAATTTCCAAAACAACATTGAAATGAAAATTCCTTGGGAAAGCGACTCATTAGATCACAAAAAAATAAGCCTGATCGACAATCTAGGAATCAGTTTTTCATATAACACGCAAGCAGATGCCTTCAGATGGAGTGACCCTTCAGTCAACTTACGTTTGAAGCTTAGCAAGTCACTAACAGTGAATCTGAATGCCACGTACGATTTATACACCTATGACTTTGCAGATGATACTCATCGCTCGTTACAGCGTGTAGACAAAATGCGTATGGGACAAAGTGGAAAAGGCTTCGCTAGACTAATGCAAACAGGGTATTCCATTTCTCCGAGCATCAATCAAGACACCTTTAACAAATGGTTTGGAAAAGACAAAAAGAAAGAGAAGGGAGAAGAAGAAAATACTGAAGACAAATCTGAAGGAAAAGGAAGTAGGCACTCAGCCGAGAAGCAGAAAGATTCTTCTGAATATGATTCAGACGGCTATCTCGTGAATAATATAAACTGGAGTTTAGGCTTTAGCTATTCCATGAATTACGCTTACGACAGAACCCGTTTCGACGCATTGACCAAAGAATATAAAATGAAGTTGAGCCACACTTTAAGTTTTAATGGTAGCTTACAACCAACTAAAAACTGGAGCTTCAACTTCTATGGCAGTTACGACTTCGATACCAACAAGATACCTCACATGTCTTGCTCGTTGACACGTAACCTGCACTGCTGGAGTATATCTGCAAACTTCACCCCAGTTGGTCCGTTCAAGAGCTACTATGTATCTCTGAGAGCAAGCTCATCTATTCTACAAGACTTGAAACATGAGTTCAAAGGTAGAAGTAGCTCTTATGACCCAGCTTGGGATTAAGCAAGCTTAAACCCTAAAGCCTTCAACAATTCTTTTTCGTCAGACGTAGCATTCTTCACAGTATAAGCCAAGTACTCTCTTCTTAGAGGATAGTGATTTCTCAGCTGTTTAAACTGGCTCGAATCAGACTTCAGACGTCCAAAATCATCCATTGGATTATATGTCAACAACATGCCATCATGTACTCTATTGCTTGAATCAGCAAAAGCGTTCAGATCAATAACAGCCTCTTTTGGCTCCAATGGCTTTATTCCTTTCAATGCAGTATCATCAAGATCAAAATGGCGAGCAAGTGATTCTAAAGCCATGCGTGTAGCATTAGACTTACCATCAGCCGAATAACCAGCGATGTGTGGAGTCGCAATATCTACCAAATTAAAATATTCGACATCTATGCTGGGTTCATTTTCCCAACAGTCTATCACAGCTCCTGTAATTTGTTTTTCTTTAATCGCTTTCTTTATGGCCTCTGTATCAATAATTCCACCACGAGCCGAATTTATAATAATGGGCTTCTTACCCAAAGAAGAGAAAAAAACATCATCGGCCAAATGCAAGGTCTTATATTCACCCTGCTTGGTCAAGGGTGTGTGAAAAGTAATGATATCAGCTTCTTGCTTTATTTTTTCTAATGAAACAAAATCCTGAGTCCCCTCAATGGCTTCTCGTGGAGGGTCATTCTGCAATACTCGCATTCCCAAAAGCTTGCAGATGGCTGCTACTTTTTTCCCTACATTACCCACACCAACAATGCCTATCGTTTTTGTAGCTAAATCGAAATTATATTTTTCAGCTAATAAGATTACAGCTGAAGCGATATACTGTTGCACTGAGCCAGAGTTACACCCCGGAGCATTTGTCCATTTTATATTGTTTGCGTCACAATATTGTGTATCAATATGATCATAACCTATCGTAGCTGAACTAATCAACTTGACTGAGCTCCCTTTTAATATTTCTTCGCCAAAGTGTGTCACTGTTCTAACGATCAATGCATCTGCATCTTTTATCGTCTCTTTGGAGAATCCTGCACCAGGTAAATAAGCTACTTCTCCATATTTCTCTGCAAAACCTTTTAGATAAGGTATATTTTCGTCTGCTACTATTTTCATTCCTGCTATGATTTATTGTTTACTATCTATACAAAATAAGAAACTCTTCGGCTAATCACCAAAGAGTTTCTGTATAACATTTTTATATAAACTTTGTTTAACCTCTAGAATTTCCTAATTCTTTGTCTAGAGTATAAATTCCAAAGCCATTGTCTCCGATCATTTTCAATGCATCGATATAGCCTTGAGCAGTAGCTTCTTCTTCCACTTGCTCATTCACAAACCATTGAAGCATGTTTTCTGTTGCATAATCTTCTTCTTCTTTTGCTAGTTTCACAAGATCATTAACAAAACCTGTTACAACTTTTTCGTGAGCTAAAGTTTGTTCAAAAGCATGAAGTGGAGATTTCCACTCATGTTGTACCTCTTTAATAGGGTCAAGAGTCACTTTCCCGTCTCTGTCGATTACATAATCGAACAATTTCATAGCATGTTCTTGTTCTTCTTCAAATTGTTGCTTGAACCAATGAGCAAAACCAGGCTTTCCATCGGCTGCAAAATATGCAGACATTGACAAATACAAATAAGCTGACCAAAATTCGGCATTGATTTGCTTGTTCAACGCAATTTCCATTTTTTTACTTAACATAATACTCTCTTTTTTAGTTTTAGTTGAATGTAATATCAAATATAGTAAAAAAATATTGCGATTTTCCTTTCCATCTACATTTTATTTCATAGAAGAAAACAACTATCTCATAAGCAAAACTTATATCTAAACAGTAGGACGCTAGCTATTTGTTTCTTACAAACAAACTTTAGGGTACACGGCATGGCAACTTAAAAAAGAATTAGGGTTGAAAATATATTTTCAACCCTAACCTAAGATCACACCCTAATGATGTGAATTTTATTTTCCTCTTATTTTTCCTAAGATGAAGAACAAAAGCAGCAAAACAACTACCGGCTTCAATCCTACTTTCTGCCAAAACGGGATGGAAGGCGTATCTGGAATATCTAATTCATATTCAGACTTCACCATTTCTAGCGTCTCCTCATCTAAACTCCAAAAAGTATTTTCATCATCTGAAATAAGTGCATATTCAGTTTCGCCATAGTTCCACAAAGGAAGCCAAAACAATCCGAACTGATCATAAACCACTCCGAAGTTAACATGTTGACCATCTATTACTGCATCTGCAGGCAACATTTCGAGTGTAGAACCTTTTGGTCCTGTATGATATACAATCGCACCTTTGGCTGACGCTGTTTGCGCTATACCAGTGAATAACAATAGTAGTAAAAGTATCTTGACGATTCTCATAAATTTGTGATTTTGTAAAATTAATATATTAAGATTTGCCAAAGATAGTAAATAAATACAAAAAGCAATTTCTTCATAATTATAAAAGGGTTGTACCCTCTTCTTTTTAATATTAAAAAAAGAAGTCGTACTTTTGCGATGAAGCTAAGTGAAACTGCCGTTGCTTTGGTTCTTAAAGGTTGAAGATCACTGCATAAATTGTTTACATAAATAATCATAGATCTATCACTGATCTTATTTTTTACAAACAATTAAAAGAAAATTAATTCGATGAATTTCGTTGAAGAATTGAAATGGAGAGGTATGATTCAGGAGATTATGCCGGGTACAGAAGAGTTTTTATTAAAAGGTATGGCTTCTGGATATGTAGGGATAGATCCTACTGCAGATTCATTACATATTGGTCACCTGGTGAGCGTGATGATGCTTAAACATTTTCAACGTGCAGGGCATCGTCCTATCGCCCTGGTAGGAGGAGCCACTGGAATGATTGGCGACCCATCCATGAAGTCGGCAGAGAGAAATTTGCTTGACGAAAAAACCTTGAGACACAATCAAGATTCGATAAAAAAACAATTGGCAAAATTCTTAGATTTCGAATCAGACAATCCTAATGCTGCTGTATTGGTCAATAACTATGACTGGATGAAGGAAATGTCTTTCTTAGAATTCATCAGAGAAGTAGGTAAACACATCACAGTAAACTACATGATGGCTAAAGACTCTGTCAAAATGCGTTTGAGCAAAGAGTCGTCTGTGGGTATGTCGTTCACTGAATTCTCTTATCAATTGCTTCAAGCTTATGACTATTCTCACCTATACGATACGATGGGTGTTCGTATACAACTTGGAGGGTCTGACCAATGGGGAAATATCACTACAGGTGTTGAACTTATTCGCAAGAGAAATGGTCAACAAGATGCCTTCGCTCTTGTTTGCCCGTTAATCACGAAGGCTGATGGTGGTAAATTCGGTAAAACAGAGTCAGGCAATGTGTGGCTGGACAGAAGATATACATCACCATATAAGTTCTATCAGTTCTGGATAAATGTGTCTGACGAAGATGCTCAAAAATATATCAAGATATTTACTGCTTTAAGCAAAGATGAAATCGACAGCCTTGTAGCTCAACAAACGGAGGCTCCTCATTTACGTCCTCTACAAAAATGCTTGGCTGAAGAAGTGACTGTTATGGTACACTCTAGAGAAGATTATGAAGCTGCTGTGGAAGCCTCTGAAATTCTTTTTGGTAAAGCTACTGAAGACGCATTAAGGAAACTAGATGAAGAGACATTCTTACAAGTATTCGAAGGTGTTCCTTCATTTGAAATAGATCGCTCAAAAGTGGATGCTGGAATGAGCTTAACGGATCTTTTAGTAGCCGACTCCTCTGTATTCCCTTCTAATGGAGAGCTGAGAAGAACAGTTCAACAAAATGGATTAGCTATAAATAAGAAGAAGATTGCAAGCTTTGACGACATCATCAATGCTTCACATCTAATTGCAAATAAATACATTACCGTACAAAAAGGCAAGAAAGATCACTTCCTACTAATAGTAAAGTGATAAATTAACCATGAAATATTTGGTTATAATATAAAAAGGCTATACTTTTGTATCGCTTTTGAAGCAAATGGATTTGTCTCATGGTGTAATGGTAGCACAACAGATTTTGGTTCTGTTTGTCAAGGTTCGAATCCTTGTGAGACAACGAAAAAGGTTCTTTAATCAAATGATTAAAGAACCTTTTTTTATTAACAACTCTTCTTAGAAGATCCTTCTAACAAAGTTAGATATTTCACAGCCTTATCAACTCTTAAGGCTACTAAGCATGGACATCACATTAGAAGGAGGTCGTTGGTTCTCTAGCTCATTTTTCATAAAATCCATATACACCGTAATATGATCAAAGAATTTATAAAAACCTTCACAAAGATAGTTTAAGCCAATTTCTCCATCTTTTGTTGTACGAATTCTGTTTTTAGGACATTCACCTCTACATGCAAATTGATATTTACATTCTTTGCACTGTTTGGGTAAACGGTCATATTTATCATTACCAAAGTTTATTTGTTTGCTCGAGTACATCATCTCCATCAAGGATTTGGAGTAAATATTCCCTATTTTGTATTCAGGAAACACAAAATGATCACAAGCATACACATCTCCATTAAACTCCATCACCCCTGCATGTCCGCACGTTTTAGCAAAAATACAGACTCCGGGATCCACTCCTACCCAATTAGCCAATGCAGCATCAAATATCTGAATAAAAGTATCACCAACATCCTGTTTCACCCATTCATCAAATATAGCAATCAAAAAATCTCCCCATTTATTCGCCGAGACATTCCACGGAGCCGACTCTCCATCTATCTGTTCTACAATAGGAGCAAATTGAATATATTTAGCTCCTATGCTTTTAAAGAAATTGTAAAACTCTAATGGGTAGTCCACATTATAATCATTAACAACAGCCATGATGTTATACTCCACATCATATTTTTTCAAAAGCTCTATTCCTTTCATTACTTTGAAAAATGAAGGTCGCTTATCTTTTGTTTTTCTGTATTTATCATGACAATGCTGAGGGCCATCAAGTGATATGCCAATCAAAAAGTTATTTTCCTTAAAAAAACGGCACCATTCATCAGTCAGCAATGTTCCGTTGGTTTGTAAACTATTGGCTATGATCTTTCCTTTCGCGTACACTCTTTGAAAATGAAGAGCCTTTTTATAAAAGTCAATATGTCGCATTAACGCTTCACCACCATGCCATGCAAACATTACATGACTCGTTGTCTGCGAGTTTATATACTCTTCTGTAAACTTTTCAAGCAATTTGTCTGACATTACATACTTGTTGTCATCCGGATATAAGCCTTTCTTCTCCAAATAATAGCAATAATCGCAGTTCAAATTACAAACTGCCCCTACTGGTTTTAACATCACATATAAGGGCTTAGCAAATGGAGCGAAAGCTGAACGGGCCATTGATTGATCTGATTTATTCATGTTGTTTTTTTCAAATATTGCGATGGTGTTACTCCAAATTCTTTTTTGAAGCATGTACTAAAATATCTAACATCCAAAAAGCCTACTTTCTCTGCAACTTCGGAAATGCGCAATGAGTCCATAGACAGTAATTGGGCTGCCCTTTTCAACCTAATACTTTTTATCAGCTCATTAGGGCCCAAGTTTGTTATATTCTTAATCCGTCTATAAAGCATCGAAGTACTTAGATTCATTGCTTCTGCAAAGATTTCGACATTAAACTCTTCGTTCTCCATATTATCTTCGATAATCTTCATCGACTTACTCAAAAATTTCTCGTCAGATGATTGCACTTCTAGTTTTTGGGGATTAGTCATCAATTCCAATTTAACTTTATCCCTGATATTCTCCTGGTTTTCGACAAGAGATTGAATCCTTTTTTTCAAAAAGCTAATATCAAATGGCTTATAGATGTATGCGTCACATCCAGCTTCATATCCATTTTTCTTATCCAAATCTGACGTATAGGATGTTAAAAAGACGAATGATATATCATTATATTTATTGTTATCCTTTATACTCCTACACAATGACAATCCCTGCTTTTCACCATCAAATACGACTTCCGAGATGACCAAGTCAGGCTTATCAAGAAGCACTTCCTCGTATAGACTTTTGGTATCGTTGAATATTTTTATTCTTAAAGATGGAGCACAAACATTTTTCACAAAATTAGCCAACTCTTTGTCAGCATCAGCCAAATAGACCAATGCAGCATGGGGCAAATATTCTTCAACAGCAGAATCTTCCAATAGTTGCCCTTCGATATAATTGATATAATATTCCGAAAACAACCCTCCTTCATCATCATAAATAGAGAGAGAATGCGTGGCTTCCACATCTGGTATCTCTGTCAATAAAGAGAAAGAAATTGCATTGTTCTTACTGTCTATTTTCAACTCTGAATGATGCAGTTTGAGTAGTTTTTCGGCAAGAGGTATCCCTATATCCATAGAGCTATTGAAACCATCTTCCTCTTGATTCTCTATTCTTAGATTTACTCTCTTCTTTACTTGCAATAAGACATCTATTTTGTTCAAAGATTCCTCATAAGAACATTTGAAAAATACTTGATCTCCCTCGGAGACTACCTTATAAGCATTGAATAATAAATTGAATATGACTGTTTCTATCTTAGATGAATCAAAAATTACTTCCTGCTGCTTCACGTTAGAATAAAAATTGTAGTCGATACCTTTTTTGGAGAAAAGGTCATAAAAGCCATCATAAATATTCTTGGCGAATAGAATAAAATCGCGCTTCACAAGCATGAGTTCTGCACTGAAATCTGACACCTGTTTGAACTCTATCAATTGGTCTATCAATAAAGACAACCTGTTGCTGTTTCGTGACATCACGGTAAGCATATACTCGACCTCTTCATCCGACATTGCATTATAATGTTTCGTTAGATTGTCAAGTGGAGCTTGTAGCAGTGTTAATGGAGTTCTTATGCTATGAGAAATATCTGTATAAAGATCTAATTTACTCTGATCCATCTTCTTTTGGGAGCGCAAATCCATCTGTGATTTCCAGACTCTGAATCCAAATCCACTCAACACAACTAGCAAAATGACTACCAAGAAATTAAAATACCATGTTTGATAAAAAGCTGGCTCTATTTTTATGTTTAAGCTTTCAGTATTGTTCAACCATATGCCATTAAGATCTGTACTTCTTATTTTCAGCACATATTCTCCAGGGGAAAGATTATTGTAAGAGATAGCCGGAACAGATGCACCAGCATATACCCAATCCACATCTACTCCCTCTAGCTTATAAGCATGTTTTAGATTGCTATCATCCTGAGAATAGGCTAATGCAGAGAATGAAAACGAAAACTGGTTTGTTTTATGATCTAAAAATATCTTCCCCCCATAATTTAAGTCTCTGGTTAGATAGTCCGAATTTGCAATCAGACTTTTATTATTAACTCTGAAATCAGTAAATCTTACATTATAGTGAGTTTCATCAGGTAAAACTTCATCTGGATTAAAATAGGTAAGCCCATTTATACCACTCATAAATATCGTTCCTTTACGATCCGAACTACTACCAAAAACAAATCCGGGACGAGTGAACTGACCATTATACAAAGGAAAGAAGTAGCTCTTAGCTTCCGATATATTGTATTTATACATTCCTTGCGTACAAGCAATCCAGAGATTGCCTTTGCTGTCGCTAATGATGCTTACCATATTTCGTCTTCTCTCTCCATCGCCAGTATCCATTGATATGAAGGAGTCTTTTTCTTCACTAAATTTATATAGACCCGACTCTGTTCCTGCCCAAACATTTCCATATTTGTCATTATACAAACAATTGACACCTACAGAAAGATCGGAATCGTTAATTACTGGATATTGTTTTACTCTAAATTTTTGCTCCTTCTCATCATACTCTATCCTTAAAATACCATTAACTCTGTTACCTACCCATATCACATTTCCTTCCCCTTCTTGTATGGAAGTGAAATTACCTTGATTGGTATACTTCGACTCTATTTTTTCCAAGGAACCCTTTGACTCATCATAAACGAAAAGCCCTCCCTCTTGATAACCTATCCACATCTTTTCATTGCTATCTTTGAGCAATGCTCTTACAAAACTGTTGCCTTTTAGGAGTTTTTCCACATCGGGCTTCGATATATATGTGTTTGTATTTGTATTGTAAAATTTAAGATTATGCTTAGTCCCCAACCACATAATCCCTCTCGAGTCAACAGCTATCTGTTCTATTTTATTATCCTGCACATGATTGATACTTGGCCGATTGTCTATATATCGTGTTATTGCATAAGACACACCTGTATTCTGCAATTTATTGAGGCCATAAGCTGTACCGACCCATATGGAGTTGCTTTCATCAATATATATACTTGATACTGTATTATGGCTCAAAGTTGTGGGAGTATTTATATCATTCGTCAGTGAGTTTATTTTACTCCTTCGTCCGAAGGGCAACATAAACAACCCATTACGTGTACCTATCCAAATATTTTCCAGTTCATCTACATGAAAAACATTCGTTGTACTCGCTTGATCGTCGTACTGCAAACTTGTTAATATTTTTTGAGTCTGTACGATATTTCCGATCTTATCTCTATACAAGATTTCGTTACCTTGCCCCCGTCTACAAAGAATTATATTATTATTAAATAAAAGATGCATAGAAGTTATTTCAATATCTTGAACTCTTTCATCTTTTAGTAAACCGTTTATTGATATTTTTGCTGAAATTAGTTTCTCCTTATCCCACATCCAGATTGTGTTTAAACTATCTATCAACAATCGATGTGTTGCATTGTACGTTTTTATGGTATCAACTTTTATTGCTTCTTTTTGTAATAATATTTTTTTTAACGATGTTAATTTAGGGAACCTAAGCAATCTATTATCGACAGAAAACCAACAATGTCCATCCATATCAACAGCCATGGAAGAAACTCCTCCTTGTGCTTTGATAGCATACAGAATATTCAATTCTTTATTTTCAGGAATATATTGCATGATGCCCCTAGGCGTGTTCAAATACAGTATATTATTTTCAATGATTACAGAGTTGATACGCAACTCTGCTAATTGTTCAATATGCTCGAGCTGATGCGTGCGTATGTTATAAGAATATAATCCTCTGGAGCTACAAATCCATAGTATATCAGGTTTTTGAAATACCAATTGATAAATGTGATTTTTTTTATCAAACAACTTCGCTAATTGCTCTTTGTCCAGCTTAGTATACGTATTCCCATCAAACTTGACAATATCAGCAGGAGTGGCAATCCAAATAAATCCTTTACAGTCTTTCACCAAGGCTGTTATTGTATTGTCATCTGTAAAACCTCTTTCTAATTGAGCCCTATAATCAATCAGTTTATTGACTGCTGAGGCATAGCAAGCTATTATTATCAGCAAGGCTAATACTATATGTTTTTTCATCGCTTCGATTAGAGTGTATCGTTGAACATTTGGTAACCGAAAGATAGATAATATTAATGGCTTTTGAACTGTATTCCGTGCTAAAACACACCAAATGGCATATAAGATAAATCCTTTACTATGCCCGCAACACTATTCAGCACCCCATTCTTCTATATACTTAACTGGAACTACAAGGCTGTTTTGGTTTTGCTTTGGAATAAGATAGACATTGATAACCACTTGTTCGCTGGGAACTAAGGTTGTTGTAAAACCAACCATCACAGTACCTTCATTTGATTCATCAAAGCCAAAACGAGGCTCTGTCGACCAAGTTGACATTTTCACATCTCGTCCTTCTACTCGTATTTCCAAAATTTCGTTATTTATTGAAAGTTCTGCCGTATTGGTACCTGTGATTTTTATATCGGCTGCTGTTAGTACTGCCCATCTAGTATCTGTAAAATTATTATCGTTCTTTATTTCATCTCTCACAACTACATATTCATCGTTTACTATGGCAACTCCCCTCCAATATTCCTTCACACTATTGGAATGGATAGATGAGAGATCAGTGGCTGCGTATACGAAATTATTATGATCGCCAAATTTGTCAATATTTGCCGTCTCTGTAACGATAGGATTGTTTCCGTTAAATGTTAGTATGTTATGCACATCTTTTCCAAATCGTAATACATCCCACCTTTTTGCATATTGGCTTCTGTCGCCCAGATTTATACCATATTTATTGATTGAATAATAATTTTGAACTCCTAAATCTGTTATCCATTGATTGACTCCTTGATACATAACGAAGCTACCTATATCCATGTGTCCATGATTGGTAGAGGACATTCCACCTTTGAGCCCGACAAAAATTTCGTCTTCTCCTCCCCACTGATTGCGCATGAGAGCAATAGGCGTAGTACCTTGTCCCACATATAAGCGCTGTGTAGGTAATTTCATGTTTTTAAACGTATCTTTCGAAGCCCAAAGCATGACTGAGGGCAAGAAGCGAGCACTGAATATTTTGCTTTCGCTATAACCTCGTTCTTGCATGATGAGAAACCGTTCCCATTCACCCCAAAGTAGAGACTGATTTTTTAAACGTGAAGCGAACCAAAACATCGGAAAAGAAAAGCTTCTATCTAATCCACAATCCGAGTAAGCAAAACACCCCATGTTTTGTGTAGACATCTGAAGAATATAGTTAGGAGTTTTCATAAATCCCGAATTTTCGGTCATGCCAAATGACGTACCATAAAGATTTTCGAGAGCATCGATAAACATAAGAGCAAAAGCCGTTCCATAGCTCCAATAGGTGTATCCTTCGGGATAATTGCCATCAGGCAAATATTCGTGTAGCGCAACATCACGCACCAAATTTACTGAGCGCTCAATAATCCGTTTAGAACGTTCGGGATCGAGCTCATAGGTTACAATAGCTCCAAAAGCCATACCGGTATTGCATACGGCATTCCAATTATTTTTTTTCTTAAGCCATTTATAGTGCTGCTCGTCGGTTGCTGTTTCTGGCAGAGACTCGTTCAACCCTTTTTCTATTATCGCACGCTGAATGATCTCCTTCTCGCCTTGCTCAAGTTCCGGATAGAGCCAATCATAACCAATGGACAAAGCTAAGGTCATTTCAGCAACACCCAAAAAATGACTCGGTTGCCAATCCTTAAAGCCACATACATGCAACATCTCTTTTTTCGCTCGATCTGCATAACGTGTGTCTCCTGTCATCCTATACGAATAAGACAAAAAATAAATCCGACTCAATGCTTTGCGCGACACGGATAAAAAGAGATCAGGAATAGGTTCATAATCAACAGGCGACTCATGAATAAAGCGTTCGCTACCAGCAATAATTTCGTTATGCACTCGTTTCAAGAACGTATTTGAATTTATCTTTTTCATTATCTCTTTTTCTCCTCCTATTGGCAGCATCAGGCGAGGGTGAGCTTGCTTCAGATTGAAAGTCGAAGTACTTGCCATTGCATTCAAGCATGGCAATATAAATAGGATTACAGCGATCCGGATTATTCGAGAAATATTCATATCATAGTAAGGTTAATTATTTATTACACAAAGGTATTCTACAATAAGTTAATTTATATCTCTCAAATACTGAATACTACCTACACAAATAATGAATTCATTATATCATTACAATTATCTTTCGCAACACATTCTTTAAGGTTGGGTCAAAGCAACAATACTACCCAACACACCCGAATGGCTCAATACGCTAAATAGCAGAAACATACACTCCCTCATGAATGATTATTCAACTATGATTCAAGATTTTCAAACATCATATAAGTTGAATCTCATCATTAAACCACCAATCTTTCAAGATTTACAGAATGTTATATCTGCTTACTCTATCTAATTTTGTAATACTAGAAATGCAACTTGTCTAGTTTTATACTTTTACCTTAAAATACTAATATGAATATGAAGACATATATCATACTTTTTCTTTTCTGCTTAAGCTTCTTTCTGCCTAACAAAATGTCTGGGCAGACGTACAATGTACAGAATGTCCGAAGCGAGTCTGTGATCAACAGAGAATGGACATTTAATTATTTACCTTCAGGCAAGGAAGATGTAACAGTCTCTGAGCAAGCCTATGATGATTCTAAATGGCAAGCAATAGCATTACCTCATACATGGTCTACTTACGAAACTACAAAGGATGTACATCCGTATATGATGTATGCGTCTGAACGTGAAGATTCATACTGGTGGAATGGTTGGGGCTATTATCGTAAGCGCATTGTTTTAGGAGAAGAGCTTCTAGGTAAAAAAATATTTGTAGAATTTGAAGGAGTACAGAAGTACAGCAAGGTTTACTGCAACGGCATTCTCTTAGGTGAGCACAAAGGTGGATACAATGGATTTTATTTCGACCTCACTCCACATGTAAAACTCGGAGAAGAGAATCTTCTGACCGTTGCCGTATCCAATAGACGAGACGATAAGTTTGGAACTATTGCTCCTGCAACAGCCGGAAACTTTAATGTGTATGGAGGAATTTACCGCAATGTTCGTATTGTAGTGAAGAATGATATATATATACCTTTTCAAGGATCTTACAAACACGAAGGAGGAACTTTTGTTACCACCCCACAGGTAAACCATGACCATGCGACAGTTAATATAAAGACATATGTGAAGAATGATCAGGCACAAAGTAAGAATATCGAACTCAGAAGCATAATAACGGATGCTGATGATAACATCATCGAAATTCTCAAATCTAAAGCGACCATCAACGCTGAAGAGATACATGAAATTGAGCAAAAGTCTAAAACGATTTCGAAACCCAAACTTTGGAGTTTCAAATCTCCATATCTGTATAAAGTATATACCGAAGTATTATCCGATGGAAAGTTGTGCGACACGTACACTTCTCCTCTTGGATTTCGCTGGTTCGAGTGGGATTATTCGGATAATAAACTTATCGTAAATGGTGAAAAGATTCATATACACGGAACAAACCGCCATCAAGAATATCCATGGGTAGGAGATGCAATGCCCCATTGGATGACCGAACGTGACATGATGGACATTCGCTTTGGGATGAATTCTAACTTTATGCGTACGGCGCATTATCCTCACGACCCTTTAGTATATCGATTCAATGACAAACACGGAATAATCACCGTTATAGAAGCTCCCAACATTAAACCGATCAACTTTAATCGTAAAACACAAGAAGAAAATATGCGTGAAATGGTTCGCAGTTTTCGCAACAACCCCTCTGTGTTTTTTTGGAGTGTGGGCAATGAAACGAGCAATGCGGGTGACTCTAAATGGGTATATGAAGAAGATACGACACGTATCATACATGAACGGAAGACCGAGAACTATGGAGACTATGTGACTCACCATGCCTCTAATCTTGATATGGAAAACTTGTTGCGAGTAACTATCCGTGGATGGTACAACAAAGATGTGAAAGACCTTGAACCTGCAAATAGCCCCGGAGTAGATAAAAGTGGACAATATGCAGGCACTGAAGAGTGGCAGCATAAAATGGCGAGAGTAGACAATGGAAATATACGAGGTCGTATCGATTGGGATGTGGTAGGTTGGTTATATGAAGATCATGGATGTGATAGAATATATAAAGATTCACCACTTCAAAATATCAATTATAAAGGTTGGGTAGATTTATATAGAATACCTAAATATATGTACTATCTGTGGCAAGCTAACTATCTGCCAGAGCCCATGATACATATTCAACCTCATCATTGGAGAGAAAAATATTTAGGAGAAAAGAAGAACGTACAAGTAGACAGCAATTGCGACAAGGTAGAACTCTTTGTCAACAATAAAAAAGTGGGCGAACAGTATCCGTCGAAAAACAATTTCTTTACAGTAGAATTTACCAATATCAGCATTGTTGACGGTTCACTTAAAGCAATAGGCACACGAGGAAAAGAAACTATAGAAACAACCTTGACAATGGCAGGAAAGCCTGCACAAATCATACTAACTGCCGAACGAGGAGAAATAGCTGCCGACAGAAGTGGAATGGATATAATTACTGCCGATGTGGTGGATGCAAAAGGCAATCGTGTTGTAGGATTCAGCGAACCACTGACTTGGGAGGTACTTGGTGAGGGAACTTTGGTGGGGCATAATATCTATCATTCCGATATAGATAAAACCCTTTCGATGGAAGGAAGTGGCTATGTGGTTACGCCCGTTCCCAATGTGGTGCGTGCCACAAACAAAGCAGGTGTTATAACAGTAAAAGTCTCATCTCCGGGACTCAGAACTGGAGAAATTAAAATTAAAAGTATTGATGTAGACAGAAACCAAAGCATCAATATCAAAGAACCTATATTGTCAGATATTGGTCGTGCGACCTCAATCGTTAAAGACAAAAAATTTAGAGAAGTAGCCGAATATATACAAGAATTACAATATACCTTCAATCCTAGTCGTATATCAGCTTCCAATCTGGAAGAATACGAGAAAGCTATGTGGGATTATGTTACAGAGCGTAATCCGGGAATAGATACCTTGTCTATTGAATTTGGAGTACTTATCAAGAGATTGGGTTCATACCTCCAAGGCACATCGGGCGAAATGACCGAAGATGATTATAATTTTATTGCTAAGACTTATAATGATTTAAGACTTCTCTCACGTACGATTGAGAACCGAAATTTTCACCCTAACTATACCGACGAGTTAGTAAGAAACTACTCAGGGCGAATGCTGACCGACAACAAAATTGTAGATGTAGAAGCAGCGCAAAAGATGATAAATGAAATTCCTCAAGAGATAGATGTCATATTTGTTCGCAATCCTCAAAGGTCGAGTCAAATTCTTCCTATTGTGTATGGCAATACCACCTACCGCTATTCAGCCGTAGCTAATTCGATAGAAGAAACTTTAGAGTTGCTTCATCCCGAAGAATACAAAAAACTTTCTGACACAGAAAAGAAACGATTGCTCGATTATATAGTAAAAATAAATCCAGCAGTAACAAAAACAGAAGAAGGAATTAAAATAAAATTTGACAAACCGATTGCTATTCCTCGCAATATTAAGATGTAATTCTATGAAAAACGTAATAAAACATACCGTAGTATTATTGCCACTGATAGCTATAAGTTCGTGTGGTAAGCAAGAACAAAAACGTCCTAATGTATTGTTTGTCATTGCCGACGACCAATCGTATCCTCATGCTTCAATTTATGGAAGTAAGATGGTTACCACTCCGGGCTTCGATTTTGTTGCATCCAATGGTGCCTTGTTCCATAATGCTTATGTAACATCACCGGGTAGTAGTCCTTCACGAGCAAGTATCCTCACGGGAATGTATCCATGGCAAATAGAAGAAGCAGGAACCCATGCTAGTTCTTTTTCCACAGAATATATTTGTTATACAGATATTTTAGCCAAAGGAGGATATCATGTAGGCTTTACAGGAAAAGGCTGGGGACCCGGCAATTGGAAAATATCTGGGAGACTACACAATCCGGCTGGCCCTGAATACAATGATTATAAGTTAGATCCTCCTTATACAGGAATCTCAAAAGTTGATTACACTTCAAACTTTAAAGATTTTTTATCTAAAAGACAAGATAATCAGCCTTTCTGCTTTTGGCTTGGTACACACGAGCCCCATCGTCCGTATGAAAACATGTCATGGATCAAAGAAGGAGATAGTCTTAGCCTAGCCGAAGTGCCCGACTTTTTACCATCTTCGGATGAGGTAAGAAGTGATCTTCTTGATTATGCAGTGGAGATAGAGTGGTTTGACCAGCATCTGATGAACTGTATACAAGAATTGAAAAGAATTGGAGAACTTGAAAATACAATTATAATCGTAACTGCCGACAATGGTATGTCATTCCCCCATGCTAAAGCAAATTGCTATGATGCTGGATTGCATGTGCCATTGGCAATCTATTGGGGTAAGAAGATCAAGCCTTCTCAAGTTGTTGATAATATAGTTAGTCTTGTCGATTTGGCTCCCACTATATTGCAGATGACAGACATGAAGGAGTATGAACTCCATGAGGGGCAGAGTCTACTACCTCTAATGACTGAGTCTGAGAGAGAATATACTCGTCATGCATCTTTTTCTGGGCGTGAACGCCACTCTTGCTCAAGATATGAAAATATGGGTTACCCAATGCGCAGTGTACGCTGGAAAAATTACATTTTAGTTCACAACTTCCATCCCGAGCGTTGGCCTGCAGGAGATCCTCAAGAGTTGGATAAAAAGGATAAGCCGAAAGAGATGCATAAAGCTTATTATGATATTGATGGTGCTCCCTCCAAAGACTATATAATAGATCATCGTTCCGATTTGGAAGTGCTACCTTTTTTCGAAGCATCGACTGTAAAACGTCCTGAATACGAGTTATTTGATCTTAATAAGGATGTCAAATGTATGAATAATCTTGTCTATAATCCCGAATATTCCGACATTCTTATTGAAATGAAACAAATACTTGATGACCAATTAAAAGAAACAGACGATTCTCGTATAGGTGATAATCCTGAAATTTGGGAAAGCTACCCACGTCTAGATGGTAAGATGAGAAAATTTCCCAAAGAAAGATAACTAATGATTTGAAAAACCAAAATACGATGAAAAAATATTATAAACTAATTGCCATATCGCTAGCTCCACTTTGTGGAGCAATGGCACAAAATGGAAAAGTCACAGAACGTCCCAATATTTTATTGATCTCTGCCGACGATCTAGGATGGTCTGATATTGGCTGTTATGGCAGTGAAGTCAAAACACCTAACATAGATGCTCTGGCCGATTCTGGTGTGAGGTTTACGCAATTCCATAACACTTCAAAGAGCTATCCCTCACGTGCTTGTCTACTTACAGGTCTCTATGCTCAACAAAATGGATATTTTAAATACTTTGGTGGTCCACTGGAAAACAGCGTAACATTGGGCGAATACATGAAAAGCGCTGGTTATCGAACCTTATGGTCAGGCAAACATCATGGAGACGAGAACCCACGTACCCGTGGTTTTGACCATTATATAGGACTGAAAGATGGAGCTTGTAACTATTTTAATCCAGGACTACAACGCTACGGAGAAGAAAAACCTGCTCAAAAATCACATAGAAGAAAATGGTGTATCGAAAATAAGGAATATGCACCATATACGCCTACTGATAAGAATTTCTACACCACTGATCATTTTACTGAAAATGCACTGATGTGGCTCGATCAATATGAAAATGACGACAAACCATTTTTCCTATATCTAGCTTATAATGCGCCACATGACCCCTTGATGGCTTGGCCTGAAGATATAGCCAAATACGAAGGGATGTACGAAGACGGATATGAAGTCATACGAAAGAATAGATACGAAAAACAAAAAAGACTAGGAATAATAGATAAAAACTATCACCTATCCGAACCTATATATGATTCTTGGACCTCCTTATCGCAAGAGCAACGTATCGAAGAAGCCAAAAAAATGGAAGTCTATGCAGCTATGATCGATCGTCTGGATCAAAATATTGGACACGTAATAGCCAAACTGAAAGAACAAGGCAAGTATGAAAACACAATTATCTTGTTTATGTCAGACAATGGGGCATCTGCCGAAGTGGTAGAAATACCTGAAAGCTATGGTCCTATAGGTTCTGTGTCCAATTGGAAATCATTAGGAGAAAACTGGGCAAACGTTGCCAATACACCTCTACGCTATTATAAAAACATTAGCTATCAGGGAGGAATATCTTCTCCGCTTATTGTCACATGGCCAAAAGGTGGCGTGAAAGCTGGGTCAAAGTCTGATTTCGTAGGTCATATGATAGATATCATGGCAACTTTTGTGGAAATCGGTGGAGTTGACTACCCTGAAAAATATAAAGGACGAGATGTATTACCATACGAAGGTGTTTCTCTCCTTTCACCTATTCTTGGTGACAAAACAAAGAGAGACAAACCTCTATTCTGGGAATGGCAACATGGACGTGCTGTAAGAGATGGAAAATGGAAATTGGTAAAACAAGGTCAAAATTCACCATGGTCTTTATTCGACATGCAGAATGACCCTTCCGAAACCATAGATCTGGCTTCTAAGAATCCGAAAACAGTGGAACATATGAATGAAATGTTTGACACTTGGAAGAAACGAGTGTCTATAACCAAAGGGATAAAAGCCATAAAGTGAAAAATATGATTGATAAGAGAAACCTTCTTACAGGAATAATTTCAACAACGGTGGTTGCCATTCCTGCTTCAGCCCAACTCAAAGAAGCAAAAAAGGATTTGCCCAATATACTGTGTTTAGTATGCGAAGACATTAGTCCTTACATCGGTTGCTATGGCGACCTTTATGCAGACACGCCTAATCTGGACAAATTCGCTTCTGAGGGGATACGTTATTCCCACATGTACACTTCAATTGGGGTAAGTGCGCCTTCACGTGCATCGCTCATTACTGGGTTGTATCCAACATCGTTTGGTGCTAATTATATGCGAACATCAAATACGAAACCTTTGACTGAAGGGTTGGTTCCTCCATACGAGGCCGTACCCGAAGCCGGAGTAAAATGTTATCCGGAATTTCTTCGCAAGCTTGGTTACTATTGCACAAATAATGCAAAACAAGATTATCAATTCAAAGCACCAATTACGGCATGGGACGATAACAGTAAAACGGCACACTGGAAAAACAGACCAGAGGGCATGCCTTTTTTCGCTATTTTCAATATGGAAATAACTCACGAATCGCAAGTCTGGAAAAGAGCTAATGAGCCGTTGATTATCAATCCTAACGATATAACTCCACCGCCATATCACCCAAACAATGAAACAGTTCGTCATGATTGGGCTGTTGTATACAGCAATATTCATGCAATGGACAAGCTTGTACAACAACACATTGATGCAGTCAGAGATGCTGGTTTATTAGATAATACAATAATCATATGGTATTCTGACAATGGAGGACCTATGCCACGTCAGAAGCGAGAGTTGTACGAAAGTGGATCAAATGTGCCTTTTATGGTACGTTTTCCTGATGGACAAATGGCAGGAACGGTGGATAATCGTTTGTTGATGTTTGCCGATATTCCAGCCACAATTCTTTCTCTAGCAGGTGTAGAAACTCCTGAATACATGCACGGAATTCCTTTTTTGGGCAAATATGAAGGAGAAAAACGAGATTATGTGTATGGGGCTCGCGACCGATTGGACGAGATTATAGAAAGACAAACCTGTGTCAGAGATGAAAGATATCGCTATGTACGCAATCATTTACCCGAACGATCTGGATATATGAATATCCTCTCCAGATTGAATATGCCAACTATGAGAAATATGGTTGAGCTTTTTGAAAAAGGAGAGCTGAACGCATCGGAAAGTCGATGGTTTGAAAGTCCAAGAGCTGAAGAAGAATTTTATGTCGTAGCTGCCGACCCGCATGAAATGAACAATCTGATAAACGATCCTGCATATCAAGATGATATTGAACGAATGCGTAAAGAACTCGTGTCTTGGGATAAAAAATACAATCCTTATTTAGGACTTTCAGAAGCACAACTTCGTGAAAATCTTTGGCCGGGAGGCGAACAACCAATAGTGGCGACTCCTACATTGGATAAAATGGCAGATGGAAAAATCGCAATGCTTTCAGGTACAGAGGGGGCTTCTATTGCTTATCAAATAAATGGGAAAGGATATACCGAAAAACATTGGTTCTTATATAATGACCCCATAGAGATTAAAACAGGTGATGAGCTTACCATCATTGCTACACGGATAGGATTCAAACCTAGTGAAAAAACATCTTTTAAATTTTAAATATCTACTGTACTTAAATATAAATATTATGAAGTTAAGAAATTATCTTTTAATTTTCACTCTACTACTAACCATCCCTCTTTCGGTGTTTTCCCAAATGGGGTGGGACTATGTTAAGGAGATAGAAAAGAATATCAAAGCTCCAATCTTTGCCGACAGAAGTTATAATGTACTTCACTTTGGTGCACAAAAAGGAGGAGTCAAAGATTCACGAGCTGCCATCAATGCAGCAATCACAAAATGTAGCGAAGAAGGAGGAGGAAAAGTAATTATACCCACGGGAAAATATTTTATCAAAGGTCCTCTAATTCTCAAAAGTAATGTCAATTTACATCTATCTGATGGCACAGAGCTGATATTCAGCCATGACGAAAAAGATTATTTGCCAGCAGTTCTGACCAGATGGGAAGGCACAGAAGTATTCAACTACTCACCTCTAATATATGCCTATCAAGTTGAGAATATTGCCATTACAGGAAAAGGAATTCTGAATGGACAAGGCTCTAAAAACATAGCCACATGGAAGCCTAATCAGAAGAATGATCAGGCACTAATCAGAAAAATGGGACGTGAAGGAACTCCCGTCCACAAACGTTTGTTTGGAGAAGGTCACTGGCTCCGTCCTGCTTTTATCGAACCTTTGAATTGTAGAAATATACTTATCGAAGATGTTAAAATAGTGGATGCCACTTTTTGGATCATTCACCCGATAGCCTGTAATAATGTGACCGTACGAAATGTTACCATCGATAGTTTTAATCTTAATAGTGATGGTTTCGATCCTGAATCAACAACCAATGCATTAATTGAAAATTGTAATTTCAGAACTGGAGACGATGGGGTTGCTATCAAATCAGGACGAGACAATGATGCTTGGCGTATTGGACAACCTACCGAAAATGTGATTATTCGTAACTGTACATTCGAAAGTATTTCTAACGGTGTGTGTATCGGGAGCGAAATTTCGGGAGGGGTACGCAATGTTTTCATTGAAAATATAACAGTGCCCAAAGCCGGCAATGGAATATACTTCAAATCTAATCTAGATCGTGGTGGATACATCGAAAACATTTGGGTGCGCAATATAACGATAGATTCTGTTAGATCTGCTATAAAATTCGAACCTGATTATAAGTCGGAAAGTAAGGAGAACTATCCGACACGTTATAGTGATTTTATAATAGAAAATGTAAACTGTAACTATGCATCACAAAAAGGAATTGATATCAAAGGCTTCAAAGAAATGCCTGTTACCAATGTATCGCTGAAAGATGTGAACATAGCAAATAGTAAAGAGGGTTATGAAATTAACAACGCTCGTAATGTATCGTTACGAAATGTAACTGTAAATGAGAAAAAAGTTGAATATGCGCTGACAAATAAAACCATCTCCTTGAACGGCTTATGGGATGTGGCACTGACAGATAAGCAACCTCAGAGCTATCTCTCTAAAGTTCCTGTACCCGGTATCCTTACCATGTCCGAACCTTTGGTTGCAGAAGGGCTACATGGTAATGATCAGAAAGATGATGTTGGTTATAAATACGTATGGTATCGCTTAAACTTTGATATGAATGAGGAAGCATATCCATCTGCTTTACTTAAAGTAAGAGCCAAATACAATGCTCTGGTGTTTCTAAACGGACAAGAGATTGGTTACGATCATCATTGCACCTATTCCCATGCCGAGTTTGACGTTAGCAAAGCTATCAATTACAACGGAAAGAATGAATTGATCGTTCGTGTAGGCAGTTGGAACACATCATCCTCCCCTTCCAAAGAAAACAGTTCGGAATGGTGGCGTAACTCAAGAGCACCCGGCTTGTGGGATGACGTTTGCATTGAGTTAAGTAATACTATAACAATCAACCATATCAAAGCATTGCCCGATCTGAAGAATAAGCTAACGCATTGCGATGTGGAAATAGCGAACACCAGTGGCTCTGATAGCGAGTTAACAGTAACTGCTTCTATCTTTGATGGCGGACAAATCATCAGTACATCAAGCAATAGCTATAATATTGAAAAGAACAGCAGTGTTACAAAAGCATTGAAAGTTCCCTCATCAATGTTAAAATATTGGAGTGCCGGAAAAGAAGGTACACCTAAACTATATCGCATGAATGTTACAATAACAGACAATAACGGAAATATCGTTTCGGATAAAAGCACCATGTTTGGTTATCGTAATATAGAAGTTCAGGGTAAAGATGTATTGATAAACGGAGAAAAGGTGATCTTCCGTGCCGAAAACATTGCTTTTGTTAGAGCTGTAAATCGCTGGCAAGACGTGATGTTTGACGAAACATGGATACGCAACTTTTTACGTTCTGCCGTCCAAGATTACAATTTCAACTATCTACGCATCCATCTAGGACATGGATACAACAAATGGTACGAAATTGCAGATCAAGAGGGCATTATGCTCCAAGATGAGTGGAGATACATGCATGACGATGAGCCTGTGGGGAAAGACTTGGTAGAGGCTGAAATAGAGTTTAAGCGTTGGATTAAACAAAATGTGAATCACGCTTCTATAGTTACATGGGATCAAGAAAATGAAGGACACGTTAGGCTCGAAAAGTTAAAATCGGAACTTCGAGAATATGATCCTACACGCCTGTGGGGTGAAGATGATTTCTATGCAAAACACATCTATGATTATTCTGAGCAGGTAGTTCCTGAACCATATTTTGAGCAAGCTGAAGACCGCCCATCAACTATATTGGAATCGTGTCGCTTATGGACTAATGAATTTGGTTTGTTGGAACCACGTGAAGATTATAAAACTAGTCGCACGGCAAGTGGTTGGGGGCTCTACTACTTCAATCAAGAAACAATCGGGCAATTGCTCGCTGATTTGCATGCAGACATAGGGACCTACCATCGCAAGAACCGTTTACAAGCATGGGCACCATTTGCCTTGCTCAGTGGGTGGGTTAATGGACAAAATTTCTTGTTAGGCAACATCGCTGATTCATTAACAATTCAGCCCAACCTAGATCTTTCTCTTATCAGATTGAACGAACCTATCGGTGTGTCAGTAGATATGCTGCAAGCTAAAGAATGGTATACCAACAAAAAGATTTACAAACCTGGGACAAGCCACACCAAAGAGGTTGTTGCATGGAACGATTTCGGAAAAGACATTGATGTTACTATTAATCTGAAAATAAAATCTGTTGACGGCAAGGAGATTAGTAGTCAACAAGCCATACTAACAATACCGAAGTATGAGTCTGCAAGCATACCGATGAGTTTTAAAACACCGAAACAAAATGGCTGTTATATTCTGGAACCTGAAATTGTTTTAGAGGATGGAAGAGTTATCATAGGTGCTCAACGCAGAATAATGTCAGCTCAGAAATTCGACAAAAAGATTGATGGTTACATGGCATTCGGAGGTCAGCGTACACCACTCGAAGGTGGAGAATCATGCATTAGAAATTTTATTGGAATCGATCCTCCTTCTAAGGTTGCCGCAACAATAATTAAGACGGCAGAAGGGAGCTTGCTTGATAGATTATCAGTAGATGACAATGTGTATACGATGCAATCAACTTCTTATAAAGGAATTAATGAGTTTAAAATTACAACAACAAAAATAAACCAAGAGGGTAAAATTCTTTCCCAAGAAGAAGCAAATGCCATGAATTATGTAGACCTACCGGAAACTACCAGAAAAATAATAGCAGAACTGATAGGCGCTGTGCCGGTTGATGAGTCTAGAATAATGGTTAGAAAGCAGACAGGCTATACGAACTATGATGTTCGTTTGAACGAGAGTGCTATACGATGCAAGATTTCCATCAATGATGACGGAACAATAAGAGAACAAAAAGTAACCAAGCAATGATGAAAAATTGTAACACTACAAATATGCATTCTGATAAAAAACAAACCTAAATAATCTAAATTTAAGAAAAATGAAAACTCTATTTAAAACAATTGCAATAATAATGCTGTCGTTATTGTGCATAACAAGTTTCGCTTATTCGCAAGGCAAGGGAATCATTGCGGGTAAGGTGGTTGATGAAGAGGACAACACGCTTCCAGGAGCTAGTGTAGTCATCAAAGGAACCACACAAGGCACTTCGACAGATCTCAATGGACTATATAGCTTGCGTGGAGTAGATGCTGGAAATTTGAAAATAGTAGTCCATTACTTGGGCTATGCCTCTGTAGAACAAACTATCTCGGTAGTGGCTGATCAAACAATTTCAGTTAACTTCAAGATGAGCCAAAGTGCAATGAGTCTAAATGAAGTTGAGGTATCAGCTGTCATCGATGGTCAGCAACGTGCACTCAATCAACAACGCGTTGCCGACAACATGACTCAGGTAGTATCTGCAGATCAGATGGGGAGATTTCCTGACCTCAACGTTGCCGAAGCACTTCAAAGATTGAGTGGTGTTACTATTACACGCTCAAGAGGAGAAGGAGCAGAAGTTCAGCTACGAGGCACACCTGCCAGTTTTGTTAATATCCAAATGAATGGAGAGCAACTGATGGGAACAAATGATGGTTCACGTAATGCAACTCTCGATGTTATATCATCTGATGTACTTGCATCTATGGAAGTGCAGAAGACTTTACTACCATCAAACGATGGTGATGCCATTGCTGGTGTTATTAATATGCGTACTGCTACAGCTCGTTCGCTGACAAGCCGTACGTCAGTTGATGTCAGTACTGGATATAATATTTTACGAGAAAAGATGCCTTACAACTTTAAACTTGGCTGGCAGAAACGTTTTTTTGAGAATGAAAGCAATCCGCAAGGACGTTTTGGTATCGCTGCTAATGCTAGCTATTACCGTACATACAACGGATACGATCGCTTAGAAGCACAAACATGGGATGCAAAGACGCTTCTGAATGAAAAAGGAAAAGAAATAGAAGATACGAAGGGCACTTATGTTCCTCTGGATTTCCGTTATCGATATCAAGAAGGTTCAAGATCACGTGCCGGAGGAACATTAACTTTCGATTATGCACCTAATCTGAATACGAAACTTGTGCTTAGTGGGATGTACACCAATCGCTACGAAGATGACACACGTTATCGCAGACGTGCACGTTATAGAGGTAAATTTTTCGACATGGGCAACGGAGCAATCGGCACAGACCGTACATTATCTATCCTTGAAGTAACAGAACAAGACATTAAAGTAGATATCTATAACATAAACCTTGATGGAGAAACTGTAGTAGGTAACTGGAAATTGGATGCTGGAGTATTTTTTTCGCAAACTAAAAAAGATGCCGAAAATGCATCGTACGGTTTTCAAACTCCCGATTGGAGAGCAAATGGCAGTGCAATTGGAGGAACAGACGACGGAACTGGAGCAGGTATCAAGATACCTAAGAATACAGTTATTGCACAGATTCCTTCTTTCTCGACCAAGTATCTCCGTACCGAAGGTGTATATGCACTCCCTGATGGAATTGCTTATGATGATGCTTCGAGATTTACATTCAAAGAATTGGTGAACAATGACAATATTGTAAAAGGTCGAAATATTACTGTTAGAGGTAATGCAGCTTTAGACTACAAGTTGGCAGACAAATTTGCTTCCATATTCAGTTTTGGATTAAAAGGGAAGTTCATGTATAATGAGAGAATAAAACCTGAAAGTTCTAAAGTATACACTGCTAATACGGACGGAATAAAGATGAGTGACTACTTGCATAAAGAAAATCTGAGCAATAAGTTTTTGGGAAATAATCTCAACTTTGGACAAGCACCATCTCTAGGAAAAATAAAAAATCATGTACGAAATAATCCTAGTGTCCTAGATGTGAATGAATATAGAACAGGCTTTAGTATAGCATCTGATTATTATACAGCGCGTGAAAATGTTCTAGCGGGATATGTAATGAATCGTACTCAGTTCGATAAGCTAATGGCTATTGTTGGTCTACGTGTAGAACGAACAGATGTTAGTTACGATGCAAATGCAACTTACAAATATAATAAAAATGTATTGGATTTGCCAGAAAACGTTGATAAAGACATTCATTACAATGGGGGTCAACTTCCTACAGGTGATCCTGCATATAATGCTTTTGAATCTACCCCTGTGGATTCATCTTTAAATTACACCATGATCCTTCCGAATGTTCAATTCAAGTATGATTTGGCTGATAATACGATTTTGCGTATGGCTTGGACAACAGGCTATTCTCGTCCTAATTTCAGAGACATAGTGCCTACTGTAAATGTTAATCCCGAACTTGTTAAAGTGGAAATGGGGAATCCTGCTTTAAAAGCTGCTTATGCTCATAATTTCGATTTCTTGTTCGAACATTATCTGACAAGAGTAGGTTTGATTTCTGGAGGATTTTTCTATAAAAACATTGACAAATTTATTTATAAAAGTGAAGGGAAAATAAATGACCCAAGTAATCCATATTGGAATCCTACTTCCGACGATCAGTACACTATGATAAAATATATGAATGGCAATAGTGCAAAAGTATATGGAGTAGAATTGACTCTCAACTCTGCCCTTACGTTCATGCCTTGGATTTTCAAGAACTTAGTATTTACCGGAAACTATACCTATACCCATTCTAAAGCTACAACAGATACACGTGGTGATATGCGTTTTCCTGGACAGGCAGATCATACAGCGAACTTTGCGTTGGCATATTCAACGAAACGCTTTACCTTGCAAGGATCGCTCAACTATAATGGGTCGTTCATGTATTCGTTGGGTAGTAATGCCAATGAAGACTTATGGGTAGATAAACGTTGGCAACTAGACCTGAACGGATCAGTTACAATAATCAAAGGTTTAACCTATTACGTGGAAGCAGTAAATGTTCTCAACGCTCCTTCATTTACCTATATGGGTAATAAGGAAAGAGTATACGAGCTAGAATATACGGGAGCTTTTCTGCGTACAGGATTGTCCTATAAGTTTTAATTAAGATAGTTACTTTAAAATGAAAGAGGCTGGTTTTGTAAAACCAGCCTCTTTCATTTTAGGTATTTATATGAAAAATATTCAAGGGTGATCTAGTTTCGTTATTTCTGTTGCAGCCAATAGAAACGCTCCTACACCATAAGGAGCAGTCATTTCACTGCTTATCATTTTAGGAGCATGTCCGATGGGTTGCACATATCCTAACTTGCCATCTTCATTAACATGGCTCTTTAGAGTATTCCAGCTCTTTTGCACGATTGGTAAATACTTATTTTTATCTAAGATATTATTGTTTATCCCCCAAGCTAAACCATGAACAAAGAAACCCGAAGCACTGTTTTCTGGATGAGGATAGGCCTCCAAGTCAAACATACTAGCATGCCACGAACCATTTTCGTCACTACACGCTATTATGGCGTCCGTCATCTCCTTGTATAGAGTCAAATAATAATTATAGCTTACATGCCATTCTGGCACATCATTAAGCATAAACGTAAGCCCTGAATAGACCCAACCATTTCCTCTGCTCCAGAATACTTTTCGCCCATTAGCTTCTTTATCATTTATAAAACGTAAATCGCGAGTAAACAAGTGATTTTCTCTATCATAAAGAGAATCACAAGTAACTTGGAATTCAGAGAAACAAAAATCTAAATATTTTTCATCGCCCTTCAACTTGTACAATTGTGCATAGACTGGAGGCCCCATAAATAAAGCATCACACCATCCCCATCTGTCTCTATAAGGTTTGTTTTTTTCGGTTCGCAAGGAGCCTGTCAAAGGATTTTGTATGATAAAATCCACTCTGTCACAAACTTTTTCTATCATCTCTGCTCTGTTATATCTTTTGTAGAGCCTTATATATGTCTGCCCAATGCACAAGTCATCAGCATCATACACTCGATCCAACATTCCCCAATCAAGGTCTTCTCCTACCGAAATTAAAAACTTGTCTATTTCTTCCGATTTCTGGTACTCCCCCCACTCTATAAGTCCTCTGTATAAGGCAGCGTGCACCCACCCTGCTTTGGGAGCTATGGTGTCCGGAAAATTGTTCATTTGCCAGGTTGCCACTTTATTGATAAGATCAATCTCTTGGTCTTTTACACTTTTTTCAGCACATGATGCAACTGCCAAAAGTGCACCAACAATAATCCATAGTTTAAATTTTATCATACTCAAATACATTGAAAGATGGTTAATAAATTATTATTTCAAATGTATTCGATTCGTCACAATTATATTGTGTCTAAATCGTTCCTTAATGTTCAATTTTCTTTTTTATATGTTGAATAATAATGCAAGAGGCTGTTGTCTGCATCCTAAAAGGGGTTATATAATGTTTCATTATAATATATATTAATGTCACTTCCCCGTGTTTTTTAATAAAAAAGAGTCTGTACTATGTATGAACAGACTCTCTAATGTACTATGCAAGATTAAGAAATCTTCACTCCTAACAGCTTGTAAAATTCTTTCAGAGCAGCTGGATGTCCCGGCCATGCAGGCGAAGTCACCAAGTTACCATCAACTACAGCCTGCGTAGGTGCCACTTCCTTATAATTTCCTCCTGCTAAAGTCACTTCTGGGCCAACAGCCGCATAACAAGTAAGCACCCTACCCTTCAACACATTAGCAACAGTTAGCACCTGAGCCCCATGACAAATAGAAGCTACAGGTTTATTCTTTTCGAAAAAATGCTGTGTATACTCTATCACTTTTTTGTCGAGCCGAATATATTCCGGGGCACGCCCTCCAGTGATGTACAATCCATCGTACTCATCCAGTTGCACCTCATCAAACGACTTGTTGATCTCAAAGTTATGCCCTCTAAGCTCTACGTAAGTTTGAAAACCTACAAAGTCGTGTATAGCCGTTGCTATTAGATCTCCTTTTTTCTTTCCTGGACATACCACATCTACTTGCATACCCAAAGAGAGTAATGCCTGAAACGGAACCATTAACTCATAATCTTCTACAAAGTCGCCAGCTAGCATCAATATTTTCTTATTCATGTCATTTGGTATTAATTTGGTTAATATTCTTGGTTGAACTTCAATAAAGCTAAGCATTTTTCACGAAAAAATACGGTCAAGTGACTATAGAAGATATAAATTATTAATCTTCAATTCCCCAATCTTTGTTAGGTGTGTTCCCTAACCATAATTCTAAGATTCCTCCCTCTTTGAAATCAGAGTGCAGAAGTTGGAAGGAGTTATAGTCTCTACCATTAAACAGAGCACGCTGTATGTAACAATTTTCCTTCGAGTTATTGTATGTCTTTATTTTAAACTCTTTGCCATTATAGTACGTTGTATCAAGTTTTATGGTTACCTCTTCAAAAACGGGACTTGTGATGTCATAAGCTGGATTACTTTTTGAGCCTCCATCTAAACTGAAGAGTCCGATAGCCATCAATGCACTGATTCCCCCCATTTGCCCTTGATCTTCATCGTGACCTCCATAACCTTTATTTGGTGTTATTGCTCCATGAGCTTGCTCTTTTACTCGACGCACCCAATATTGAGTCAACCATGGTTTCCCTGCATGTGAAAAGACATGAGCATTTGAACATCCTGGCTGATTCGCATAGCTGACATAGCCGCCACCATAACCGTAAACAAAGTCACTAGACACCGATTGTTCAAAAGCATGATTCAACATATAGCACAGACTATCTTTTCCTCCCATAAGCGTAGCCAATTGTGGGATATCGTGAGATAAACCAAATGTTGCTTGCCAAGCATTAGCTTCAACGTAACCATAACCATCTAGGGGATTCGTATGTAGCCAACTACCGTCTTCTCTTCTTGGCAAAATGAGTTTTAGATCTTTATTAAAGGATTTATGCCATCCTGACGATCTCTCATGAAAATATTTATAATCACCAGTCTTCTTCATTTTATAAGCCATTTCTGCTAAAGCCCAATCCTCGAAAGCCCACTGAATGGTTAAACCAGCCTGATCGGGGCAATATCCGTTTTGGGTATAAAAATCCAATTCCTTATCCATATCTAAAGCCAGCATTCCTCCTTTATTGTGATTTCGCTTCATTGCACTATATCCAACTTTAGGATTCCATTTTTTGGTTATACCCCTCTGAAAAGCACTAGTTATGAGTGAAGTTGCTGGACAACCAGTCATTATATATGAATAGCCTCCCGCATTTGGTCCACGTGGCAACAAACCTCCATTTAGGTCATACTGAATAAAGGAAGCAGCAAAATCGTCCAAGACAGAAGGATATGCAAGTCCCCATAGTGTGTTAAGATTCCATTGGCTCAGCCAAAGGGCATCAGAATTGTACATGTGATGAATAGGCTTACCCGATTTATCCTTTGGCAATTGCTTTACATTTAACTGTGCCCCATAAGTGTGAGACCCTCGTCTCTCTCCTCCTTGAGTATAATCCGGATACTGACCATTGTAATCGTCAAGCTTATGTCTTCCTAACAACGTATGCCAAAGATCTGTATATAGTTTAATCCGTTGAGCATCAGTCCCACCTTTTACATCAATCTTACCAAGCCAATCATTCCATTCTTTCTGCGAATTGTTTCGTACACTGTCAAAATCCCAATGATTGCAATCGTTCACCAAGTTTTCTCTTGCGTTAGCAACACTCACATATGAGATCGCCATCTTCACTTTGATTTGATCACCTGCCCGAACATGATATTTAGCACTAACTCCTGATGTAGGAGCATCATGATAAGTCATACCTGACTCTTCTCTTGGTGTGCTATCTCTTGTGCCTTGAAGCATTTCTATATTCGAATGGGATTTAGTATCAGCCCAACCATCAAGAGACTCAAAAGCTTTATCGAATTGAGCTGTGAAAAATATTCGAACAATTTCGGGTCCCCCCCATAAGCGCCCTGTGGTATCAAAGTAACCACTAATTTCATTGGCACTATCCTTTCGCACATTAGCATTAACCATAGTGGTTGTTGCAGTATAGCCTCCCAAGTTGAACAGAAGGTTAGCAGTAGCATCTTCAGAGTAAGTCAAACGATAAAAACTTACTCTATCAGTAGCAGTCTGTTCTACCCAAGTTTTATATTTATCTAAATAAAGGCGATGATAGGCCGGCTGTACTATTTCTCCATCATGGGTGAAAGGTGATTTCCAATATTGCTCTCCTAATGTCGGATCAATTTCTCCCGTAGTTGGCATAAGTGTAAGCCCCGACAACATCCAACAGTGTATCTGTGGAAAGCCAAGTATCTCTGGAGAGTTATAATTGTAGCCTCCACCATATTGATTTTTATTTCTGGTAAGAGGAGCTGCTCCAATCATTCCGAATGGTTGATTGCCCGTTATAAAGAAAAAGTATCTCCCTCGTGCAGACTCAATATATGGATCCACCCAAGATACATAATCTGTGTAATCTTCCGGTGCTGGATAAACTTCGATCTCGGATAGACCTAAATTTTTGCCATCTCCGTCAGTAACTTCAAAGCGAATCCATTTTGTCTTTTTTGCAGCAAATTCAACAACTTTAGGACTCCCATCATTCGGTATTTGCCACACATCTATGCTACTGCCATCACTAAAATGGAGAATTCCTCCGGCAGTATGTACGTTTTCATCCACTCTGTCAAATAGAATAACCTTATTAACGCAAACCGAAGTATCCCAATCCAATTGAATCCAAGGATAATCAATTTCACCCCAAAAGGTCATGCCACTATTTGAAGCCCACTCTCCTTTGTTTAAAATCCGAACGATCTGATCAGTGACATTACTCGCCTCTGATACCTCATCCTTTACTGATGACGCTGTAACTCGACTATGAGGTGCTATGTTATACGATGAAGCATTAACTAGGCCAGTCAATGACATAAAAATCATGGCTATAAGCGCTTTATATTTTTTCATGTTATTTAATTATATTAGGTGTCTACTTACTCAAAATTTACAGGTAGTTTATCTTTTATTTTGATGTCTTTTTTCTTCATTTCAACGCATCTGACTTGGAATGAAGATTTATCTCTATAAAACTTATTTTGATCAATCAATACATCCGTACAGTTATTAAGTTTAAAAGATGAACATCCTTCATTTTGCTGCTCACAGCTAATCAAACTTGGAACAAATGATGATGCTTCTATTCTATTATTAACAAACTTTAGTCCAGCCACACTTCGTGCCTTCAGCAGTAGGTTGTTGGGGTAAACAATAAATCTATTATTCTCTACATTAATGTTACGATGCACCCAAAAACCATCGATAGATTCATAGTTTTCAGGCTCAATTGCTATCACATAATTATTATCAGAATATAGGTTATAGCCTCCTGATTCAAATAAATTGTTGTGAATCCAGACATCGTTAACAGCACCCGATTCGTACCAACTATTAGCATCACCAGCAATCAATATAGCATACATCCCCACACGATAGAAATGATTGTTTTCTAGGATTACTTTTCGTGGAGTGGATACTAATAGTCCTCTTGTATTAGTCATTTCCAAACGACAATTACTGATTGTTAACGACGGGGTCCAAGTAATATTTTCAATACAGTCTCCTTCTGTTATGTCCTTTGGTAAAGGTTTGCTCAATTCTATCTGGATCTCTCTTTCAGATATTCGCTTTGTTTGGTTTACAACAGCATAGCCCACTTTTTGCAATGTGTTCTTTTGCACAAAAGCAACTGTATCTCCTTCAAAAAAAGCATCTATACCATATGTCTGGGAGTGCATAAATCGCATAGTCAATCGTTTTGGGGATTCTATTTTCGATATTTTCAAATATGTACCATGTACATTTACAGGGTCATCATGCAACCCTTTGAAATTACAATCTCGAATCTCTATATGTCCTTTGCATCCAGAAAAGTGCATGCCATCAGCAAAGCCCGCAATTGTTCTACCTCTCCTTGGCCTTATATTAATATTTTTATACGTTAGATCTTCTGAAAACTGAGATACTATACCCAAACCATGCATATAATGTAAGTTTATATTATCAAGTGTGATATCTTTCGACTGATTGATAAATAAACCCACATGATCCCTAACATGGTCTCGTGTTGTTATGGTATGTTTCTCATGATAGTTTGCCTTACTAAAATCTCCTTCGAATTTCACTTTGAATGGGCTCAACTCTGTTGCATTAGCATTCTGAATATAATCAAATGAAGTATATTTGTTAGTGCCTTGCACAGTGTCGGTCTCGATACTAAAATAGTTACGATTCATACTCCAATTTTCTCCATAAAAACGAATTTTGTTATCAATAATATCGTATTTCGAATCCGGATGTATGGAAGCAATAAGATAATGTGGGGTTAATTCTTCTATAAAAAATTCACTTATAGTTGGGCGTTCAAAATCAATAGAAATATTCTGTATTTTAATATTTTGACAATGATTTAGTCCAAATGTTATTGTCTTACCATGAAATACGAAAAGAGAGCCATTACCTTCTATAGTTAGACTTTCGTGTCCATCTAAAAAAACACCAATGTTCTTAATTTTAGAAGAACACTCTGTCTCAGATGATGTGTTAGATATGAAGAATTGACGTTTTTTAGATTTGTCAGGCCAAAAATCATAACGTCCTTTGGGAAAAACCAAAGTAGTCCCTTTACTTTTCATGCAGTCAGTCAGTGCTTGTTGCACTGCTTCTGTTGCATCCTCAAAAGTATTAGGAGACAATCCAAAGTCTGCAACACTTACTGTTTGAGCTACAAGCAGTATACTCACACATTGCATAGCTATCGCCAAGAAGTATTTCTTCATAATTAGCCTTATTTGACAGCTACAATTTTGTACTCTTTATCAGACGAAGTTTTAAATATTGTTATGTAATATCCTTTGCTATCTTGTTCCGAACTCGCATTCTGCCCTATAACGGTTATAGGAGTACTCGTTCTTAGCTGACATACTCCATCTAAACTTGCTTTGATGGTTGCAAAAGTCAGCTTATTATTTTTCCATTGCATATCCACACCATAACCTCCCCTAGCTTTCAGCCCTATTACTTCACCATCTTTCCAAATATCAGGCAAAGCTGGAAGTAAATGTAGCTCTTCGAATTGGCTTTGAAGCAACATCTCAGAGATAGAGGCTGTAGCCCCTAAGTTTCCATCGATCTGAAATGGAGGATGAGCATCTAGTAAATTCGGATATACTCCCCCTTTAGCCATATAGTCTAAGGTTTTATCTGTTGTAAAGTCTAAAGCACTTTTCAGAAGTTTGTGGGCTCTATTTCCATCTAGAAGTCGTGCCCAAAATGCAACTTTCCAAACACGGCTCCAACCTGTTCCACTATCGCCACGTGCATCAAGAGTTGTGCGTGCTGCAACGGCATATTCAGGGGTGTAAATTGGAGAAATCTCTTTTCCCGGATACAATGCAAATAATTGGGAAATATGTCTGTGTTGATTATCTCGATCATCATCGGTGTATTTCCACTCCCTTAGCTGCCCCCAACTTCCTATGTTTAATCCATTGTCTAATTTTTGAAGTTTTTGTTCTAGAATATTAATAAACTCAGAATCGTTATTTAATATTTTCCCAGCTTGTATTGTATTTGTAAATAGATCCCAAATGATCTGCTGTGCGTAAGCAACTCCATTCTCCCATGGACCTTGTTCGGGTGACCACTCATTGACAGCAATTAGCTTGCCTTCATCATCTATAAACATTCTGTCAAGCCAAAATGTGCATGCCAACTTCATAACCGGATAAGCAATATCTCTTAGATATGTATTATCAGCATTAAACGCATATTTGTCCCAAAGATGCTGTGCATACCAACCATTGGCTGGACGATTCCAATTCCAGTCAGAGTACCCAAATATATTGTTTTGGGTTTTGAGTGTCCAACCTCTACATCCCAATTCTGAAGCTAAATTTCTCCATGAATCATGCAAAACTGCTTCGTTATAGATATAGTTTATAAATGGCATATGACATTCAGCTAGATTAGTAACCTCTGTTGGCCAATAATTCATTTGCACATTAATGTTAGAATGAATATCAGCCTCCCAAGAAGGAGTATTGCTATCATTCCATATACCTTGCAAATTTGAAGTCATATCCAAACCATCTCTGGATGAAGCGATGGTAAGATAGCGACCATACTGAAAGAAGAGTACATCTAAAGCCGGATTATATTGTCCGTCAGAATAATTTTTGATTAGTTGATCAGTTGATATTGTAGGTTTTTTATCTCCAAGATTCAGAGACACCCGATTGAATAGATTATGATAATCATTTAAATGATCCCTCTTAGCAACAGCATATCCTTTAGGCTTAATCTTATTGATTGTTACATCAATTTCACTTTCCCATTTTCTTGTGGTCAAATAATTTTCACTTTTAGGATCAAAGTTTGTACCACCGACGAGTACCACCATCGCACTATTAGCATCTTGAACTTTGATTGCTTTACCCGATGTCGAAATTGTACCACCATCATTCACCACCGTCAATACAGCTTTGTATGACAACAGCGTTAATTCACCCGATATAGATATAGAATTGCCTTCCACTTGCACTTCTCCAACGTGCGCATCTTCAAGATTTATCGTGAAACTAATTTTCCCTTTCTTGTTTGCGTCAAAATGCATGACAATAGCATCATCGGGCAAACTTGAAAAATACTCACGAGTATAATTTACTCCATTCGCTGTGTAAGTTACATGAGCAATTGCATCGCTGATATTTAAATCACGAGTATAGTTTGTATAGTTGTCATGACCTTCAAAGTTGATATATACATTTCCAAAGTTTTGATAAGACCCTCTTTCGGTCTTGCTACCTGTCCACAGTGTTTTGTCGTTAAACTGAATTCTCTCAGTCCCTACTTCTCCAAAAATCATAGCTCCAAGTCGCCCGTTGCCAATAGGAAGTGCCGAGGTCATCCAATCTGTTGCAGGCTGTGTATACCATAAAACAAAATCTCCTTCGGGTGTTTTTTGTCCAAAAGCCGAAAGGCTTATGAATACAAGCATTGATATTAATATTTTTTTCATTACGTTTTCTTTACTGAATTGAACTTATAATTATTTAATAGCTGAATATGAGAGTGTCTCCCTTTTTCAGATCTGATTGAATAATATCATCTCCTGTTCTGTCAACATCTATCTTATATCCATTTTTACTTATCATAGATATTTTATTAGATCCT
>CALKIV010000090.1 GCA_937995835.1 uncultured Dysgonomonas sp. | reverse complement strand
TGAAATGAAAAACACTTAAGCACTAATGGTGAACATTAGTTTGAAGATATACAAGTGTTCTTATAAACTCCCATAAACTCCATAGCACCTGGACCATAAGCAAATACAGGCAACATTTGCGCAGTATGATCATCCGTTCCATAATGGGCTGTAATAGAGCCTGTATTGAAGTTGCCATCCACAAAGGTAAGTCCTCCTGTTTCATGATCGCCAGTAACGATAACAAGTGTTTCGCCATTGCTGTCTGCGAACTTTAATGCCTCACTAACAGCTAAGTCGAAACTGAAAGTCTCAACAACCGATCCTGGCAATGAGTTAGCATGTCCTGCATAGTCTATTTTTGCACCTTCCACCATCAAGAAGAAACCTTTGGCGCTGTTTTGTTGTAGCTTTTCGATTCCTTCTTTAGTAGCTTTAGCCAATAAGTCCAAAGTTTTTTCACTAGCTGCCAAATCCATTAATTCGTCTACACAAATAACTTTTTTGTTGTCTTTGTTTATTTCATCTACTTTTGTTGCAATTCGATAGCCTTTATTTTCTAACTCTTTCAAAATATTCTTTCCATCGTTTCTCTCTGTAAAGACCTGCATACCTGCACCATTCAACAATGTCAATTTCCCTTCAAGTAGATAATCTGTTATTTCGTCAGAATTGTCTCTTTCAATAGAATGTCCATAAAAAGCAGCAGGAGTAGCATCTGCCAAGTTACCCAAGGTAATCACTCCACATGCATAACCAGCATCATACATATAATCTGTAAACGAAGGGTATGCCTCTCCCGTGTTGCTCATGCTGATATGGCGATTGTCATGCTCTTTGCCTGTGGCAAGAGCGCTGCCACCAGCAGCAGAATCTGTGGTGTATGAATCTTGAGCACTTGTGTTTTGAAATCCAATATATTTCATGTTGAAGATACTCAATCCCATTCCATTTATATACTTCGGATTGTTGACCGTTGCTGCTGCTTGGAGTTGATTGATGCCCGTTCCGTCACCTATCAATAGAATTATATTTTTTATTGGTTTAGTAGTTCCATCATTCAGATAAGTCGGTTTATAAACTTCAATACCTTTACTTAGTTGTAGCAGCTTATTATTAAACCCCTGAAAACCTGAGGTTAGCTTATCTAATTTTTC
This sequence comes from uncultured Dysgonomonas sp., assembly GCA_937995835.1. Taxonomy (GTDB): domain Bacteria; phylum Bacteroidota; class Bacteroidia; order Bacteroidales; family Dysgonomonadaceae; genus Dysgonomonas. The sequence continues at coordinate 9,301 of CALKIV010000090.1, read as the reverse complement.
ATAACGTTGTATTTCATCTGCTATCTGTGAGGCATCCCCATTGATGGTGAAATTCTTATTCTCAAAGTTGTTAAAGAAACTTGCACAGGCTTCGGGCATATCTGTATTGATATAGTCTACTCCCATATTGTGTAGCATATTCCACGCATTCACCCCATCAGGTGCTGCCCAAAAACGGATTGGTTTGCCTAAACTGTGCACATCTGCAATCAGTTTATTTACCTTTTTTTGTTGATCTTTTTTCAGAATTCCTTTCCCATTCCAATCTGTATTGTCACGAAGAGAGAAACTGATCATTGCTATTTTTTCTAATTCTTTAGCAGTGTAGTCCAATCGATCTCCATCGAAAAGAATAAATGAAGGATAATTGTGAAAATCTTTCGAATCTGGTCTATTACCAGAAATAATTACCTGTACAGCATAAGGATTAACTTTGGGATCAAACACATTGGGATATTGCTTTAGTTTTTCGACCAAGATATCCAATGTCGGATTAGCAGGCGTTTTTAAATCTACTAGCAATGATAACTTATAGTCAGAGTTAGCCCAAGGTTTATCTCCATTAAGATTGAACAGCTTGACTAAAGGTGCTATATACATCTCGTCAATGGTTTGCGCTGTAGTTAACTCCTCTTTGTCGTGAGCAACTAATAACTGCCCATTGTGCTCATGTATATCTGCTTCGATAGATGACACTTGTTGAGCATAGGCTTGGTAAAAAGGTACTCTCCTTTCATAATCATTGTGTGAATGAATTAATATTCTTTCTTGAGCTACAAGCTGAAAATTAAAAAGAATACTAAGAAAAAGGAGAAGACTAATTATTGTATATTTTTTCATTCGAATTTTATTTTATTATAATTTTGGCTACCACTGGGTTGTGATCTGAAACTAAAATATCATTAAGTTTTTCATCCACTACTTCATAATTCAACACTTGTACATCTTTGCTTACAAATATATAATCTATGTATTGTCTTTGGTCGCTAGGCAAATGTTCAAAATCATGGAATGTCCATCCTTTGTCTTTTTTCTCAATAGCATGATCTCTTGTGCTTATCAATTTGTTAGGAATTAAATCACTCGTAATAAATTGAACTACATCGGAGGATGGTTCGGAATTGAAATCTCCTGTCAAAACAACAGGCAAATCTCCAGCCTTTTCATGCGCTTTTTCTAGCATTAGTTTTACCCCATTGATGCGTGCCTCTGCACCTACATGATCAAGGTGTGTATTGATGGCAAAAAAGCGTTTTTGAGTTGCCACATCTTCCAAAAAAGCCCAAGTGGCAACGCGCTCGCAAGCCGCATCCCATCCTTTAGAGCCTGCAATGTCGGGGGTTTGGCTCAACCAAAATGTGCCAGATTCTATTTCTTTAAATTTATCTTTTTTATAAAACAAAGCACTAAATTCTCCTGCTGCTATTCCATCTTCTCGTCCCACGCCTATTGCTTTATAGTCAGAAAGAGCAATTTTCATATCTTTTAATTGATTGGCTAAAACTTCCTGTGTCCCTAAAATGTCTACATCATAATTCAGAACAGTTTGGGCGACCACTTCTTTTCTATACTTCCAGTTATTCAAGCTATCTTCTGAATTGTCGTATCTTATATTAAAGGTCATTACATTTAATTCCAATGGTTTGGAATCGTTGCATGATTCTAGTCCTGCAATGGCTAGAAATGCGATTAATAAATATATTATTTTTTTCATGATATGATTATGGTTGAAATTATTTTATAAATAAATTTTCATTGGGAATATCTACAAATTCACTTGTCTTGGGAAGTTTCCACTGCCATGCCAAATATTCACCTTCATAGTCCTCAAAGTATAGCAGTTTGAAAGAATGGTATCCTTTTTTCAATGCCGCCTCGCCCGTAGCAGAAATGGCTGCATGAGATCCATCATTGTCCACAATTTTGTCATTGCCTATATAGAGGGCACTTCCGTCATCCGATTGAGTTAAGAATGTATATACTCCATCTTCTGGAGCATAGATATACCCTGTATAAATATATCCAAAATGGTCTTCTTGTTGAGCCCCTTCAATGCTTGGAGATGGCATTGTGTCTTGATCTATTACTTTAGTATCTGCCAGTTCGTCTACACTAGAAAATTTGCCATGATAGTAAGTATATCGTACTCCTTGTTGAGAGGCTGATATATTCACAGACTGTTTGTAGCTAGCCTTAGTTGCTTTTATTTCGAAAACAGAACTTTCCTCAAAGTTTTCCTTATAGGCTATTGCTTTGATATCAGTCGTTTTGTCAATCGTAAATGGAGAGGTGTATTTTATTGATTTTTTATTGGGAATAGAACCATCTAAAGTATAGTAGATGTCTACACTTTCAGTCGTAGATGCTAAGTCTACATCTATTTTATCTTCAAAAAGATTGAGATAAGCAGTTGTATAAGGTATAGATACAACTCGGGCTTTAGTCATAGAGTATGGATAAGTTGTTTCCTCCACTCCCCTTTCTTTGTTTGGAGTATTGGAAAGAACAAATTCAAGTACACCTCCATTCATTATTTGCTCATAGGTGACAAAATTCTTGTTTATTTCTTCTCCATTCAAAAGTACTTTATTGATGTATATATTGCTTTTAGAACTGTTTGAATTAATAGTCAAAGTTTTGCCATTTGCAAGTTTGACCTGTGCTTTTGTCCACAGAGGTGAAGTTAAAATAAACTCGTTAGAACCAGGAGCAACAGAATAGAAACCTAAGCTACTAAGTATATACCATGCAGACATCTGACCACAATCTTCATTTCCTATGATTCCTTCTGGCGTAGGGCTATACATTTCATCTAATAGTCGGCGAGTCATAGCTTGTGTTTTCCAAGGTTCGCCTAGATAACTATAAAGATAACTCATGTGGTGACTCGGTTCATTACCATGTGCATATTGCCCTATAAGTCCTGTTATATCAACCATTTTACCATCCACACCTTGTTCTACTGTAAACAGACGATCTAGTTCAGTTATAAAAGCTTCTTTGCCTCCAAACAATTGGATCATGCCATTGACATCATGAGGTACAAAGAAACGGTATTGCCAAGCCGTAGCTTCTGTGTATGCTCTTCCAGGCTCAAACTCATTGAAGTTTGGTTCCCAGTTCCCATCCATCTGCTTGCCTCTGAAAAACTTAGTATGTCCATCAAATACATTAATATAACTGTGTGCTCGTTTCATATATTCTTGATATATTTCTTCTTTACCCAAATCTTTTGCCATTTGAGCAATCACCCAATCATCGTATGCATATTCTAACAAACATGATACTGACTCTCTTTTGATATTAGATGGAATAAATCCATATTTGATATAATAGTCCGATCCTTTCTTGTTGATATTTGATGAATGAATCATCGCCTCTAAAGCCAACTCTACATCATAATCTCTTATGCCTTTCATATATGCATCACCAATCACTGACGCAGCATGATAGCCAATCATAGTTCCCGTTTCTCCTGCAGACAATGGCCATATAGGTAGTTCTTTTTTGTCACTATATTGATACATCTCAAGCATGGAGTTGATGATATCATTCACCAAATCCGTATCGGTAATGGTGATCAGAGGATGCCAAGCCCTAAAAGTATCCCAAAGAGATAGGGTTGAGTAATAGTTTCTGTTTTCATCTTGGGCTATTGACATGTCATGTCTGCGATATTGTCCATTGAGATCGCTGACTATGTTAGGAATTATTTTGGTATGATATTGTGCTGTATAAAAATTCTTTTTTTGATCTTCGGTTGATCCTTCAACGATGATGTCCGAGAGTGCATCTTCCCATTGTGCTCTTGTGGCATAGTGCATCGTATCGAAGTCAAAATCATCCATAGTAGATAGTAAGTTTTGGCGTGCATTTTCTTCACTCACAATAGATAAGCCCACCCTTGCTACAATCGGCGTTCCATCAGAGACTCCAAAATCTAATACTATTTGCAGATTTCCTCCAGATTCTGGAGTAGCATCTAGTGCTATTATTTTTCCATTGTTAACTAGTTGGGCTGTTTCAAAGTTTTTGGAAAATTGAGCCACAAAGTAAACATATTGATTGGTCACCCAACCTTGTGTGCGACGCATTCCACTAACTTCATTTTCAGAATTGACGGTAAATGAAGCCATATCTATCACTTCATTTTCTAATAGATGTGAATGGTCGATGATTATTTTTGCATTTTTGTCTTTATCGTAGGTATAGCGATGTATACCCACATATTGTGCTGCTGTTAGTTCGGCTTTTATTCCTTCTTCTTTGAAGTGAACAGAATAATAACCTGCTGATGCTTTTTCGTCTTTATGAGAAAAAGCTAAAGGATCGAAAATATGACCTTCTGAGTTAAGTTTAATGTCTTTGGTTGTAGGATGAAATAATATATCTGCCAGATCAGCACATCCTGTACCACTAAGGTGTGTATGCGAAAAACCAATAATTGTACTATCGCTATAATGATATCCCGAACAAGCATCCCAGTTTCCTGTTCGAGTATCTGGGCTTAGTTGAACGGCCCCATGAGGACTTGTTGCCCCTGGATATGTGTGACCATGAAATCCTGTTCCTATAAATGGATCTACATAATCAATGGGATTTTTCGTTTCAGAATTGCATCCTACTAATAATAAGATTGTTGCTAAAGAAAAGATTGATATAATAGTTTTCATGGATAAAATATTGAGTAAATTAAATATATATCAAGCTTACAAGTACTATTTTATACTCATAAAACTGCAAGCTTGATATATCCAACTAAAGCTTGATTATGAAACACTACCACATTAGGTTTAGCGTATATGCATCTATATTAGGAGCAACATTGTCCTTAGTTACACTTTTTATAGCCCAAAAGTTTTTGTGAGCCAAAAGAAAAATAGAATATTCTGCTGTTTCTGTACCTTCTACTATTGAAAGAATATAATCTTCATCAAGATCAGCAACAGCCGTCTTAAACTCACTATTTAAACTACTTTTCACCGTTCCAAAGTGCAACAAAATAGGATTTTGTACTTTCACCTTTGCTAAAACATTTGAAATATAAGACTTTATATGATCTGAACTATTAAGGCGAAGAGTAGAAATGTCTCTAGCATATTTAATGTTTTGCTCTCCTTCTGGTAGTTCTGAATTTGTTCCCTTAAACATAACATCTTCAAGCGTTTTCATATAGCAATCGTTTGCTATTTTTGTGGAGATTTCAGATCGGGAAGCATGCATCCCATTTTTTTTATCGGTTTTCAGTCCATAAAAATTATAACTATCAACAAGCAAATAGCTAGATTCCATAATATTGCCATTAAACCTATTAAAAGCCATAGCTGAGAAACGATCTGTTTTGTCAGCTGTGCTAACAATAGGATTTTTCATATCTTCTTTACTATATGTAACATCAGCCCTATCTACCATCACAAGGAATGCATCAGATGCTTTGCTCTCAATATATTTTGATATTGCATCTGCCTGCTCCAAAGAGTTAACTGTAGAGGCATCCTTCAAAGCACTAATGACACATATTTTTGCATTGTACTTTTCTTCAGGGTGTGTTTCAAGTCCTTTTAACCCTCCTAGATCATCACTATCACTACAAGCTACAAAGAATGCCCCTAGCAGCCCTATTAAGAATATAGTGAGACTTATATAAATGTGTTTTTTCATTTCATTATTGTTTATTTGTTCAACTCTAAAGTTACAATTATTGGGTAGTGATCTGATAAGTTTCCAGAGCTATAATCAACATCATAGCTAATAGGAGTCCACGTACCTTTTGGATAACCTAAAACATAATCAAGCTTGTTACCAATAAAGGTTGTTAAATGTCCTCCAACATTATCAGTCTTATCAGGCCATAGGGCAGGATCGAACAAGTTGAAATGAGCAGCTATTTGATCCTTATAAAATGATCCCCAAACTCCTTCATTAAGGTCTCCCATAACTAAAGCAGGAAGATCCGTTGTTTCACAAAAATTAGTTCTTAACCACCGCATTGAGGCACTTCTCCCAGATGTTTTATGATCTATGTGTGTATTTATAATTCTAATAGTGGTTGTTTGCTCTCCATGAGGCACAAGAATATCAGCCCACTGAACAGATCTAGGGTCAGCTTGATTACGTTGCCAAGGTATTTCTTCCGAATGAGTACTCATGATTGGAAATTTAGAAAGTATTCCATTACCATAAAGTCCGTCCGAACCTTCATCGGCAATATATGAGAATCCAAATTGGGGATACATTCCCAACTCTGCAGCAAGTGCAGTCATTAGTTCTTTTGAGTTTTGGCGCGATGTATGAGTTTCCAACTCTTGTATGCCTATTATATCAGGATTATGTTTTTTTATAAACTTTATAAAAGGCTCAAGCTTAAATATTTCTTCAGGTTTGTTTTCATCGCCTTCAAAAGCTCTGATATTCCAACAAAGGATTTTTACTTGAAGCTTCTGTGCAAAACTATAAGATGCGATCCCAGAGAATATCAGCAACAGTATTGTTATTTTGTATATTATTTTCATAACTATTGATTTTTATCTTGGAGGAATTCTTTATTTAAATTCCTCCAAGTATTGTTTTTAATATCCTTTGTTCTGTTTTAATGTCAATGAACTACTTACAGCCTTTTCAGGAATAGGAAATACATGATTGATCTGTGGATTGAAACTACGTGCATCCCATGCAGGAATTGCACTTTTCCTCACTGTTACAGTATTATCTGCATTTATAGTATAATCCACTCCGTATGCTGGTTGAGCATATGTGGATTGAGCATCTCCCCAACGTACAAGGTCTAGATGACGACTTGGTTGAAATTCAGAAGCCAATTCGCAACGTCTTTCATTCTTCAGTTGTGCTATAGTTGCCTGACTATTTTCAGGGAGTCTAGCTCTTTTTCTGATCAAGTTTAGCAAGCGTTTAGCTTCTGCATCACCCTCTCCGTTTTTCCAAATCAAGGCTTCAGCTTTCATTAGCAATACATCGGCATAGCGAATAAGACAAGTGGTCAAATTATTTGATGCATCATTCCCATTAGAACTAACTGTCTTCCCACTACAGTCCCAAGGCTCCCAAGGAGATAGAAATTTACGGAAAGACATTTTAGTTGTAGAAGATATATCTTTGGGGTTAACGCCAAAGTGTATTTCATCTCCCACATACATCATTTTTTCTCCGGGAAGAATGATAGTAGCTTCTCGTCTCTTGTCTCCAGTTTCATATGCCATCAGTAATTCATAGGTTGGTTGATAGTACCCCCAATGGTTGTACGATCCCCAACCACCATTTTGGAAACCCATTCCATGAAATTTGGGACCTGCATTTGAATTACCTAGCAATCCAAAGATGTATTCGGATGAAAAATTATTTTTTTCTGTCCAAAGATTTTTAAAAGGATTGGCAGAACCATCATCAAATAAATCTCTCTTATTGGCTCCTGACATATTGATAACATTGTCACAAAACTTGATAACCATATCTCTATATTTGTCTTGAGTGCCTTTATCTCTATATTGAGATGCATACAAAGCAGCTCTGGCAGCATAAGCCCATGCAGCTGTTTTGTGTGGACGTCCTCCTCTTATTGCTCTTTCATTATATATAGTAGAGTAATCCGGAAGCAGTTCTGCTGCTTTCTCCATATCTGCTATTATTTGGTCATAATTGTCCAATATAGATTCAGCACGAGGAAGGTCTTGTCCCTCGGCAGGAGTGGTATCCAAGATATTAGGTAATCCTCCATTTTCACCATCATCAGCATAGAAAGGCACTATCCATAGATATGCAAAGGCACGCATAAAGTAAGCTTCTCCGTAAGCCTCATTTAGAAACTCCGTATCTACATTTGGAACTTTTGAAGAGTTTATCAAGACTGAATTAGCTCTAGCTATTACTTTATACATTTCTGCGTAAGTATCTTGGGCATCAGCACCATTCGAAGGAGTCATCTTGAAATTTCTGATTTCATCAGCGCTACTATTTGGACGTCCTGTTACCATATTGTCGCTACAGTTTTCGAACCAGTAAAGTCCCCTACCCGTTACTCCCTCTTCACGTGTAAATGTATACATGCCATTAATAGCATCTGTTATATCCTTTTGAGTTCTCCAACTACTGGAGGTGTCGTAGATCTCTTGGTCCAAGAAGCTACACCCCGCAGAACTCAGGAACAACAATATCACCAAAGAGGAAAATATTATATGTTTTATTGTATTCATCTTTTCTTTTTTTATTTGTTAGAAACTAAGATTTAAACCGAATGTAAATATTCTAGCTAGAGGATACGTACTCGCATCTATACCATTTAAAGATTGATCTACTTCAGGATCTGTACCTTTATATGGTGTAATTGTTGCTAGATTTTCTCCACTGACATAAAAACGCAAACTGCTAGATGGTAGACCTATATTTTTCATCAAAGGTTTTGGTAATGTATAACCTACAACTATATTTTTAAGTCTCAGGTAACTACCACTTTCAAGGAAGAATGAATTTACTCTATTATAATTAACTCCTCCTCCTGCTCCACTCGTAAGCAAGCCTAGACGTGGAAAATTGGACTCTGGATTAAATGACCATGAATCTAATGTCTCTTTCAACATATTGTTCCCATTCTGTCCAAAAACACCATTTTGTCTGAAAACGTTGTATATTTTATTGCCTCCTACTCCTTGGAACATAATACTTAAGTCAACTCCTTTGTATTCGAAGTTAGCTCCAAAAGCATAAGTATATTTAGGCAAATAACTCCCTTTGTATACTCTATCATTATCGTTAATGACTCCATTGTTATCTGCATCTCGGTAAATAAAGTCTCCGGGCTGAGCATCTGGTTGTAACTTGGATGTAGCTCCTGTTATTGGATCTTTATAGATGTATGAATTAATTTCTTCTTCATTTTTAAACACTCCTACTACATCGTATACGTAATATGCGAACCAAGGTTGTCCTACAGAAGAGCGAAGTGGCGACAGTCCAAAATATGTATAGTCTTTATCATGGGAAATAAAAGGTCTTACTCCTATGTTCTTCACCTCATTTTTCACTGTACTCAAGTTGCTAAAAAAGTCTACAGATAAGTCTCCGAATTTCCTGTTGTAGTTTACATTAAACTCCCAACCTTTATTGGTCACATTTCCAATATTACCCCATGGTTCTTGATCGTATCCTGAAGTTACTGACAGAGGCATATACTCTAGTAAATTCTTAGTTTTCTTTGAAAAATAGTCAACACTTACATCTAAAGATCTGTCAAGTAGGGTGAAATCAACTCCAACCGTAAGAGTTTCTGTCCTTTCCCATCTTTTATCTG
>CALKIV010000089.1 GCA_937995835.1 uncultured Dysgonomonas sp. | reverse complement strand
TTGAAGGAAAAGTGCTTCCAGGTGTAAAAGCTATCAGAGGCTTTTAAGCTTTAGCCAAACAATATATTTAAGGCAGGCTCTATTACTAGAGCCTGTTTTCGTATCTGAACTACAAATTATACCAACCATGCCTTTTACTCTTGCGCATCCGGCAATTGTATTGCCCTTGAAAAAATTCAGCCCTCGTTTTTTTTCCATAACAGCCCTTGTTATTGGCAGCATGAGTCCTGACTTCGAATATTTCATGAGAATGCATTTGAGAAGTGAATATAGTCACACATTCTTGGGTCTCTTTCTCTTCTGCATACCTGTTGGGCTAGTAGTTTCCATCCTCTTTCATCAGATTATACGAAATCCTCTAATAAGGAATTTACCGGCTTTCTTGCAAATACGATTCGCTAAATATGAATCCTTCAACTGGCTCTTACATATCAAAAAGCATTGGCTGGCTGTTCTCATTTCTTTTCTGATCGGAGCAACATCTCACATCCTTTGGGATCAATTCACGCACCCTAGTGGCGTATTTGTTGATTACTTCCCTTCACTAACATCAAGTATTTTGAACATTCCTGTCTATAAGATTTTGCAACATGCTAGCACCTTCTTTGGAGGTTTATTCATCTTATGGTTTATCTATAAAATGCCAATAGGCAGAAAAACGACAAATATAAATTTAAAATATTGGGGAGTAAACATCCTCTTAATGTGCATCATTATTGGTATCCGATTATCGTTCAATTTCACCACTTCAGTCGGCAATCTCATTGTGATTGGCTTAGCATCTTCTTTCTTAGCCCTGCTGCTCACTTCCTTATGGTGGAAAAAACATATAATTTGAAAGAGCACAATGCATCAATAATTCCGTATCTTTGACAGATATAAAAGCAAAAATAAAAATGATAATTTTCAATACCACATTCCATCTGGAAGACGAAATACATGATGAGTGCTTGGCATATCTGAGAGATGAATATATTCCCCAAGCTATAAAAGATGCTCTGTTACACGATCCTCGCCTTGCCCTCATCCATGCGCAACACGAAGAAAGTGGCGTAAGCTATTCACTGCAGTTTAGAACAAAAGATGTGGAAACACTAGAGGTTTGGATGGAAGGAGTGGGTCAAGAGTTGCAAAAGGATATGAATGCTCGCTTTGGAGCGAAAGCTTGTGGCTTTATGACTCTACTGGAAGAGATAGAACTATGAGCCAGATACAAAAAGAAAGAATCATAATAGGCATAGACCCCGGAACGCAAGTGATGGGCTATGGTGTGCTTCGCATCTTGAACAACAAACCTCAGATGATGACCATCGGTGTACTCAAACTAAGTGCAAAAGATGACCATTATTTGAAATTAAAAAAGATTTACGACTTTGTGCTTTCGCTAGTGGAAGAATATCTTCCCGACGAACTAGCCATTGAAGCACCTTTCTTTGGCAAAAATGTGCAAAGTATGCTCAAACTTGGCAGAGCACAAGGAGTGGCGATGGCTGCAGCACTATCAAGAGATATTCCCGTGTTCGAATATGCTCCTCTAAAGATAAAAATGTCGCTCACAGGAAATGGGAAAGCAGCAAAAGAACAAGTAGCCTATATGGTCCAAAACTATCTAAAAATACCTCAAGAGCAGATGCTCAAAGAGCTTGATGCTACTGATGGAATGGCTGCGGCACTGTGTCATTTTTTCCAAACAAACAGACCTCAAACAGAGAAAGCGTTTACGAGTTGGAAAGACTTTATCAATAAAAATCCGGGAAAAGTAAAATAACTAAAATTCAGTCTAAAATGATTTTTGAGGATTTAGGCATCATAGAGTACAAAAAAGCGTGGGACTATCAACAACAATTGTTTGACCAAACCATCGAGAACAAAAAGGAACAAAACGCTACAACTAACAGAGTTTTGTTTTGTGAGCATCCACACGTAATCACAATGGGCAAGAACAGTGACGAGCACAATGTGCTGATCAGCGAAAGTATGCTAGCAATGCGTCAGGTTTCACTTTTCCACATCGACAGAGGTGGCGACGTTACCTATCATGGTCCCGGGCAGCTAGTAGGCTATCCCATTTTTGATTTAGAAAGCTTGCATATAGGGCTCCGTCAATACATCTACAATCTGGAGGAAGTAATCATCAAACTTCTTGCCGAATACAACATCCAAGCTGGTCGCATGGCGTCAGCTGCAGGCGTTTGGCTAGACTACGACAATACCAAAGCTCGTAAGATTTGCGCCATAGGTGTCCGTAGTAGCCGATTTGTCACCATGCATGGCTTTGCCCTGAATATCAACACCGATCTCTCTTACTTTTCATTGATCAATCCTTGTGGATTTGTTGACAAGGGGGTTACCTCCATGGAGAAGGAACTAGGACACAAATTGAATATGGAAGAAGTAAAAGAAAAAGCTGAAAAAATATTTGAATCTATTTTTATCTGAGAAATCACCACACAATAGGTTCAAGTCCTTTTGATACAAGATATTCATTTGCCTTGCTAAAGTGTCCACAACCGATAAAGCCTCGATGAGCCGAGAGTGGAGATGGATGTACAGTTTTTAAAATCAAATGCTTCTTTTCGTCAATCAAAACAGCCTTCTTTTGTGCATAAGCTCCCCACAATAAGAAAACAAGATTTTCTCTTTCATCTGCTAATTTCTTAATTGCGGCATCTGTAAAGGTTTCCCAACCTTTGCCCTGATGCGAGCCTGCTGTGTGAGCCACAACTGTCAAGGTAGCATTCAACAACAGCACTCCTTGCTCTGCCCAACGTGTAAGATTGCCAGATTGAGGTATTGCTGTACCTAAATCTCTATTGATCTCCTTATACATATTAATCAATGAAGGTGGAGTTCTGACTCCATCATTGACAGAGAAAGACAAACCATGTGCCTGCCCCACTCCATGATAAGGATCTTGCCCTAGGATAACGACTTTCACCTGATCGAAAGAAGTGTGATCGAAAGCATTAAAAATAAGTTTCGCAGGAGGAAAAATTGTTTTAGTTCGATATTCTCCACGCACAAATTCAGTCAAATTTGCAAAATATGGTTTACTAAACTCTTCTTCTAATTGTACTTTCCAGCTTGATTCTATTTTTACATCCATGGTCATAAAGTTTATTGTCAAAGATACATTTCCACATTCTGATAACCAAAAGGAAGATAAACTCTTTTTATGATTCGCTAATGCTTTTTAATATTCAAATTATTCCTATTTTTGCAGTGACTTATAAAGATGGCTCTGTAGTTTAACTGGATAAAATAAAGGATTCCGGTTCCTTCGCTCCGGGTTCGAATCCCGGCAGAGTCACTTAATTCATTCTATTACTTATCCTCTAGTTTATCTTCCAAAAACTCTTTCAGTATCAAGGCATGGTTTTCTATCATATTCTTTGAGGCAAAGAGTAAAGTTACCACAGCCTTATCCTTGATTGTTTCTACAACTTGTGGCACAGCTATGGAGTGAGATAGCTCATCAGTATATTTTTCACAAAACACTTCCCAGTTATTTTCTTTATTCTGATGAAACCAAGTCCTTAATCCTGTAGATGGTGCAATATCTTTTGCCCATAAATCAAAATGGAGATTCTCCTTCCTAATTCCTCTTGGCCATAACTTATCCACTAAGATGCGAAAGCCATCCAGTTCTTCTTCCGGTTCGTAGACCCGTTTTAAGTTTATTTGTATCATATCTAATTCTGGTTACAGGTTGACCAACTACTCCTCCTTGCTACGATATTCGCTAGGTGTCATCCCATATTTTTTCTTAAAACATTGAGTGAAATATTTCGTGTCACTGATACCAATCATATAAGAAACCTCCTTGATAGAATATTCTTCCGACTCCAACAATTGGGCAGCGTGTTTTATTTTTATATCTCTTATAAATTCGATGGGCGAGAAGCCGGTCAAACTCTTTACTTTTTTATAAAATACGGTACGACTCATAGCCATAGCAATGGCTAGATCATTAACCACATACTCGCTATTATCAATATTCTGCTCTATTTCCTTCTTCATTTTCAGGATAAATTCTTCATCTAGTGAAGTAATTGAAGGCGTAGCATTTTTTTCTTTATCTTCCTTTACGTGCTGACTGTAATCTTTATCTGTATAAGCTTCATAAAGCTGTTTGCGCTGAGCAATAATATTTTCTATTTTGGCTTTCAGATATTTAACGCTAAATGGCTTTGTGATATAATCATCTGCACCATATTCAAGCCCCTGCACCTTAGTTTCTATATTTGTCTTGGCTGTCAATAGGATGAAAGGGATATGACTGGTTTCAGAGTTATCTCGCACTCGTTTCAAGAATCCAATTCCATCAAGCTTGTCCATCATAATGTCGCTGATGATAAAATCAGGCTGATCAGTGATAGCGATATTATATCCCTCCAATCCATTACTAGCTTCTAGGACGGAATAATGTGAACTAAGAATTTCTTTGATAAAAGAGCGAAGATCATCATCATCTTCCACAACCAAAATCACCGGATTATCTTCCGGCATCTCCTCTTGCTCATCCTCAGCCTGCGATACGGATATTTTATCTTTCACTTCCACAATGTCACCACTTCCATGTTGAGCTGGCGAATAAGTAAAGGTAATATCATCGTCTTTGAAATGCTCTGTACCCATCTTGAAGTAAACAGCAAAACAACTTCCCTTACCCAATTCACTTTCCACCACTATGCGTGCATGATGTTTTTCCACCACTTCTTTCACGATAGAAAGCCCAATACCTGTGCTTGGTTTACTCTTATCTAAGGTGAAAGAGGAGAAACGGGTGAACAGCTTGTCTAAAATTTCCTTACTCATTCCTGCTCCCTCGTCTTTCACGGCAAGCCGCAATCCTTTTTTATCATAGCTAAGTGAGACTTCAATCTTCTTCCCTACTACACTATGTTTAAAGGCATTTGATAATAGATTGAATACTAATTTCTCAACTCCATCTACATCTGCCCACAACGTAGCATCGCCCACATTATTTATAAATTCGAGCTTAATATCTTTCGATTCTGCTGTCTCTAAGAAATTATTACACACATCCCATACCATCGTTGCAATCGGCAGTTCTTGCAAATTAACTTTCTGTTTTTGTATCTTCCTAAAGTCTAAAACCTGATTAACCATTCGCAACATACGATTAGCATTCTTCAATACTAGTTTTAGTTGCGTTTTCACACCTTGAGAAACATCTTCACCCTCGATGACATTTTCCAATGGAGAAATAATCATAGTCAAAGGGGTACGTATTTCATGCGATACATCCATAAAGAACCTCGTTTTCATCTCTGTTTGCTCATGCTCCAGATTTACCTTATCTCTCAATCTGAGATACATAAACAATCCTCTCAAAATAAAATACACCAAAGAAGCTATTACTACAAAGTAGAGCACATATGCCCACCCTGTATTCCAAATTGGTGGAGTAATAATAATAGGTAAAGCATGCTCATTATCCATCCAAACGCCATCGCTATTGGTCGATTTCACTCTAAAAACATACTTTCCTGCCTCCATATTGGTATAATTGGCTGTTTGCTGTTTGTTCAGCATAATCCAGTCATCATCAAAGCCGTCTAGTTTGTAGGAATAAGAAATATTTTGAGGATTAGAATAGTCTAGTGTGGCAAACTCTATAGAAAAGAAGTTTTGCTTATGGCTCAATCTTAATTCCTCCATATCATCGATGTTTTTACTCAAGAAAGAGGTTTCGTCAATAGGCACTTTCTGATTAGATATCAACAAATTAGTGAAGGCCACGTAAGGATTAAAATCATTTTTGACGATTTTATTCGTTTTCACAGACAAGAAGCCATTAGAAGTTCCTAAGTAGAGCACCCCCGATTTAGAGCTAAAGCGAGCGCCCTCCGAAAAGCTAGTCCGATGCAGCAAGCGTCTGATCTCACTAAAAGTTTCAAAATACTCCTTCTCTGCATCAAACTTTGTCAGACTCAACTCCGTTGTCACCCACAGCTTACCTTCGGTGTCTTCTATCAAGGTTACTACCACATCGGAGGGCAAGCCTGAACGGGTTGTATAATACTTGAATTCTAAGGGGAAACCCTTCTCATCGGTTTTTGCAATCTTGTTGAGTCCTCCACCAACTGTTGCCAAAAAGGTCTCCCCTTTAGCAGTAGTTTGTATGTCAAAAATATCATTCGCACTGACCCCACTATTGTCCTTGGGTTTACGAATATAGGATTTGAACTGTATATCTGAAGGATTCGTAAAATCTGAAGAAAAAACAATTAGGCCAAATGTTGTTCCTACACAAATATTGCCAAATTTATCAGCTGAGATCACTCGCACCTTAGCTCCAGTTTGAATGGGATATTGAGGAATTTCATTGTTGCAATTGACAAACTTCACACTTCCTTGCTGATCTTCACACACCAAATTCACTCCTCTATTGAATGTTCCCACCCAAATTTGATCTCTTACATCTTGAAAAATACTATAGATATTATCACTGCTTAAACTATAGTCATTGTGAGGATCATGTTTATAATGCGTTACATCGTATTTTCTTATCTCACCTTTTTTAGCTGATAATTTATAAATTCCTTTGCCTTTAGTGCCTACCCATAAATTCAAGTCCTTATCCTGCATGATGGTATAAACCGCTCCACCTATTTCTTCACCACTACCTATTGTCCCATCTTTGCACAAATAGCCCAACTGCTTTCCAGAAGGGTTATAGACAAACAACTTATCAGCCTTTGTAGACACCCACAGGTTTTGCAGATGATCTTCGAATATACAACGCACATCATTATCTTCCGGAAAATGATCATCAGGAGCTACCAATGTAACATTAAACACATCATCAGGAAATACTATTTTCTCTAATCCTTGACTTCTGGTACTCAACCACAAATTGCCTTGGATATCCATAAAAGCAGCATGCAACATACTCGAAAAGTGCCACGACTTAGAGTTTGGCTCGTTCAAGAAAGGTATTAAAGCATCTTGTTTAGGGTCGTAATAGGAAAAACCTCCTCCTGTGGGATGTACCCAAATTCTATTCGCATGATCTTCTAAAATAATAAAAACAGGCGGAAGAATATTAGTAACCTTTCCTTCATTCTTTGCCTCAAAATGCCTCATTAAGCGCTTTTTGAGATTAAACTTTGCCACCCCAGAATGATCTAGCTCGAACCAAATATTTCCTGATCGATCAATATAAGAATAAAGAATACTATTATTCTTCATTTCAGCTAGGTTACTAGTGTTGAAATGTTCTGCCTTCGATTTCGTTCTATTGTAAATAAAGAAACCATCATCTTCGCTAGAGACTAAGACCAACTTGTCATTTATATTCTTGATATCTTTAATCTTAGCCTGAGTTTTCAATTTGATCAAGCCAAAATGCTTATCGTGCTTGTTGTATACCTGGATTTCACCATTATCACTCCCAATCCAGATTTCATCTTCATACTCCATCAGAGCATAAAAACCAGAAAGATTATTATTCGTACGATTGACAAAGAAGCTGTTAGTCTGTGCACCATCTTCCGTCTCCACATAGACTCCGTTGTTAGTTAAGATCCACGAATTTCGTTCTTGATCTTCATGTACAGTGTAGATCACATCTTCGCTATTCATCCTTTTAAGGTTAAACCTTTTATCTGTGACACAAATCAGGCCTATATCAGCTTTCAACAACCAAACTTTTCCCGATGGAGTAGTGATTATTTTCTTAGTCAGCACAGATTCTTCCTCATTCCCGGTGATATCCCTCAAAGAGATGAATCGCTCAGTACGAGGGTCGAAACGACAAGGCTCTCCATCGTATGGCAACAACCAGATGAAACCATATTTATCCTCCTCCAAAAAGTCTATCCGATTGCTTCGCATATGATGCGAGTCTTCAGACTGAATACGGTAGGAATAGAAATTTTCGCCATCAAATTTGCAAATGCCATTCCACGTTGCAAACCACATGAAGCCCTTATGATCTTGCAACATATCCATAACCGTATGCTGAGGCAACCCTTCCTCAACGCCATAATGTTCTAGATAGTATCTCACTTGCGCCCCTGAAGGCACAGCCAAAAGGAAGAGCAAGAAAACAAAAATGAAAAATCTAATTCGCATCATAGTAATTGATTTTGGCATTCTACAAAGTAGTAAATGTAAAAATTATTATTTTCTTCATCTAATGAAGGACGAAAATACAACCCATAAAAGTCAATTACTCCCCCATGGAGCTTCTTTATTTTGCATTTTCAGTACCCACTTTCTTAGCTGCATTCATTATATTTGTTCAATATGCACAGCAAATAGCATTTATGCATTCGACAACAATCGAAAAAGATACAAATGGCATTGAAGGGAAAATACTAAATAAAAGAAGGATAAAGTAAAAAATCATCCTATATAAGCCAATATTTCCCCTCTTGTTCTACTTTTTAATGCTATCATTGTAATTTGAACATTAAGCCATGAAATCAACAAGGAAGATATAACTTCTTACACACTGAGCCATATTGGGTGCGCCAACATGTCTAGCCTTGGGTGTTTTTTGAGAACTCTATCCCTGAATAAAAAAAATAAAACCATGAATCGAAAATTTTTATTTGTTCTGTTTAGTATCTTTTGGACTATCAATGTGATCAATGCTGGAGACTTTTCCTATCTGTACAAGGATCTACCATTCGATATGCCAGTCTTAAAAAAACCAACCTTTCCTGACAACACGGTAAACATAATAGACTTTGAGGGTATGCCTGATGGTGTAACCCTAAACACAAAGGCCTTTGCCAAGGCTATGAATGCACTTGCGGCAGAAGGTGGAGGCACGCTTTTGGTGCCGAGTGGAGTTTGGTATACCGGTCCGATTGTATTTCAATCCAACATCAATTTGCACTTAGAAAAAGGTGCACTTATCTTATTCTCGAGTGACACAAAACAATATCCTCTGATCCAGACAGTCTTTGAAGGACTAGACACCTACCGTTGTCAATCTCCTATTTCTGGCATAAACTTAACCAATATCGCAATAACAGGAGAAGGCTCTATCAATGGCTCAGGCGAAGCTTGGCGACCATTGAAGCAAGAGAAAGTGACTGCTGGCCACTGGCAAAGGGTAGTAAAATCAGGAGGAGTTGTGAGAAACGGTAATTTTTGGTATCCATCGGCAGGAGCTCTCAAAGGTGCTGAAATGAGTGACATGAATGTGCCTAGAGGTCTTGAAACAGAAGAACAGTGGGAAGAAGTTAAAGATTTTCTTCGTCCTGTGATGGTTAGCTTTGTTGGTTGCAAAAATGTACTTCTAGAAGGGGTACTATTTGAGAACTCTCCTAGCTGGAACGTTCATCCCTTGATGTGCGAAAATGTAATTCTTGATGGAGTTTTTATTAGAAATCCCGGTTATGCTCAAAATGGAGATGGACTTGATCTTGAGTCGTGCAAAAATGCTATTATTATCAATAGCACCTTCGATGTGGGTGATGATGCAATCTGCCTAAAATCGGGCAAAGATGCTGACGGACGAAAACGTGGACGCCCCACCGAAAATGTCATTGTAGACAATTGCAAAGTGTTTCAAGGGCATGGAGGCTTTGTTGTTGGCAGTGAAATGTCTGGTGGAGTGCGTAATGTGTCTGTAAAAAATTGCCTTTTCATCGGGACAGATGTAGGGCTTCGATTCAAAAGTTGCCGAGGACGTGGTGGAGTTGTTGAAAATATTTATATCGAGAAAATCAACATGACCAACATAACAACAGAACCTCTTCTGTTCGACTTATACTACTGGAGCAAGCTTACACCCGAAGCCATCATTGCAGAAGAGGCTAAACCTGTTCCTGCTGTAGATGAAACCACTCCTGCCTTCCGCAATATTTACATCAAAGATCTAGCTGCCCGAAATGCAAGCAGAGCAATGTTTTTCAATGGAATACCTGAACAAAACATTGACAATATCAATTTGGAGAATGTTTCGATTTCTGCAACTTTAGGGGCAGAACTTTACGAATCTTCAAATATTAATTTCAAAAATGTAAAAATAGTTCCAAAAGAAGGTGCAGCCCTGAAGCTCAGAAACGTGAAGAACTTTAGCATGACTGACTTTGAATTTCCCGAAACACTAGAAAAAGCCATTAAGGTTTCAGGAGCTACATCCAAGAATATAGAACTACCAAAAACAATTGCAGAAAATAAAATAGAACGAATAAACAAATAAATATATATCATGAAAAAAAGTTTTTATGCCTTGATGGCAGCTCTCGTCTTAGTCACAAGCTGCAAAACAGAAGTTAAAAAAGAGACAACAAACTATCAGAAATTAGCTGATTCTGAAATAACGAGAATGCCTAGCCCACTGATGCTAGACTTCTCGGACAGACCGAAATGGAATTATTGCCATGGGTTAGAGCTTCAATCATTCTTACAAATTTGGGAGAAAACAGGAGACAAAAAATATTTCGATTATGCTTACACCTATGTAGATACGATGGTGCGTCAAGATGGCAGCATCCTGACCTACAAGGCAAAAGAATACAATATTGATAGATTGAACAGTGGTAAGATTCTATTCACGATGTATAAAGAGACAGGCGAACCTCGCTTCAAACAAGCGATGGATACGCTACGTGACCAGATGCGTACACATCCAAGAACCTCTACCGGCAGTTTTTGGCACAAGCAAGTTTATCCTCATCAAGTGTGGCTTGATGGACTGTATATGGCAGGTCCTTACTTGGCTCAATATGCCAAAGAATTTAATGAGCCGGAGTTGTTTGATGAAGTTGCCAATCAAATCATTGACGTAAAAAAGGTATTATATGACGAAGAAACAGGCTTATACTATCATGGTTGGGACGAAAGTCGTGAACAACGATGGTCAAACCCTGAAACAGGAAAATCTCCTAACTTCTGGTCACGAAGCATTGGTTGGTATATGATGTCTATGGTAGATGCTCTGGATTATATCCCTGCAGAGCATCCTAAACGTGGTGAAATCATCTCCATCTTGCAAGACCTTTCTGCAGCTATCGAAAAATTTAGAGACCCTGAAACTGGTATGTGGTATCAAGTAACAGACCAACTAGGACGCGAGGGAAACTATGTAGAATCTAGCGGATCTATCATGTTCATATATTCTTGGTTTAAAGGAGCTAAGAACGGATATCTGGACAAAAGCTTTGAAACAAAAGCAAGAGAAGCCTATGATCAGTATGTGAAACGTTTCTGGAAAGACAATGGCGATGGCACATTCTCCATCACCGATGGATGCGCTGTTTCAGGATTGGGAGGAGAGAAATTTTATAGAGATGGTAGCTTCGAATATTATATTTCTGAACCCATCAGAGACAATGATCCTAAGGCAGTTTCGCCTTTCATCATGTTGAGTATTATGTTAGACAAATAAAAGATAATCATGAATTTATTAAAATCAAGTTTACTGATCGTTCTTCTTCTCTTTTCTTCTTTCTTGGTCGCAGAAGAAATCAAACATGACATTGTCGTAGACAGAAATGGACGAGGACACTTCCGAACTATACAGCAAGCTCTGGATTCGGTGCGTGCATTCGACCCTGCTGGCACAATGACCATATTCGTCCGAAATGGGGTATATAAAGAGAAACTGGTTTCTCATACCCATGTTTGCAATGTGAGACTCATTGGCGAAGATAAAGAAAAGACCATCATAACCTACGATGATCATGCCAACATCAATAAGATGGGTACTTTCAAGACTTACACCTTCTTGATCAGAGGAAACGATATTACACTCGAAAATCTGACGATCGAAAACTCTTCGCTCCCTCTTGGACAAGCAGTTTCTCTACATTTGGAAGGAGATCGCATCATTGTAAAGAATTGTAGAATCTTGGGAAATCAAGATACTATCTATACTGGTAGGGATACCCAGCGACACTATTTTGTGGACTGTTATATTGAAGGGACCACTGATTTTATTTTCGGTCCATCTACCAGTTGGTTCGAGAATTGCATCATTCATTGCAAGAAGAGTTCTTATATCACAGCAGCCAGCACTCCTGAAAATGTAGAATTTGGCTACATCTTCAACAATTGCAAAGTGACCACTGCTGACGAGAAAGTAAAGATGTTCTTTGGACGCCCTTGGCGAGCCTATGCCATGACTTTATTCATGAATACCGAACTGCCAGAAGGCATACAACCACAAGGATGGCACAATTGGGGCAAGACTGAAAACGAAGCCACAGCCCGCTATATGGAATATAACAATACCGGCAAAGGGGCTAACACTTCTGCTCGTGTGCCTTGGGCTAAAATCTTGACAAAGAAAGAGGCTCAAAAATACACTTTGGAAAATGTAATGAGAGGATGTGACAATTGGAATCCTCTCACAGTTGAGTATAAAAAAACAGCTCAAGCTAAATAATTTTAGAAATATGAAAAAGATTTTTTCAACTATTATCGCTACCCTGCTCGTTTTCTCCCTTAGTGCAGAAACTTATAACATGAAGCAATTGGGAGCTGACCTTACAGGCAAAACAAAGAACACAGAGCTGATCAATCAGACCATTGACAAAGCGAATGCTGAGGGTGGAGGCACTTTATACTTCCCTTCAGGCACTTATCTCACTGCAGCCATACATATGAAAAGTAATGTAACTTTGCATATTGAGGCTGGAGCAACCCTCCTTTTCTCCGATAAATTCGAAGATTATCTACCTTTCGTATACTTCAGATGGGAAGGTACTTTTATGAATTCTTTTTCTCCTCTGATTTATGCTAGAGGGGCAGAAAACATCTCCATCGTTGGACGTGGAAAAATTGATGGTCAAGGTTCTGCTTGGTGGAACGCCTATAAACCTACCCCCACCCAAAACGAGGAAGACAGAATGAAGGCAATAGCAAAATATCAGGACATGTGGCGCGCCCAAAATAAAGATGTAGTAGTTTCTGAATACTACAATAAGACAATTGACAGATGTTTTTTTCGTCCTCCCCTAATTCAATTTTTGGAATGCGACAACATCTTGATAGAAGGCATTACTGTAACCAATTCTCCATTTTGGACAATCAATCCGGTGGGATGCAACAATGTTGTGGTGCATGGTGTTACGGTCAACAATCCGTCGAAAGATCCTAAAGGACCAAACACCGATGGAATCAATCCCTCATCGTGCAAAAACGTAAGAATCTCCGATTGCTTTATCAGCGTTGGCGATGACTGTATCACCATCAAATCGGGGCGCGATGCAGATGGTCGCCGATATGGTAGACCTTGCGAAAACATCACGATAACCAACTGCGTTATGCTTTCAGGACACGGTGGAGTAGTTATAGGAAGCGAGATGTCAGGAGGAGCAAAAAAGATCACTATCTCTAATTGCGTGTTTGATGGCACAGATGCAGGCATCCGTCTAAAAGCATCCAGAGGTCGTGGAGGAATTGTGGAAGAGATCAGAGTGAATAATATCATCATGAACAATATTCAACGCAATGCTTTCATCTTCGACCTATTCTATGACAAAACTTCTAAACCTGAACCAATAACCGACCGCACACCTGTATTCAGAAATATTCACATCAGCAATGTAACAGGGAGCAATATCAACAAGATCGGTTACATCACAGGGATAGAAGAAATGCCCATCGAAGAAATTTCTTTCAGCAACATCAATTTAGTTGGTGCAGAGGGATTTTCTGCCAAAACGGCTAAAAATATTCAGTTTCACAATGTAGATTTTGCTGTCGAAAAAGGAGCGTCTTTCTCCTTCGATGAGTGTCAAGATATCGTGCTCAACAATGTGAGATCTAAACAGCCAATAGCCGGACAGGCAGTGGTAGAAATAGAAAACACTAAAAATGCATTTGTAAATAATTGTTTCCCTATTGTAGCCACAGATATTTTTCTTCAGTCAAAAGGCAGTGAAATCGTATGGGGAAACAATTTTATGAATAATGCAAAAGAGCCTCACATCAAAAAGTAAAAACTTCATGAGAAAATATACCTACTGGCTATCACTCATTCTTGGAATTATCCTATTCTATGGTTGTCAAAAGCAACAACCAATTCATATTTATATGGCAGGAGATTCCACAATGGCCGACAAGCCATACAGCAAACTTGTTGTTGACAGCATTAGCAATGATAGCATTGATGCCCCATTTCCAGAGAGAGGCTGGGGACAGTTACTACCTCATTTTTTTACAGAAAATGTGATAATTAAAAATTATGCCAGAAATGGACGTAGTTCTCGCACATTTATCCATGAAGGACTATGGGATTCCATCGCTAACAACATTGTTGCCAATGACTATGTTATCATCCAATTCGGACATAATGATCAAGCCGAAGATAGACCAGATCGCTATACACCGCCTGCTGATTATACAAAAAATCTATCTCGCTTTGTAGATGATGTTTTAGCCAAAGGAGCCAATCCAATTATCTGCACCTCTGTGGTCAGGCGTAGATTCGACAAAGAGGGAGCTTTTCAAGATTCTCATGGAGAATACCTTGACTTGGCAAGACAAGTAGCAGCCCAAAAAGGCATTCCAATGATAGACATGTACGAAAAAAGTAAAAAGCTATTGGTCGAATTAGGTCCTGACAAATCAACTGATCTCTTCTTACATGTTCAACCCGGAGAGACACCAATATTCCCCGAAGGAAAAACAGACAACACTCACTTTAGAGAAAAAGGAGCGTTACTAATGGACTCACTCTTCATCGAAGGTCTGAAAGAAGAAAATATAACAACATTAATAAAAGAATTAAAATAAAAAAACATTATGAGAATTCTAAAAACACTTTTTATCCTCATTGCTTGTGCAATTTGCTTACCCATATTTGCCCAGAATGACGTATCCAAAACATGGGTAGCCGATCTGGGGAATGGAAAATATAAGAATCCTATCCTCTATGCCGACTATTCTGACCCTGACGTGTGTCGTGTAGGAGATGATTACTATATGACTGCCTCTAGCTTCAACTCCATCCCGGGGTTACCAATCTTGCATTCAAAAGATTTGGTCAACTGGACGCTTATTGGTCATGCCATTGATAGAATGCCAGACTATGCCTCTTTCAAGCCTGAGGGAGTGAATCATGGAGGAAGCGTTTGGGCTCCGGCAATCCGTTACCATAATGGCGAATTTTATATCTACTATGGAGACCCTGACCTTGGTATCTTTATGACTAAAACTAAAGATCCTGCTGGTGAGTGGGAGCCTCTAGTACTAGTGAAAGAAGGTCAAGGATTGATAGACTCTTGTCCTTTGTTTGACGACGATGGCAATGCCTACCTAGTGCATGCCTATGCGGGAAGCCGTGCCGGCATCAAAAGTGTTTTGGCTATGACCAGAATGACTCCTGATGGCAAGAAAGCAATTGGAAATTCTCAAATCATCTACGAAGGGCACGATCTTGACCCTACGGTAGAAGGTCCTAAATTTCATAAAAAAGATGGTTACTACTACATTTTTGCTCCTGCCGGAGGGGTTGCCACAGGCTGGCAATTGGTTCTAAGGTCTAAGGATGTATTTGGTCCATACGAGCGTAAGGTAGTGATGGATCAAGGCGATGCCAAAACAAACGGACCTCACCAAGGAGCATGGGTAGATACTCCTACGGGCGAAGACTGGTTTATACACTTCCAAGATGTGGGTGCTTTTGGTCGCTTGACACACTTGCAACCTATGGAATGGCAAAACAATGGATGGCCTGTGATTGGAGTGGACAAAGACGGTGATGGCTGTGGTAACCCTGTGGATACGTACAGAAAACCTAATGTAGGCAAAGTATATCCTAAGTCAACGCCTGCTGAAAGTGATGAATTCAACACTAACAAACTTGGTCTGCAATGGCAATGGCACGCAAACCCAATGGACTGGTGGGCTTTCACCAATCAAGAAAAAGGTTACTTGACGCTTTACTCTGTTCCTCAACCAGAAAAGATGGTGAGTCTATGGGATGTGCCAAACCTTTTATTACAAAAATCACCGGCTCCTAACTTCACTGCTACCATGAAACTAACGCTTGTTCCTGACAAACGCTTTGACGGAGAAAAGACAGGACTAGTGATGATGGGGCGCGATTATGGTGCAATCTATTTCATCAAAGATAAAGAGGGCTATAAACTTCAACAAGTAGCGTGCAAAGATGCTGACAGAGGAAAATCTGAAGTGATCACCGGTGAAGCTACTGTGACAGATGCAACGATCTACTTGCAAGTGAAAGTAAACGACAAAGCGCAGTGCGACTTTTCTTATAGCACCGATGGCAAAAAGTTTACTAAGCTAGGAACAACCTTCCAAGCCAGAGAGGGGCAATGGATAGGGACTAAAGTAGGGACGTTCTGTTTGCGCCCAGTTGCAGGGAACGACGGTGGACGTGCAGATATTGACTGGTTCAGACTAACAAAATAAGAAGACTGAAATGAGGACGTTTTTTGTCGCCATTGCGTTATTTTCTAGCATCTGCTTGCAAGCTCAAACCATTGTAAACATAGATGGAATACTCAAAGATACTTCGTTCAACGTCAAAGACACATATCTGAAAGAAATAAAGGGTAGACCATATATCAAAATTGCAGAGGCTGAGCCCAACAGCATGGTCAAGGAAATGGAAGGCATTATTTACTCTTCACCCTACATGGGCAGAAGCTTAAAAGTGAATATCTACAGACCCAATGACGACAAAAGACATCCTGCATTGCTCATGGTTCACGGTGGAGGCTGGGCTTCCGGAGATCCATCGATGGAGAAACCCATTGCGCTAAAAATAGCTCAAGAGGGATATGTAACTATTCCTGTGGAATACAGATTGTCGCCCGAGGCACAATATCCTGCTGCTGTACATGATCTAAAGACAGCCGTTAGATGGTTAAGGGCTAATGCTGATAAATATGGGATAGACACCACTTGCATTGCCATGAGTGGCAACTCTGCAGGAGGACAATTAGCCTCACTCATTGGTAACACGAATGGGCAACCTGCCTATGAGGGGCATGGTGAATATCAAAACTATTCGAGCCATATTCATGCTGTAATCAATATCGATGGTTCTTTAGACTTCACTGTTCTTGAAAATATAGAAAGAGTGAATGTCGATTTGGCAAAAGGGAAAACTCCTGCTCTCTATCGTTGGATCGGAGCAAGCTATACCGAGCAAAAAAATGTTTGGATAGCAGCTTCCCCTCTCTTTCAGGTAACTGCTCTGTCTGCTCCTACTTGTTTTATCAACAGCTCTATTCCTCGTTTTCATGATGGTCGTGATGAAATGATTGCTAAATTTGTAGAACATGGTATATATTCTGAAGTAGAAACAATAGATGATACCCCTCATCCGTTTTGGCTATTTCATCCGTGGTTCGATCAAACGGTAAGTTATATGATCAGTTTTATGAATAAACAATTTAAAGGGGAAAGAGTAAAATCAAATTAAAATGAAAAAGACTTTTTTAATCTTACTTGGCTCGGTATTATTATTCTCGTGCACAAGCAAAAATGAAACAAAGGAAATGAAGCAAGAAAATCAGGTTGTAAAAACCATAATGGACAGACGAAGCGTACGTGCTTATCAAACTGAGCAAATCAAACAGGAGCAACTAGACACCATCTTGCAATGTGCCATCAATGCTCCAAGTGCTTTGAATAAGCAATCGTGGGAAGTCAGAGTGATACAAAATGCTGATCTCTTAGCTCGCATAAACCAAAGCTTTGTAGATAAAGCAAAAGGCAAAGAGCTACAAGGAAGTGCATCAAGAGCACAAGAGCCCGGCTTTAGTGTTTATCATGGCTCACCGACATTGATCATCGTGGCGAAAGATAAAAGCAATGCTTACAGTCCTGTAGACTGTGGTCTGTTAGCTCAAAATATTCTACTAAGTGCCGAATCAATGAACATTGGAACTTGCGTGGTAGGCAATATGGCTGGAATCTTAAACGATCCTGAGTCTAAGCATTTTTTAGAAGAAATTAAAATGCCTGAGACTCATGAAGTGGTTTTTGGAATAGCGATAGGCTATAAGGCAGAAACTCCTGATGCCAAACCTAGAGACGCTAACAAGATCATTTATTGCAAATGAAAATACTAAGATATCTAGCTTCCTTTTTTAGGAAGCTAGGTTTTCTTTCACCCAACTATTTCCACTTTCCCTGAGAAGAGAAAGCTTTTTTAAAATTTACTCAAGAACAATTTACTTAAAAATACTCCAATGAAAAAAACACTATTAAGCTGCTTAGGCTTCCTTTTTTGCTCCTTAGCCTTTGCACAAGAATACGACTTCCGCAAACCTCAAAACTATGGCAACTGGAAGAAAGTGGCTTTGGGAAATCCTGATGATTTTTACAAAACAGAAGAAGCAAAACGAATTGCTGACAATGTTCTTCTTTATCAACTGACCACTGGAGGATGGCCCAAAAACATCTTCATGGCAAAGGAACTAACTGCTGAAGAAAAGGCAAAAGTCATCAGTCAAAAAGGAGATGTAGACGAAGGCACCATCGACAATAATGCCACCACTACAGAAATTCAATTTCTAGCAAAAGTTTATCGTGAACATAAAGATCCTCGATATGCAAGAGCAGCATTAGATGGGATAGACTACCTTCTGGAGGCACAATATGACAATGGAGGATGGCCTCAATGTTATCCTAGGACCAAAGGATATGTCACTCAAATACAATACAATGATAATTCTAATGTCAATGTACTTAAGTTTGTCAGAGATATTTATGAAGATAGAGACCTTTACTCCTTTGTTCCTGAAGATAAAGTGGAGCGATTAAAAACAGCATTCGACAAAGGAATCGACTGTATACTGAAAACTCAAGTAAAACAAAATGGGAAATTGACGGTTTGGTGTGCTCAATATGATCACATAACATTACAACCAGCTCAGGCACGTGCCTATGAGTTAATCTCACTCAGTGGACAAGAATCCGACAATATTGTATTGCTATTGATGTCGCTGAAGAATCCATCTCAAGAGATTATTGACGCCGTAGAAGCAGCTGTAGAATGGTTCGACAAAGTAAAAATAGAGAACATCACCATTGAGCAATTTACAAATGAAGAAGGACAAAAAGATCGCAGAATTGTATCGTGCAACGACTGTCCTCCTACTTGGGCTCGTTTCTATGACATAGACGACAATCGTCCTTTCATCTCCGATAGAGATGGCATAAAGCGCTATGAGCTATCTGACTACTCTAACATTAGCCACGAGAGACGCAATGGATACAAATGGTACAACAACGATGGACTTGCTGTCTTCAAGAAATATAAGAAATGGGAAAAAGAAGTGAAAGGAAAATAAACTCGAAGAACGATTTACAACTTTTCCGAGTGTAATATCTGGTTTTTCTTAATTCCTTTCTTAATAATGGTTATGAGTTTCAAATCGACAAGTAAACTCATAGCCATTATTTTAACCTACTGATCACGCCCTTTTCTTTTGTTCAAAATATTGTATCCTGTCATTTATAT
>CALKIV010000088.1 GCA_937995835.1 uncultured Dysgonomonas sp. | reverse complement strand
AATATTTTTTATTAAATGTAAAATTCCTAAGCTATCTACATCTAAGCTGTTACCATAAAGAAATTCATTTGTTTGAGGATCCCAACCTTGTAATAGATATTTTTTTAGCTCTTCTTTAATTGCTGGTTTTTGTCCCAACATTATATAAACTTGATCAGCACTAAAATAATCTCGTGTATTTTTAGCGTTTCTGATGCGGTAGCTTTCAAGATGGATCGGTTTTAAAGAGGAAATCTTTTCCTTCTCTAAATTACCTCGATTTACCAAATTTATCAGATTTTGCCTGATCCAGATTTCTACAGCTTGCTTATTTTCTGATATTCCTTTAAAATCTCCTTTGGATTCTAGTATTTTAAAGTAATCTATTATTTTATCTATGTCTATTTCAAGTGATTGTCCTTTAGAAGCTCTTTGTTTAGGTCTTATACCATTATGTTTTAACAACATAAATAAATTAACCAATGTATTATCTATATTAATAACTTTAGCATCTGAGGTTAAAATTAACTCATTCCTAAAGACTCCTTCATTCTTATTTATCTTGTCAAAAGAAGAAAATGCACTCTCAATATTCAAAAACTCAAGCATATTGCACTCTTTAAGTGCATTTATTCTTATCTTTGAAGTAAAATAGAACATCATGGAACGATTATTTGAGTATTCGAACAAGCTTATAAATGAAACTGAAACTGGTTTCTTGCGATATATGTATGACGAGATCAATTGGAAAAGTCGTATGATTGGACTGATTGGACCACGTGGTGTAGGTAAGACTACACTTGTTTTGCAATACATAAAGCAAAATCTTAATCCTGCTGAAACACTCTATATAACTGCTGAGGACTTCTATTTCGTAGATAATAAAATTATTGAGCTGGTTGATACCTTAGTCAAGTTTGGAGGGAAGTACTTGTTTATTGATGAGATACATAAATACAAAGATTGGGCAAAGGAACTCAAACTGATTTACGACTACCATAAAGATTTGAATGTTGTTTTTACTGGCTCTTCCGTTTTGGATATTAAGAAAGGAGCATCCGACCTTAGCCGAAGAGCTGTAATATATAATATGCAGGGCTTGTCTTTTCGGGAATATCTAAAGTTATTTCACAATATTTCAGCAAAGACATATACATTGGAAGAAATTTTGCAACATAAGGTTGATATTCCCGAGATGGAGCGACCTTTACCTTATTATGTTGATTATCTGAAGAGAGGTTATTACCCTTTTGCTTTGGAGGAAGATTTCGACATTCGTTTGGCTCAGATTATAAACCAAACTCTAGAGAATGACATACCAATGTATGCCGAGATGAATGTTGCAACAGGTAGAAAGCTAAAACAATTGTTGGCTATTATTTCAAAGAGTGCGCCATTCAAGCCAAACATGAGCAAGATTGCCGAAATGTTGTCAGCTAGTAGGAATAATATTTCTGACTACTGCCTATACATTGAAGAGGCTGGAATGATTGCTCAACTTCGTGACAATACTGGAGGTATTAGAGGATTGGGCAAAGTGGATAAAATCTATTTAGACAATACTAACCTTATTTACAACCTAGCAAACGACACTTCAAATATTGGAAATATCAGAGAGACATTTTTCTTGAATCAAATGCGAGTGAAGCACAATGTTGTTTCTTCTACTATTTCAGATTTCTTGATTGATGATATAACCTTTGAAGTTGGAGGCAAAAACAAGGGACAGAAACAAATTAAAGATATTGAAAACGGCTATGTTGTCAAAGACGATATTGAAAATGGATTCTTGAATATTATTCCTTTGTGGCAATTGGGGCTGACTTATTGAGATTGTTATAATGAATTTCACTAAGATGAAATCCTGTAAAATATTTCTAAAATATATTACCCAATATCTCGTCCAGTTACTATATCTTTACAAGAACAAGCTAACTATTTAACATACAAAAGAATGCATACAGAATCTATTTCGAAGGTTGTACCGCAAAAATTAACAAAGTACTGATTGTATGCAAAGTACACATTCTGTATCGGAAAGTAAATACAATTACCATTGAACATCATTAATCACTACTGATAACTAAGTCGCTATTATATCTTGTAAACAACTAAAGATTACATACTCTAAAAGACTAAAAAACAACGTAAGACACAAAAACTTATATATTAAATAATACATTCTAAACACTTATATTCATAGAATAAGTTAAAATTATATCTGATTTCATTTTACATACAACTAAGTGATGTTATATTTGTTCAAAAAATATATGATGCGCAAATGTTACAAATATTCAGCCTAACAAATGAAAAAGATTTTGATCATTATATTATATCTAAGTGTTGCTACAAATTTATCTGTCTTGGCTCAGGTTACAATAGGCTCAACCAAGAAGCCTGCGCAAGGAGCAATACTCATGCTTGATGATGGTACCTCAGGAGCATCTAATGAAAATGCTACAAAGGGCTTAGGCTTGCCGCGTGTAGAGTTACAGGCTTACGACAAGTTACAGATGGGATTGATTCCTAATGCAGAGCTAGTAGGTAAGGAGAGTGAACATACTGGATTACTGGTCTATAATATAGATATTGAGTCCAAAAGATGTGACCCAAATTATCCAACAACCGGTCTCCATATATGGGATGGAAAAAAATGGCAAGGACTAAGTGTTGAGCCACACTTTGTACCTACAACTGAACGACAAGGCCCCCCGGAGGTGTATACACCAAACAGCTATATATCTACTTCTGGAGGCAAGCTGATCATTCCTGTAGAAAAAGCATTTGCTATTTGGGACTGGTGGGGAGGAGGCAAACATCCTGAGGGAAAAATATTGCCTGAAACTTCTGAGGCTTTTCTAGGAAACTTATCAATAGCTGTGCTATGGGAAGAAACAGAAGAGATTATAAATACGTCTAAATCAGTTATAAGGTCTGTAAGCTTTAGTGAATCGAATGACAATATCCTCACAACGTCATTAGATAGAAATGCGAACATCTACATAAAAGTTCAAGACGGTGCTGTGGGAAATGCCGTTGTTAGCTTGAAAGATGGCAGTGGAACAGTGCGTTGGAGTTGGCATATCTGGGTACCTAAAGATGACCCTACACTAACAACTTATACACACAACACAGGGCGTCAAATCAACACATTCATGGATAGAAATCTTGGGGCTAGTCGAAATGGTGTTATTAAGGCAGATAGAGAATACACCATTGGTCTTGGCTATCAATGGGGACGTAAAGACCCTTTTCCCGACTATGCAAAACTTAGTGGAGCGAAAACAAAAGTACCTGTAGATGTGAGCAAGACGTTAGCCAATGTACAGAGTAACAATGGAGACGGGGAAGCTACTGGACTAAAATATTCTATCAACTACCCGCTAGGATTCATAAGAAATACAGCTGGAACAAGAGACTGGTATTCAACTTTAAGTACTCAATGGGATTCTAGATGGGGATACGCAATAAATGAGTGCAATGAAATATACACCTATAAGAGCGAAACCGATCCTTGCCCCGAAGGCTGGAAAGTGCCGACCTACATCGGAGCAACTGATGCTGATTCTCCATGGGCAAAGGATGGGGTAAGTAGTACGACTCCTTCACTTTATACTAGCTTCACATTCGATCGTGGCTTTTATTTTACCAATAGCGACTACAATATAGGTTGGTATCCATCAGCAGGCTTTCGCAACTATGATGGCATTATCTACGACGCGGGTATACATGGAGACTACTGGTCTGCCTCGCCCAATGGATACAATACTCGTTATTTTAATGTTAATAGCGGGGCAGTTCGTCCTTATAGTCTCGAGCGTGCGTATTCTTTTTCGATACGTTGTGTAAAAGAGTGATAATTAAAGCAACGATCTTCCGAACTTTAGTGACATTAGACTATTAAGAAATAAAGTCGCATATAATAAAAACACAGAAAAACACTTGACAGAAGATACACTGTCTCTGATTTTGTGTTATATTTGCTATTACTGTTAGGGGTGCCCTCTAAAAAAGAGAGCTGAGATAAAACCCTAGAACCTGACATGTTGTAATTGACATCGTAGGGAAACGGTTGCTACTATTATTTTAAATTATCAATATTAATATATAGCCGTTTCGTGTATACATGAAACGGCTTTTTTATTTCAAAAAAATGATAAACATTGATTCACTCACTTCTGATTTAGATTTAGTTCGTCAACAATCGCCTCTTATACATAACATAACCAACTATGTAGTAATGAACAACACAGCTAATGCTCTACTTGCAATAGGCGCATCACCTGTTATGATTCATGCTATGGACGAAGTTGCTGAAATGGCTGCCATAGCTTCTGCACTAGTTTTGAATATTGGAACCATCGAAAGCTCATGGCTGGATGCCATGCTTATCGCCGGAAAATCGGCACACAGCAACGGTAAACCTATAGTCTTCGACCCAGTAGGAGCTGGAGCAACAGCATATCGAATAAAAGCATCTAAACAAATAATTGAAGAATGCAAACCTTCGATAATCAGGGGCAATGCTTCCGAGATTATGGCATTGTGCAATAGCAACATAAAAACCAAAGGTGTAGACAGTACCACTTCATCCGATCTGGCATTGTCATCGGCAAAAGAACTGGCTAAAGCCTCCGGTGCAATTGTTGTTATCAGTGGCGAAACCGACTACATAACCGATGGGCTAGTTGTGGAATATGTAAAAAATGGCACACCAATGATGGAGAGAGTAACCGGGCTCGGCTGTACAGCAACGGCCATTGTTGCAGCTTTTGCTGCTATAAACCCCAATATGCTCGCTGCTGCAACCCACGCAATGGCCGTCATGGGAATCTGTGGAGAAATAGCAGAAAAAAAATCGAGAGGAAGTGGTAGCCTTCAAGTTAATTTTCTAGATGAACTATATCTACTAGATGAAGAAACGATTAAAAAAACAATAAAACTGTGAAACCACAATTTGACTTAAGTTTATACTTAGTGACAGATCGTTCCTTATCCTTAGGAAGATCATTAGAACATGTTGTAGAAGAAGCCGTGAAAGGAGGAGTTTCGATGGTTCAGTTGCGTGAGAAAGATTGTTCATCAGCAGAATTTTATGCGTTAGCGATCAAGCTGAAGGCACTTCTTACCCCTTATCAGGTTCCTCTGATCATTAATGATCGCCTAGACATAGCATTGGCATGTGATGCCGAAGGCTTACACATCGGACAAAGTGATTTGCCCTATTCTGTTGCCCGTAAGCTAATGGGGAATGACAAAATCATAGGTCTCTCAGTAGAAAACATAGAGGATGTTATGGAAGCCAATAGACTAGATGTAGACTATATAGGTATATCTCCGGTGTTCGATACACAGACCAAAAATGATACTGCAAAAGCTCTCGGAATAGATGGGGTAAAAGAAATTAGCACATTATCTATTCATCCATCGGTAGGCATTGGAGGCATCAATCAATCGAATGCAGAACAAATAATAACAGCAGGTGCTGATGGCATATCGGTTGTATCGGCTATTATGTCGGCTGTCGATCCTAAAAAGTCAGCAGAAGAACTTATGAAAATTGTAAAACAATCAAAAAAATAAAAATATGAAATGGAGTACAAAAACTTGGGATAGCATAGCGCCCATTTATAAAGAAATAACAAAACTTCCTTTTATAAAGGAGTTGATGGACGGTACACTACCCTACGAAAAATTTGCTTTCTATATTCAACAAGATGCTTTGTATTTAACTGAATATGGTAAAGTGTTGACTGGCATAGCATCTAAATTAAAAGATCCTAAACATATTACCTCATTCATCAATTTTGCAGGAGATAGCGTTACTATGGAAAACCAGCTACACAAATCTTTTGTAAAAGAGATAAGATCGGATATAGAGCCCTCTCCTAGCTGTTTACTATACACATCTTACTTGATGAGCTTATTCAGCAATGCGCCACGTGAGGTGATCTCTGCTGCCGTATTGCCATGCTTTTGGATATATAATGAAGTAGGTAAATATATTTTAGCAAACCAAACGACGGGAGATAATAAATATCAAGATTGGATAAACACCTATGAGGGTGAAGAGTTTACAAATTCAGTAATCGAAGCTATTGCCATATGTGATGACTTAGCCGAAAAATGCACTGAAGAACAACAAAGTGAGATGACCAAAGCATTCATCATGTGTTCGAAATTTGAGTGGATGTTTTGGGATAGTGCCTACCGTATGGAACAATGGAAAATATAAACAAAACAATGAAAAAACATTATAAAACCGCACTAACCATTGCGGGAAGCGACCCAAGTGGTGGTGCAGGCATTCAAGCTGATCTGAAGGCTTTTTCTGCTTGTGGATGCTATGGTAGCAGTGCCATTGTGGCTGTGGTTGACGAAAACACTGTTGGAGTTACCGGTGTACATCCCATTCCGGTAGATTTTGTGATCGGACAAATCAAATCCGTATTAGATGACATTGGGGCAGATGCGATCAAAATAGGGATGTTGCACTCGTCGGAGTTGATAATGGGCGTAAAAGACACATTAGCAAAATACAATATTCGAAATGTGGTACTCGACCCCGTGATGGTTACCACATCAGGCGACACGTTGTTGCAACAAGAGGCCATTGAGACGCTGAAAGAAGAGCTGGTGTCTTCGGTTCGCATCATCACACCCAATATTCCTGAAGCAGAAATCCTACTTGGAGAAAAGATAGAAAAGCAAGAAGACTTACCTCTCTTTGCCCGAAAGCTTTCTTTTGACAGAAAAGTGTCTGTGCTCTTAAAAGCAGGACACCTGACTGATGATGAATTAGTTGATATTTTCTACAATGCCGAAACCGATGAAATTCTAGAATTGAAATCGCAACGTGTTTACACAAAAAATACGCATGGCACAGGTTGCACATTCTCATCTGCCATAGCAGCCTTTTTGGCTCATGGCCTAGAGATGAATGAAGCCATTAAGAAGGCTAAAGAGTATATGACAAATGCAATAATTGCCGGAGCTAATTACGAAATAGGCAAAGGTCATGGTCCTGTACATCATTTTTTCAATTTTTGGAAATGACAAACAACATCAAAGGTGTATTTTTCGACTTGGATGGAGTGATCATCAACAGTTCTTCGTTATGGGACTATATTATAACGACGATTGTTGACAAATATGCCCTTGATACTGAATTGCTGAAAGAAAACGATGGCTATAATCTATCGACTGAAGATGCAATCAGGTTGATTCTAGAAAAGAGCAATCGCTTTAGTCCATCGTTATATTCCGAAATAACAGAGCATATTGAATATCTTTATGCTCTGTATTTTACGGAAAAGACATCCTTGATGGATGAAATAATAGATGTGCTGGAATGGCTGATGAACAACAATATAAAATTGGCTTTAGTCAGCAATTCTTCAAACACTCAGGTGGCTACCATCCTTGAATATTATGAGCTGAATAAATACTTTTGCCAAAATATAGTTACCTCTACCGAGGTGATACAAGGCAAACCGCATCAGGAGCCTTATCTCAAAGCACTTGAGAAGTCAGGATTGCAAAAAGGTGAGGTTTTGGTCGTCGAAGATTCTCTAACAGGAATTGCTTCGGCTAAAAATGCTGAGTTGGAATATATTTTGGTTGACAACAAAAAAAGT
The DNA here is from genome assembly GCA_937995835.1 of uncultured Dysgonomonas sp. Lineage (GTDB taxonomy): Bacteria > Bacteroidota > Bacteroidia > Bacteroidales > Dysgonomonadaceae > Dysgonomonas. The sequence continues at coordinate 6,335 of CALKIV010000088.1, read as the reverse complement.
AACAAGCTTATGGTTGACAACATATCTCTATGGCAGTATCTAAAAGACAGAATTGTATTACAGTAAAAAAAATCCTAAAAGGCTTTACTCTTATAACTTCAATATCTTTCTGCCTATGCTTTTAGATGAAGAGCTTTTGAATAAATTTGCAGTTATATTTTAAGCATAAAAAAAGTGCACTAGCTTCACAGCTAGTACACTCTTTCGATTGATGAAGCCTTGATACAATGACCTCATCGCTCACATAAGCGACTCAAACCATACACATTCTAATTTGGTCGCTCTCGTTAACTTACCATCTCGAATATTTTATTTACTTATCTGTTACACAACGTACAGGATATCCCCTACCAACTACAAGTCCAACTTGTATTAATCCTATTGAATTTTGAGTAAACATAGTAGCCCCTAAAAGATACGGAGTACTTGTACCTGTAGTACTCCATGAAGATGTCCAATACCCCAATGCTTTTCCTTGCTTCATTACACTAGGTTTTTCGAGCGCAAAATGCCAGTCTGTATACCCACAAGAAGATAAAAATAGAGACTCTCCAATTTGTAAACCATTCAATGGATTCTGTCCTAAAAATTGATAATGGCCAACGTGCTTGATTGAATTGTTATTTGAATCAAGGACTTGCTCTAGTTCTGTTTTAGTTGGCAAGCGCCATCCTTCAGGGCAAGGGTCACCTGTTCCTCTGATTGGCTCACTTTCAGTACCTGTATTATTCCAATCATTATTATATGGCGGTTTGTAATAGTCTCCTCCGGTAGAACTTGTCGTACCTTTCCAAGCTCCTTTAGCATAGGGTTTCTTTCCAGGATGAGTCGTTTCTGCAGCACCTCCATAAAAAGCAATAGCACTGTTTGCATACTGATAATAATCTCCCATCAACATAACATTAGGCACAAGAGGATCTGCAAAATCGTTGGCTCCAAGATTATGACACATAAAGGTCAGCCATTTTCCATTATCCATGTATGCTCCACAACAACTAGCATCTTGAAATGTCATTTCTATTTTATTTCTATTAGCGACGCCGTTTGCTTTAAACAGCGCATGTAGCGTTACTCGTTTAGCATCATCTCTAGAGACGCCTGCTAACACACTATTTAAATTAGATTTGAAGTGTATAGTTATCTTCTGTTCTCCATTTGTTATATTTCCGGGAAATGATAGACTTGCCGGCTCCACTTTTTCAATAAGATTGTCAAAATCATCTATAATAAACTCTAAATCTGATATAGCTGTTCCTATTGATCCTTGAAATGTATATGTCTGCACACCTGTATATCTATAGTGAGAGCCGATAGGTGGCACTCCTCCTATTCCTCCTGGAAGTTGATCGCCTACACCATATAGTGCTGGATCTTGCTCTTCACGTTTTGTAAAATCTGTTTGCTGACTGTATCGACTATCTAATGTGCCATTTGTTCCACCGTTATTTATCTTTACTACATCGAAGCAACGTTTGCCCAGAATAACAGCAATGCCATCAATATCTTCCGTATATTCTCCTATATCTTTTTTACAGACAAATATATGTGTTATAGACTTCGTCTTTGGATATTGACATAATTCGGTCACTTCGCATCTTAAAGTATACTGACATGCTATATTAGGAATAAACTTTAGAATAGCACTGTTGTCTCCTATAATGGTTTCAGGTGTGCTAGGCATCGTTACATACCACTGATACTTCACCTCCCCCTCGATAGTGTTATGCAACACCTTGAATTTTTGAGTTACTCCCGTAAAATCCACTTCGGTTGGACCGACAATAGCAAGATTCGTTATACCACTACAGGGTGATTTTCCTAACATTTTCCATTTCACACCATCCCAGATATGCATCCCGGGATAAAAATCACCTACTGTAGAGGTATTATAGACTAGGAGCCCTATATGATCTTTATCTTCAGCCTCCTTCTTTACACTACCATTAGTGTATGAAGGATCATTTTTGAACATAGGATAGAGTTGATTCACTTCTGTCAAGTCGACTCGTGGCAATCCTAAACCTTTTGTAGCAGTACCTTCCTCATTCTCTTTTAGATCTAGCAGAGCTCCAGAATTAGGAGACATACATGAGCCTATTGTAACCTGTCCGCTGAGACTTACTACAATTTGCAATCCTAATATCAATAAAGTAAACTTGATCAAGATGTTATTGAATATTCTCATTTGTCTTATTTGTTATATTTGGTTATCGATCATTTGTTTTTTGTACATCTAACTGGAGCATAGTGAGCTATTCCATGCAATGTTGAGATATTCAAAAATCCAATGGATTGTGCATTGTTGTTCAAAAATGTAGCGACACCTAAATAGGTTGTTCCAGACGGAAACTTTGAAGGATAACTAGCCCAATAATTTCCATAACTATCCGTATACTGAAAAACCCCTAAGTGTGTTACCATACCATGCAATACAGCATTGAAACCTCCTTCTTCCTTAGGGCGACTGGTGCCCAAGGGTGTAAGAATGGGAGACTGAAGGTTGGCTCCAGCATTGCCTGCAACATTGCTTGTTGAATAAGTACAAGGATTCTCTCCAATTGCTTTCAATAAAAGCTTCCAATCATCAGAAGTAGGGATATGCCATCCATTAGGACAAATACCTTGTACGATAGGACCAGAGTCTTCCTCTGGAGCATAATTCATTGCTGCATTATAATTGTAAAAATAACCATACTGGCTAATTAAGCTTTCGTCAATTAATGCAGGAATAAATGCTGCAACCTTTTCCGATTCATTGGTATCACTTACGGGATCTGATATATATTTAAGGTTTTGAGTAGAGCCATCTGCCCATTTTGTAGTTCTTAGATTCTCCAACATCCACCAACCGGCATCGGTATTTTCTGAATTGAAATGACCAATATAATATGTATTCTTCTCATCCTCCCTTATATCAACCAGCAAGTCTACATGTGTCGTACCATTATCTTTCTCAAGAGCAACCCACGAAGAACCACTCCAAACATGGACTCCCGGATAAATACCCTCACATGCATCAGTTTTCACATTATAAACAAGAAGTCCTATGTGCTTAGATTTTTCATCAATATCATATCCATTTTCAAACATCGGATAAAGCTCTCCTTTATTAGTCAACTCGACTCGTGGCAATCCTAAGCCTTTTGTAGCAGTACCTTCCTCATTCTCTTTTAGATCTAGTAAAGCACCAGATATAGGAGTAAATAGAGAACCAATAGTTACTTGACAATATGCACCTGATAGTGTACATAACATCATGATAGTAAAAGTTAATATTACCTTCCTCATTATTTTCTATGATTAAAATTTATTTGTGACAAGTCCTTTATATTAAGGGGGAATTTTAGCACAAAGCAAGGGTTTATAAATGAGAATAAGGGGATAATAAATGTTGATTTTTATCTCCACCACAACTAAGATAGAGACCGAAAAAAGCCATACGAGTATCAAATATTAAATACTGATTTTCTAAATCAGCACATACTACCAAAATGTAGAATAAAGATACAATTCATTCACTTTTATGACATTTATCACTACAAAAAGCACATTATGGATACATTTTTTAATAAAATAGAACATTCATTACAACAGAATTAGTCATTACTTTTCATCCATTAGTTCTAACTTTGCAAGTGAGGAAATTATACAACACTTTGGACTACTTGCACAAGAAATTAATACATTGAACTACGATGAATGAGAAATTGACTACAAGTTTAATTGATACGATACTGAAGCATATTCCATGCAATAAAAATCCAGCAGCGTATCTTGCTAAACTATTGAATATGGAACAAGAATATGTCTATCGTCGGCTCAGAGGCCAAACGAACTTCACGATAGAAGAGATTGTACTTTTAGCCAAAGAACTTAAATTTTCATTCGATCATGTAATCGGAGTTAAACATGATGATGTAGCTATATTTAATTTGACTTTTCTCAATAAAAGTTGCTTAGATGAGATATTGACCAGAAAGCTAGAAATAAATTTAGATGGCATTCAAATGCTTTCTGCAGCTAAACACTCTTCAATACTGTGGGCTGGCAATACGATTCCGTTCATGATATTCAATAAATATACCAACCTCACAAAGTTTTTTTTCTATAAGTGGAACTATCAGAAATTGACAAATGTGCCTAATCCATCTTTTATAAACTTTGAGTTTACAAAAGAGACTGATCGTTTGCTTCGCACATACAGACATAATTCACTGGTCAACTCAAATGTATCACTGATACTAGACGATAATTTTATGTTATCTGTCATACGAGATATAAACTTCTTCAAAATACGGGGAGTATTGACTAAAGAAGAGACAGCTGAATTGCAAGCGGAGTTGTACGATATCTTAAATACATTGGAACATGACGCAATTCATGGCACATCCCGCTTGGTAGGAAAAGTGAAAATATACCTTTCGGCTGTAAACCTAAGTTCATCATACACCTATGTGGAGTATGATAATTGTTGTTTGAGCCAACTGACAATATACACGTTCAACACTTTGAATTCTAATGACGAGGTGGTGTGCCAAATGCAAAAAGAATGGCTCAAATCTATATTGAAGACATCTACTAACATAACATCATGCAATGAAATAGAACGTTGCAAATATTTTGAGAAACAAAGAGAAGTAGTTAAAAGTTTAGAATACGGTTTATAGAAGAAAACATGAACGAGATTAACATTAAAGCAAAATTGATCAATGCTATTAATCAGGCAGTTCCTGAAGAAGAGAATGCTGCTTCTCTAATAGCTAAGCTATTGGGTATCGGCAAAGAATCAGCATATCGTAGGTTGAGAGGAAATGTCAACTTTTCTTTCACCGAAGTTGCAATTATAGCCAATCGTTTAGGTATTTCGCTAGATGATTTATTTGGATTAGTACAGCAAGAGGATGCTCTTTTTAAGTTGAGATTACTTAATGAAGAACACTCGATTGATGTTTATATGAATAAATTGGCCGAATACACTAAAGTCTTGCAGCAGATGAATAGTAATAGTCATAATGTTGTACTTCGTCTTGCTCAGAACTCTCTTTCGTTGTACAATATTCTCAGGCATTATAATCTTTCCAAATTTTATATGTACAATTGGTTAAGGTATACACAAGCAGAGTATACAAATCTGAAATTTTCTGAATTCGAACTGCCAGAGAAGTTTACGATAATACAAAACAAATATGTGGCAGAGATTCAAAAGATATCTCATTTCATACTCATTCTCGACCCCAATGTCTATGCTTCTAGCGTGAAAGATATTGACTATTTTCATCACATTAATCTTCTGACCCTAGAGGATGAGAAGCTGATAAAGCAAGACTTATTGAGCTCCATCAATAACCTAGAGGAAATGGCTACAACAGGGCATACGAAAAGAGGAGCTAAAGTAGACATGTATGTATCATCAATCAATATAGAAACATCCTACATACACATTGAATCTGAAAATCAAAATTATAGTGAATTTTTAGTCTATGCACTATTCTCTCTGGACACCCAAAATACAAGTCTGAATCAGACTCAAAAAGACTGGATAGACTCTTTGAAAAAATATTGTACCTCCATATCTCAATGCGGCGAGATAGAACGATATAATTTCTTTAATAAGCAGAGAGAGCTGATAAGGGGATAAAATGATTCGTTATCCAAAGAGCTCAATTGCTAGTTTCAAAACAAATCAAAATCGCTTACATTATGGTTCGTCAGTGAACACACTGCTTTTATTAAAAGATCAATACTATTTTGGATGTCAGACATATCACATATTTCACAAGGAGTATGCATATTCCTGATAGGAATACTTATTAATGCCGATGCAACACCTGTGCCTACAAGTTGTACCTGTGAATTTTCTGTACCTTTAACAGCATGATAACCAATCGTCATTTGATGAGGAATATTATTTTTTATAGCGACGTCACGCAATATATCAGTTAATCTCGCATTGTTAGATGGATTTATATTTATTCCGGGTCCACGACCTAGCATAAGATTGCCAAACTGAGGGTTTACTTTATGTGGAATATCAGTAGCAATTCCTACATCCAGCACTATTGCAATATCTGGTTTTACTTTTTCAGTCGCTATAACACACCCTCTACATCCCAACTCTTCTTGGGTTGAAGCTACTGCTACAAGAGATATTGGCAAATTCAACTCACTTAGTTTGGCAAAAGCTTCCATCATTACAAAGACTCCAACTTTGTTATCCAAGGCTTTAGACACTATGCGATTATTGTTATCCATATACTGAAAGTTGCTTCTAAGTGCTATGTAATCGCCAATACTGACATGAGATAACGCTTCTTCTTTTGAACAAACTCCTATAT
>CALKIV010000087.1 GCA_937995835.1 uncultured Dysgonomonas sp. | reverse complement strand
CTGATAGACACCACAAAACAGAGAGTAATATTTTCTAAACTTTTTAAAACAAATACAAGACAAAACTAAAAACAAGGAAAATGTGGAGCAAATATTCTAAACGTAAAGTAAAGAAAGGATAAGAAAAGACAGAAGATGGAGAGAGGAAGAGCCCATAGATGGACAGGTCATCTATATAATATATTGCTATTTTTATTTACATTTGTCTATACGTGCTATTATTGAATAAATAGATATACTATAAGAAATGGAAATTAGTTGGCTAGATATCCTCATGCTCTTGATTTGTGTTGGTGCACTGATCCGTGGTTTTTTTACCGGATTCATTATGCAACTCGCCACATTGGTCGGCATCGTGCTCGGAGCAATCTTTTCGGGCAAAATGGCTGAGCTCATCTCTCCTTATATAGAGCGATCGATCGACGCTAGCCAGCAGATCATTAGTGCCACATCGTATTTGGCGAGTTTTATCATCATTCTTATTATGGTCACTCTGATTGGCAGGTTGGTTAACTCCTTGGCTAAAGCTATACTATTGGACACGGTCAACAAAATGGCTGGTGCCATATTTTGTATGGGGAAATGGATTTTAATTGTTAGTATATTGTTAAACCTGGTAGTAATGTTTGACTCGAAGCAAGTAGTGATAGGCGAAAAGATAAGAAATGAATCTTACTCCTACCCTTTTCTCATTGCAATAGCGCAAACCATCATTCCATATCTAAATTTTAACGAGGCTGACATCCCTCTTCTACCTAAATCCGAAACAAATTCTTCGCTAAAACCTATCTAATTTTGACGACCAAGTAAAGCCTCCCTATATATTATATATAGAGATATAAATATCAAAGATGCATTATCACCGAGGTAAGGCATAAAAATGCTTCATTTTTTCTAACTTTGCACCACTTTTAAACTAATGAAGAAAAGTGAAGTATTGCTTTTCTTTGATTTTTCAACTAATAAAAAATACAGGAATGAATAACGTACAAGAACTGGACTTTAAATCCACGCCTTCTACTGATGACAAAAAACTATTTATTGAGACCTATGGGTGTCAGATGAATGTGGCTGACTCTGAAGTAGTGGCCTCCATCATGCAAATGGGCGGGTATACAGTGACTGATAATCAAGATGAAGCTGATGCCGTGTTTATTAATACCTGCTCTATCAGAGATAATGCCGAGCAAAGGGTGGTCAATAGACTAGAGTATTTCAACATCATGCGTAAGAAACACAAACGAAAAATGATTTTGGGTGTGTTAGGGTGTATGGCCGAACGTGTGAAAGAAGAACTGATAAGCGAACATGGTGTGGATCTGGTTGTGGGTCCCGATTCTTACTTAGATCTGCCCAATCTGGTGGGCGCAACTGAAAAAGGAGAAAAGGCAATCAATGTAGAACTGTCAAAAACCGAGACCTACAAAGACGTAATACCTGTGAGAATTGGTGGGAACAACTTCTCCGGCTTTATTTCCATCATGAGGGGATGCAACAAGGTGTGTTCTTATTGTATCGTACCCTATACTAGAGGTCGTGAGCGTAGTCGCGAGCCCGAAAGCATTCTCAATGAGCTAAAAGACCTTCAGGCGAAAGGCTTCAAAGAAGTTACTCTACTGGGACAAAATGTAAATTCATACCACTATAAGAGCGAAAAGGAAGATGTGGATTTTACAGCTCTTCTAGAATTAGTGGCATTGGCTGCTCCCAATATACGTATCCGCTTTTCAACATCATATCCTACTGACATGACAGATGAGACCATAGAAATGATTGCTAAATATGATAACCTTTGCAAGTTTATCCATTTGCCAGTCCAATCAGGTAGCTCTAAGATGTTGGATGTTATGAAAAGAAAATATGACAGAGAGTGGTACCTGAACCGTATAGCAGCCATCCGACGTATTATTCCTGATTGTGGAATTACCACTGACATCATGTGTGGCTTCCATTCCGAGACGGAGGAAGATCACCAAGAGACGCTTTCGCTGATGAGAGAAGTTGGCTTTGACTATGCTTTTATGTTCAAATATTCTGAACGTCCGGGAACTTTTGCGTCTAAAAAACTGACAGATGATATCCCTGAGGAAGTAAAACTCAAAAGGCTCCAAGAAATAATGGACTTGCAACGAGACTTATCAATGCAGAGCAATCAAAAAGATGTAGGTAAAGAGTTTGAAGTATTGATTGAGGGCTATTCTAAACGTTCTAGAGATCAATTCTTTGGTAGAACATCTCAAAACAAAGTCGTGATTTTTGAAAAAGAAAACCATAGAATAGGGCAATATGTGAAGGTTAAAATTGACGATTGCACCTCTGCAACACTCTTTGGCTCCATCATTAAGTAAGTAGTTTTATTTATTCTTGAATATTTTATCAAGAATAATAAGTATATTGCATTCTATTTTCATAAATCAGAAACGACATAATATATAAATAAGCGTTTCACCTTTAGTTGTTTAATCATATTAAGGTACGTAATTATATCGTTTCGGTGATAAACTTTTAAAATTTATAGTTAAAATGAATAAAACTGGATCGAATCTATTATTTCTTGCTGTAGGTGCAGCCTTAGGTGCAGCTGTAGGCTATATTGCAGCTTCGGACAAAAAAGAACAATGGCTTAATGACATCAATGGTCTAGTACACAAGATCAAGTCAAACACAAAGGCTTCTTCTACTAGCAAAGCTCAAGAGCCGATCGCTAACCCTGAAAAAGAATAAAGACCTTGCAAAACACTGAACGAGAAAGAGCTAATGATCTCAACTCTTTATTTGAACAAATAAAGAGTGATATTCTGAGCTATGTAAACCATCGTTTGGCTCACTACAGATTGGATATTCTTGAAAAGACAAGTAAATATTCATCTGTGGTGCTCTTAACCCTCATCATGGTTTTCATGGGGTTTGCTGCATTTGCTTTTGCACTGATAGGTATTGCACTATATATAGGAGAAGTGGTTGGAAGCACTGCGGCCGGTTTTGGCATTGTTGCCTTATTTTGGCTTGTCCTTTTAGTCATTGTTCTGATCTTTAAAGAACCCTTAAAGGACTATATCTTAAACAAAGCAGCAGGTCAGTTGTATCAAATAGAAAAGGAAGAAGACCATGACGAAGCAGAAGAAGAATAACAACATAGAGACTCCTCTTCAACGACTCAGACATGAGAAAAGGAAGTTGAAAGCTTTGTACGAAGAAGATGAAAAAAGGCTTTCGGAAGATTGGCAATACCTTACCGACAACATTGGTCAGCTAACGTTCAACTCTATAGTGAAAGGGGCTAAGGATTCTTTCTTTCCCGGTTTGCTAAAATCAAATAAGCCACCTACTCCCTTCGACAAAGAAGGAGGTGGATACACTTTCCTTAATATCCTCACCTCGTCATTTCCCCTCATTTGGGAATTCGCACAGCCTGTGTTGATCAAGTATGCAATAAGAAAGATAAAATCGATGTTTACATCCAAGTCGGATGATAAGAGTAAGAAAAAAAAGTGAGACAAATGTCTCACTTTTTTCTTTGCTATCTATTGGTTATTGCACCTTGATATTTATTTTTCCGCCTTTCAACCCCTTAGCACTTGCCTCAAGGATTAGTTCTCCCTCAACTTCTCCAGATTGCACAATGGCTGTCAACTGTCCATTGAAGACATGCATCTGTGGTAAATGAAATTGTTCCAAACACGTAGGGTCTCCATTGGCAGATGCTCTATATTTTCCGGCTCCCTGCACTTTAAATTTAATCAAACGCTGATCTACAGGACAAAGATTGCCATCTTTATCCACCACTCTAACATTGACATAAGATAGATCTTTGCCATCAGCCGACAGCACTGTTCGATCTGCTACCAATTCTATATGATGGGGTTTGCCTGCTGTACGCACAATCTTTTCGCCAGCAATATTCCCTGATGTGTCATACGCAATAACCTTAACCTCACCTGCCTCATACTTCACATCCATCCACATCAGACGATAACGGTGCTGAGCTGTTGTATTGTCTTTTGTCTGCTTACCATAACTTTTTCCATTGATAAAAAGTTCGGCTGAGGGATGATTCGTATAAACAAATATCGGTGTCACCTCACCCTCTCTTCCTTCCCAATTCCAATGAGGGAGAATGTGTAACGTATTATCTGTCTTGTTCCACAAACTACGATAGAGATAATAACGATCTTTAGGAATACTTGCCAAATCTATAATTCCAAACATCGAACTGTGATTAGGCCATGCATCTGTATCATAAGGTGAAGGCTCACCAAGATAATCAAAGCCTGTCCATACGAACTGCCCCATCGTCCAATAATAATCATCTGCCAGAGCAAAATCATCATCCGGAAGATTAGACCACGAGCAATGCTCAAAATCATAGGAAGATGACTGATGATCATCGTAAATGGCATCTCCTTTTTTCTCTACTGGGAATTTATATACCCCTCTTGAACTTACAGTGGAGGATGTTTCAGAACCTAGAACTAAGTTTTGAGGAAGTTTTGCATACGCTTCTTGATAGCGATGTGCACGATAATTGAAACCCGGAATATCTAACAAAGCGGCAAAACCATTATTCAGCACACAATCCACCTTGTCCATTCCACAAGTTACTGGACGTGTTGGGTCTTCTCGGTGACAAATATCTTGTAGAAAGGAAGCCACTTTATACCCCTCACTACTACACTGTGTTGGCACCTCGTTCCCAATACTCCACATGACAACAGAGGGATTGTTTCTATAATTGTGTATCATATTTACCATATCTTTCTCTGCCCATTCGTTGAAAAAGCGATGATAACCATTCTTGCACTTGGCTATTTCCCACTCGTCGAAAGGCTCAATCATCATCATGAATCCCATCTCATCGCAAAGTTCGACTAACTCGGGGGCTGGCATATTATGTGCCGTACGAATGGCATCGCAACCCATATCCTTAAGCATAGTCAACTGGCGACGTAGTGCTGCTTTATTGATCGCTGCTCCCAACGGGCCAAGGTCGTGATGATTACACACACCTTGAAATTTTCGTCGCTCTCCATTTAAGAAGAAACCTTGGTCTGCTATATATTTTAGATCACGAATACCAAAACGAGTGGTATATTCGTCCATCAGTTTCTCGTTGATATAAATCTTAGACGTTGCTAGATAAAGATTCGGAATCTCTGGCGTCCACAGCCTAGGTGTGTCTACAACTAAGTTTTGTATAAAAGGTTGATCATGATTTATCTTGAAAATATTCTCTTTTGCAGAAACCACTTTGCCATCAGCATTTTTGATTTCGGTGATTACCTTTACATCTTCCTTTCCTGAGTTTAAGATATTTGTCTTCAGGTTGATGGATGCATATTCTTCTGAAACGAAAGGTGTTGTTATATAAGTACCCCAAATCGGCACATGTACTTGGTCTGTAACAACAACATGAACATTTCTGTAAAGCCCTGCCCCGGGATACCAGCGTGAAGACTCCGGCAAATTTTCTAGTCGAACAGCAACACTGTTCTTCTTTCCATCCACATTCAGAAGATCTGTAACATCGCAATGAAATGAATTATAGCCATTAGGCCAAAAGATAGCCTCTTTTCCGTTCACATAAACGCGAGCCCCGCTCATTGCTCCATCAAAGAGTAAGCTTACTTTTTTGTTTCGTCCTTGAAAACCATCTATGTCGAAGGTATTTCTATACCATCCCACACCTATATATGGCAATCCCCCTGTTCGTCCCGTTTTCACAGTCGCTACTTTTTCGCCATTTTGCGTAATGGCAACATTTTGCAAATCATACTTTCTGTCAAAAGGACCATAGATAGCCCAGTCGTGTGGAATGCTTACTGTTTCCCATTTTTGATCATCAAAATTGGGTTTCATTGCTTCCGGTAAATCTCCCTTTGTAAATTTCCAATTCTTCTCTATCAAGAATTCTTTTCTTGGAGACTCTTCAGCATATAAACTAGCACCACTAAAAAGTAGAGCTAGAACTAAAAAAAGTGTTTGTTTCATTCTGATATTAAATTAAAAAAATAGACATATCAAAGTTAACAAATTCGTTGATTAGAAGCACAACCTCACCTATGTTATTATCCTTGCTGTTTTAGAATAATAACACAGGTGAGGAACTTCAATGATAATGCTAAAAAGTTACCACATCAATACTATACTAAACTTTTCTGTGCCTGGGCTACCTTCTGTCTTAAAGTCAGAATATGTTATATAAAATCGTACCATACCAGGGGTGTAATCAAAATTATAAGTCTGTGTCCAGAGACTTTCTCCTCCATCATTCTTTCCCACATGTAGCACATAAGGCATACCATTTTTTGCTTCCACTCCATCATCATCCGCTATTAGAAGATAACCAATAACTGTTCCATCTGCATATACAAAGCTATCCAGTTCCGGGATTTTCAGATCGGCATAGTAGAAGGAGTTCAACTCGCCAGGGCGACCTACTCTCGTCCATTTATCCACCGTAAAGGTCTTAATATACCAACCAATACCACCTTCTCCGTCCTTGCCATCTTTTCCGTTTGTTCCATCCTTACCATCACTTCCGGTATTTCCTTTTGGACCCATTGGTCCCATCGGTCCTTGATCTCCTTCACATGCTGACAGTGCAAAAATAACACTGAGTAATAATATTAACTTTTTCATAACTATTCTGTTTTTATTTATATTCTTTTATCTTCCAATAGAACCTCTGGAAGAAGAGGATGAACGACTTTCTGATTGTTCTCTGTCCCTACGTTCTTGCTCTTCTCGTTGGCGACGAGCTTCTGCCTCACGTCTTTCTTGATCGGCACGGGCTTCACGATCTCTACGTTCTTGAGTCTCACGCTCCTGTTGACGACGGGATTCGGCTTCGCGTCTTTCCTGATCGGCACGAGCTTCACGATCTTTACGTTCTTGATCATCTCGCTCTTGTTGACGACGAGATTCAGCTGCAC
>CALKIV010000086.1 GCA_937995835.1 uncultured Dysgonomonas sp. | reverse complement strand
ATATGATTTGTTAGTGTTAAGTATGTCGGATGTTTTTATATGTCAGCCTTCTTTTGTCTGGTATATGTCAGCCTTCTTTTTTTTGAAAAACATATAGTTTTTTAAGATTATAAAAGTAATATATTTTATTTAAAGATGTTAGACGTTTTGTCAAATAATAAAAAAAATGATTGGGTGAGACTATTTTACTAAATATATTTATACTAATGCATTGCAAAAAAGACTACCTTTGCACTCTCAATTTAAATTTATGCAAGATATAAGAAACATCGCAATTATTGCACACGTAGACCACGGCAAAACAACGACTGTGGACAAACTCTTACAAGCTGGAAAACTTTTTAGAGATAATCAAGAGACAGGAGAACTGATTCTAGATAATATAGACCTCGAAAGAGAAAGAGGAATAACCATTGTTTCGAAAAACGTTTCGATCAATTATAAAGGGACAAAAATAAACATCATTGACACTCCGGGTCACTCGGACTTTGGAGGAGAAGTAGAACGTGTATTGAATATGGCTGATGGCTGTTTACTGTTAGTAGACGCCTTCGAAGGGCCTATGCCTCAAACTCGTTTTGTGCTTCAAAAAGCAATTGAAATAGGATTGAAGCCAATCCTGGTGATCAATAAAGTAGATAAACCAAACTGTCGCCCTGAAGAGGTGTACGAAATGGTGTTTGACCTGATGTTTAGCCTAGATGCTACAGAAGATCAGTTAGATTTCCCTGTCGTTTATGGTTCTGCTAAAAACGGTTGGATGTCTAACGATTGGAAAGAGCAAACAGAAGATATGACCGCTCTATTGGATGCCATCATCGAATACATTCCTGCTCCCGAAATAGTAGAAGGAACCCCTCAGATGCTGATTACCTCACTAGATTATTCAAAATATGTAGGAAGAATTGCAGTAGGGAGAGTGCACCGAGGAACCATCAAAGAAGGGATGCCAATCTCTTTGTGCAAGCGTGATGGGTCGATCGTTAAAACGAAAATAAAAGAACTAAATACGTTTGAAGGTTTAGGACGTAAAAAAGTAGACGAGGTTAGTTGTGGCGATATTTGTGCTATCATTGGAATAGAAAACTTTGACATTGGCGACACTATTGCCGATATCGAAAAACCGGAAGCACTACCAACAATTGCCATTGATGAGCCTACGATGTCGATGTTGTTTACCATCAATGATTCTCCTTTCTTTGGGAAAGATGGTAAATTCGTTACATCTCGCCATATTCACGATCGTTTGATCAGTGAGCTAGACAAAAACTTGGCACTTCGTGTAGAAGATACCGACAGAGGAGATGCTTGGCTAGTTTATGGTAGAGGTATCCTTCACTTGTCTATCCTAATCGAGACAATGCGTCGCGAAGGGTATGAATTGCAAGTAGGACAGCCAACGGTAATCATAAAAGAGATCAATGGAAGAAAGCACGAACCCGTTGAACTGTTGAGCATCAACTTGCCGGAAGAAAGTGCTAGTAAAGTGATCGATGTAGTGACTCGTCGCAAAGGAGAAATGACCATGATGGAGACTAAAAATGGCAGAGTATTCTTAGAGTTTACAATCCCATCTCGTGGTATCATCGGTTTGAATAATCATATATTGACCCTTTCGTCAGGAGAGGCTATCATGTCGCACCGTTTTCTTGAATTCCAAGAATGGAAAGGATCGATTGAAAAACGTAACAATGGATCTATCATCGCTAGCGAAACAGGGAATGTATTTGCTTATGCACTAGATAAACTTCAAGATAGAGGTCGTTTCTTTGTTGATCCACAAACTGATATCTATGCAGGTCAAGTAGTAGGGGAGAGTAGTAAGGAAGGTGACTTAGTAGTCAATCTGACTAAGTCAAAGAAGTTGACCAATGTGCGTGCTTCGGGTACTGATGACAAAGCAAAATTTGCACCTGCTATTATCTTTAGTCTAGAAGAGGCTTTGGAATATATTAAAGGTGACGAATATGTTGAGGTTACCCCTAAAGTGATCAGACTAAGAAAAATAGAATTGGACGAGACTGCCAGAAAAAGGCAATCGAAAGAGAATTAAGAGAGACAAGTCTAGAATGAATGTCTGCTTTTCCTAATATTTTTAATTAGCTTTGTTGATGTTATGAATAGAGTAGATATCAAAAAAACAGTTTACGGCAGTGAAACCATCGAGTTTGTTACTGTAGCCGTAGAATATTGTATTTTTTTAGAGAGTTTCAAAGAACAAAAAGTGGAGGAGTTTACAGATAAACTGACTAAACTCCTTCCTCTATTATATCTAAAAGCGTTACTCCTTCCTTCGATAAGTGACGAAGCCGAGTTGGGTGAAGATGCTGTAACAGAGGGAGACTACAATTTTATCCTCGATAAGGTGACAGCCGTAATGGGAGAGTATAACGATTATCTGGAAGTCTTTGTGCAAGATATGCGTTATAGTGATGAGCCGATTCTGGCTCATGTGGCTGAGGAACTTGCCGATATCTATCAAGATGTTAGAAATTTTGTAGCTGTATATCAGCGAGGCGAAGAAGAGAGCATGTATAATGCCCTTTTGACTTGTATGGATAACTTTAAACTGTATTGGGGGCAAACTCTTGTCAACGTGTTGAGAGCTCTACATGCTGTGCAGTTTAACTCAGTAGGTGACACTCTTTCAGAAGACGAATCGTTTAACTCAGAAGAAGAGGAGGATCTATGGCTATAAGCAAAGAAGAACTTAATGCCTTAGATGTAGAAGTCTTTAATGGAGAGATTAGAGTAATAGATTCACAAGAACAGGTCGATGCTGCTTGCGAAGCATTGAGACAAGTTGACATTATAGGTTTTGATACAGAAACTAAACCCGCTTTTCGCAAAGGCGTTTCTAATAAAGTTGCCCTATTGCAATTGTCCACTTCTGATAAGTGTTTTCTTTTTAGACTCAATAAGATAGAGATGCCATCCTGTTTGATTAGCATTCTTTCGGATAAAGACATCAAAAAAATAGGTTTATCTATTAAGGACGATTTTCATGCCTTGGGAAAAACCTACTCTTTCAAACCCCAAAATTTCATTGAAATTCAGAGTCTTGTGAAAGACTACGATATAGAAGAGCAGAGCCTGCAAAAGGTTTATGCTATTTTGTTTAATAAGCGAATCACCAAAGGACAACGTTTGAGTAATTGGGAAGCCGACGAACTAAGCGAGGCACAACAGATGTATGCAGCCATAGATGCTTGGGCTTGTTTGAAGATCTATCAGCATTTGGTGGGATAAAAATCAGATAAAAATGACAGAAGTTAAAGATAAGAAAAGCATCCTTTTTGTATGTTTAGGCAATATATGCAGGTCTCCTGCTGCTGAAGGCATCTTCCTGAAGATGATCAAAGAGCGTGGGCTGGAAGATAAGTATATTGTAGATTCTGCCGGCACTGCCGGATATCATGACGGAAACTTGCCAGACAAGCGCATGAGACATCATGGGCAGCTGAGAGGCTATACTTTCGACTCCATTTCTCGCCGATTGATCACTGAAGATTTCTATGAGTTTGATTATATCTTAGTTATGGATGATAGCAACTATGACAATGCTATGCGCATAGCTCCCGATCTAGAGGGACGTGCTAAGGTACATCGTATGGTAGAGTTTTTGCAGGATCTGGAGCATGACTATGTGCCTGATCCATACTATGGAGGTGATGCAGGTTTTCAACTTGTAATAGATATCTTAGAAGATGCTTGCGAGGGATTGCTCCATAAGCTAGAGAGATAAGTTCTCTAGTTCTTCGTTTTCTACTTCATCCTCATAAATATTATAATAAAGGAAGTCTCTGACCACCTTGTAAGGGACTACTTTTGTTTCTATTGCTATTTTTTCGTTCATTTCTCTCCCTTGGATGTAGGGAGTTACCTTGATCGTTTTTCCGAGCCATTCTTCTTTCATCTGTAGGTCTATTTGAGTTCCATGCCATTCTTCGCCTTCCAGCAGTTGTAACGCTCCATCTACCTCCAGAGCCCAATGAACAAGTGAATGTTCTTTGTCTTTTATAGGACAATTAAACATTACGGCACTATATCTCAACCATTCGTATGGAAAGGCTGATTTACGTCCGGCAGTATATTTTACATTCTTTAACTTTCGTTTTTGCCACCATCTTGGAGCTTTAATAATGGGAAAATGATAAGAATCTAGTCCTTCCACAAATACTCTTCCATTGATCATTTGCAGAGACATCGAGACATTGAACTTTTTCCCTTGAAAATGCTCTTCCTTTTCAGTGCTTTCTAATCTTAGACTTGTAGGACTCTTATAGTTGCCACCTTCAGATACAATTGTTACTACTACTGAATAGAGCATCTTCGGGTATAGTGCATCAATGGCAAAACGATTTTCTTCATCTTTGAATATTATTCGTGTAATAATTTCCTCTCCATTTTGAGTTTCCCTAACAGTATTGACATGCGAAAGGCTGTCTTCGTAATGAGTCCCATTAAAGTAATAGTCTACATATTCTTTGCCTTCTGCTCTTTCATCTTGTCCATAGTTTGGCAAGCGGAGCCTGTCTCCCGCAAATTCAGCTTTCATTTCCTTTGTTGGATGATTTAGTGTATCAAAGCTGAAAGAGATAAGAGATTTATGCTCACCATCTGTTGGTGTAACGAAATATGCATTCTTAGCTATTCCTCTCCCAATATCTATTCCTGCCAAAATATACTCATTTTCTTCATTTATTCCTTCTAGTAAATATGTGTCGCCTACTACGTGGTGTATCTTGTTTATGATAAGAGAATTGTATGCTGAAAAGTTGAAAAAACGAGGATCTTGTAAAGAGCTACTTCTTGTTTCGTTGGGGGCTACTTCATAGCGCAGTTCATGTATGTACTGTAGTCTGCCCTTGTTTGGGGCACGAAAGGTAAGTAAGCGTAGCTTTCCGTTGTCTGACTCTATAGTGTGCACTTCTGAATAGTTTAACCAATCTAGCGTGTCTTTTTCTAGGGAATAAGAGAAGATAGTAGAGCTCAGGGCCAATAGAAGTAGTATTGCCTTTTTCATAGGACTATATGTTAAGATTGCTTGTGTTAATTTCAGAAGATGAAAAAGCCCCTTGACAGGGGCTTGGTTTTATTTTAGTTGATTCTGAAAAGACCATATTTGAGCATACAGATGAATGCTCTTACACCGTCTCTCCACCCAATCTTTTTACCTTCCTCGTATGTGCGCCCGTAGTAGGATATGCCTACTTCATAAATTCTCACTTTGGGTATTCTAGAGATCTTTGCGGTCACTTCAGGCTCAAAACCGAATCGACACGTTCACGTAGAGTTAAAGACTTGATCATATCCGCTTTAAACATCTTGTAACAAGTCTCCATATCCGTCAAGTTTAGATTGGTGAACATGTTTGACACAAAGGTCAACATTTGATTCCCAATGGAGTGCCAAAAGAACAGGATTCGATGAGGGTTCCCACCCATAAATCGCGAACCGTATACTACATCGGCAAAACCATTTACAATAGGTTTTAATAAGATATTATACTCTTCAGGGTCATACTCCAAGTCTGCATCTTGTATCACGATATAATCCCCAGTTGCTTCTGCAATACCTCTGTGTAAGGCAGCCCCTTTACCCATATTTTTTGGTTGAAGGAAAAGCTTCATTTCGGCATCAGGGTGGTCAGCAATGTATTTTTCTACTGTTTTTACTGTGTCGTCAGTTGAATAATCATTTACGATGATTATTTCTTTTTGAAACCCGCCAATAAGTTTAACTTCGAGCACCTTGTCAAGAATCAAGTGAATTGTTCTAGCCTCATTATAAGCAGGGATTACAATCGAAAGTTTCATATTTTATTAAATTCTAATGTTTTATCGTAGTTTTATTAATATGTTAGTCTATGTTCGGCTTCAGGATTGCATCTGAATCCATCTTGTAAATTTTCACCTCTCATTTCTATTCCTCCTACGTAGTCTGCACTAGCTGGCAGGTCGAAATCGAAGCACAATACATCTCTGTCCGAAAGGCTTTTTCTGTGTATGGTTAAGTCGTTTACTTCCACTGTGATGAAAGAGTCTTTACTAGGAACACCTTTTGTCTTCCTCGTGTATTCGATAGATGAAGGCACTTTTAAGAAATTGGTAAAAGGCACGCTTTTATCTCTTTGGTAATAAACCCATCTAGTAGAATATGAAGCCACAAAGATAACAGTAAAAAGGGCTAAAACAATCTGTATGCGTGTAAATCTGTTTTGAATAAGTGAAAAATCTCGTTTTTCTAACAATTGGAGTATCGTTAAAAATACTTGAGCAAGGATTAGTCCAAATATAAATCTAAAATCAGGAGCATTGAAAAACCAAACTAAAATACCTATCGCAGAGGCAGACCAGATCAATCTGATAGCCTTATATTCTTCATCCTTTCTATGTTTAAAGAAATAAAAAACACCCAATGGCAGTGTTATGATAGTCAGTATACAGAAGAGTTTGTTAGCAATCGGGTTAAAGTAAAACATGTCAGATTTCCACCAGATGGGAAGCCATTCGCTCATTGGCATTGCCAACACGCTTTGAATGTCAATGTTGTTAGGATATCGGGCAAAAGACTGAATAAATTCTTTTTGCTCCATGGCATATGCTACGGGTACTTTCCAATCGAAGTCGAACAAGTCGATAGCAGGGAAGGGAAAGATCAGATAGCCCGAAAGAATTACCGTTCTCACACACCATGGTACCACGATGAGCAATGCTCCTAAAGCGATAAGAGTTGTTTTTTTATATTTTTTATCCTTAAGCTGTTTCCACAACACATACAGAGGAAGCAGTATAATGCTGAAGCATGAGATCTTCAGGGTGATGATGAAGATGGGTAATAAGAAATAAAGGATGGGTCTTTTATTAACAATATCTCTGTCGAAAATGACTGCCAGGACTAGATAGCACACAAGTAGGTTAGGAATGAAATCTGTGGTCACAGAAGTGATGTGTGTCTTATAGAAAACGAATAGACTAAGAAACATTGTTAATGCAACAATAGAGCGAATGATTTCTTTAGTGTGGATTACTTTATAAATCAACCAAACGAAGATCAGCGCCAAAAAGAAAGTGTGGACACCAAAGATATATTGTCCAAATAGAGGTTTTAATCCGAAAGTAGAGCCTAGGAGGAAGAAACTGGAGTTGAAAGCAAAGCGTGGTTGCAAGTTGCCTAGTCCAGGAACGATGGCATATTGTTCATTCCACATCAGATTTTGGTAATGATAATACAATGTGTCAGTCATCATGGGATGCAAGGTGCAAAACATAGCAACTGATATGATAACAATGGCATAGAGCGCCAAGTGTAGTCTTGGTTGTTTTTCTATGAAACGAATAACATTATTGATGAGGGGAACGATTGCCTTATTGTTGGCATACCAATAGATCATGCACATAAAGACAAGGGCAAACAGTAGCATTGTATTTGCAGGCATCAACAAAGAGAAGATGGCAATCACAGAAGTAGTGATACACATGCCTATTAACAGGGTGCTTATTAGAGGATACTCTGTTTTGTCTTTTGCAATGAGTTGACATAGCTTCAAAAAGGCATTTCCAAAGCTATAAAAGACAACTAAAATAATGGTCCAAGCGAAAAATAGTGCTATCATTTTTTTATTCTAAAACCGTCTTTAAGTTTAGTGCCTCTTAGCTCTAGGTTGCTATTGTAATATGGCGTACATGGAATATTTTGGTCGTAGCATTGATCAACAGCTATAGGCTTGTATATTGTATATTCTCCTAATTGATATTCCTCAAATTTTATTCCTCTTACTGATTTTATCATAATCACTGTCTGTGGTTTATATAACAAATGTACAATTGGCTTAGCTGAATGTGTTTGATAAAACAACACTTGAGAGCCCGCAATATAAGTTAAGAAAATCAATTGTATCGTAAGTAAGACAAATATAAGTCCTTTCTCTAATCTGGGAGCAAATTTTTTGATGTTTGAGAGCAGAGCTATGGCGGGAATTGCTATGCTGCAAGCTATAAATCCGAATGAGAATCTAAGGTCTGGAGCAGTTGCTAGGCCATATGTCACCCCTGCAAAAGCGATTGCCCAAATCAGAATTTGTATTTTTTGTTGATAAAATTTATAAAAGATCAGCATCAACGGAGAGGCAATGGCAAAACAGTACAGAAGTTTTTTGTATAGGGATAAATTCCCCCACCATATGGGCACCCATTCGCTCAGAGGCATTGCTAGCACAGTCTGAGGGGCTATACCCGGAATTCTAGCCCAAGAGTAGGCTGACTCCATTTCAAATGTAACCATTTCAATAGGAATCTTCCAGTCCACAGAAAAGATGTCGATAGCAGGAAAAGGATAGATGAGGTATCCTGTAAGCAAAACAAATCTAGTGAGCCAAGGAACGGCAATGAAAATACCTACCAGAAGTATCGGAAGTATAAGTTTCCCTGTCTTTTGTTTGTATACCGTAAATAGTGTGAGTACGATAAGTAGAAGAATGGCTACAGACGACAATTTGAGTGTGAGACAAAATGATGCGATCAGGCTGATGGCAAATGCACGCTTTAGCACGCCTTTAGGTTCTAAAGTGATGCTTAGTAGCAAGTATATAGTTAAAATATTTGGCAATACATCTGTAGAGGAGGAGGATAGCTCTGTGCCAAAAGTAAAAGTGGTAATGAATAGAATAAAAGCTAGTACAAGCTTGATACCGATGTTCTTGGTCTTTGTTATCTGATAAATAATCCAAAAAGAAAGGGTTAAAAGAGCTGCACTATTGATGCAGAAGAAAGGCTCGTAAATCTCAGGATGGTATTGCAATGCAGTGGAAAGAAGAAAGAAACTGGAATTAAATCCTAGCCTTCCATGCAGATTTGCCAAACCTGTGACAATGCTAAATTTTTCACTCCACAGCATGGATTGTAAGTGGTAAAGCCCTGCATCGTAACTTAATGGAACAGAGAGGGAGTAGATCAGTACAACGATAGTCGCTAGAGCAAATATCATCTTTTCGAAAGCAGTGAGGCGGCTGATGCTATTGGCTATTAACCTACATAGTCTTTTTAGAGCAGAAACATTAATCAGCCAATATCCGAAACTAATAGCAAGAATGGATATTAAGACCCAAATGTTGAGAGGGATAAAGAGTGAGGCATAGAGTAGGAGGGCTCCAAGAAAAGACATCCCCACCCAAAATTTATCAAAAATGGAATGAGAGTCTTTCTCTTTTGTAATGTAACACCAAATCATGATAGCCATTTCTCCAAAAGCGAGAAATACTATAGACAAAACAATCCAAAACAAAAATACAACTAACATTCCGCTTTAGTAAAGTGATTCAGAGGGTTATTCCTCTATTGTACCAACCTCTCTTAAAAAACAATCATTTATTTCCTTTTATTTCCTTCGGAACGAAGTAATTCATCAAAATAATTGATTGTTTTCACCAATCCCTCTTGTAGCTGTATTTTAGGCTCCCAAGCTAGTTTTTCTTTTGCCAACGTAATGTCTGGACGTCTTTGGCGAGGGTCGTCACTAGGTAGAGACATAAACACGAGTTTCGACTTAGACCTTGTAAGATCCAAAATTTGCTGAGCCAATTCCAACATGGTAAATTCTCCCGGATTTCCGGTATTAACAGGGCCTGTAAAAGAATCATCAGTACCCATCATTCTTACCA
>CALKIV010000085.1 GCA_937995835.1 uncultured Dysgonomonas sp. | reverse complement strand
AAAAAAACGTAAGATAGTAGAGGCTGAATGGGTAATCCATTCAGCCTCTTTTTTTATCTATTACCTCAACAAGACAACCAGTTTAGGCTGTTTATAAGCTATAAAAGTAAACGATGTTATTTTAATTAGAATTCTTCTTTTTAGCACTACGCAAATAAGTAGAAGGAGGAACGCCAAATTGAGCTTTAAAATATTTACTAAAATATAGAGGATCTTTTATTCCTACACGATATGAGATTTCACTGATGTTATACTTCCCTTCTTGCAAGAGCTCAACCGCTTTTTTCAGGCGAAATATGCGCATATATTCATTGGGTGTATATCCTGTTATTCCTTTAACTTTTCTGAAAAATACTGTTCGCCCCAAATTTAACTTGGCTGCAAATTCTTCAATAGTAAAGTCAGGATTTTCCAATTCTGTTTCCATAATTACTTTTATGCGGTAAGCAAATTTCTTGTCCAACTCGGTAGAGCATAACAATGGAGTAAACATTGTTGGATCGTTCGAGAATTTGTTGCGCAATTTTTCTCGCTGCTCAATGAGTTGAAACACTTTAGCAATTAGCAATTTAGGGCTGAATGGTTTGGTTATATAAATATCTGCCCCACTTTTCACCCCCTCAAGCTCATCCTCTGAAGTACTCATAGCTGTCAGCAGGATGATTGGAATATGACTTGTGTTAAAATCGTCTTTTAGCCTACGAGTAACCTCTAAACCATTCATACCAGGCATCAAGACATCGCAAATAATCAAGTCAGCATCGAAAGATTGAGCTTGTTCCAAACCTGATATTCCATCTGGTTTGCTCGACACTTCAAAAAATGTAGAAAGCTCTGCTTCTAGAAATTTTCGGATATCGCTGTCATCTTCAATTATCAATATCTTTTTCTTATTTAGTGGAGAGCTATACCTGTCTTGATCAACAGCATCTGTACTAATATAAGATTCTAAAGAGGGATCTTGGATTAGGGCATTAGGGGTCAGAAAGTCTCGCTCCTCGTACACGCTGCTGTCTAAAGGAAGAGTGACTGTAAAAATAGAACCTTTGCTTTTATTTTCCACATAAGAGATATTGCCTTTATACACGTTGACCAGCTCATGAGTCAGGTGTAAACCCACACCTATACTGTCGGAAGAAAAACTGCTTTGCATAAAACGAGAGAATAGTTCTTTTTGTTTTTCTTTGGGTATGCCAACACCGGTATCAGTAATCTTAATAATTAATTGTTTGTTAGGTTCATCAATGGAAACATCAAAAGTAACCTTACCCTCGTTAGGAGTATATTTGAAGGCATTAGATAATATATTATAAACAATTTTATCTAGCTTACCTCTATCTATAAACATTTGGAAAGAATCGCCAGATGGATTGTATTTATAATCAATCTGTTTATCACTAGCTACATCTTTAAAACAATAAAATATTTCTCGCAGGAAAGAAATAACATCCTCTTGTTCCAATTGTAAAATAAGTTTATTGTTTTGCATTTTTCTAAATTCTAGTAGCTGATTAACCAGTCTCAACATTCTATCTGCACTTTTCTTCATTTGCAAAATTGAACGGTTCATGTCGTTTGACGACCTAGCTAAAGATTCTATTTTTTCTAAAGCTCCTAATATCAATGTTAAGGGAGTTCTAAATTCATGAGAAATATTAGTAAAAAACACCAGTTTATATTCTGTCAGCTGTTTTTCGATTTGAATTCGATTGCGCAAATTGTTGAAGTTTCGCATGAGACGGAAGCCAATATATAAAGCCAATAGAACTAGAATTGCATAAATAAGATATGCCCAAATAGTTTTCCAGAAAGGAGCCTTTATTTCAATTTGTAATACAGTCTCTTGATCACTCCATATTCCGTAAGCATTGTTTGCCTTTACCTTCAATTGATATAATCCGGGTTCTAGATTTTTATACGCTGCGAAATTTAGCACAGAGGGGCTGCTCCAATCTTTATCGAAACCTTCTAATTTGTAAATATATTTTGATTCATTAGTGATCGAATAGTCGAAGGTAGAAAATTCAATAACAAATGAGTTTTGATCATGACTGAGTTTTACTGCATCGGTGTAGCTCAAAGCTCTATTAAGAGGAGAACTCTTATCATTAGGATGGACAGAAATTCCATTTAACTTAAGATCCGTAAAAACGACATTGGGAAAAGATGTATTTGAAATCACTTTTTCAGGATCTATCAAAGCTAGGCCATGATTGGTTCCAAAAAGCAAAGAACCGTCATCCATCAATAAAGCACAATTCTCATTGTGCACATTTCCTTGCATAGAGGCAGAGAAGAAGAAGTTTTCAAATATTC
The DNA here is from genome assembly GCA_937995835.1 of uncultured Dysgonomonas sp. Classification (GTDB taxonomy): domain Bacteria; phylum Bacteroidota; class Bacteroidia; order Bacteroidales; family Dysgonomonadaceae; genus Dysgonomonas. The sequence goes on along the minus strand of CALKIV010000085.1, from coordinate 28,602 downwards.
CTGTATCTTCACTAAAACGTGAGAGTCCATATCCTGTAGTAATCCAAATTTTTCCATTTTTATCTTCTATTATAGATTCTGCCATATTATTTACTAAGCCATTAGAAGTCGTATAGTGTGTGAATTCTAATTTTGTATGATCCTCTCCAGGTAGGCACAGGCTAATGCCTCGTCCAAGTATACCAATCCACATTCTATCTTTACTATCTCTGAAGATGCATTTCACTTCATTACCTAATAGCTTATCGTTATCGTAGTTGTAGGTGCTGTAGTTAGACGAATCTGCAATTAAAGAGTCTGGATAGAATACACAGATACCATTGTCTGTGCCCACCCACATTCGTCCGTAGCTATCTTGGGTTATGACTCTTGTTTCCTGCTCTCTGATATTGCCTCTGAGAAAATGACGAAACTTCAATTCGTTCTTTTCTTGAATAGCCAAATTAAGACCTCCACCAAATGTACCTACCCACATGCGGCCTTTAGTATCACGAAATATATTAAAAATATGATTATAGGATAAAGAATGTGGATCACTAGATTCATTCTTATACCAACGTTTATCTACATAGAGCCCTTTGCCTCTACTACCCAGCCACAACTGACCAAGCGTATCTTCTGCCACTGTATAGATGTAGGAAGAGGGAGTAGAACGAAAAGGAGATGTTTTAGATGAAGGATCGTAAATATAGGTATTTCCTTTTCTGTTCCCTACCCATATATCACCATTAGACAGTCTTGTCAACATACGAATGGCATTAGAATAATCCGTCAAATACTTGTCCTCCGGATAGATATATGTAGCCCCTTCATTGAGCACTGACAGATGTGTAATCCCTGCATATTCTGAACCGACCCAAATATTTCCTGAACGATCGACAAGAAGTCTGGTAAGAAAATTAGAACTAACCTGATTACGCCCTTCCTCTTGATAGGTATAATGAGTCATTTCATCCTTCTTTGAGTCATAGATGAATAATCCATTGCCAAATACAGATATCCATATCAGCCCACGCTTGTCTTGCACCACTTTGTATTGCTCTCCACTAGCTGGTATTATTTTATCTGGCGAAATCAATTCAAATTTTTTTATTTTTCGAGTGGCTCTATTCAGATAGTGTAAAATCCCCGTACCATTATAAATATAGTAGTTGCCTTGATTGTCTTGAGTAAACTTTCCATTGGTTATCTGTAGTGGCACATCAGGGTCCAATTGCCTCGTCGCTAGATTGAACATATAGCTTTTATCATGTGCAAAGATTACCCAATGATTTTGCAATTTTAGATTGCTACTCAGTGCAAATTTTTGAGATGCATCTTTTATACTTAATACCAACTCTATTTCTCCCCCTTTCTCAGAATAATATATTTCTCCTTCGTAGGTAAGAAAATAGCAACCGTCTTCGTAGGGAATAGCTGCTTTAAAGTTATGTTTCCATTCTAATATTTCGGTCTTATCTTTTGAGACTCTGGCTAAGCCTGATTCTGTACAAATCCAAATATTTTCACAAAAATCCTCTACCAAAAAATTAATTTTATTAGAGGGTAACATACCATTTTCGTTTTTCAATATTGTAGATGAAAAAACGCCATCACTGTATTCAATTCGTCTGCATCCATTCGTTGCACCCCATAGCCAAGATATACCATCGGTCGTTTCCATCCTATTTTCGTATGGCTCGTTATATTCTCCACAGCCAGTATAGTCTACAAAACGATCATGCTCCAAGTCATAGCAGCTAAAAATATTGTAAGCCGAACCGATCCACAAAAAACCATTTTTGTCTTCGTCCATTTTATTTATATGTTGATCATTAAGGGATGGAGTATTATCTTTCTGCGGCAAAAAAGTTACAAATGAGTGCCCATCATAACGATTCAGTCCATTGAGTGTGCTTATCCATATAAACCCCTTACTATCTTGAAAGAAAAAACGAATGGTGTTGTTCGTCAAACCATCCTTCGTGGTAAGAAATGTAACATGTACATCAACAGAAGCACTTGCTGACCAAATGGTAGACAGTAAAAAGATTCCCCAGATAAAAAAGTGTTTATTCATGCCATATATCTTTTTATATACAAAAAATTAAGAGGTATTTCAAAATTAATCAAAACACCTCTTAATCAAAATATTTAAGGATTAGTAAATATTTAATACCTCATTATAAAATGATAACTTACAGTAAGTGTTATACTTGGATGGACAAACAACATTCGACGAAACGAAGTGGAGTCAATAAATAGTTCTACTAACTTAATTGTCCATTTTTGCAGATATAACGTATTGTCCTTCTTATTTTTCTGCAGTCATATCAGCTTTTACTGGCCAATATGGATTTTGATATAATGGAGATGTTTCAATTGATTTTCCGTCCTTAGCTGTCAGCAGAAACTGATTGACCATGATGGGCGATAGATAATGTGCCATTTTCCAAGTGAGCCCCTTATAGCCATCCTGTTTCGAATTTTTCTGATAAGGACGTAGATATTCGCTCTTATCGACAGAGGAAACCGTTGCAGCATCAGACCCATCGGCAAGAAGACTAGAGTACCATTTTTCCATTGGAGTATTCCAAAGGTGGAAACCTTCTACATGATAACGAGTGCTTATCAACTGATCCATAGCTCTCCATCGACAAAGATCCATGTACCGAAGCCCTTCGGCAAGAAGCTCGCTCCGACGTTCACGACGGATATTGTAAAGCGTTTTATCACTTAACAACTGTCCTGCAGAGTATGCCCCCCAATCGTTAGGAGCTTCTTCACTCATTACAGTAGCCGCAATAGTGATGTCAATATTATCATTCACATGTGCTCTGCGACGGATGATTTGCCAATATTCACGTGCCAAGGCATCAAGCGTTCCGGTACGTTCGTAGCTTGCCTCCATGTAGTTCAGCAATGCCTCGGTGGCACGATAACTGATGGCAGCAGTATACCCATGGCTATTCAGGTAATGTTTCTGATCAAACGATCCTCCTTTGCGCAAAGCATATCCAGTAACACTTCGAGCATTACGTTCGTTGGCTATATCTGGAATTTGCTCAATCAGCCAAGCTTGTGTTCCCGTAGGATCTTCGTAAAGAATATTCTTCTGTCCGGGTTCCTTCAGAAAAATAGTTAAACGAGAATCTCTATTTTTGCGCACATCGCCAAGCTCTCTGTCCCCCATATAATATCCATCACCATTGACATATGTGCCGTGAGTATATACAGGTGTGCCATCAGCCATCAGGAAGTTTTGCACATAACCACGCGTAACTCCTACCGATGCATTTCCCTGATTTGCTTCAACATTTACATTATGGTCTACCAAATTTTTTACATACTGACGCCAAAGCAACACTTCTGACACAGACGAAAGGTCTTCTTGTGCAAACATATTGTAATATGGATTGGCCTCTGCCGTAGGAGATTGCTGTAGATATCCCGTGTTTACAGTTAATTTACTTTTATACGCTTCAGCAACAATCTTTGACGACTCCATAGCCATGTCGAGAAAGTAATCAATTTCGCTGTCAATGCTTCCACTTGGATATTGATAGTTTGCATTATAATCTTTAGTAGCTCCGGGCCATCCTTCACCACCCGGTACAAATGCTGAACCTTTGAAATATTTCAGCCAAGTGCCTTCGAATAGGGCAACCCTCGATTTGAGCAGGATTGCTGCATCTTTACCTATACGAGTAGTAGCCATCTTTTTTTCACCCAATAAGGTGATAGCTTTATCCAAATCTGACAGAATGAAGCGTGCTACTTCGTTACGTGGCATTCGTTTACTGGCATTAGTCAACACTTCCATGTTGTCTGGAAGAGGTTCGGTGACGATAGGAAAATCTCCAAATGTCTGATAACGTTTGAAATACTCACAAGCTCTTAAGAAATACATCTCGCCCAGATAATGTTTTACTTCAGCAAGTTCTCCACCGATGGTATTGTTGCTACCATCCAGATTTTCGCCATAGCGTGGCAATATACTGGAAAAAAAGAAGTTACACTTGTAGATACGAGTGAAGAGCCAGTCGCTACTTTCTTTATTAGGAACTTTCCATAAGTCCTCGGTATAACGCTCATGCACATTTTGAGCCGTTTGATTGTCCGTACCAGCATCTTCTTTAAAGATTCCATAGGTATTACCAGTGCCATGTGATGGAAGAATATCTGAATACAATCCATCGCAATACGCTCTCATTTGAGAAGCGTCGGTTAAATACGTTTCGGGAGAAACCTTCGACTTCGGCTCACGATCAAGAAAATCATCGCAAGAAGAAAATCCTATGGTAGTAATCAAAGCCAAGATGGCTATATATATCTTTTTTGTTCTCATTATCAAATTAAATTAAAGGGTTACACTTAAACCGAACGACACGGTTTTCGACAGAGGGTAAGCATTACCTGACATATAAGTCTGTGAATTGCCACTATTATTACTTCCTCCATTAATTGTTTCGGGGTCAAACAGTTTGGTCAAACTTGTTCCTGTCCATAAGTTTTCTCCCGAAACGAAAACACGACATTTGCTTAGCCCGGCCTTTTGCATCCATGCAGATGGTAGTGTATAGCCAAGCTGAAGATTTTTCAGACGTATGTAAGATGCATCAAGCAAATAGCGCGTTTGAGTACGGTGGTTCATGGAAGTACCATCATTCATGATAGGACGTGGATAGTATGCATCCAAGTTTGCTGGAATTTCGTGTCCGGGTAGTCCAACAGGTTCAGCTCTGAAGTAGTCATTATGTACATCAAATCCACGCGATCTGTATGTACCGGCATACACTCCCCAGAAATGTCCTGTGTTTTGGAAATAATCACGCTTCATCACTCCTTGAAAGAAACAACGCATATCAAATCCCTTCCAATCTGCACTCAAGTCGATACCAAAAAAGTAACGTGGCGTACTATTACCAATCACCTTCAAGTCACCGTGATCCTCTAGTGTGCGTGCTCCTTCTGTAATCCCTGGATTTCCGTCAAGGTCAGCATACATGATGTCTCCCGCAGCCCATTTATTTCCAAAAGCAGCTTGTCCTCCTACCTTATCGAGGTGTGCTTGCATTTCTGCATCAGTTTTAGCGATACCTACAGTTTCCAATCCCCATATTTCGCCCATTTTGTAGCCTCCCATGTAAGAGTCAATAGAGTTTGTAGTATTGCCCGGATATCTTTCAATATAAGTTACAGCATCTGAAAGCGAGAGCCCCACACTGTAGCCTAATCCGTTTTTGAGTTGGTCACGCCAATTTACAGACAATTCCCATCCCTGTGTTTTCAAATCGCAATTGTTTGTTTTAGGTACTCCTATTCCAAGTGTCAATGGAAGTTCCTGTGCTGGGCCCACCATATTGTCGGTGTAACGAATATAATAGTCAAACGAACCAGTTAGACGACTATTGAGCAATCCGAAATCGAGTCCAACGTCCCAAGTACGTATAGTTTCCCATGACAATGATGTGCTTATCAGATTGCCTACGGCCGCAATATCTGGTTTAGTACCATTATGCAACCATGTTCCTCCAGAAGGAGTTAAAGTCATTGTGCGATAAGTCGGATACCATTCATTGGTGTTCTGATTTCCAAGTTGTCCGTACGAAACGCGCAACTTCATCAGATTAGAGATTCTCGATATCGGCTCCCAAAATTTGTCATTAGCAATATTCCATCCTGCCGAAAAAGAAGGAGAAACTTCCCAACGATTACCACGGCGAAAACGTGAAGTGCCATCGTAACGAAAGTTCACTTCAGCGAGGTATCGTCCTTGATAATCATAATTTAGACGTCCGAAAAAACCGGCAGTAGCCCATTCAGTAGCATTTCCTTTTACAGTAGTTGGTTTGGCTTTGCCCCCTCCACCCATTCCTGTGGTCAAATCGAAATAAGGCATACTATCTATCATTACCCCATATTTTTGCATGGAGGATAAGTCTCGTTTCATTTCTTCAGACTGAAAACCAGCCATAATCTTAAAATTATGCGCATCCATAAACGAACGACTATATTCTGTGTAAATATTCAGATTGAGGTAGTTTTCCTTGTTTCGTTCTTGATATAGATAAGAGTCCTTTTTGGTATCAATCAAATTTCCCTTCACATCATGATCGTAACGAGGTAAAGACGTTTCCTTCAAGTCATAATTCATGATGCTGTAGTTCAGCTGCACATTAGTAATCCAGTTCTTTATTGGTTCTATAATCAAAGCACCTTGATAGTAGTGACGATCAGTGACAGAAGAGCGATTGCCACCTAATGCCATGGCCATAGCCGGATTTGCACCATCGCTACCATTGCCATAGTAGTATCCATTGGGATCATAAACTGGTAGATTGGGCCATGTTGCACGACCGAAGTTATCGTAGAAAGAATCGCCGAAATAGGTCGGACGATAATTCTTATTTCGCGTGAAGCGTATGTTGTAGTTAAACTTCAACCAGTCGGTAATGGTTGTGTTCATCTTTGCTGTCAGATTATGACGTTTCACCCCATCGTCGGCATGTCGTAACAATCCCCCTTGATCCAGAAAATTAAAAGAAGCATAATAGTTGATCTTCTCATTGCCCCCTGTGGCACTCATATTATGCTCCTGAGAAAACACTTCTTTTTTGTAGATTTCTCTATACCAGTCTGTATTGGCATAAGCATACTTAAAAGGATCATAATCAGGCTTACCCCATTGCCCGTTTGACGAAGCAGGAAGATTGGTAGAAAGTTTGCCGGACTGATAGTCAAGCATATTTCGCATCACCTCATCAGGGAAATATGCACCACTCCCTTCATTCTTGAATGCCGAATTAAAATAGTTGGCAAAGGTATACGAATCCATTGCTTTGGGTAGGTTAATAGGTTGAGACATACGGAAACTATTATTATAGTTCACCGAAACCCTACCAGCCTTACCACTTTTTGTGGTAACCAGTATCACACCAAACGGCGCACGCGAACCATATATAGAAGAGGCTGCTGCATCTTTCAACACAGATATATTTTCAATATCTTGTGGGTTAACACTATTCAGGTCACCTTCCATACCATCAATCAAGATCAAGGGCGAACCACTTGAGCCCTCACCAATGGTTCCTGTACCACGGATGTTGATCTTCATATTCTTGTCCATCTCACCAGTATTGGTTGTGATCTGCAGCCCCGGCACTACCCCCTGCAAGCCTTGAGTAGCCGATGTAATGGGGCGAGATTCAAAATCCTTAGCCTCTGCTATCCCAATGGCTCCGGTGAGGTTCACTTTTTTCTGTACTCCAAATCCCACCACTACTACTTCGTCTAGCAATGCTGTGTTTTCTTGCAAAATCACGGTTAACTTTTCACCAGCTATGGCTTTAACCTCTACTGATTGATATCCAATATAAGAGATTTCTAAAGTGGCATCCGTAGAAGTAGCCAACTTAAAGTTTCCATCGAGATCTGTTAATGACCCATTAGTTGTACCTTTGATCAAAACACTGGCACCAATAATAGGTTCATTGGCCGCATCAAGTACAATACCACTGATTGTCTGGTTCTGCGCAGAAATGGAAAAAGACATCAACCATAACATAAGCAGAGAAACAAATTTGCATAAATACAAACTTGTCTTTGTTTTACATTTTCTGTTCTTCATTTGTAATTGGTAAAGATTAAAATTTAACAATATTTTCACTAATTCTTTCTTCAAAGAAAATGGGAAATAGGTCTTGCAGTATGGCTTTCCTTATTCGAGCTCAAAGAAAGAATAACCAAAAGTATAGAAGATATTTCCTCGGGCTAGGAAGCCCTAGTTCGTTTTTATGTAAAATAGTCCATAGCAACACACAAACCAATATGTTCTAAACATCAGTATTTAAGCTGTACTTTAGATTCTCAACACACTTTGCAGAAAAGAGCCCTACCCTACACGGTGTACGCTTTTCCATATATATGAATACAAGCATTCGTTCTTTTAATCACATTCTCTATTTATTTGCATTACGTAAGTTGTTAACATTAGTTATTCAATAAATATCTTAAAAAACTCACCGTATATGAGAATCATTTTTTTTACCACACTGTGGATACTCTTCTTCGCTTTATCTTGTAAAAGCCCTGTAAAGGATATAGAACAACCAGCCATCCATAATGGTATAGCTTGGTATGATCAACATCATAATGAAGTAAATGCACATGGAGCTTGCGTTGTAAAAGATGGAGACAAATATTATTTATTTGGAGAATATAAATCCGATACCACCAATGCTTTTGTAGGTTTCAGCTGTTATTCATCTACCGATTTAACAAACTGGCAATTTGAAAAAATTGTACTTCCTATGCAAGCTTCAGGACTGCTTGGACCAAACAGAGTTGGAGAACGTGTAAAAGTAATGAAATGCCCTTCGACCGGTGAATATGTTATGTATATGCACACAGACGACATGAAATATATGGATCCGAATGTAGGCTATGCGACATGTCAAACAATTGATGGAGATTATCAATTCCAAGGAGCTCTGCTATTTGAGGGGGAACATATACATAAATGGGATTTAGGAACTTATCAAGATGATGACGATAAGGGCTATCTGTTAACCCACGAAGGCTTTATATATGAGCTGGCTAACGACTACAAGTCCGTAACAAGCATCGTAGCGTCCAATGAGGCACAAAGTGGTGAATCTCCAGCCATGTTTAAGAAAAATGGAACCTATTTCTGGTTATTCTCCAATAAAACAAGTTGGGAACGTAATGACAACTACTATCTGACCTCAAGTTCGCTTAGTGGTCCATGGAATCGAAAAGGCTATTTTGCACCAGAAGGCACTCTGACATGGAACTCTCAATGTTCGTTTGTTCTTCCCATTCATAATGGAAATGACACCCTCTTGATGTATATGGGAGATCGTTGGTCTTATCCCAAACAAGGTTCAGCTGCCACTCAGGTCTGGCTGCCTATCACCGTAGATAAAGATGAAATGTCTATTCCTTCTTTTTACGAAAGCTGGCATTTTGACAAGGACAATAGATGGTATTCTGTTAACAAAGATCTTCGATCCATAAAAAATGAAATTAAACAGCATGGAGACTGGAACCAAAATGACAACAACTTCAAATCGAAAGAAAAAGGAGATAGACTAAGCGTCTCGTTTCAAGGAAAACAGATTGCTGTTAAAGGACTAACAAACAACCTAAGTGGATATGCTATCGTTGTATTAAAGAATAGTCAAGAGGAAGTAGTTTTAGATTCTTACATAGACTTTTATAGCAAACAAGACGATTCATCACTAAGATTCTTAAGTCCTGAACTGAAAGAAGACAACTATACTTTTACGATTGAAGTTGCAGGCGAGCATCCCTTTTGGAGCGACAAGAGAAGATCTCATTATGGAAGTACTGAAAACTTCATTACAGTAGAAGATATACTTGTAAGATGATACAATCTTATTCAAAAATAACCATTTAATAACACTTGCAAAATGACTAAAAATACGATTAGAGGACTAGCTCTTCTAAGCTTAATCTTTCTGAATATAGGTGTCCTTTGGGCACAAAAAGGGAATGAATCCCCACGCAAAACCGAGCTGTTTAACTTCGGTTGGAAATTTCAATCTGGCGAAAACAAAGATGCCTCAGCCATAAATTTCAACGATAGTGACTGGCGTATACTCGACCTTCCTCACGATTTCCAAATAGAACAACCTTGGCTGAAGTCTGGAAATAGCCAGCGAGGCTTTAAAGAAATGACTACCGGATGGTATCGCAAATCTTTTGATGCCGATCCTCGTTGGAAAAACAAAAAAGTATTGCTCGATTTTGAAGGTATTATGCTTTTTGGAGAAGTATGGTTCAACGGGATAAAACTCGTAGATATGGATTATGGATATCTTGGTTATGAAGCCGATATAACAAAGCATATCAATTATGACGGTACAAATATTGTGGCTGTGTATGCTTCTACAAAAGGAAATTCTCGCTGGTATACAGGTGGTGGACTGTTTCGTGATGTCAATTTGATCGTAAAAGACACCATTTCTATTGCTCGACACGGTGTTTTTGTTACCACCCCAAAGATATCTGAACAAGCAGCAGATGTCAATATTCAAGTAGAGCTTGAAGGAATAAGCAATAGAAATCTCGACATAACGATCAGTGCAAAAATATTCTCTCCTGAGGGAATTCAAATAGCAGAGACCACAACTTCTGCTCCTCACAAAATAAAATTAAAAACCGTTGAAGTTCCATTACCAACAACCATAATAGCACAACCTCAACTCTGGTCGTGTGAAACACCCAACTTATATAGAGCTGAAATCTCTTTGATTTATCAAGGTCAGATTATCGATCAGATGACTGAGTCGTTTGGTATTCGCACTCTTGAATTCTCTCCTGAATTTGGATTTAAGCTCAACGGTAAAAAAGTCTTTCTGAAAGGGATGGCTAACCACCACGATTTAGGAGCAGTAGGAGCAGCCGCCTTCGACACATCGATAGAGCGTTTCTTCAAATTGCTAAAAGAGTATGGATACAACCATATCCGTACATCTCACAATCCATATTCTAGGTCGTTCTTGAAGTTTGCAGATCAATATGGTATTCTTGTTGTTGACGAGTTATGTGACAAATGGAGCGACAATCACTATTGGCCAGCAAAGAAACCATTTACTCAATTGTGGTACAAGATAATTCCTGAATGGATAAAACGTTCACGCAATCATCCTTCTGTCATTATGTGGAGCCTGGGAAATGAATTGCAAATGAGAGAAGATTTGGCAGGTTTTCCTACCGGCGATTGGGGAGTAACAACTTATAAGATGTTGGATATCCTTACCAAACGTTATGACCCCACACGTAAAACAACAGTAGCTATGTTTCCTTCTCGTGCAAATGCCATAACAAGACACGATTCTAACTTTAATAAAGAAATACTTCCTCCTGAACTATCTCTGGTTACAGATATAGCAAGTTTCAATTATCAGTATAAAGCATATCCTAAATATCTAGAACACGCTCCTATTCTGATTTTATATCAAAGTGAAGCGACAACCAACGAATTGACAGCACCTTTCTTTGGAATGGATTATGACAGAATGGTAGGAATAGCCTATTGGGGGGCAGTAGAATATTGGGGAGAGTCGAGAGGATGGCCAAATAAAGGATGGAATTTTTCATTCTTCAATCATGCCTTAGAACCAAATCCTCAAGCATATCTTGCAAAAAGTGCATTCTCTGACCAAGCGATTGTCCATATAGGAATCGTAGATAGTGAAAAAGAAAGCCTTGAGTGGAACGACATCATGATAGGACATTTACCCCTATCCTCGCACTGGAATAGAAAAGAAAATTCTAACAACAACATCTTCACTTATACCAATGCCGAAGACGTAGAATTAATTGTTAACGGCAAATCAATGGGCATACAAAAAAACAATATCGATAGCATTGATACCCGAAATATTATTTTTTGGCAAAATATACCGTATGATAAAGGAGGAGAGATAGTTGCTGTAGCTCGTACTGATGGGAAAGAAGTTGCTCGTCACAAGCTTGAAACTACAGGTAAAGCTGTTGCACTAAAACTTGAAGCTGAAAATCCTAATTCATGGCAAGCCGATGGGATGGATTTGCAATACGTCAAAGTGTATGCAATCGATAGCAAAGGGCGTATTGTGCCAACTGCCAAAGGAGAAGTCGTTTTCGATGTATCCGGAGAAGCAAAACTAATTGCTGTTGATAATGGAGATCATACAACTGATAAGATTTTATCAGAAAACAATCAGATAACTCTGCATAATGGCTTTGCGATGGCTATTTTACGATCGAGCAAAATAGCAGGCAAAACAAAAATGAAGGCTTCGGTTGTTGGATTAAAAAGTGTAGATAAAGAATTTATAACTATTAAATAAGTAAGCGAAAACATTTAATATCTTAGAGAATCAATAGTGTATTTCTGAAGCAAAACGCACTATTGATTCTTTTCTTTGGAGCTAGATCTAAAACTCTTCTATAACTTCGAAAAGCACTTAGTATTCATCACCTTGATTAATAAAACAAGCTAGGATTTATCTGAAAATTGTTTATGGAATCTCAATACTATTTTCCTCTATCAAGAAAAGGAAATGAAATGTGGAAGATTCTGAAAAATATAGCAACAAAACAATCTGTAAATCTAAATTCGGATGAGTGGTGCGAGCTTATTTTCGAAAATAAGAACAAAGTGTATGGAGCCTATGAGATGCGCATGAGCACAAACAAAAGACATCTAATGGCATTTATATTAACTATTCTACTGAGTTTTGGAGTTATTTTTTCTTCTATTGTGATTGATAAAATCAAAGAGATCATCTTAGTTCCAAGTCATACTGGATGCCATTTTCCATATGGTCCGATATATTATGAAGGTGAAGCAGAGGAAGGATTGGAAATTTTTCATTTTTTTGCACCAAAAATCTCTGAAGAGACAGTGATCCCTCACCAAGCTTCTATTGGCATAAAAATAGAAGAAGAGTCTATAGAAGAAACTTTCCATCAAGATATCGAAGGTTTAGATGAAGAGCACATCAGCCTACCTGATGGAGCTATATATTGTGCTTTAGATCCACAACCTATACAGCCAATATATTTGGAAATAATAGAAGAAGGCTATCAAAGAGAGCCTCATCCTTCGGGAGAAGTCAGAGCGCAGTTTCCAGGGGGAGAAAAGGAATTGGAACGGTATGTAAAAAGTAATCTTCACTATTCTCTGTGGGACATTGAGGAAGGGAGAGAAGGCAGAGTAGTTGTACAATTTACAGTAACAGAAACAGGAGAAATAAAGCATATCAAAATACTGAGAAGTATGAGTCCGATATGCGATCGTGCAGTGCTACGCATGCTGAAATCTATGCCCAAATGGATTCCTGCAAAAAGGGGAGGGCGAGCCGTGTCCATGCAGTTTACATTACCAATACAATATAATTTAGAATAAGACAACAATGACACACATAAGAAAAAAAGCAACATCCATAATTGAATGTTGCTTTTTCTGTTTATTATATTGAAATTATTTTTCTACTGTGAAGCCTGCTTTTTCTAAATCGTCCCAAAAGGATGGATAAGATTTAGTAACCACTTGAGGGTCTGCTACATTCAGCGAGTCTATTTTAAAGGTAGCCGGTGCAAAAGCCATAGCCATACGATGATCGTGATAAGTAGCAATCACCGGATTCTCCTCTGGAGTACAGCGTTCGCCATCCCACTCCATAATGCTGTTTTCTCTATCTGAAATCACGTAGCCTAACTTTTTCATCTCTGTTTTCAGAGCTTCGATTCTGTCTGTTTCTTTTATTTTCAACGACTGCAAACCAGTGAAAAGGAAAGGCACATTGAGCATACAACAAGCCACCACAAAAGTTTGTGCCAAATCGGGCTCGTTGACAAAGTCATGAAACATTTTTTTCACTATGCGATCCGTTTTACGCAGAATAACTCCTCTGTCAGTAAATTCGGTTTCCACTCCCAAGTCTACAAAAAGTTCGGCCACTTTGGCGTCTCCTTGCATGCTATTTTTGAAAAGTCCAAGCAGTTCTACTTCTGCTTTTTCGGCAAGAGCAACAATGGAATACCAATATGAAGCAGCCGACCAATCACCTTCTACTGTGTAGGATGTGGGTTTATAAATATCGGGACTGATGTAGATCGTATTACCTTCCCATCGAGTATTGACACCAAACTCCTTCATCATGCCCAAAGTAAGCTTGATGTAGGGTTTAGAAATCACATTGCCCTCCATATGGATCACCAAGCCTTTTTGCATGCTTGGGGCAATCATCAACAACGCCGAAATAAACTGAGAACTGACAGCTCCCGAAAGATGGATATGCCCTCCATCCATGGCTGTTCCCTTGATCTGAAGTGGAGGGAAGCCTATTTTTCCCAAATATTCTATCCGAGCTCCAAGAGAGGTTAGCGCATCTACTAAAATATTGATCGGACGTTCTTTCATTCTCTCCGTTCCTGTGATGATCCAATCGCCGGGCAGATGAGACAAGAAAGCTGTCAAAAAGCGCATGGAAGTTCCGGCAGCTTTTACATCTATTAGTCCACTGTGATTCATTGCCAAAGCATCTAACATAACATTCGTATCGTCACAATCGGATAGATTATTAATAGGCTCGGCATCCATTGCCATGGCTTTGAGAATCAGAGCACGGTTGCTAATACTCTTTGAAGTTGGTAACTCAATTTGAGTCTGAATATTCTTGGGTGCAAGTACTTTATATTGCATTATCTTTATTAGGTATTATTTACTTCGTTATTTTTACTTTCTGAGAACTAAGATAGCTATTAAAAAGATTAACTCTAGCTGTTTAAACATAGATTAAATATTTTGTCTATTATTTATACAACCAGAGTTAAATATCATATATTTTATCCTAAAATAAGGTATCAACCCGTGTTGCGCATTCCGGCAGCAATACCAGAGATGGTAATCATCAACGCCAGTTCTAGCTCCTGCGAGTGTGCTTCATCTTTTCTACATCTATCCAAAAGCTCCACTTGCAATAAGTTGAGCGGGTTGGTATAGATATTTCGCATCGTAATATTTTCTGCTATATCCGGCATATCTTGCAACAGATATTTCTTGCCCGAAATATTTAGAATAGTCTCAATATCTGCCTTCAAAGATTTACGAAGCTCATCTCCCAATCTCAACAGTCGTTTTTCTACCAGACGTTGATCATAGTATTCTGAAATTTTTAAATCCACCTTTGCAAACACCATTTCGAGCATCGAAATCCGTGTTTGGAAGAAAGGCCACTCTTTGCACATCTCCGAAATCAAATTCGATCGTCCTTCATCTATCACTTTTTGCAAGGCTGTACCTGCACCAAGCCAAGCTGGAAGCATTAATCTGTTTTGCGTCCATCCAAAAATCCAAGGAATGGCTCTCAAACTTTCTATACCTCCATTTGGTCGTCTCTTAGCTGGACGTGAGCCCAAAGGCAACTTGCCCAATTCTGATTCAGGAGTAGCTTGATAAAAATATGGAATAAAATCAGGATCTTTTCTTACAATATCTTGATAAATGCCACACGAGATGTCTGACAATTCGTCCATCACAGCGCGCCACTCATCTTTGGGTGCTGGTGGAGGCAAAAGATTGGCTTCAAGAATAGCCTCCGCATACAATGCAATGGTTTTGATTGCCACTTCAGGCTGCCCCAATTTGAAACGAATCATTTCTCCTTGCTCTGTAACACGTAAACCACCTTTCACCGACCCGGGAGGTTGTGAGAAAATCGCAAATTTAGCTGGTCCTCCTCCCCTACCGATTGTTCCTCCTCGTCCGTGAAACAGGGTCAAAGTGATGTCGTGTTCTTTGCAAAGCTTCACTAGGCTTTCTTGCGCTCTGTATTGTGCCCATCCAGCTGCCAATGCTCCTGCATCTTTTGCCGAGTCTGAATAACCAATCATAATCATCTGCTTGCCTTTGATGGTGTCTTTATACCAATCGATAGCAAAAAGATTTGTCATGATTTTTTCTGCATTATTCAAGTCTGCCAACGTTTCGAACAGAGGTGTAACTGGCAATATATAAGGACATTCGGTCTCCTTCAAGAAGAGATAAACAGCCAAGATATCTGATGGTGAGCGAGTCATAGAAATCACATACGTAGGGATGCTTCCCTGTGGTGTTTGTGCTATCACTTTGCAAGTTTCCAGCAGTTCTTTGGTCTGTGGGCTAGGCTCCCAGTTGAGAGGGAGAAGAGGTCGTTTAGAGTGTAATTCTTTTAGCAGGAATGCTTGTCGTTCTTCTTCATTCCACTCTTCATAATTTCCCAATTCAAGATATTGAGTAATTTCAGCAAGCGCCTCGGTATGTACAGTGCTTTCTTGACGAATATCCAACTGGGTCAGCGTCAAGCCAAAGCATTTAATTCTTCTTAGTGTATCTAACAACCTGTCGTCGGCAATAATTTGCATATCACAAGCCACCAAAGACTTGTAAGTAGCCATCAGAGGTTCCCAAAGTTCGTCATTGTCAAAAATCAGATCATCAGTCGTTCCTAGATGTCCTCCTTCAGCTTTTTGTTCCAAATATTGCACTGTTTTTCGCAGTCGAGTGCGAAGTCGTTTCATCAATTCACGATAAGGTTCTTGCACCTCATAGTCATTGATATAGGCTCTAAACTCGTCTGTACAATCTGCCATAGATAGTTCTTTGACTAGCTCTTCGATATCTGCCAAAAATAACTTGGTCGCTCTAGTTCTACTATCAAGCAAAACTTCTTGAGTGGTCGTAGAATGTACATTAGGGTTTCCGTCCCTATCCCCTCCCATCCAGGAGGAAAAGTGAATCGGGCGAGCATCAATAGGCAAACGATAGTCCATCGTTTCTTGCATCTGTTCGTCCAAATCTCTCAAGAAAACAGGAACAGCTTCCCACAAACTACTTTCCACCACCTCGTAGCCCCATTTGGCTTCTTCATTTGGTGTAGGGCGACGTTGACGTATTTCGTCAGTATGCCAATATTGTGCTACCAACTGCTTCAAGCGACGCATCGTTTGAGCTTTTTTATAGTCCACAATATCAAGGTCTAATATCGTCAAACAGCGATCTACCTGATTCAGGTTATTAATCAGCGAACGTCTATTGATTTCTGTGGGGTGAGCCGTTAGCACCAAGTCTATGGAAATTTCGTTGACGGCTTTCTTTATGGCTTCATCCTCTACACCTTTTTCTTTCAGGTATTTATAGATAGCCGGAAAGTTGACAGCGTTAATTCCACCAGTTGCTTGTGGCGACACACCATTATATTGTTCAGCTGTATTTGTAAGATTAAGGAACTGATTGAAGGCTCTGGTTACAGGCAAAAAGTCTTTATCTTTTAGCGTTTCCAATGCTTCTAACAGTTCTTTATGAGCTTCTACATCTTCTGTCAAAGCTGTTTTGGACAGACGTCTGAGCGTCTCCACCAAATCAAATGTTCTGATATCTTTGGCCTCCTTGATGGTGTCACCCAACAGTTTGCCTAGCATCCTAACATTGTCGTGCATTGTTGATTGTTTACTACTCATATAATTATTTGCGTTTTGTAATTCGGATTATACTATAAGCTATTGCTTAGCTCTAACCTCCATAACAAAGGTCAGAGCCAGCAATTAGTTATCTCCATTTATTAATAGGAACATCTCTTCGGCTGCTTCTTTTGGTCCTGATTTTTCTTTGCCAGGGATAGCCAAACAAGTGTATATTTCTCCAATCTTCACACCATTTTTGTGCATATCTTCGAAATATTCATGAATCAATTTTTTAGCCAATTCTTTTTCTTGAACTGGACCAAATGGATTGGCAAAATAAGATTTCACTAAACCAGTCTCCGAAGTAGTACCTTTAGCTCTACGTGCTCCGTCTTCAAATATTTTGATCGATTTTTCAAGATCGTCGTAGAATGCAATTTGTTTTTCTCCCGGATCTTCATAGTTATTTGCATATAAGATGTAATCTACCTTATATCCATTAACAATCACATCGTATGGCGTAATCGGAATAGTGACACGAGCATTTATTTTGTCAGGATTCATAAAGATTCCTCTCTCCAATTGCTCGAAAGCATAACTAGGATCTAAGTCGTCCACTCTAACGAATGCTCCCACTTCTGTTCCGTAACCCATAATCGTTCCGTCTTCTGCTCTTTTCAAGATACCCATATCATCAAAAATGATACGCATATGGCGGATATAACTGGCGTTCAACGTTCTGAAAGCTTCCAAGCTCTCCGATTTTCCGGCACCACTGTCTCCCACAATCACAATATTGGCATTCGAACCATTTTTCAGGCTGATATTCACCATAGCACCATGGATAGGTAGATAGCCAAGTTCCATTTGTTTCACATTGTGAAGCGTCAACAGCATTTTCTTCATATAACCAAAGTAATCGACATCTGGACAGTGATTTGCATAACCAATTAGAATATCGTTTGCTGTATCTTTATGATAGAAAGTACGTTTTTCTTCGTGTCCATCAGGATATCCAAATAGGTAGATGATATCCGGTTTTTTACCGATATATTCGCTTTCTTTTGCAAGTTCAAATAAGTTACATAGTCCAAATCCTTGGTTCATAAAATCCTTGTGGAAATAAACGAAGGTCAACATTGTTCCCACTTTGGCAGGATATAAGAACCAATCATCTTCATTTAAGATCACCCCTCTTAGTGGGTTTGTTGAATGTTCTTGGAACAATCCGTCACGTGTATTATTTTTTGTATAAACAATGAACGGAGGATAAAACACTACGGAAGTGATGAACGGAATTTTTTGTAAGCCGCTGTATTCCACAGGGCAGTTCCAACTGATATCATTCAGTTTCAGACCAGCATTAATTCCGGCTGTCAACTGACGATACACTCTGTGCTGGTATCCCATCACTGTTTCTTCGGCACGACGATAGATCGAAAGCACCAACTCATTAAACAGTTCGCTGGCATGAATAAAGCGTACACTTTGTAGTCCGTCGCCAATCGTATTGTTGTGAACAATGGCAAAACGGCTAAGGCTACGCCAGTAGTTATATAGCAATTCAATCAGTTCGATAAAAAGAGCCTTGTAATCAAAAAAGACAGCATACTTTTTATTCACTTCCAAAATTTCTTCTGTGCTACATATTGTAAGTAGCTTAAAGATTTCGGTAAGCGATTTTTCAAACTCCTCGTCTGTTTCAAAAGCATTTACATAATAATTATAGATTATTATCTCATCTTTCTTCAGTTTTTGAACAAATGTTTCGATCACTCTTCTAAACCCTAAGCTATTCAAGATCTTCTGACGTGAATCACAAAACTTTAGCGTAAAGTTTAAGATCGCTTTTCCATCACTTATTGTAAACTCTTTTAACATCCTGATTATAATTTAATGTATGATTATATCTGTTTATATTTTCTTTTTTTGACTTACATTTTCATATATAAAGTCTAAATTTAAGAACTTTTAGCAAAGAAAAAAGCAATTCATCTGTATTTTTGCCAACATTCGATGCCTAATATGAAACATGTATACAAATTTACTAAACTTAGCTATAGTTTTATAATGAAATGACAATAAATTTCAATCATTCTAAATAATAAATATTTAGTCATTCCGCACAAAACGCTGACTACCAACACTCAACACACCACCACTGCTTAAAGAGATAAAAAATATCGATAAAGAAGCCATAAAAATAGGATAAAAACGATTTGTTTAGACACAACAATTGAAGGCAATGGGAGTATTTCACTCGCATTGCCTTAAAACTATATCAAATTGCCTTAAGCTTTGCTAACTAGATTTTATACCCCACGCCTAGGTTGAAACCAAAGCCTCGGATATTTGAACGAAACTTATCAGTAACCTCTGTTTTCTTTATCACTTTTGTAAAACCAATATCTGTTCCGAAGAAAAATAGAAATTTCTCTCTTTCATAATGAACCTCTGTGATAAAACCTACTGTAGATTTATTACAAACTCCCGAACCACCAAAAGCATCCACTTTTCCCAAGCTTCCTCCTTTCAGGTTTCCACCTATACCATAAGCATAATATGGTCCTAAGGCGATATTCATTCGCTCAGCACTTCTTCCTACCGGAATCTTATAAACAAACAGAAGTGGAACTTGCAAATACATGGCATCTAAAGTCAGTTTGGAGTTAGTACCATCATTCAAAGGTGCACTTTTTATTTTTGCTCCTTTCGTCGTCAAGATGGCTCCTGTTTGCACATAAGCCCCTCCTCCTATATAGGTATCGGCCAAAAGACCAATATTGTATCCCAGTTTTGTCTGCTCTTTTCCACTCTGTCCGGAAGTTACTTTGCGCAAGGTGGAAACATTCATTCCTCCCCTTACAATGAATTGAACCCTTCTAATTTCGTCATCATAGTTATCGAAAGTTTGAGACAGTAGAGTGGATGAAAAAGACGACAATAGCGATAATAAAATTATCGTTGCTACTCTCATAATATCAAGGTTATTTTTTAGTTTAGTGTAAATTAAAAGATTTTAAATTTGAGTGCAAGTATAGATATTTTTTTGATATAAACTGAAAATTTAAGACTAAATTTTGACAACCGGTCAATTATTAATCCACTGAACATAGCAGATTTAGATAGATAGCAAAAAGACAAACGCACACCAATTCTGCATCCACAAAAGGCTGAATTTATATTTTGCCCCTTACCACTAGCAGTGAAAAAGAAAATAAAAGTATGTTTCAATTCTTTGCGTTGGAATTTTAAAACAGTTAAATTTGCCCGTTAAATTATACCTTATTTATGACAATTAGCACATTAATAGCAAGCGCACTCAACATCAGTGAATCGCAAATCGTAAAAACAATTGATCTCCTGAATTCGGGAGCCACTATCCCCTTTATCAGTAGATATCGAAAAGAAGTCACTGGTGGGCTAGACGAAGTGCAGATTGCAGCCATAAAAGACCAAAACGACAAGCTCATAGAGCTAGTGAAGCGCAAAGAAACGATTCTCTCTTCAATAGAAGAACAAGAGAAATTAACTCCAGAACTCAAAAAAAGAATAGAAAATTGCTGGATATCCTCTGAACTAGAAGATATCTATTTGCCTTATCGTCCCAAAAGACGAACAAAGGCTGAAATGGCACGAGAAAAAGGCTTAGAGCCTCTAGCTCAAATGATTTTCTTACAAAACAAAATAGATGTTACCACCAAAGCATCTTCTTTCGTCAACGACGAGGTAAAAGATACAGAAGAGGCTATCAATGGAGCTAAAGACATCATTGCAGAGTGGGTTTCTGAAAATGAAGAAGCCAGAAACGGTATCAGAAATATCTTTCAAAGACATGGACATATCATCTCTAAAGTGATCAAAGGCAAGGAGGAAGAAGGAGATAAATATAGAGACTACTTTGATGTGGATGAACCTCTCAACAGATGTAGCTCGCACCGACTGCTAGCCATCAGACGTGGAGAAGCTGAAGGCTTTTTACGGGTAAGCATCACACCTGATGAAGATACAGCTTTGGAAAGATTGGATAAGATTTTTCTAAAAAGCGATAATGACTCAACGGAGATCGTTGCAGACGCCATTACCGACTCATACAAGCGATTACTCAAACCCTCCATCGAGACGGAGTTCAACAACCTATCGAAGGATAAAGCTGACGAAGAAGCCATCAAAGTATTTATAGAAAATCTTCGTCAACTACTTTTGGCAGCACCATTAGGACAAAAACGCACTTTGGGCATCGACCCCGGATTCAGAACAGGATGCAAAATCGTTTGCTTGGATGCTGAGGGAAATCTCTTGCACAATGAAACGATCTACCCACATCCTCCTCAAAACGACTCAAAGAAAGCAGGCAATAAAATCTTACAATTAGTTGCCACTTACAATATCGAAGCCATTGCCATCGGCAACGGCACAGCAAGCAGAGAAACAGAAAATTTCATCACAGGGCTGAGATACGAAAAAGAGGTGCTTGTTTTTGTGGTAAGCGAAAATGGAGCGTCGATCTATTCGGCATCGAAAACAGCACGCGACGAGTTTCCTGAGTATGACGTCACCGTACGTGGTGCAGTGTCTATTGGCAGGCGCTTGATGGATCCTTTAGCAGAATTAGTGAAAATAGATCCTAAATCGATTGGTGTTGGTCAATATCAACACGATGTCGATCAGACAAAATTAAAAAAATCGCTCGATCAGACTGTAGAAAGCTGCGTAAACCTTGTGGGCGTAAACCTCAACACAGCCAGCAAACATCTTCTGACCTATGTATCAGGCTTAGGAGCTACTTTGGCACAAAACATTGTGGACTACAGAGCAGAGAATGGAGCGTTCGCTTCGCGCAAAGAACTACTGAAAGTGCCACGCATGGGAGCCAAAACTTATGAACAGTGTGCAGGCTTCCTTAGAATTAGCGATGCTAAGAATCCTTTGGACAATTCGGCTGTACATCCTGAAAGTTACCATATAGTGGAGTCGATGGCTAAAGATCTGGGCACAACAGTGGCAGAGTTGATCAGCAAAAAAGAACTTAAAAAATCGCTCGATCTAAAAAAATATGCTACCGATACTGTTGGCTTACCCACACTAAACGACATCATACAGGAACTGGATAAACCGGGAAGAGACCCTCGTGAACAAATCAAACAGTTTCAGTTTGACCCAACGATTCGCACCATTGATGATGTAAAAGAAGGAATGCGATTGCCCGGAATTGTGACTAACGTAACCAACTTCGGTTGCTTTGTAGACATAGGTGTAAAAGAAAATGGCTTGGTGCATATTTCACAACTTGCCGATCGTTTTGTATCCGATCCCACAGAAATAGTTTCGCTTCATCAACATGTGGAAGTCAGCGTACTAGAAGTGGATCGACAACGAAAGAGGATTTCACTCTCTATGAAAAATTAAATTCAGCAAACAAGTATACCACTATATATTAAAGGGTTTCAATAAAGATGAAACCCTTTTTTATATCTTTTCGAAATACAAATAAAAAAAACACCTCTCATACCAAGAGTAGTATGAGAGGTGTTGTATCTTTTTTGCTCGCCTGAGCTAATCTTAAAATCTAAATCCTAAGGTCAATGCTCCTTGGAAACTATTTTCTTTCAGATCTATTTTTTCAGCTGTATTGAAGAAATAAAGATCAGAGTCTTGTGTTCTATAAACAAATGCAACATCGGTATAGAAATTCTTAGTGAATCTATATCCTAATCCCCAAGTGATGTATTGCTTATCTCCACTATGTATATAGTGAGTCACCGAACCAGCAGTATGTATTATCTTTCCTGGATCTAAATCCTCATAAGGACTTTGTTGCCATTGATAACCTACTCTTCCTGAAAATTGAGGAGTGAAACGATATTCACCACCTAGACGCAAGGTTGAAGATAGCCTGTGTTGAGCCTTGATATCTTCATTCACCGGATCAAAACCATTTCCTGAATAGTAAGAATCTCGCTCATTATATTTTGTTTTCTTGTAATCTATCAATTCATAATCTAAGCTCAAGATAGCATTACCACCCAAAACTCCTGCTAAACTAAACACCCACTTGTCTGGCGTTCTCATCTTGTAGTCATATCTACCTCCTGCGTCAGTACCAAAATCCTCTGGCAACTTATCATATTCTTCCTTTGTCTTATCAGGCACATTCATATCTTGGATAATATTTTGAAAACCATGCCAATAATAAACACTAGAGTATTGAGTCATATTATACCACGTAGGGCTATGATAAGCCACACCAATACGAAGCTCATCAATAGGCTTAAATATCACTCCCAAACCAAGCTGCCATCCTGTACCTTCCGTTTTTTGATCATTTACTAAGTCAAATTCTCCCATGTTATCACCACTATACACATGTTCGAAATAATAAGAAGACATTCTGTAATCTAGATCTGTAACAGCCACGGTCATCCCCACGCTCAAGATATCGTCAATAGTCATACCCATGTTAAAGTCGTAACTATTCACTGACCCTTTCTCTCTGACTCTCATCATATTTGCAATATCCATACCCGGAATCGTAGGCTTAAAATCTTTACCATTTGCACTTGGGTTTATCAAGAAACCTTCATATCCCACAAGAGCCAGCCAGTCTGTATCTTCCCAACTTCCATTTTTGATCTGACTTTCTGACAATCCTATTCTATTGGTTCTATCGGTAATATAATCTGCCATTGAACGATTCATATCACCAAAGGCTGTACTATACTTTCTGTCGAAAGACTGCAATCTATTATACGAAAATCCGATATTGAATGCAGGTACTACATCACTATAAAGAGGAAAAGACGTAACAAATGCAAGGTTGTTGAAGTTAACATTAAACTTTTTAGTATCAACACCTGCCCTAGTAGGACCACTGGTCTTAGTTTCTATATTCTGAAAATTTAAAGTAGTGACAATTTCCGAACTTTTATATACTCCGATACCAGCCGGATTGATAGCAATCGCTGATACATCACCACCTAATGCTCCAAAAGCACCACCCATAGACATTGATCTGGCTGTACCTGTCAACTCTGTTTGTGATAGTTTATAAGCATCCATCACTTCTTGTCCATTCACAAAAGGAGACAAGCTTAGCAAGAATGCGGATGCAACTAAAAGTCTACGTTTCATTTAATTTATTTTTTGTGATTATTATCTAGTTTTATAAAATATAAAAGTAAATCATTTTAAGCTTTTTCAGGCCATATTTCACTAAATATATTTTTATGCAAAAAGAGCCGAATCAACAGTCAAACATTTTGATTTGAGACGGCTCCTTTCATTATATTTTTCTAATTATCGTCCACTTGAACGTGATCCACCTGAACGCGAACCTCCGCCACCGCCACTAGAGCGTGAACCTCCACTAGAACTACCGCTGCTGTATGAGCTGCCTCTTGACGAAGAGCTACTAGGAGCAGAGTAACTAGATGATCTAGAGCTTGAGTTAGAGCTTGGACGAGAGTACGTACCAGATGATGAACTAGAGCTACCAGACCTTGAACTTGGACGAGTGTAAGTAGTAGATGATGAACTTGAACTACCAGACCTTGAACTTGGACGAGTGTAACTGCTAGATGACGAGCTAGAATTACCAGTCCTTGAGCTTGGACGAGTGTAACTGCTAGATGATGAACTAGAGTTACCAGTCCTTGAGCTTGGACGAGTGTAATTGCTAGATGATGAACTAGAGCTACCAGACCTTGAACTTGGACGAGTGTAATTGCTAGATGATGAGCTAGAGTTACCAGACCTTGAACTTGGACGAGTGTAACTGCCGGTAGAGTTAGTGCCACCAGACCTTGAACTAGGGCGAGAGTAACTGCCGGTAGAGTTAGTACCACTAGACCTTGAACTTGGACGAGAGTAACTGCCAGTAGAATTAGTACCACTAGACCTTGAACTTGGACGAGAGCTAGAATAACCCGTATTATAAGATCTCGAACTTGGACGAGAGGAAGAATACCCTGAACGGTAAGAACCGCGTCCTCCCGAAATAGAAGCTCTGCTATACGGTGTTCTATTGTAGTAGCCACCATAGTAACCTCCTCCATAGTATCCACTGTTCCATCCCCAATGTGAGTGGTGGTAGTGATTATTCCATCCCCAACCCCATGATGAGCCATACCAAGGACGGTGCCAATAAGTGTATGAATAAGATGGGTAATACCATGGATCGTACCAGCTATTGTAGTACCAAGGGTCATACCATGGGTCGTAGTAAGAATATCCTACACCCCACCCCCAACTAGATCGGTATCCGATGTTGAAGTTCCAACCTCTGTTTACATAATAATCTCTGTAATTATCATTTACCACATATACGTTGACAGCATTGTCACTTCTGATGGTAACACTATTTCCCGGATTGTGATATTTCACAATACGATCAGTATACTGATAGTCTTCGTAAGGAGTGGCATCAGCCACAACAACCGAATTGTTGTCAGCATAATACTCTTCCTCGTCATAGTCGGATCTTCTATTGTAAGCATCCACGTCTATATTTCTTCCACCATAGTTTACTGTAGTTTGCCCTTGGGTCTCAAGCACTACCTCTCCATTATCACGCACCACAAGCACTTGCGTTGCATTATTTTGAGTAGGTTGCTGCACAGTTGTCTTTACTACCTTCTTCTGTTCCTTTTTAGGCTTAGAAGTAGCATAAATATCATCCCAATAATCTTGTCCGAATGCTATTACTGGAAGCAATGATATCAGAACTATCGATATTATTTTCTTTACATTCATAATATTGCTCTCCTATCTTTTCGTTAATAAATATTTTTAAGAACGAGAGTTCTTTTTATTGTTTCGTTATTACTTTGACTCAACTTTCGATCAAAGGTTTAATTAGATATTGAATTATTTGATAAAATTTGTTCCTCTCTTAAACAAATATATAAAATAAATCTGATATTTTTATTAGTTTCTATAAATAAGACGGCTGAAAGAAAATTTTGTTGCGCAAAATAATGTTAAAAAAGACATTATTTGAATTTGTCACTCATTTCACTATCTGAAACCTTGCAAATTTTAATAATAGTTGCTTTGTTCCCGAGTTTTCAAACTCCACAGTAGCTTTTCTGCTATCGGCTTCGCCAGATAATGCCATCACCCTACCTATACCAAAACGTTCGTGTTCAATTATTGTTCCCTCTTGCAAGCCACCCGTATTCACCCCTGCATTTCCTTTGGGTTTAGCATTTTGTACATTTACAAACTGTTTTCCTACACTTGGTTGAGTGCTTACACCTATATTAGATGCAATTTTTTCATCATTCACTGCATCTCTTTCTCTAGATGTTTTATATTTTTCTGCAAATCGCCCTTCACGATATGTAGACATAAAACTACCCGACGGCTCACCTTGGTTCAGGCTACTGCCCAACACTTTAATGTATTCGGCATCTATATCTCTAAGAAAGCGACTTGGATTGCCCGGATTAGTTTGTCCATGCCTGAAACGACTTTTGGCATAAGAAACCATGCAATACTCCTTGGCACGTGTGATGGCAACATAAAACAAACGACGTTCTTCTTCCAATCCTTTATAGTCATTTTTTACCATTGCCGATGGAAATAGGTCTTCCTCTAGCCCCACCACAAATACATTCTTAAACTCCAATCCTTTAGAGGCATGCACCGTCATCATGGTCACCTTTTCCTCTTGGGCCTCTTTATCCAGATCTTGATCGGTCAACAAAGACACTTCGGATAAGAAATCCACTAGACTGATAGCCTCATTGCCCTCTTCGATTCTAGTATCGCAAAACTCATGAATTCCCCCTAACAACTCCTGCAAGTTCTCTTGCTTGCTCATTCCCTCTGGCGTTTGATCTTTATAGGCTTCGCCCGCAATTCCAGACTCTTTCAGAATATGCGTTGCCAACTCATAAGCATTCGAAGTTTCGGCTTTAGTGATAAACTCTTCGATCATTTGCCTAAAACCAGCCAGTTTTTTAGCAGTGCCGGCATTGACACCTATATTATAATCTAACACACCGGCGATGATCTCCCAAAGGCTGATTTCATACTGCTGTGCTGCGTCTATTATTTTAGTCAATGTAGTTGCTCCAATTCCACGTGTAGGATAGTTGATGATTCGCTTAAATGCTTCCTCATCAAAAGGATTGACCACCATTCTAAAATAAGCGATAACATCTTTAATTTCTTTTCGTTGATAAAAGGATAATCCTCCATAGATACGATAAGGAATATTTCGCTTACGCAATGACTCTTCAAACACTCGAGACTGCGCATTTGTTCTGTAAAGAATAGCAAAATCGCTATATTCTGCCTTAGGCAATCGTTTTAACTCCTGTATTTTATTGGCAACGATGACTCCTTCCTCGAAGTCTGAAAAAGCACTCGATATCTCGATGCGATCACCTTTGCTTCTTTCTGAGAAAACAGTTTTCTTGATTTGTCCCTTATTTCTGCTAATCACACTGTTAGCAGCGTCAACGATATTTTGGGTAGAACGATAGTTCTGCTCCAGTTTGAACAGTTTAGCTTCTGGATATACCTCCTTAAACTTCAGTATATTTTCGATATTCGCCCCCCTAAAAGAATAGATACTCTGAGCATCATCGCCCACCACACATACCCTGTGATGTTTATCGCCAAGTTGTTTGACCACGAGCGACTGAGCATAATTAGTATCCTGATACTCATCCACCAAGATAAATTGGTATTGCTCTTGATATACGCTAAGCACATCCGGATGATCCCTGAAAAGGCGATTGATATTGAACAGCAAATCGTCGAAATCCATTGAGTTGGCTCTCTTCAATCTGGCGTTATACATACTATATATATCCTTGATCATCGGCATCTTGGAGCGTTGATCATGTTCTTGAATCTCTTTGGTATTTGCATACATCATAGGAGAGACCAGAGCATTTTTGGCATTAGAGATAATGGACTGCACCTGAGCAGGCTTATAAACCTTATCGTCTAATTGATATTCTTTGATAATCGTTTTGATCAGATTGCGAGAGTCAGCAGAATCGAAGATCGTGAAACTGGAAGTATAACCAATTTTCTCTGCTTCGGCTCTCAATATCCTCGAAAACACAGAGTGAAAAGTACCCATCCACAAGCCACGTGCATGTTTCCAGCCAATAAGTTCGGCAATACGCTCTTTCATTTCAGCGGCTGCCTTATTGGTAAAGGTCAATGATAAAATATTGTATGGTGCCATGCCCTGCTTCAGCAGATAGGCGATCTTGTAGGTCAGCACCCTAGTCTTGCCCGATCCCGCCCCTGCAATGATCAGCGATGGCCCTTCGTTATATTGCACAGCCTCACGCTGTTGAGAGTTTAATTCTTCTAGTAAAGTATCCATATTCTCCATCCAATTGAGGTGCAAAGATACGCCATTCCTCCCATTCCAAGAAATTTAGAAATATTTTATTCATAATCAATTGAGACGGGGGTATTTGCTATAATTTGCTGGTATTTGACATCCAATAAAAGGCATATAATAGCGAACACTACGTTACTTTTTTGAAACAACACAACCAGACGCTAAAGTTATCTTGTGCTCTTG
The DNA here is from genome assembly GCA_937995835.1 of uncultured Dysgonomonas sp. GTDB lineage: Bacteria > Bacteroidota > Bacteroidia > Bacteroidales > Dysgonomonadaceae > Dysgonomonas. The sequence goes on along the minus strand of CALKIV010000085.1, from coordinate 89 downwards.
TACATACAAAGCCAGCATGTCAGCTACTCCAAAAAAACAAAAATGTGCCGATTCATCACCAGCACATTTTTGATCTTTTTCTTATTCTG
>CALKIV010000084.1 GCA_937995835.1 uncultured Dysgonomonas sp. | reverse complement strand
GAAATGAAAAACACTTAAGCACTAATGGTGAACATTAGTTTGAAGATATACAATCCCCTTTGCAAACTGTATACTGTCGATTTACATTTTGTAGAATATAAAAATATGCTTTTGCTGACAGCGTTTTCATTGAATTTGCCACCTTATCAAAATACGATACCTCATACTCAAACATATCAATACCGTCAGGCAATTTAACGCTACCGGTATGCTGATACAATACCTTCACTGTATTGATACCTGTTACATTATTGATGCTGCCACTAGCTGTCAATATACCTGATTTTGGTTGTGTTTTGATTCTGATATTTGGATTATCACCATCAAAACTGCCGACAAAATCATCCGGGAGAATATCATTATTAAGAATTGGAGCATCTATCTTATCAAAGTCTTGCAACGTATAAGCATCATCGGCCACCATAAATTTAGACACCTTCAGCATCTGATCATTCCAGTTACAGTCACGATAGGCTCTGGCAGCGGTTCCTCTATGGTTTACTTCATCATTTATGTTCAAGTCGTTAGTTCCCCAACTCCACTTTTCAAAGACTTTTGTATTGATATTAAAAGAGTTGTCACCCAAACGCAAAATATAGAAGCCATATTGATCACTTATTGGTATTTTTACTTCTTTCTCATTCGCTGCCCCTGGCTGGATGGCTGAATTCACGCCCACTGCTGACAAAGGAACTATATTTTCAAGAGTTGTTTTAGAAATCTCATTTTTATAAACAGCGATAGGAGTGTTTTGTGAAACACTTGTCATAGCTTCAGCCTCATTCCCTAACCATGCTTTGATGTAATGCTTACCACCTTCAGTTACAATAATCGGATTCTTTGCTGGATTTGTCTTACTAGGCTCCACAAAATAAGCATGTGTAAGGAAGATAATAGGCTCGTAGGCATTTTCATATTTTTTCCCATTCCATTGTATTTCTCCAACTTGAAACTTGGACATTTGCGTCAATGTTCCATTAAATGGATTATAGTCTTCAATGATTTCATGAACGTCCATATTTTCATTACGCACAATTTTGCTCAAGGTATATTTTATTTCCAAGCGATTGGGAGCAGGTCCTTTGGGAGTCGTTAAATCCACATTTATTTTGAATGGATCATACATAAATTGATTCCATACAGGAAGTGCCGGAGCAAACTTATCGCCAGAACCATTACCAACTGAAAACACAAACCCTGCGGCATCATCTGTTCCTCCAGAAGGTCGAGCCAATACTAACATTTCGGCCGAAGCATCATTATCTACATCTGCAATTACAGGATACTCAAATCCGGTAAATGACATTGCGACTTTAGAAAATAAAATTATATCAGGATTACTTGTTTCGGTCATAGTACTTGTGACAAAAGGCGTTTTAGCTTTTATGATACGCAGAGTACGTTCGTCTCGGTAACATATCTCTTGCATACCATCATTGTCAAAATCGAACATCGTAAAACCTGTATTGATAGACCTATCATCATGCCCCAATACAAACGAAAGTTTTAATTTTCGACTAACGTTCGTCTCTACAGGATCAAATGTGAATGCCGCTAATACTCCTTGTGGTCCAGCTAAGCTTCCTGCTTCATTTGACCATTTTGTAGTTGGTATTCCCTGACCGAGAACATTAGGGTGTTGAGGTGTTGTTCCAAAATTGATATTTCCTGATAAAATTGCAATTTCAGGTAAGCGATATTTTTTGCCTCCGTATTCTTGTTCTTTGCCATCTATATCTCCAATATAGACATATGAATGGCTACCTTGTGCCGTAGCATTAGTATCCCAATCAATAGTTTGGTTGGCTATTTCCTTAGGTGTCGCTAAGGTTGTGTTTTTAACAACCTCTCCTGCCCCATTGAGCGAAAGGAACCCTGGATCCCAAACTGTAATATTTATTTTACCAGAATGGTATGCAACCGCTGTTGTTCTTCGAACTGTTACAATATCGGGTATACCATCACCATTTATATCAGCAACTCCAGTGTGTCCATCACCATTAGAAACAACTGGAAGTGTTACTGTTTTGTACGTTTTATCTGTTAAATTTATATCATAATAGACTTTATTACCTGCTACAACATCATATTTACCATCCAAGTCTAGGTCATAGATATAGCTAAATCCGATATATTTGTCATAGGTATGTCCTCCTGCTGTTGAACCCACGTTTGCGGTTGTTCCAAGTTTGTCAAAAGTGATCAACAATTTTCCACTATGAACATCATATAACTTATTATAGACCAATACTTCAGGTTTTCCATCTCCATCTATATCTACTATTTGAGGAATTGGTTTATCCCATTCTTTTGTTGGAGCATCGCTATTATAGTCTGCTGCAGACACCCATCTAGGTGTAGCCCCAATTGTATATGTATTTCCGCTAACATCTAAATTATAACATACCACTTTATTTTTATTTGGAGCACGATAAACATCACTAGTACCTTGAGGAAATGTCATAACTATAACAATCTGATCTTTTGTACCTCCTACATCTTCTTTTCTCAATTTCACCATTGCCATATTAGAAGGCGATTGATGGAACCCATTAGCATAATAATAAGTATCACCACCAGATGTTTGTTGGTCTAATCGAAGCCGAGCAAGTCTCTCTCCTGTTTGACCATTAAATATATCAAGGAACGTATAAGCACCATTCAGGTAATTTCCAGCTCCATATTGCCCTATAGACAACACCTCTGGATAGCCATCACCATCTATATCTCCTACCAATGGTATTGAAAAGCCATATTGTCTTTTATAGATCCCCTCTGAATCTGTTATAAATCTATACTCCGATGTAAATTTCACTTTTCCCATAAAATCGAAACAAGTAATACCTGCATAGTCATCAGGGTTTACATATCCGGGGACACCCGTATAGTCCGTCGTGCTCATCAGCTCAGCAAAGCTAGTATTTTCTGTCTGTGGTGTATTTTCCAACGATGTATAAGGTTGAGCATTGGCCAGAAAAGACAATCCTAACAAATAAGTAAATAAGAATATTTTAAATTTCATCTCTTTTTCTTTTAAATAAGTAATCTACTTTGCGACTTTATTCAGCTAGTTTGCAACGTACCGAAATCATTGACGATTTTGAGGCATTTCCTCTAAATACACCATTGTTTCCGTGCCACAAGCCACGATAGTTTGCACTGTCATCTGCCCCAATTGCCGTAAAGGCATCGTTGCTAGACCACATTGCAGAATAGTCTCCATATCCTTGTCCTGTACCACTCTGCAAGCTACCCACCAACAAGGCACTAAAGCCATTGGCGTCATCTGCCTTACTCATCGATGGAAGCGTATGCTGTTTGTTGTTAATAATTACTTTGGATCTAAAGCTTTGTCCCCAACCTTTGTTGATATCAGCCCCACTGGCAAAAGGTCTCCAGTCTTGCATTGTACCATAGTTTGGCGTCCATGCTTGCGAAACAGCTGTCAGATCTGAATACTGACTTGGCTTGCTTGCCAATTCTTGTTCCAGTTTGTTCCAATCAAAGTCGCTAGGCAGCACCCAGCCCTCCGGACAGATTCCCTGTATAGTTGATTTTTGTGTTCCACCATCAGCTGAAAGCAATGTCTCTGTTGCTACTTTGCCTCCCATAGCTGCTTGCCATGTATATAGATAGCCATATTCTTTTTCTGATGCCGTACCATTTGGTTTTGCATAGTAAAGCTTGTCTAAAGCATCGTTTGCATTCGCATTCTCAGTAAGAGTAACTCCGCCATTTGTTGTGGAAACCAGGTTTCTAACCATCCAACACCCTGCATCACCAAACAATGCAGTAGGATATTCATTACCCTCTGAATCCAGTAAAATATCTCCACAGTCTTCAAATTCTCCGGTATCGCTACCGTCGCACATCAGCCCTCGGTCTGGATATTTTCTAAGAGGAATCCATGCAGTACCACTCCAAGCATGCACTCCAGGACACAGCATCTGGTCTCTGTCTGTCAATCCCTCATTTGCATCCTTACGAGCTAGATTATAAACCAATAAACCAACGTGTAAATTGGCATCTAACCCACTCACACCTCCGGTAATGTCTAAAAGGCTTCTGTCTGATAATTTTACACGAGGCAACAGCAATCCCTTTTCAGAATTTGCTCCATCATTCGAATTTTGTTTCAAGTCTAATATTGCTCCCGATTTCGGCGTAATACCAGCTCCTATAGTCACCTGAGCCTTAATTCCTTCATGTAAACATAAAAATATTAAGAAAAAAAGTAGTGCTCTCTTCATCTTGTAGTCGTTTGTTTAATAATAAGTATCAATGGTACTAATAATATAGTTTTTACAATTTATCCCACCCAATAGTATGACCAAAAAGAGTGTTCGTAAGGATACTATACTACTAATTTAACGCAAAGATATAATCTTTTAGAGATTTATTATCATATTTTAAGTCATAAGATTGAAATAGTCGGATATATTACATATATTTTTACTATAAAATCAACAAAACAACTACTATTATAACTAAATACTCTTAGCCCTTTGGCATTATTTAAGGAATGGCGACAAAACATTTATATATTTTTTTTGTTGAACGATAGGATAAGAACAATCCAATAACAATTAACTTTGCTTTATAAAGCATGCCTACCAACAAATAGAATTGAAAAGATGAATACTGAAAAGCGAAAAGGAGCCAAAAGTCAGAAAGATGTGTCTCCCGAAATATTAGCACAAATGAACCAAGGTGTGATAGAATCTGCCAACCTCACAGAATGGCTTTGTGTAGATCACAAAGAGCTGATAAGATACACCTTGCCAACACAATATCAACAAGACTGCATTGCTAAAATAGATCTATTGCAGTCGAAGTCTACGATGTCGATGATCAGAGCTGTTGGAGAATCTCTATGCTATGCTGCTAAAGAGAATAAAGATAGCCAGTTATTTAAACAACTTAAGAGTCATGCATCAGATAGTGTACGCTGTTGGGCAACATACATCGTAGGAGCTGATCCTCAGCTTTCCATCGATGAAAAGCTGGCAGAAATCAAAGACTTTGCAGCCGACCCTCATTTTGGAGTCAGAGAGATTTCATGGATGGCTGTAAGAGAATCTGTTACAGTGGATTTGAATAAAGCTCTTCAAATTCTTGAAGGTTGGTCAAAAGACGCAGATGCTAATGTTAGACGTTTTGCCACCGAATCCATTCGTCCCAATGGGGTGTGGTGTAAAAAAATAGACAGACTGAAGACCAATCCCGAATTGGCGCTCAATATTTTAGAAAATATGAAGTCTGACAGTTCTAAATATGTGCAAGATAGTGTTGCCAATTGGCTAAACGATGCTAGTAAAACTCGCCCTGATTTTGTCAGTCAATTATGTGCCAAATGGGTAAAAGAAAGTGCAAGCAAAGAAACAGCTTACATCGTAAAAAGGGCTTTGCGAACAATAAATAAATAACATTTTCGAATAGTAGAAGGGGGCTTGTTGCGCAATTTCAACAAGCCCCCTTTTCATTAAATATTTATCAAAAACAATACTACTTAGTCTTCGTAAGTATAATAAAATTGTTTATAGCCATAGTCTATTTTAGTTGGGCGGTTAAAATCATCAAATTCATAGCTCAATTTTGTATTTGTTCCTTCTGCTTCTACAAAACCAACATTTTGCCCAATGATGATTCTATTGCTGGCCACACCATGCATTCCACTTTGCTCTTTCCAAGGCGAATTAACGGCATTGGTCTGTTGGATATGGCATGAGTTTAGTCCCGGTGCATAGGTAAATACCTTTTGATAATCTTTGCCACTTCTCTTACTTTTATGTTTCAGAACATTTTTGGCTTTAGTCTCAACAGTATATTTTACTTCCGATCCGCCATCCCAATATTCTGTCAATTTGATCAAGATACCATCTTCGTCATACTCGTAAGTGTTGTAGTAATCTCCCTTAGGGTCTGATGTCACATAGCCTTTGTCGTTGACTTCATAAACAGAAACTTTTCCATCTTTTGTAATTGACAACTTGCCCGCAACCGACCAATCGTAGAGAATATTGTCTCCTCCACCTTCATAAGTGTTCAAGATGGAAGTCACTCTACCATCTTCGCGATAAGTGAAAGCATAGGTCTCTGACCATCCATCTTCTGCGGTGGTGAGCGTTTTCACTCTCGAAGCTTTGCCTTGCCCCTGTTCATCAAAGCCGGGCACATCATTCGTACATGCACCGAAAGCAAATAACAATGCTAATAGGGCAGATAAAGTATAGGTTAACTTTTTCATAATATTATAGTTTATAGATATTTGTAATACAAATTAATTATTTCCTGCTACCACAATCATGCCCAAGCCTATGATGAAGAAGATGAACATGAAGGCTAACAGTGTGTTAACAGATTTATTTCCTCCTTTAAATTCTTTCCAGATAAATACTCCCCAAAATGCTGCAATCATAGGTGCCCCTTGCCCCAAAGCATAAGAGATGGCAGCACCTGCTTTTCCGGCTGCTATATAGCTGAAGGCTGTACCTATTGCCCATATAGCACCACCAAGCACACCAACCATGTGTGTACTGAAGCCTCCGGCAAAATACTGCTTGTAAGTAACCGGCTCACCTACAAATGGTTTTCGCATTACATAGGTGTTGAACAAGAAGTTGCTGGCAAGAATACCCAAAGAGAAAATAAAGAAAGCAGAATATGGGGTCACCATACCCGGTGTTGGCGAATGGAAGTTGTCCAAGTCCATTGCCGAAGCCACAAAACGATAGAACAGTGACATTAATATACCTGCAAAAATGGCTATGATCAATCCTTTTTTACCCGATTTTTGCGATTCGTCCGATTTACTCATCTTACCGGCAGCCATTCCGTTGAAGATAACAGCTACGACAATCAGTGCCACCCCTAAAAATAAGATTATAGGATCTCCCTTTGGCGCTCCTATGTAGTTTACAATCACGCCCAACACCAGTGCTATACCAACCCCCACAGGGAAAGCAACAGCCATGCCGGCAAGCGAAATAGAGGTAGCCAACAGGATATTGGCAGCATTGAAAATCACACCGCCCACAAAGGCACTCCAGAAGTTGCTGCTGCTCACCTGAGACAAGTCTTCGACAAAGCCTCGCCCCTGATCGCCATGACTCCCTAATGTGAAGCCCACAACCAAAGCTAGGAGAACGATACCGATCACATAGTCCCAATAGAACAATTCATAGCGCCATGTTTTGGCAGCTAATTTTTGGGTATTTCCCCACGATCCCCAGCATAGCATCGTTATGATGCACAGTATAACAGCTAATGCATAATTTTCTACAATAAACATAATATTCTATTTTAAGTTTTTTAACATTAAATTATATATGAATTTTATCACTCACACTTTCTAAAATAGCATCTATCTGACGCAGAAGATATTCTTCCTGATCTATGCTTTGACTCACACGATACTCATGTTTCACATCCATATCCTTGAGCAAAAGATGAAGTTTACCATTGGTTTCATAAAACATTCCTTTGTCAGGACTGTCGATATAAATGGCTGTCCGTTGAAATCCTTTTTTAGGTTGTTTTTGCAATTCCTTCAAGAAAGCTTCACCATCCTCAAATGTTCCATCTAAAGAAGCCACATAAGTGAACATCTCGCGACTGGCATACCCCAAAGCTTTTTCGCCTGCCGACTGATAGCCCATATAAGCACTAAAACGACGTCCCGAACGGATGCGATATTCCGCCTGGCAATGCTGAATGAAAGCCTCTATACTTCCTTCCATTTTTCGAGAATCAAAGAATATGGCAAGCATGGGCGCAATCTGCATGGTCTCCACCTTTTCGGCTAATAGTCTGGCTATTTTATCCTTGCTTTCGCAATCCATTTGAGCATCAATATACAGCACAGGATATGATCTATTGCCCTGCTCATAGCCTTTGGGCAAATGAACATCAAAGGGCATTTGCTGATATCTATCGGATGATAAATTTGCCACACTAGCCAAATTTGCTACTGCTACCTCATCCCCTCTGTATGATTTACCTTCAAATGCATCGCTAACGAAATTCAGTCCATCGCTCAAAGCCTGGAACCAAAATTTGAAATCGTGTCCACCATCACGCACCCGATATTCGTGAGGCACATGAAGGCTTCGCATCAAGATGTGCAACTCTTCGTTGCTGTATGCAAGTGAGCCCTCGTCATCTCCATTGAGGATAAATATTTTGGTGTTTACAGGCTTATTCTTGAAAATGTAAGCCGGACTATTTTGTTTGTAGTAGTCCGTCAAACGCTTTTCTCCTTCGAGCCCGATGCCACCAAATAGTCGCCCCCATTGTTCGTTCCAGCCTTCGCTTTCCTCTTCTGTATATTGCTTGTCTGTACGAATAGAAATGCTCAAGGGCACTGTTGCAGAGAAAACATCTTGATGTTGCAAAGCCAATGTGAGTGCACCAAAGCCCCCCATCGAATAGCCCACCGTTGCCCGATGCGCTTTGTCGGCAAGGGTACGATATTTTTTGTCTACATGGGGCACAAGCTCCTTGACAAACATATCTTGATACCTGAATTTTCCGTACCAGTCATTTACATAATAATTCGTATAACCTTCGGGCATGATGTAGATCATAGGAATAATCTTTCCTTCTGCCACGCGCTGTTTGGTCCATACATCCAGTCGCCCATATTCGAGCCACGAGGATGCATTGTCGCCCAAACCATGTAGCATATAGGCCACAGGATAAGAGGCATTGGTCTGAAAATAGCCCTCAGGCAAGCAAACCGAGTAACGCACCTCTTGCCCTAAGATTTTGCTATACATCACCTCATTCTCTAGGGTCAACATCTTGCTTGCATCCTGTGCCTTGGCAGTTCCAAGACACAAGACGAGCAACAATAAATAAATAAAAATGTTTCTGACGTTTAACATCATTTTTCAGGTTTATCCAGTTGAGCATTCATAGACGAGAACGATTTTGGCAGTCCATTCAAGAATGATCTGTATGAGTCTATTCCGTTTCGTACTCTGTATTCATGAGCAATTTTATCGTTACGCAGTTTGGCATACAAGTTTCCGTAAGGTCGGCTACCCATAAACTTATCTGTCATATCTAAATAATAAAATTTAGTTTGCGACTCAAAGCCTGTTGCAGGTATTTCGGCATTGTATAGGAAACAAGCATTGACCTTTGTCAAAAGTTTTTCCATTCCCTTGCCCCCTAAATTGTTTGCCATTGCCAAACGGGCTGTCGGTTTTGCCAAACTTCTGTAATTGTTGTCGATATGCTCCATCGTTTTTTCTGCAAATCCATCTTTATTCAGTACATCTGTTGGCAACTCTACTAAGATTACTTGGCTCAAGCCATCTACAATGTAGGCTGTTTCCATCAGTGATAGCACTTTCTTGATAGATTCTCTGTCTTCTTTCACGTCTTTTCTGTCGTGCAACAAGTAAATCACCGGATAACGCAACCCAGAGTTTGCATATTCTTCGGGAAGATAGATTCCGATGTTCTCCCCTACCCCTTCGATAGCTATTTTGCTATACTGTCCCCTGACTGCATCAGGTTTGCTTGCCACCTCAACTTCTTCCTCGGGAAGAGACGACTCGTCGAACGACAGTTGGATAAACTTGAAAGCCTCGTCCATCGATGCGCTCCAGTAGTCCCAATTGTGAGCACCGTTTCGCATTCTGTATTCGTGAGTAATTCCTTTTTCGAGCATCAGCGAGTGCAGCTCATCGTTGGTGATAGAGAGTTGCGCTTCATCATCGCCACAGTCTAGCAGATATTTTACTTTTTTATATTTAGACAAATCGTTCTTTAAAAAGAAATGAAAAGGACTATGCTGTTTAAAGTACTCAGTGATACGTCCTTGCCCCGATTGTCCGGTGCCACCAAAGATGGCCCCAAATTGATTGTCCCAAACGCCTTGGGGCTCTGCCATATATTGAGCATCAGTACGCCACGACATGCTAAGCGATACAGAAGTAGAAAAAAGATTGGGATTAATCGAGGGAAGGATGAAAGCTCCATACCCTCCCATCGAATAACCCATCATAGCACGATGATTTGCATCTTTGATTGTTCTATAATTTTTATCCACAAGAGGCACAAGCTCTTCAGTGATCATCTTCATATACTGACGACTGCCACTGTGATTGTCTACATAATAAGAATTATCGCAATGAGGCATCACCAAGATCAATGGTTTAGTATGCCCCATGCTGACAGCCAGATCCACATGGTTTTCGATCCGTCCACCGTCTAGCCATGCATTCTCGTTGTCACCATATCCATGCAACAGATATACTACTGCATAGTCGGTGGTGGTTTTGTCATAATCCTTTGGAAACAAAACCGAATACTTCACGGTTTGTCCCAGTATCGTACTTTTCATTTCGATACTTCTTTCCGTGCGCTTGAAGGGTGGTTTCACCACTTCTCCCGAATCATTATCACTACTGCCGCACGACCATAGTGCGCAACAGGCTAACAGCACATAAAATATTGGAGTGAACAAATTCTTTTTCATATTCGATAGTGTTTGTTTTTGATTAAATAAATCTTATTCTGCCTCTCTGCTGATTTAGTTTGCTGGAGGAGTAAACTTCTTAAGAGGTTGAGTAGAATAAGTCACCACATCTTTCAGCTGTACACGGAAATCAGGATGAGGGTTTTTCCACTCTATTCTCAATTTGTGATCTCCTTCCGGCAAGTCGTAAGTGTAGAACACATCATATTTACGTTTGATATAATCGTATGGCATACGAATTTCTTCCACCTTTTTGTCATCGATATATACATCGCCATAAAGCACATAGTCTTCATTGGTTCCTTGTATTCTTTTCACAAAGCCCATGACTATTACGGCGCTACCTTTGAACTGGAAGTCAAAGTTTTCTTTATACACTTCTTTGTTGATCACTTTTCTAAGAGATGGATAAAGCCCTTCGAACGATTGCTCGAAACGTACTGTTTCTGGTTGTTGAAATTGTACATATACATTTTGATCGTCTTCGCGTCCACCATTTTTCTTGATCAGTTCCAAACCATGTTTGTAGCTAAGGTCATAGATGCGAGTAAGTGAAATTGTTGTATATGGGAAATCCAAATTTTCTACTCTTTCCATTGCCGGTTTCCAATAGTTAGGAATGTTTTCGTAACCAATCATTACTCCAAGAATACCTGCAGCAGTAGCCGGATTACAGTCTGAGTCTTGTCCACAACGAGTAGAAATATCCATTGTTTTGAAGAAATCTTTTTCACCATATAATAGACCAATCACCACATAAGCCGAGTTTAGCGTAGCATCAATATTGAATGCATTAAATACTCCTTCAGGACATCCAATTTCTGAGGCATGACGTTTTTCAATTTCGAACCAACAAGCCTTCCAATCGTTAGGATATTGTTTATGTAGATCAATTACATCTTTGATACATTTATAGAACTTACTTTGTTGAGGAATTGTTTTCAATCCTTCCTCTACCACATATTGCATATCATCTGAAACGAAAGCAAGAGAATACATCGCTGACATATAAACACCACCATACCAGCCATCGCCATAGTTCATGATGTGCCCTATTTTGTCAGCATAAGCCGAACCTGTATTGATCATCCCCGGAGTCATCAGTCCAATGAAGTCAGCTTCGATTTGGAAGTCGATATCATCCGCATGAGGATTGTTTTTCCAGTGCCCTGATTCAGGAGGCATAATGCCACTTAGAATATTGTAGCGCGCTGCCTGATTGGCATGCCAAAGCTTATAATCATCATTGGCAAAAGCCACGGCAAACGAGTCAACAGGGGCGTCTAAGCCTACACGCTCAAGTACCTCAACGAAGGTCAAGTCCATATATACGTCATCGTATAGTCCCGGATCTTCGATAAAGGTGTCGTAAGCATAATCGTCGTACCAAAGCAGATTTTCGTAATCGTGAATCAATGCTCCACGATATTTAAATTCAGTGGGTCCACCATAAGTACATCCAATGGTTTGACCAGCCCATCCACCTTTGATTTTGTCTTTCAACACCTCTTTGTTGATGGCTACCTCGCCACTAATTTTGGTTGTTGTCGTTGTTGCTTTATCTCCTCCACACGAAACCAGGAGCGAGAGCGCAAGTGCTGTATATAATATTTTTTTCATGTTCAGATTTTTATTGATTTAAGTTTTTTCCTTCGTATCCTTTTTCAGAATAAATAACGATGTCGTTTACTCTGATTTCATATTTAGGGTTTGGATTGATCCATTTCAAGTCCACTTTGTGTGCACCTTCTGGCAATTGATATTTCCAAGCCGGCTCCAAACGACGAGATGGATTCATCATTGGCATATTCACCGTTTGATCTTTTTTACCATCAATATACACTTCCAGTTGAGCCACATAGGTGTCGTTAGGTTCGGCAAGAGCAAATATTTCGGAACCAAATCTATTGGTTACACGGTACATATATCCCTTATCCATTTGGCTAACGTTGATAAGATTACCATATACGATGAAACCGTTACCCGTGAAATTGAAAGAGAAGTCTTTAGTGATGCTTTCGTCTATTTTGTTTCTGGCAATAGGATGAGTGTTTACAAAGTTTTGCTCCAAAGGAAGTACTTTTGGCTCAGCAAGAGGAATGTGCACTTGGTCGCCTTCCACTTTTCCACCATTCAGATTCACTAATTCTAATGCGTGTTTCAAGCTATAATCGTAAGCTTTGTTCAAAGAAACACTTGTTCCAAGGAAGTCTTTATCTTCGATGGCTCTCAATGGTTTCATCCATTTTTCAGGAATCTTGTTATATCCATACATTACCCCTAGTACACCACCTACGGAGCTAGGATTACAGTCAGAATCTTGACCACAACGAGTAGCAATCTCCATCGACTTGTCAAAATCTCCCTTACCATAAAGCATTGCCAGAGCAATGTAAGCAGAGTTCATTTTAGCATCGATGTTGAAAGACATAAATACACCCTTAGGACATCCCACATCATTATTCCATTTTTTGTGAAGTTCGAACCAAGTTGCTTCCCAATCGTTAGGATATTGCTTGTGCCAGTCGATCACGTCTTGCACACATTGGTTAAAGGTACTTTCTTTAGGAATATACTTTAATGCTTGATCAATAATAGCAGGCACATCGTTGCTCACAAAAGCAAGCGAATAGAGCGATGAAACGAACACACCACCATAGAAGCCATCACCACTATTCATGATATGCCCCACTTTGTTGGCAATGTCGTGTGTGGAAACTAACATCCCGGGAGTCATCAACCCGATGAAATCAGCCTCGATTTGGAAGTCTAGGTCGTCGGCATGTGGATTGTTCAACCAATGTCCTGATGCAGGAGGCATCAAACCTTGGCGAATGTTGTAACGCCCTGCCTGATTGGCATGAGCCAAGTGATAGTCAGCATCGGCAAATTGCTTAGCCAACACTTCAACCGGAGCTTGAAGTCCTACTTTTTCGAATGTTTCTACAAACGTAAGGTCATTGTAGATATCATCAAACAAGCCCGGCTTTTTGTTCCACCAATACAAAGCGATGGTGTCATTCCAAGGGATGGGATGATAGCTTTGCATGGTTGTTCCTTGAAACTTGAATTCGGTGGGAGCACCATAGATCACACCAATGGTCTGACCAGCCCATCCACCTTTTATTTTGTCTACTAGCTCTGCTTTATTCATCACCACAGATGTTTGGTCATAAATGTTGCTAGTCTTAGAGGTAGTCGTTGTTGACTCGCCACACGACATCATCGCCAGCGCAACAAGAGAGCTACCTAAAATATATTTTATTTTTTTCATGCTGTTTGTCTTTCTAAGTATTAGTGAGAGTCCTACTTCCACGCTTGGTTTCGGACTCACAAACTAACTCCATTAATTAATATACACCCAGTTCGGTTACTGATGTAAATCCTGATACATTCTTAGTATATTTATGCCAGTGGTCTTGCACCATAGCATCTCCTATCACACGAATAGCTTTTGTATCCACAGCATCGAAGGTGATCACATATTCCACAAAGTGAGGTTGGATAAATACGATATCACTCTCAGGAAGTGCCGGACTGATCACCGTATTTTTCACAGGTTGCCAATTGCCAGCTTCGTCCAAATATTGAACGTTTAGCGATGTAAACCAGCCTCCAAATTCTTCCATACATCCAGTGTGAAGTGCCATCATGCTGATGTTTTGCTTTTTGTTCCAAGCATAACCATAGTAGTCTACCTTTGGCAATTTTGCCTTAGCCGCCAAGCTATAGAATACAGATCCGTCACCATTTATGTTGCCATCGTTGATCACATTTACGTTGTGAGCATACATTGGTTTACCGAAAGTAATCCAACAAGAATCAAGTACATTTGTATTCAATTCGTGAATGTTGGCGATAAGAGAATCAGCCTGTAGAGCAAGGTTTTTCTTGCGAACAAGCAGGTCAAAATCTTTGTTGATTTTCTCTTTTCCATTGCTCAATTCAATCGTAATCGGATAAGTTCCGGCTTGCGTAGGAGTACCACTCAAAGTACCATTAGCAAAGCTAACGCCTGCAGGAAGAGCACCTTTGACCAAAGACCATTTGTAGTTTTTGTTGTTAGGACTGAAGAAGTTATAGCTGATGGCAGCACCTTGTTCTAGTCTTGGTTTAGGACCAACACTAAATTCTAGTGGTGCATTGAAAACAGCAGCAGTGTTTACTCTTAGTTTAGCTTTGTCGCCAGTGCCTTCAAGTTTTCCACCTTTCATTTCCACCAATTTCACAGCCTGATCCATAGTACGCTTGATCATATCTTGGATACTAGCATCCGGCATATCGTAACGTGTTACGTTGATATATTTGTCGTTGAAAGGTAGTGTCCATCCTTCGATTGGCAAGTACAAATCTTTAGGCAATGCCTTGAATCCATACATCACACCCAAAAGCCCGGAGAGAGTAGCTGCCTGATTGTCAGCATCGAATCCCATAGCACAAGACAAGTCTAATGTATATTGGAAATCTCCCTTACCATAAAGCATAGCCAAAATAGCACATGCTCCGTTCAGGTTGGCATTCCAGATTGTTTTGGTCATATCAGGCTCGTCGATATAATATTTTTGAGCCATTTCTTTCCACGCAGCTTGCCAGTTGTTAGGATATTTTTTGTGAAGCGCCATCATGTCTCTCACTGTTTGAGCATATCTACCATTGGCAGGAAGTTCTTTTAATCCTATTTCGATCAGTTTGTTGATATCTTTCTCAAAGAAAGCAGCTGCATACATTGCTCCATAATGGATGGTTGGTTCCACAGCCCAGTCGTCGCTAGTGATGCGTGCTGCCCAATCAGATTTTTGAGCTGCATACTTAGTCATTCCCGGTGCAGTGTATGCCCAAATTTCGTTGATCAGTTGTGGGTCGATTTGATACCAATGAGGGTTAATCTCTTTCGATCCTGTGAATGGAGGAGTATAGCCATAGTGCATCAACCCAAGTGTTGCACGGTTGGCAAGCCACACTCTATCGCGAATGTGATACATCCACGCATCACGCATCTGAGCATAGGTAGGCTCTACACCAAATTTTTCCATTTGCAGAAGGTACAGATATTCAACATCCGTATCATCGTCAGAGAAAGCACCATTGTGTTCTTTCAGTTTATCCAAGTTTTTTGAATATCCATAAGGAAAATTTTCGGGTCCTGGAGCATCTATATATTTGTTTTCGTGTGGAAGTCCATAGATATTCCCAATCATTTGCCCAATCCATGCTCCAGCAATCTTATCCTCTAGCTCGGCCATCGAAATGGTCTTGCTCTTTTGAGCAAAAACTTGCCCCAGAGAGATAATTAGTACTAAAGTAGTGATTAATGTTTTTTTCATGTTTCTTGTTTTTTTGGTTTTATAGTTTTTTATAGTGGATTTTGTTTCAAATTAGTGTTTGCATCCAATGCTGTTTTAGGAAGAGGGAACAGTCTTTTATTTGCATCAGATACTGGTTTTGCCCACCAAGCTTCTCCCCATTTATTGAAGCGAATAAGGTCTTGGCGGCGACGTCCTTCCCAAGCAAATTCACGTCCAAACTCGTTGAGTAGCTCTTCTGCTGTGATGTCAGCAGCCGTATATACCGGCAAGCCTGCACGAGTACGTATTTTTTGCAACTCCGGATCGGCTAAGAATGCACCTACTGCACCATCTTTGCGCCATAGGGCTTCCATTTTGGTATAAAGCACATCTGCATAACGAAATAATGCATAGTCGTTCGCCATGTTAGTATAGCCATATTCCAATGCTTCTTGGTATTCATATTTGTTGATACGTGCACCTTCCCATTTTCCACGACTACCGAAATTGGCTACCGTAGGAGTATAAATAAAGTTTTCTCCGTTCACTACAATTGGCTTACCAGCCTTATCGTATTGTTGTCCGAATAAGAAAGAGTTTCTTCTTTTATCGTTTTCCGCAAACTTTTTAAAGAAATCAGGTTGACACACAAAACCATCCCACATGCTACCCACAAAGCCAAAAGTCGCACGGCTAGCATCATTAAGAGATAAGGTGAACCAGTAGAATTTATCTTTTGTCAATACTTTATCGTAAGGAATAACAAAAATATTTTCACCTGAACCAGCATTTTCAATTTTGAAGTTTGCAAAATAGTCATCTTCTATTTTATAATTGCTCGTTTTAATAATTTCGTCGCAACATGCAATAGCTTCAGCATATCTAGGAGTGCCTACCCATACTTCCCAGTTCATGTATAGTTTTGCCAATAGCATATTTGCCATCGACTTGGTCACACGTCCATAGGTTTCGGTATTTGCTCTATCATCCAACAGATCAATATTATCTTTGATCTCTTTCTCGATGAAATCAGCTATAAAAGCACGATCTTTTTGTTCAGGGAGCGACACATCAGTATATTTAGTGCTGAATGGCACATTGCCCCATGCATCGGTAAACCAAAAATAGAATAAAGCTCTCAACACCTTTACCTCAGCTAAAATTTTATCTTTGCCGCCAAATTCTATTGGTGATGATTCTGTGATGTGGATGATCTCATTACAAGAGGCAACACCTCTGCTGACATAATTCCATGAATTTGTCAAGACTCTATTTGTTGGGTCCACTTTATGTTCTTGCAATTGTTGCCAACGGCCTTGATCAGTCCAACCTCCATCATCACGAACAGGGATAGCCATTTCGTCTGATGCAGCTTGAGTTAAAGACCAAATATTTTGCTCTTCAGGATAGCCTTGTAGTTCCACATAGGCACGTCCTGCATTTTTCAACAAACCCTCTTCTGTACCCAAAAGTCCTTCCGGAGAAGTCTTAGAATACACTTTTTCATTCAGGTCTGTACATGACAGTAAGGAAGTGGCAACGAGCCCCAATCCAAATATGTATTTTAGAATTATTTTTTTCATGACTCAATGATTATTGGTTAATTAGAAAGTTACGTTTACCCCCATAATAATAGAAGTGGTACGTGGATAGTATGACAATGACTCTATACCCGGCTCTAGTCCTTTAAGCGCTGCTTCAGGATCTAACCCCTTGTATTTTGTGATACAGAACACATCTTGAGCAGTCAACGACAATTGCATTTTGGAGATATATGGCCATCTGATAGGCACATTATAAGTCAAGGCAATGTTATCTAGCTTCAAGAATGTTGCATCTTCAACATATTTTGAAGAATACATTGCACCTCCTGTATAGTTTGATGTCTCAGTATATTGTGTTTCCACAACATTTCTTCGTCCAATAGTCGTCCAGTTTTCGTGATACATACGGTAGCTGTTCAATACATCTCCACCAATGGAAGCACGTAAAGCAAAGCTTAAGCCCCAATCTTTGTATCTCATATTATTGGTCCATCCTAGTGTATAGTCGGGAGTAGCTGTTCCGATCTTTTCCCAATCTTTACCGGCTACTTGTCCGTCAGGAGTTTGATTTTTGAACATATCTTGTCCCAATTCATTGGTTCCTACCCACACCGGGCCATAGAACACACCAATAGCCTGTCCTTCGATCAGTTTTTGAGTATCGACAGCAATATCACCACTAGCCCATCCTGTAGAGATTTCAGTTGTTTTGAACTCTGAATTACTCAAATTCACCAATTTGTTTCTATTCAAAGAGAATACCCCTCTAGTGCTCCATTCGAAGTCACGAGTTTTTACAGGAATACCACCAAGAGTAATTTCAACCCCACGATTGCTAACTTCTCCAATATTCGTCAGTTTTTTAGGATGCAAATATGGAGGTGTTGGCACTTTATATTCATACAAAGCATCTTTTACCTGACGATAGTATACATCTATTGTACCATCTAAGCGTCCACCAAGAATAGAAAAATCTACACCGACATTATACTCATGTTTCATTTCCCATTTCAGATTTGGTTCTGCGTTAGAGTCTGGTTTGTATGAGCTTGTCCATTTTCCGTTTTGATAGAAGTATCCTCCACGACTCAATAAGAAAAGTGACCTGTAGCTCTCATTCATCTGATTACCTGTAACACCGTATCCTGCACGGAGTTTGAGGTCGTTAAACCAGCCAAGCTCTTTCATAAAACCTTCTTCATTCAGTCTCCATCCTAAGCTGACAGCCGGAAACCATCCCCACTTGTTGTTAGACCCAAAGCGAGATGAACCTTCACGACGGAGTGACACTGAAGCCAAATAGCGTTCGTCGAAGTTATACATCACACGTCCCATGAATGCTACTAACACATTTTTATCTCTATAAGATGACATATATGCTGTACCGGCTTTCAGAGCATCACCTCCACCAATATTATGTACCCCATAAGCATCTGTATCGAATTCAGAGTTTTCCAATCCTGTAGATTCATTGGTTTCTTCTTGGTACGAATAGCCTGCCACTGCTTGTATAGAGTGTTGGTTGATTTTTTTAGAATAGTTTAGCAACATTTCATATTGCTTATTTTGATAAGAGCCATGACTTATTTGGGCTTCACCATTACGTCTTACTACATTTCCTTGATCATCCGTACTGGTCAAAGAAGGATATTTACTTGTTCTATAATCATTGTCCTTCCAATCGGAATTAGAATAAGTAAAGAAATTTACCCAGTTTAGCCCTTCCATAATCTTGAAAGTAGCTCTCACATTTCCAGTAAAGTCGTTTGTTTTTCCATCAGCATTACGCTCGTTTACCATCGCTACCGGATTGTAATAATCTGTTCCTGAATTTGGCACAGCATAGTAACTGCCATCTTCGTTATAGATCGGCGCTGTAGGATTGTAGATAAACGCTTGTCTGAATGCATCTTTATTGCCTTTATGGTAGCGACGTTGCGAGTAAGTAGCATTTAGATCAAGATCTAAACGATCATCAAATAGTTTTTGATTGATATTTGTTCTGAACATATATCTATTAAAGTCGCTTCTTTTCAATACACCTTCACTCTCTTCCAAGTTGAACGATGTGCGATGAGAAAGCGTTTCTGTTCCTCCACCTATCGTCACCGTATGTTGATGGCTAAAAGGTGTGCGTGTGATCTCATCAAACCAATCGGTTTGAGCCCCATAAATACTCCCTGCCTTATCCGGAGCATATGTTTTTATAGCATCTTCGAATTGCGAAGCCGAAAGACTTTCCACCTTGCGAGGTGCAACCTGCACAATGGCACGTCCACTGTACTCTACTGTTGCTTTTCCTGATTTGGCACGACGAGTAGTGATGATGATTACCCCATTGGTACCACGTGTACCATAGATAGCAGCTGCCGAACCGTCTTTCAACACGTCCATCGACTCCACTTCCTCAAAGTTTACGTTACGAATATCTTCTCCCACCACTCCATCAACAATGATCAGGGGCTCTTGAGCACCAATCAAGGTATTGGTACCACGGAGAATAATTTCATATTTTGCCATCGGGTCAGCGCCTCCGGGTTTCACGATAGACAGCCCGGCAACTTTTCCTTGCAACATCCCCAAAGCGTCTGAATAGACTCCCTTATTGAAGTCTTCAGCTTTGATAGACGATACAGATCCTGTGATCTCCTTCTTGGTGGTTGTTCCATACCCAATCACCACAGTTTCACTAAGCATCGTAGCGTCTTCTTTCATCAAGATGTCTAAAGATTTGCCTGCTGTGGCTTGCACTTCTTGTGACATATAACCTACATACGACACTACCAAAGTAGCTTGATCTGCAGTAGTATTAATAGAAAATTTACCATCAACGTTGGTGATCGACCCTTCTTGAGCGCCCTTCACCTTCACCGTTGCCCCAATCAGTGGGTCACGGTTTTCATCATAAACAGTTCCTGTAAAGCCTTTGCTTTGCAGCCCCTCTGCCATCATATTTGCACAACTGAGTAGCAAAATGATCAAGCAGCTTACAATTTTGAGTGTTTTAGAATTCATAGTTTGATCCTGATTAAAAATGTTTTTATAAAATTAGCTTAAAGCTTAATTTCCTCTCGAAAAAGAGTTTATTCTAAACTTAGAACCTCTTTTCTATACGGAATAGAAGATTGTGCCCCCATACGGGTAACACTCAATGCGGCAGCCTTAGCTGCGAATTCAACAGCCTCTTTCAATTCTTTTCCCTCTGACAAGGCTACGCAAAGTGCGCCATTAAACGTATCACCAGCGGCTGTTGTGTCCACTGTTTCCACCTTGTAGGCTTCAACATGATAATAGTTGTCTTTTTCTTTCACCACCGAACCATCTGATCCTAACGTAATGATTACATTTTCCACCCCCTTGGCACTGATAGCTTTGGCGGCTTTCTTCGCACTTTCGACATCTGACACTTTGATCCCTGTCAGCATTTCTGCTTCTGTCTTATTTGGCGTAATCAGATAGAGTTTTTCGATCAACGACTGAGGTAGGAAAGCTGCAGGAGCTGGATTGAGAACAATCTTTACACCCTTCTTGCTTGCTATATCAGCCGAGTATTCGATGGTTTCCATCGGCACCTCCAATTGCATCAATAAGTAACTAGAAGTCTCTATAGCCTCACGCGCATGATCAATATCTTTTGGCAAAAGTGCAGCATTAGCGCCCGAAGCCACTACAATGCTGTTTTCACCATGTGCATCTACCGAAATCAAAGCCACACCTGAAGGGCGTTGAGGGTCAGAGAACACATAGTCAGTATTGATATTTTCAGACTGATAGAGATCCACAGACTGCCTACCAAACATATCGTTACCAGTCTTTGCCACAAAGGTTGCCACTCCTCCAAGGCGAGCTACTGCCACTGCCTGATTAGCACCCTTGCCTCCGGGATTCATAAAGAAAGTTCCCCCGATTATTGTTTCTCCCGGCACTGGTATACGAGCAGTTTTAATAACCATATCTGTGTTACAGCTACCTATAATAATGATCTTTTTCATACGGATAATTCTTGATTTTTAAGGTTTAAAAGGTTAATTGGTATTATTCACAAGCTAAACATAGAGAATTATCAACATGTACAAAAGCCAAAAACAGCACATAATAATAATTCTAAATATAAATAAGGCAACACATAAAGAACCATAATGACATTAGAATAGACTTAAACAAACATATTATATGAATATAATAATAATTCTAACATCCTTTTTAGATTCACTTTTTGCTGTTTATTCTGAATTTCATCATATCTTTACATTGTTAACCGATAAGAGTCTAATATCTCGAATATGTCAAAGCCAGAATCACTAATATTATTAATTAATTCTATGAGCAAATCCGAAAAACGGATTTATTCTCTGAATAAAAAAGATACAGATTACTCTTTTTTGTTTGAGTTGATCAACAACAATAAAGACATCACCTCTGAAAAACTGCAAGCCCTTTTTCAGGAGAAATTGCCTAAAACTAATTTCAATCAAACGGTAACCTATCTATATAAGGTTTTACTTGACATTTTGTTGAACCTAAAAGCAAATAATGATATATCGATCTACCTAAGCAGCGAAATGGGAAAAGCACAGGTTTTATTCGACAAATCGATGTACGAAGAAGCTTTAAGCATTCTTCATCAAGTGAAGCTAAAAGCACGAAAAGCAGAAGAAGAATTTATCTTTTTGACAGCCTCACGTCTGGAACTAAAATACTTGCACACGCTCAATTTTCCTGAAACATCCGAGAATGATCTACTCCATAGACATTTGCAGATCAACGAATCATTGAAAATCATTCGACGCATCAACGAGCAATCAGTGCTACATGAGCTGATGACCCATCGCATGCTATACCTAGAGAGCATGCGCTCTACCAAACAAGTGGAAGGTCTGAACGACCTCATCATCAGCGAAATGAGCATCATGACGACATCAAACATCGAAACCTTTGAGATAAAGAAACTACACCAACTTTTCCAGTCAGCATACCTTATATATGTAGGAGATTACAAATCTGCTCTGCGATCTTATTATGCTCTGAATGAATTATTTGAAAAGAACACCAGCTTTTGGGCAAATCCTCCCATCTATTATACTGCCGTGCTAGAGGGTATTTTAGAAAGCTTGAGAAGTGTGGGACAATACGACTCTATGAAATATTTTATCGACAAACTGAAATCGTTGAAAGAATATCCCTTCAAAGATTTTCAGCTCCACCTCTCCTACCTCATAGCCATCTATGAACTTTTTCCATTGCTCGACAAAGGATATTTCAAGGAGGCAAACTTGCAAATCAAAAACAACTGGAGTGAAATTTTTGAGAAAGAACACCTCTTCTCTCCACACATTCGATCGGGGATATTACTTTACACTGCCTTAGTGCATTTTGGGCAAGAGCAATACCATGAAGCATTGCAGAAACTCAATCAGGTTTTATTTTTGAGTAAAAAAATCACGTTTGTTCCCCTCTATCGTACCATTAGATTAGTTAAACTGATGACTCTCTTCGAGCTAGACGAGCTGGAGGAATATGAATTTGAAGTTCGATCCTTCAAACGATCGATTTCGAAAACAACAAAGGCATATCGACTAGAAAATGTCATGCTTCAATTTTTCAATAAGGGAAAGAGCATGATGAAAAACAGAGAAAAAGAATGGCCTAAACTTCAACCACAACTAGAGGACATATCTAACGATATATACGAAAAGCAAATCTTGAAGCTATTCAACTTTACAGCTTGGATAGAAGCCAAAATGACTAAACGGCTACTAGCCATCGTGATTCGTGAACACAGTGAATTAGCAACGAAATGAAAAAACTGAAATCAAAAAGCCTTGAGGCTCAAATCCACTATGGGAGCATTATAAATGATGGCTCCTGACGATATAAAATCTACACCAGTGGAAGCAATTTTAACCAATTCATCGGCAGTTATGTTACCAGAAGCCTCTGTTTGAGCACGACCATCAATCAACTTTACAGCCCTCGACATATCCTCTACCGACATATTATCCAGCATGATAATATCGACACCTCCAACAGCCAATGCCTCTTTTACTTCCTCCAAATTACGCACCTCTAGCTCTATTTTCAGATCTAAACCTGTACGTTGCAAGTACTCTTTCGTCCTTGCCACAGCCGAAGCAATCCCCCCTGCATAGTCCACATGATTATCTTTTAACATAATCATATCATAAAGACCAAAACGATGGTTGGTTCCTCCTCCAATACGCACAGCCCATTTCTCGAACATTCGGAAATTAGGAGTCGTTTTACGAGTGTCCAACAATTGAGTATTTGTACCTTCTAACAACTTCACAGCCTTATGCGTAGTGGTTGCAATACCACTCATACGCTGCATACAGTTGAGCACAAAACGCTCTACGGTCAGTATAGAAGAAGCCTTTCCTGAGACTACGAATACCACATCTCCCACTTCTGCATAGTCACCATCGCGCTTCATCAGCTCAACGGTCAACCCCTCATCATAATGCTTAAAAATCAACGAAGCCAATTCCACACCAGCCAAGACACAGTCTCCCTTTACCAAGAGATGGGCTCTGCTCTGCAGATCGTCAGAAACACTAGCCAATGTAGAGTGATCACCACTGCCCACATCCTCAGCCAAAGCTTCGGTAATAAAATGCGACAGTCTTTCGTCAGTTATATAATGAGGTTTTTCAAATTTCATGTAAATCAATATTATAAAACGTTCCTTTATTTTCCTTTTGTGCTATGCTTTCACTGATAATCATCTTACAGACTTCGAGCATATTTCTCAGTTCCAGTGTCTCCAATGTCATATTCTTCAACACCTGGGGCAATGCCATAAATCGCCTTTCTAGTTCTTCTCGCTGTTTTTCAGCCAATAAGAGCCCTTCATGAGTTCTCACGATGCCCACATATTGGCTCATCATACGATTTAGGTCATCTAAAATCTGAGGAATTTCTGGCAAAGCTTCTGAATAAATTTCGCCCCATTCATCGGCGTTTTCATCCTTCGATGTTATATTTTTATCGTTATCCAGTAACGCCTTCGACAGTATTGCTGCTCGATGAGCATAAACCAGCGCCTCCAACAAAGAGTTGGAAGCCAAACGATTTGCTCCATGAAGCCCCGTATTAGAACATTCACCAATAGCAAATAAATTATCAACAGAGGTTTTACCATCCATATCCACCTCTATCCCCCCACAAAGGTAGTGAGCAGCAGGCACAATGGGCAAAAGATCCGTAAACAGATCGTAACCTCTCTCTTTGCAATCTTTATAAATATTTGGAAAATGAGCGATCAGCTTTTCCCTATCCACCATCGTGCAATCAAGATATATAAATTTGCTTTTATGCTCTACCATTTCGCTATATATCGCTCTGGAAACGATGTCACGTGGGGCTAGCTCTTCTCTAGCATCATAACGAGACATAAAAAGCTCTTTGTTGATATTCCTCAATCGTGCACCTGCACCTCGCAAAGCTTCGGTCACTAGAGGAAGTTTGCCTCTGATACTATCATAGCCCACAGTGGGATGAAACTGAATAAATTGCATATTGCTCACCTTTGCTCCGGCTCGTGATGCAAGGGCTATTCCATCTCCGGTATTGATACTGGGATTGGTAGTGTTAACATAAACCGATCCACAACCTCCTGTTGCCAACACTGTGATTTTAGAATAGATTTTGCCAACCTTTTTCTGCTTGAGATCCAGAACCTTTGATCCTATACATTCTCCTTGGTCTGACAGCAACAGCTCCAGTGCCACATGATATTCCAGCACTGAGATATTAGCATGTTCTGCCATTTTTTTGAGCAAAACCTGCTCAATAGCTTCTCCCGTATTGTCTTTGTGATGAATCACCCGATGGTGCGAATGTCCACCCTCGCGTCCCATATCATATTTTCCTTCGAGATCGAGATCAAAATTTACACCCAGATCAATCAGATCATAGATACGCCCAGGAGCATCCTGAACCACCATTTCCACCACTTGCTGGTTGCACAAGCCATCTCCGGCAATCAATGTATCAGCAATGTGATTCTTAAAATTATCTCTAACTTCATCCAAAACTACAGCCACTCCACCTTGCGCATACTTCGTATTTGATTCGTCCGGCGACGCTTTAGTTATAATGGTTATTTTCTTTTGGGGGCAAGCATTAGCGCTTTTTAATGCATAAAACAAGCCGGCGGCTCCCGAACCGACAACTAAAATATCTGTTTGGATCATCACAGAGGGATAAAATATTATAAGCTTTTAGAATATTCCAACATTCTATTTATACTTTTCAGTGCCTTCAATCGCAGTTCTTCTTCCAAAATAATTTCCGGAAGCTCATATTTCATACACAGGTAGAGTTTCTCTAATGTGTTCAATTTCATGAAGTGACACTCGCTACAGTTACAAGTATTATCTTCACTGGCAGCTGCTATAAGTTTTTTGTTGGGTACGCGTTTTTGCATCTCATGGAGAATACCTTCCTCAGTGGCGACAATAAACTCATCATGTGGGTTTTCTACCACATAACGTAGAAGTCTAGAGGTAGCTCCAATAAATTCAGCCATATTCAGCACAGGCTTATTGCTCTCAGGATGAGCTATCAGTTTGGCATTTGGGTTTTCAAGCATTTGCTTCCCTATTTTCTCGAGAGAAAAAGCTTCATGCACAATACATACACCATCCCAAAGGATCATTTCTCTGTTGCACACCTTGTTCAGATAGCTTCCTAGATTTTTATCCGGCATAAAAATTATCTCTTGTTCCTTGGGTATGCTGTTGATAATATGCTCTGCGTTAGACGAAGTAACGATGATATCGCTTTCAGCCTTTACCGTGATATCGCAATTGATATAGCTGATAACAATCGCATTGGGATGCTTAGCTTTCATTTTTCGCACTTCCTCACCACTGCACGAGTCTGCCAAAGAGCAGCCTGCATCGGCATCAGGGAGTACAACTTTCTTTGTTGGATTCAGTATTTTTGCCGTTTCGGCCATAAAATGCACTCCACAAAACACAATCATGTCTGCTTGGGTCTTCTCTGCAGCTTGTGCCAGCTGAAGGCTATCACCTAAATAATCTGCAATATCCTGAATATCTCCAGACTGATAATAATGCGCCAAAATAACAGCATTTTTCTCTTTGCGAAGCCTAGCAATTTCGTTTATAAGGTCTTCCCCTTTGGGAAGTAATTCGTCAGTTCTCACATATCCATCGAGGATCATGTCAATTTTCATTTAATAAGTTTATCCTAAAACAATACTTTAAGATGCTAAAGATACATCTGAAAAAGATAATATGCTAAAAAAAGGGGAACCTTTCTTGCCTCTTAACATCCTTCACCGAGGTTTGATACAAAAAATGAACATTTTGTCAGAAAAAAGCTTGATTTTATCTTTTTTTCATGACTCATAGATATAAATGTCTCCACTCTCCTCCTTCATCGGCAAAAAGATAGCAAATAAAAAGACAGTTATTAATTCAGATTTTGCATTTTTTTGATATACGCTCTGGCTTCTTCTATGATGGTGTCAATACCTTTCTCTCTATCCGATTCCTTTAGCTCTACAAATATATCCGGATCAATTCCAAACTCTATTTGTTCTTTATCGACAGTCAATCGAGGTGAGGCTGAAAAACGTACCGACCATCCATTTGGCAGTTCTGAAGAAAAGGGCATACCACCACCTCCACCGGTTTTATCGCCCATGATGGTTACATTATCGGCACACTTCATAGCACTAACAAAATCATTAGCAGCACTATAACTTCTACGATTGGTCAACACCACTACCGGCTTCAGATACGACCACCCACTGAAAGGCTCTGCATAAAGCGCATAGGGCTTAGAAAAGTCATTGTGCCCTTTGCCCGTCTTGTGCTGCATATACCCCACATGCGTTTTCTTAGTCACAAAAGGTTCAATCAGCTTTTCGCCATTGCTCAAGCTACCTCCACCATTGCTACGAATATCAATAATAATGCCATCACACGACAACATTCTCTTAATCACCTCATTGAGATTTCCACGCCCAACACCTGACGAAAAACTATTATAATACACATAACCCACGTTATCCATCAACACCTTGTAGCGCAAGCCACTCGCTATTTTATAGTCTTTGGCCAGATAATTATCATTTTCGATAATATCGATATAAAAATTGCGAGGATAATTATCATACCACTCAGCATATCGTGCCACATTAAAGGCACTTGTGAGATTGACATGCCCATCTTTTAGCTCTTTGAGCATTTCGTCCATCAGATCGAAAAGCGCTTCAGAACTCATATCTTCGCTGATTCTACGCGAATATCGTGCATAGACATCATCCCAATCGATATTTTTATATTCAAAGAAACAATATTTTTGATCCAAGATAGTCCACAGGGCATCAAAATTTCCTCTACGACTATTATCAAACTTTTCATCCTCACTAAAACACGAAGTGAATAGTATGATGATCAACCATATAAAAACAGAAAGGCTCCTATTCATCTAAAATTATTTTCTGAAACTTTGGTACTTTTATCATCTCCAAAGATATGAAAAGAGAATGACATAGCACACAAAAAAACAGCTCATCCCCAAACCCATATTTCAACTATTATATATATATTTGGACTGTTAACCTCTTCATATTATCTTAAACTGATGAAAAAAAAACATTTGCTTCTTACGCTTCTTGCTCTACTATCGCTTGCAGCGAATGCACAAGATACTGATTTCAACTCTTTTATAGAAACCAGAATCGTTCGTAAGCCAACCTGCTATGAGATAGCACTAACTTCTGCCAATCTGTTTTGCCAATTTATGAACGAAAATAAAACAGACTCAGCCAGATATGCCTTAGACTATTGGATAAATGAATGTCAACTTTACGAATATAATTTCAGAGCCAGAGTGTTGCTCGATCTATACGAGAACAAGTTTGACGAGACTATCTTTGACCAAATGCCTGGCAGTTATAATGCTTACTCGCAATATATCCTTGATTATAAAGAAGATGACAAGATCATGGTAAGCAACAAGAAAATCATTGAAGAATTCACTAATAATCCAAGCGACTCTTTGATAAGCTATTACAACCATAACATTTTATATTATCTCCACAATTACAGAGATTTTATGGAGTTTAATAGTTATACAAAAAAGTTAGCCTGTGAACTGATTGACAAGTACCCTGAAGGCTCCACTGAGCGATGGTTAACAAGATTTTATAGTGGCGATTCGGAATCTACTTTCCAAGAATTATTGTCCAAAGATCAATACAAAGAATCACCTTTAAGGCAGAAGCTAGATGCCGACGTTCGCAGTTATAAAAATTTGACGGAATTGCATGTTTCACTGCTTGTGGGAACTTGGATCCCCACCGGAAATCTCAATCGCAGTTTGGGCATTCATCCCTCATTTGGCTTTCAGCTTGGGTTCAAACACAAGAAAATGAATTATGACTTAACACTCATTTTGCGCTCCGCCACCACCCCAAAATATTACCAATATATCAATCATGATGGCGAATTAGCCAACACACGAAGTTACTTTGGAGGTTATTTGGGCTTGGATGTGGGCAGAGATATTTGGTGTTACAAGAAAAGTGAACTTCAGGTCTTAGCAGGTATTGGTTGGGACGGTCTCGATATTGTGCGAGAAGACAAGAAGAAGGACATAAAAGCAATCACCGTAAATAGTCTAAATCTCAATACAGGTCTGGGGTACAGATTTTACTTCTCTCGAGGAAACTATCTAGGCATTCAGGCAAAATACAACCAGATGCTTTTCAACAGCAAAAAACACTTCGACTATGGAGGCAGTGCTTTCTCCATCCACCTTATTTGGGGAGGCTTGTCAAATTCTTTGAGGCAGTACCACCTCAATAGATATGGTGCGGAATAATTATAGTTATCACAATATTATCAAAAAAAGTGTGCTAGTCTTTAAATATAAAAACCTGCACACTTTTTAGTTTGTCTTTTGCAGCATCCTCACCTATGATGATCTTCTTGATCGTAGTAATCTTCTTCGTTTTGGCTATACACATTTTTAGTCTCGTCTATGAGGGCACCACACTTGGGACATTTGTAATACCATTCTCCATCGTCTATCAACTGGAGCGAAGCTTTAAACTTATGTTTGCACATTCCGCAAGTTAAATCTTTCATATCGATATGTGTTTACAAGGTTAGACAATATCTTCAAGATAACATTTTTTTGTCAAAAAGGCTAATCTTATCTGAGATTTTAGTCAGCCTATAAATAATAAAATCAATAATTTTGAAGCCATCTGTAGCTTCTATCTCAGTAGCTTTC
The DNA here is from genome assembly GCA_937995835.1 of uncultured Dysgonomonas sp. Classification (GTDB taxonomy): domain Bacteria; phylum Bacteroidota; class Bacteroidia; order Bacteroidales; family Dysgonomonadaceae; genus Dysgonomonas. The sequence goes on along the minus strand of CALKIV010000084.1, from coordinate 91,967 downwards.
TAGAGCTTATCAAAAAGGGTAATAAGCTGATCAATTCTCACTATTAATAATGATTGATAATAGTAGAAAAGATACCTATCTTTGTGGTCTGTTTAACATAAAAACATGATTTTATAAATGGAAGCTTACAAGGGTTTCAATGGAACGAAGTGGAAGGAAATGATCGACGTTAGCGATTTTATTCTTCAAAATTACACTGAATATCTTGGAGATGAAAGATTTCTCGAAGATGCTACCGAAAATACGCAAAAGCTGTGGGAACAGTTGTCTGAAATGTTTGCCATAGAAAAGGAAAAAGGCGTTTACGATGCCGAAACTAAAATTCCTTCACAGATCGATGCGTATGGTGCAGGCTACATAGACAAAGGATTGGAAAAAATAGTTGGACTGCAAACCGACAAGCCTCTCAAAAGAGCAATTTTCCCTAACGGAGGCCTCCGAATGGTGAAGCAGAGCCTGAAAGAATATGGATACGATTTAGACCCCATCACGGACGAATTTTATGCTAAGCATAGAAAGACGCACAATGATGGGGTTTTTGCTGCCTACACAGATAGCATTCGCAAGGCACGAAGCAACGGTATCATTACCGGACTGCCTGATGCTTATGGACGTGGGCGTATCATTGGAGACTACAGACGTTTGGCGCTTTATGGTGCTGACAGACTGATCAATGAGCGTATCAAGCGATTTAACGAGTGCGACCCGGCACAGATGACCGAAGACCTGATTCGCTTACGCGAAGAGCTTAGTGCACAAATAGATGCACTGAAAGCCCTAAAACGTATGGCTTCAGCTTATGGCTACGACATATCAAATCCGGCTAGCAATGCTCAAGAAGCTATCCAATGGCTATACTTTGGCTATCTGGGAGCAATCAAAGATCAAAACGGAGCAGCAATGAGCTTGGGGCGTGTGACTACGTTCTTAGACATCTACGTTGAGCGTGATCTCCAAAATGGAACAATTACCGAGAAGGAAGCGCAAGAACTGATGGATCACTTTGTGATGAAGCTTCGCATTGTACGTTTCCTAAGAACTCCTGAATATGATGAACTATTTTCGGGCGACCCTGTATGGGTAACCGAATCTATTGGAGGAACCACCAAAAGCGGTAAAAGCTTGGTGACCAAAAACAGTTTCCGTATTCTGCATACTTTATATAATTTAGGACCAGCGCCAGAACCGAACTTGACTGTGCTGTGGAGCGACAACCTACCTGTGGCATGGAAACGCTATTGTGCCAAAGTATCGATCGACACCTCATCGCTACAATATGAGAACGACGACCTGATGAAACCACAATTGGGAGACGACTACGGTATTGCATGTTGTGTGTCGCCAATGGCTATCGGAAAACAAATGCAGTTTTTCGGAGCTCGTGCCAACTTGCCAAAAGCGCTACTATATGCCATCAATGGTGGAAAGGATGAGATCAGCAAAGCACAAGTAACGCCTGCCATCTTCGAACGTGTGGAAGGAGACTATTTGCACTATCACGAAGTGTGGGCTAAGTTTGACAAAATGCTCGACTGGCTTGCTGAAACCTATGTAAAAGCGTTGAACATCATTCACTATATGCACGATAAATATTCGTACGAAGCGCTAGAAATGGCTCTTCACGATGTGGATGTCCATCGTACGCAAGCCTTTGGCATTGCAGGTATATCCATTGTGGCAGACTCGTTTGCTGCAATGAGACACGGACAAGTGCGCATCATCAGAGATGCTGACGGCGACGCTGTGGATTATGTGGTAGAGAAAGATTATGTACCATTTGGAAATAATGACGACAAAACAGACCGTTTTGCAGTGCAAATCGTAGAAATGTTTATGAACAAGATTCGTCGTTACAAGATGTACAAAAATGCAACTCCAACGCAATCTGTACTTACCATTACCTCTAATGTGGTGTATGGCAAGAAAACAGGTAACACCCCTGATGGACGTCGTGCCGGTGAACCATTTGGCCCGGGTGCGAATCCGATGCACGGACGCGATGTAAAAGGAGCAGTAGCTTCGTTGGCATCAGTGGCTAAACTACCTTTCGAGCATGCCAATGATGGTATCTCGTATACGTTTGCCATCACTCCGCATACGCTAGGGAAAAACACTTTGGAAAAACAAGACAATCTTGTGGGCTTGATGGATGGTTATTTTAACCAAACAGGTCAACATCTGAATGTCAACGTATTTGATCGTGACTTGCTGATTAAGGCGATGGAAAGCCCGGAGCTTTATCCTCAGCTTACGATCCGAGTGTCTGGCTATGCAGTGAACTTCACTAAGCTGACTCAGGAACAACAACTGGATGTAATCAATAGAACGATAACTACTTCGTTCTGATACCATCATATTTTTAATAAGACACTACAAATCTCTTTCATAAAAGTTTGAGCTCTGCCCAAAGGCATTGCTCAAACTTTTTCATTTAGCAAGAATTACACTTGCTTTAAATCCGTCTTAACAATTCACTTGGTGGGTAACCATATTGTTTAGAAAAACATCTTGTAAAATATTTAGGATCATTAAAACCAACCTGGTATGCTACATCAGAAACATTAAACTCACCATCATTCTCAAGAATGATTTCATGTGAGACTTTCAGCCTGTAGTTACGAATAAATTGTCCACTAGTTTGCCCCAGTAAAGTTTTCATTTTACTGTTAACCAAACTCTGACTAGCTCCTAATGCAGTTACAAAATCATTCACATCGTAAGCCGGATTTTGATAGTTCTCTTTTATAGTTTCCAGAGCTTTATTTATAAACTTCTGATCTTGAGACTCAAAGTTTAGATCTAACTCTTTTCGATTCATGCTTAAGCTGAATTTTCTTTGATATAGTTTGCGACTCTCTATCATGTTTTTTATTCTGGTTAACAATAATTCTTCATTAAAAGGTTTATGTATAAACTCGTTGACTCCGACTTTATAACTATTTATTTCTGCTTCAGAAGATGTTTTAGCTGTCAACATGAGAAAAGGGATGTGAGAGGTCTCGAAATTTTCCTTTACCCTTCTTGAAAACTCTAATCCATCCATTACTGGCATCATCATGTCGCTAATAATGAAATCCGTAGAGTTATTCTTGAGAATTTTCAGAGCATCTTCACCATTCTCCGCCTCTTGGACATTGTAGTACTCTGAAAGAATTGACGCAATGTAGTTTCTCATGTCTTTATTGTCCTCCACCACTAGAATAGACAATCGTTGAGCTGCAAGAAAAGGTTCTTCATCTATTACTCTTTCACTATCAAGAGAGCTTATAGAATTACTTGCAAGTCTCTCATTACCTGATTGTATATCTAAGTTTACTGGCAATAAGATTCTGAAAGCTGTCCCTTTCTTTTGATTATTTTTGATGCTGACATCACCACCCAATAAAGTTACAATTTTTTTACACAGGTAAAGCCCTATACCTGTCCCACTTTGTCCGTATGTGGGATAGTTTACATTTGATTTCGATTGGTAAAAATGATCAAATATTTTAGATATCTCTTCTTCTTTTATTCCCTCTCCGGCATCGCTAACGCATATATAGAGCAGTTTTTCGTCAGAACAACGTTTAGTGAGTGTAGCTGCATAAAGTGTGATGGAACTATTGTCGGGCGAGAATTTGATAGCATTAGACAATAAGTTAGTGATAACTGTATAGATAGCGTTATAGTCGAGTTCTAGAAAGACAGAAGAGATACGCTCCAACTTTCTGATGTCTATTCCACGATCCTTACCGAAGGTCTGAAACGAAAGAAGTGTTTCATCTAAGAATTGAGAAAAATTGCCTCTTTTTAGAGTGAAGGTCATGTTATCTGTTTCTACTTTTCTAAAATCCATCAACTGATTGACCAAAGAAAGTAAGTATCTTGAATTACGTTGCACATATTGAAGCTGCTCCACCACCTTGGGATTGGCACTCAACTTCAAAGCTCGGTCTATGGGGCCTGTAATGAGCGTAATAGGTGTCCTGAATTCGTGCGTTATATTGGTAAAAAAAGTAATCTTGTCGGCCATAGCCTCTTCTACCTGTTCCGACATCTTGATCAACTGTAGACGCTGATTATCTATTTTTTTATTCTGTTCAACCAAGATCTCATTTTGCTCTTTTAGCTCATGCGTCCTTTTTGTTACTTTCTTATGTAATAATTCCTTCTGTTCTTTCAAATTTCTGATTCGCCAACTGTAGAATTGAAAAGCTATAAAAAATACAAGGAGCAGACACAAAGCTATAAACCAAGCTCTTTTGTAGAAGAAAGGTATTACTTCTATTTGCAATTCTGTGACATCTTCTGTCCAGCCTAACGATCTAGACATGGCGCGCACCTGTAGAGTATATAATCCTGGACGAAGATTCGTATAGTTTACAAATCTTCTATTATCGGGGGTTTCTATCCAATTGTCGTCGAATCCCAAAAGCCTATATGAATAAACAACCGAACGATGACTGTTATAATCAAGTGAGGAAAACTCTAACGAAAAAGACTTATCTTTCTCATGCAAGGTCAGCTTGTCTGCATAGGCTATGTCTTTATCAATATACTTTCCTTTTTTTTGCCAGATCTGGTCGTTAAGGACTTTTAATTTTGTGAAAATCACTTTTCGAGCCGTCGGTGTTAAAAATTGATGACGGGATCCTAATCTAGTCAATCCGCACATACTACCAAAATAAAGTTCGTGACTGGTAGGCGATTTGAAACTTGCATTCCAGAAGAATTGATTATCAATAAGTCCGTCGGCAGTAGTAAAGTTTACAAAGCGCTCTAACTTTGCATTGTAGCACGAAAGTCCATATCCTGTGCTGACCCATATTAATCCCTCTTCATCTTCTAGGATTCCAAAAATAATATTATTTGACAAGCCATGCTCAATAGTATATGTAGCAGTCTCATACTCTCCATTTACTGTTGTGAGCTTGCGCAAACCATATCCTTTACTTCCTATCCAAATAGACTTGTCTTTAGTTTGATAAATAGCACTGACGTTCTTTTCAAAAAGTTTGTCACTATCTTTATCCCCAACATGAAAAAAGTGAGACTCACACGTAAAGTCTTTAGAATTAAATGATTTCAAGTCTACAACTATTATTCCTTCCGAACATCCTAGCCATAGCTGGTTCTTATCATCAATCAAGCTTCCTAAAACACCTTTTATCTTATCCGTCATTTTGGAAGACAATGGTTTTACAAGTTCTTTAGTTGCTATATTATAGAAAAGAATACTTCTGTTACTTCCTACCCACAATCCATTATTGATGGAGTCATATTTCAAAACAGCTGTATATGCCATTTCACCTGCAAGTGGTGTTGTTATTTGTTCGTAAGTAAACTGATGGGGTTGTTTTTTAAGATCTAAGACATTGAGGCCTCCTCCCCATGTTCCTATCCACAAATTGTGGTTGACATCCTCTTCCAACACGCTCACCGAATTATGGCTTAGCGAACCAATGCTCCCCATTGCTTGGTAATGTTTAAATTTATTCGTTTTCTTATCCAGTAAACTTAGTCCCCCTTCCATATTTCCTACCCATAAATTACCTTTATAATCTTCTATTATGGCATTTACAGGGTTGGGCACAAGACTAGAAGGATTTATATCGTTATGCTTATAGTTGGTCACATCTAAACTTTTGTTTGACATTATATTAATTCCTCCACCTTCTGTTCCTATCCAAAGGTTGTCTTCATTGGGCAGAAGACAGCTAACGAAATCATTGTTCAGCGCATCTGTTTCGTTAGAATGGGAAATACGTTCAAAAGTCTCTGTGCTAGAGTCAAAAAAATTCAAGCCCCTAAGGGTACTCACCACCAGACGTCCATCGCTCATCTGCGATATATCTGTCACCATATCTTGAGAGAGGGAATAAGGTTCTGCACTACTATATCTATAATTTTTTGCTGTTTTATTGCCAATATTATAGCTCCACAACCCATATTCAGTACCTAACCAAACAGTATTTTCTGCTTTATAAATTTTGGTCACCAGACCACCAATAGCTAATTCCGATGTTTCGTTTACAGGGTACAATACCAAATAACCAGCCTGATTTTGCTCTATTTTAAACACCCCATGGCTTCCGATCCATATTTCTTCATTTATTTCACAAACAGATGAAAATGGAGATTTACTATGTATTGTGGTTGGAGATAAGGAGTAAACTCCTTCTACTTCCCCTTTATCAGAGAATACTACTTTGCTGATTGCTCCATCGTTTACTATCCACAGATTATTCTTCGAATCATTGTAAATTGAAGTTGCAGGACTATTCATGATCTTTTTCAGTTGTAGATTTTGCTCAAACAACCCATTGATATTTTGCATAGTAGATAGATCAACAATATCTATTCCTGCATCCGATATAATCCATAGTCTGTTGTAGACATCTTCGTAAGTCTGCCGTATATTGTTACTTCGTAGCTCAAAATGAGTTCCATTAGTATTAAATAATACAAATTCATAGCCATCGTAGCGCACAAGCCCTCCTCCTTGTGTAGAAACCCATAAGAAACCTTTACTATCCAATGATAGATATTCAATAAAATTGATAGGCAAGCCGTCTTCTACTGTCAATGAACTAAAAGTATGTCGAGAGAAAATATTACTCCATGCTAAACTATTGAGGGAATAAAACAATAGTAGAACTAATGCTATATGTTTGATGTGTCTATTCATATCCACAATTTAAAGTCTTCTTTTCAAAGATATTGTTATTTATTAAAAAAGAATGTAGTTTATACACTTAATTGGATGAAAAATCCACGTAAAAGTGTTTTTGTCTACCCTTTTACGTTTTTATCCACCTTTAACACAAATTTATCCACCACGAAAACACTGAGGGAACATACCTTTACTCACAATCAGTCTCTTGATAAGAAATCAAGAAAAGTTAATCAAATAAGATATCAATAAACTATGAAAAATTACAATCTATTCCTATTCTTTTTTCTGATTCCTTGTGTGCTATTTGCGCAAGAAAGAACAATTGTAAACAAGGGAAATCCTCTCGTTACTGACAAATACACTGCAGATCCTGCTGCGATGGTATATAACGATAAAGTATATTTATACACAGGACATGATGTGTGTCCACACCCACACAATCACTACGACATAAGAGAATGGCTTGTATTTTCGACAGACGATATGATCACTTGGAAAGAGCATCCGGTACCTCTTAAGGCTACAGATTTTGCATGGGCCAAAGGAGAGGCGTGGGCTTCACAAGTGATAGAGCGCAATGGAAAATTCTATTGGTATGTAACAGTTGAGCATGGTTCTATCCACGGCAAGTCTATTGGTGTGGCTGTTGCCGATAGTCCAATAGGACCTTTCAAGGATGCGAGAGGTTCGGCAATTATTACCAACGGTATGACCACTGATTATACACAAATAAGCTGGGAAGATATAGATCCTTCCGTATGGATAGACGATGACGGCCAAGCCTACTTATTTTGGGGCAACACACAGTGCTATTACGCCAAACTAAAAGATAATATGATAGAGTTAGATGGCCCTATCGTACCTATACCGCTAGAAAACTTCACTGAGGCTCCTTGGATCCATAAAAATAATGGATGGTATTACTTATCTTATGCTCAGTATTTTCCTGAAAAAATAGGATATTCAATGAGCCGGAGTATCGAAGGCCCTTGGGAATATAAAGGTATAATCAATGAAGTGGCGGGTAACTCTAACACCAATCATCAGGCTATTATAGAATACAAAGGACAATGGTATTTCATCTACCATAATGGGGCTGTGCAAACAGAGGGAGGAAGTTTTCGCCGTTCTGTTTGTATAGATTACTTATATCATAACGAAGATGGAACGATCGAAAAAATAAATATGACTACGGAAGGAGTAACTGTACCTCCTCTAAAAAAATGAAAATACTTTTAAGCAATTAATTATAATATTTTAGACCATGAAAAAAAGAATATTACTGACGTTGACCATTGTAGCTAGTGCGTTAGCTATGGCTCAGCAAAAAGTAGATGTTGTTATCAACAGTGATCTGGGGAAAGATAAAATCAGCCGACACATCTATGGACAATTTTCAGAACATCTTGGACATTGTATCTACGATGGGTTATGGGTAGGCGAAGATTCCAAGATACCTAACATAAATGGAGGGCGAAAAGATATAATAGATGCCCTGAAGCATATTAAAGTCCCCAACCTGCGTTGGCCGGGTGGATGTTTTGCTGATGAATATCATTGGATGGATGGTATCGGAGCACGTGAAGCACGTCCTAAAATGATCAATACACATTGGGGAGGAACAGTAGAAGACAACAGCTTTGGTACTCACGAATTTCTTGACCTCTGTGAAGCCATAGGCACTGAACCATACATCTGCGGAAATGTAGGAAGCGGAACGGTAGAAGAAATGTCAAAATGGGTAGAATATATCAACTTTGATGGAGAAAGCCCAATGGCAAATCTTAGAAGAGAAAATGGTAGAGAAAAGCCATGGAATGTGAAATTCTGGGGTGTAGGAAACGAAAACTGGGGCTGTGGAGGTAATATGACCGCCGAAGCATATGCAGAACACTATAGAAGATATGCAACCTATTGTCGTAATTATGGAGAAAACAGACTTTATAAAGTGGTAGGTGGTCCTAATGTGGATGACTATCATTGGATGAGTACTATGATGAAAAACATTCCACACGGAATGATGAATGGTGTATCGCTTCACAACTATGCTTTCACCCGCAGATGGGAAGATAAAGGAGATGCAACAGGATTTACCGAAGACGAATATTTTTCTCTTTTGGAACACGGCTTGAGAATGGATAATTTGATCACAAGACACTCTATGATCATGGATCAATATGATCCTCAAAAAAAGATCGACCTCATTGTAGATGAATGGGGAGCATGGTATAACGTTGAACCTGGAACAAACCCCGGCTTCCTATTCCAGCAAAACACATTGCGTGACGCTTTATTGGCAGGCTCTATCATCAACATATTTCACAAGCATGCAGCAAGAGTCAAAATTGCAAATATTGCACAGATGGTGAATGTCTTACAAGCTCTATTCTTCACCAAGGGAGAGCAATTGGTTTTGACGCCTACCTATCATGTTTTCGATATGTACAAAGTTCATCAAGATGCAACAGCTCTTCCATTGGATTACAATAGTCCGACCTATAGTCGCATGAACAAAAAGATCAATTCGGTATCTGTTACGGCATCCAAAAACGACGAAGGTAAGATTCACGTAACCTTCCTGAATCTAGACCCCAATAATGCTGTAGAAATAAATACTGATATCAGAGGTGCTAAAAAACTAAAAGTAACAGGTGCAAATATTATTACAGCCACAAAAATGGATTCGCACAATACTTTTGAGAATCCAAACGAAGTAGTACTTAAAGATTTTAATGGAGCTAAAGTAAATGACAATAAGCTTACCGTTTCACTACCTGCAAAGGCATTGATAACTGTTGCATTAGACTAAAGACACTAAGTAATGAAGATTAAAAAACTTGGCTATATATTGGGATGCATGACTTTGTTATGCTCCTGTTTACAGAGATCAATCACACCCGTAGATCAACAAAATCCATGGGTGGATGATTATTCCAACTTCTCCAAAATGGAAGACTACAAGAAATGGGGAACATATAATGTGCACGACCCTTCTATTCTGTTGATTGGCGACACATATTATGCCTATTCTACAGATGCCATTTTGGGACAAAATGACAAGGAAATAAAAGATAAACAACTCCCTTTTGGATACATTCAAGTGAGGAAGTCGAAAGATCTGGTCAATTGGGAATATGTGGGATGGGCGCTCGAAGAAATTCCACAAGAAGCAAAAGACTGGGTGCTTGAGCATGCTGATGGCGAAGGAGCAAGCAATATTTGGGCTCCATATATTCTGGAGTATCAAGGCAAGCTGCGCTTATACTACAGTGTATCTTCTTTTGGCAAACAAACATCATACATCGGATTGGCAGAAGCCACTTCACCCGAAGGGCCATGGCAGCTGAAAGGTTGTGTGGTAAAAACTAAAGGGGGCGACGTAATGAATGCGATAGACGCTAGCATAGTAACAGATCCGACAACAGGCGAACAATGGATGCACTATGGCTCATACTTCGGAGGCTTACACGTTGTACAGCTAAACCCCGAAACGGGGTTAACCATGAAGCCAAACGATCAAGGCATTCTCACGGCTCGGAGAGACAACCCTTCTAAAAACAATTTAGAAGCACCGGAAATTGTTTACAACCAAGAGTTGAAACAATACTTCTTGTTTGTGTCCTACGATCCACTAATGACTACATACAATGTAAGAGTTGGACGATCAGACAAGCCTCAAGGACCCTTCTTCGACTATTTTGGAAAAGACATGCGAGAGCAAATAGATGATTATCCAATATTGACTTATCCATACAGGTTTCAAAATCATACCGGATGGGCAGGTGTGGCACATTGTTCTGTTTTTCAAGACAAAGATGGCAATTTCTACATGGGACATCAAGCGCGATTAGCTCCAGAAAATCACATGATGGATTTTCATCTTCGTCAAATTTTCTGGACAAGCGATGGTTGGCCAGTAGCATCACCTCAACGATATGCCAACACACCCACACAAAAAATAGAGGATAAAGATCTTGTTGGAGAATGGGAAATAATACATATAAAGGGAGATGCTCCGGAAAGAGAACTGTTTGCCGGACAAATATTGTGGGGAGAAAATCATTTAGCTGAAAAAGAGATGTGCCTTTCACATACTGTCACTTTCCACAATGACAACACTTTAACGGGTGATCTAAAAGGCACTTGGAGTATGAGTAAAGATGACAAACTCTCTATTCATGCTTCAGAAACGATAGAAGGATTACATCTGCATATGGGACAAGATTGGGAAAATGAAAAAGTAACAATCTTATTTACAGGGCTCAACGCTGCAGGTGAATCTATATGGGGAAAAAGAGTAAAATGAAAAACACCAATTTTATCTAAAAAAAATTATGAAAAAACAATTTAAATGGATGTTGATCTTACTTCTGTTATGCACACAAATATATGCATACGGACAGGGAAACATCAACATTACAGGAAAAGTCCTAGACGGAATTTCTAACGAACCCTTGATCGGAGTTTCGGTAGTTGTAAAAGGAAAAGAATCTAAACTAGCCACCATAACCAATGTTGATGGGGTATTTAACTTAAAAGTAGATTCTCAGAGTGATGTTCTTGCATTCTCTTACATAGGATACAAAGAACAATTGGCAACTGTGGGTGCTCAGACTTCTTTTAAAATAATGATGCAGGAAGATGCTCAAGCCCTAGAACAAGTAGTAGTGGTAGGCTATGGTACTCAAACTAAAAGTTCTATTACGGGTGCTATTAGTAATATCAGTTCGGACGACATCATTCGTACAGCATCTGTCACCACTTCAGGAACCTTAGTGGGGAAGGTTGCAGGTATCTCTGCACGTCAAACCGATGGTAGACCCGGAGCAAGCACAAATATTCAAATACGTAACTTAGGTAGCCCACTTTACGTAATCGATGGCATGCCGTCAGATGAAGGGCATTTCAACAATCTAAGTTCCAATGACATAGAAAGCATATCTGTACTAAAAGACGGTTCTGCTGCCATCTACGGAGTACGTGCTGCCAACGGAGTTGTGCTAGTAACTACAAAATCAGGAGCACGCAACACAAAAAACACGATCAACGCTACGGCTTATTTTGGCATCCAGAATATGTCTAGATATCCAAAGCCTGCCGGAGCATATGATTATGTGCGTGCATTGATGGAAAGTGATCTGAACAAACATGGTGGCACAGCAAACACAATGGAAGATTTGGAGTATTGGAAGAGCAATGGAGAAGATTATTACAATGCAATAATCAGTAAAAATGCGCCCATTTATCATTTTAACATAAATGCTTCGGGTGGATCTGAAAAAAGCAGTTACTATCTCTCTCTTTCTCACATCGATCAGGATGCAGTATTCAAAGGATATTCATTCAAAAGAACAAATCTCCAAGCCAACTTTGATATTGATCTTGTGAAAGGGTTAAAAGTAGGAACAAAAACCAATGGACGTATAGAAACAAGAAACAATGTAAGTGTTCCGGGTATGAATCAAGATAACTATTGGGGACCTTACTTTGCTATGTTTCTTAACAAACCCACCGAATCAATGTATGCTAACAATAATCCTGACTTCATAAATCAGACCTCAGGAGGTTCTTGGAATCCTGCATCTTTCCACAGAGATATTGCAGGATATACAGACGATGTATGGAAGGTATTGCAAACATCACTTTTCGCAGAATATGACATCCCTATAGAAGGCTTGAAAGCCAAAGGCACAATGTCATACTGGTATGCAAACAACAATGAGGATAGGCATGAGTATAGCTGGGATGCTTACAGATACGATAAAGATAGCGACAGTTACATTTCAAACAATGGCAGTAGCAATGCCGGATGGAAAAGAAGAAGATACGAAAACAGGGACGAATTGACTTGGCAATTTCAACTAAATTATCAAAATAGATTTGGACTACACAATGTGGGCGCATTGGCTGTTAGTGAAGTAAATGATAGCAAAAGAAAATTCTATCAAATTCAAGGAAACCCAAGCAACAACATTCTTTATCCGTTAGACTTGGATGAAATGAACTATATGGAAGATACAAGTACTAGATTCAGAAAAGCCAGTCTAATCTATAGACTTAATTATGATTATGATAACAAGTATTACGTTGAGACTGCCGGAAGATACGATGGTTCATCCCTTTTCCAAGACGGATCCAGATGGGGATTCTTTCCTTCTGTATCTGTAGGATGGAGACTATCTGAAGAAGCATTTATGGAAGAGATTAAACAAAACTGGCTAACGAACTTCAAACTCAGAGCCTCATTTGGGCAAACAGGAGATGACAAGAATTTGAATAACTCTTGGATAGTTGCTCCACATGCCTACCATGAAGGTTATAACTGGAAACAAGGGACATCTGTATTGGGCGACAAAACCTTGTCGGGAATAGCATCTAGAGGTTTGCCTACAACGACCATCACATGGATGAAGTCTACGATGTACAACGTAGGATTCGATGCTGATTTCTTAGACGGAAGGCTAAACAGTACCTTCGATCTTTTCTACAGAAAAAGATCTGGGATTCCGGCTACAGGAGTACACTTATTAATTCCCACCGAAGTGGGCTTCGAGGCTCCTCAACAAAATTTGAACTCTGACTCGCATAGAGGTGTGGAGTTTACCCTAAACTGGAACGACAAAATAGACCAAGTCAGATACAAGGTTGGGGGTAACGCAACAATCTCGAGAAGAAAAATGGGACACTACGATGCCGATGCCACACTTGGCAGTAGTTGGAACAAATACAGAAATGGATTGGGCAATCGTTGGGCTGATATCCTCTGGGGGTATGAAGTTATAGGACAGTTCCAAAATCAAGAGCAAATACAGAACTATGAAATAGATCTTGATGGAAAAGGGAACTCTACCCTACTTCCCGGCGACCTGATCTACAAAGACACCAACAATGATGGCATAATAGACGCACTGGACGAAAGACCTATCGGATATGCCCAAGGAGCTCTACCTTATGTCAACTTCGCTCTAAATCTTCAAGTAGAATGGAATAATTTTGATCTCAAAGCTGACTTTACAGGTGCATCCATGCAATCATATATGCGTCAGTTTGAACTAAGAGCTCCTCTTTTAGGAAATAATAATTCGCCAAGCTATCTTTTCAAAGATGCATGGCATCATGCCGACCCTACTGATGCAAATAGTGCTTGGGTAGCAGGAAAATATCCATCGATACGTTCCGATCAATTGGCACATTCTAATTACAATAGAGCTAGTACTTTTTGGATGACAAATATAAATTATATCAAACTCAGAACACTGGAAGTTGGATATACCATACCTAAAAAGCTGACATCTCGCTACCATATCAATGATCTACGCTTCTATGCCAACTGTTATAACCTATTCTCGCTTGACAACGTGAGCGATTATGGAATAGATCCTGAGTTGGGAATAGATACAGGTCTAGGTTCTCCGACAGTAAGAACATTCAACTTTGGAGTCAACCTTACATTTTAATGAACCTTAAGCATTTAAAACAATGAAAAAAACAATTATATTCATATCAATGATCAGTCTGATCCTATTGTCATCATGCAATGACTGGTTAGAAACTGATCCTAACGACATCGTCCCAAAAGAGGAAGTTTGGAACAGTGAAAATCTGATTCAACGAAACTTAAGTAACATTTATTCTCGCATACCAGCAGAAGCATCTTTAGATGTAGTGACCGGACATACCATTATTGACGATGGCATGTGGTCTTCATCCGGAGTACACGAAGAGAATAATAATATCTTTGGAACATATCCCTACAATTGGTTTTACAACTGGGACTATACACTCATTCGTGAAATAAACATTGCTATACGAGATATCGAAGGCTCTACCATACACGACAAAAATATTATAAAAGCATATCAAAGTGAATATCGTTTTTTAAGAGCCTTATTATACTTCGAAATCGTAAAACGAATGGGAGGGATACCTTTAGTTACTGATGTGTATAACTACCAAGGTGGTGAAGATGTCACTCTGTGGCAGTTTCCTCGCGAAAAAGAGCAAACTATCTATGACTTTATCAGAACCGAAACAGAAGCCATCCACGAAGATCTGAAGGTGAATAATGGATTAAAAAATAGAGCCAACCAATACGCTGCTCTAGCATTGCAATCCAGAGCCATGCTTTATGCTGCATCCATAGCAAAATATAGTGCAACCAAAACTCCCGAAATCGCTAATGCACTGCCAACTGGCGAGGTAGCAATGGCAGGGGCTGATAAGGATGAGTATTACAAAGCTAGTTTGGCAGCCTCCGAAAAGATCATTAACGACCAAGTGTTTAACTTAATGATGGGAAATAGAGATGCAAATAGCTATTACAAAGCTATAAATGAAAAAGCTGCAAACACGGAAGTGATTTTTGCTAGAGACCATTCTTCCACTTATCCTACTACATTTACTTATCTCAATTTGGCTCGTTCGCAAAGAGAGACTTTCAATTCAGGCTCAACTGTCGTACCGACATTAAATCTAGTAGAAGCATACGATTTTTTAGATGGCAGAAGTGGAGAAATGAAAGTAACAGATGCTAGTGGCAACTTCTTATTTTTCAATTCTATAGACGAACCATTCTTGAATAGAGATGCACGTTTGGACGGAACTGTGCTACGTCCTAAAAGCACATTCAGAACAGAACTAGATATCCAAGCAGGGATATACGAATGGGACGGAAGTAAATATGTTATTAAAACGAGCGACATCCTTGGCTCTATACACTCTGATGGTAAAACTCTTGTGGGAGCTGATGGACCGCATCAAAGCTTGGTAGATGTGTCTAACACTGGCTTCTATCTGCGAAAGTTTGTGGACATGACTCCCGGTTCGGGCATCAATGTTACGGGTAGCGAAATGTGGTGGGTTTACTTCCGGATGGGAGAAATTTACCTAAATGCTGCTGAAGCTGCATTTGAATTGAACGAAACTGACAAAGCTTTAACCTACATCAATCTTTTGAGAGAAAGAGCTGGTTTTGCTCCAAATAGCTTATCTTCTATAACAATAGAAAAAATTCAAAGCGAAAGACGTTGCGAACTAGCATTCGAAGATCATCGTTTATGGGATATGAAACGCTGGCGAAAGGCTCATACAGACTGGAATGGCTCTGCTTCTAGTAAGACTGCAAACCTATTTGCATTATATCCATACAGAGTTGTAGGAGGACCCGAAGATGGAAAATTTGTTTTCGAGAAAAAACGTGCGCCACGTGTTACACAAGCTCGCTATTTCCGTGTAGGAAGCTATTATACAGCATTGGCTTACGATGTTTTACAGAAGAATCCTAAATTGAAGAGAAACCCTCTACAAAACTAAAACTAAAAAACAATTGACGTATGAAATATATTTATATAACAATCCTAAGCTTTGTTGTTTTTTCGCTTACATCATGCGACAAAGACAATTATGATTCGCCAAACTCAACTCTCAGAGGAGCTATTCTTTATAAAGGAGATACGCTGAGATTGAAAAATGCAGAAATATCACTCTTATTATACGAAGGAGGATGGGCTAATCCCTCAGAGATGGCTGTAAAAGTGAGTCAAAACGGATCATTCGCAGCCGAAATATTTTCGGGTAAAGAGTATAAACTTGTTCCATCTGCCTTAGGCCCTTGGGAAGTACCTGGTGAAAGCGACGAAATTCACTTTACTTCAAACAAAAATGTAAATCTAAATATAGAAGTAAAGCCCTATTTTATGCTGAGAAATACAGAAATATCCATTTCAGCTCAGAACGAAGTAACCGCCAATTTTGATATCGAAAGGATCTCTCAAACAGCACAAGTAGAATATGCTAGGCTAATTTTATTCCCAAATAAGATTTTAGACGCATCTAATGATGCAGTGGATAAAGAAAACTCACCAGCTGATATTTCAGGTACCAATCTGAACGACAATGGAGCTAATACCATTCATAAAACAATAGTAGAAGCTTCACTTTTGAAATACAACTTCATCTATGCTCGTGTAGCAATCAAAGTTGTTGGCTCCTCTGGTTTACTATATTCGGTTCCTGTAAAAGTACAATTGAATAAATAACATATTCTTTGGACAGACACAGGTATATTTTTTGTAAATAAATATACCTGTGTTCTTTTACAAGTAAGTAAGTAAATACAAATCATGAAGAACAACGACGAATCTTCAGAACCTAAAAGACGAGAAGAATGCATTTGAAAAGTAAATATTATATATTAACATTCTATTTGGGGCTTATCCTATTATTTTCTTGCTCCGATAGCAATAAAGATGATCGTGAGCCTGGAAAAGAGGACAACGGTAATGGTGGCACAACAGACTATGTAGCACCTACCTATGCCGACGATTACAGCTCTATTGCCGATTGGACCTCAAGAAACAAATGGAACTTGGCAAATGTGCACGATCCTAGTGTCGCAAAATGTGGAGACTATTATTACATGTATAGCACCGATGCTTCATATGGAAATGCTCACGAAGGTAAAGGGCATTTCTTGACCCGCCGATCAAAGGATCTTGTCAATTGGGAATTTATAGGGATGGCTATGTCCCAGACTCCCAAATGGGTAAAAGAAGAGCTAAACTCTATTAGGGCATCTTATGGCTTATCTCCAATTGACAGCCCAATATATGGACATTGGGCACCTGTAGTGAGAAAAATAAATGATAATAAATATCGTCTCTATTACTCTATTGTTATTGACAATTATATCAGAACAGGACTGCCAAATACATTCGACAACTTCGACAATTCTTGGACAGAACGTGCGTTCATTGGTATGATGGAAACGGACGATTTGTCATCCAACAGATGGGAAGACAAGGGGATGGTAGTTTCTTCTGTGTCCGACAGAGGCGATAACTGGTACAGACCCAACACTAACACATGGGACGGTTATTTCAAATGGAATGCCATAGACCCATCATTAGTCATCACTCCAGCAGGAGAACACTGGCTTGTTTATGGTTCGTGGCACTCCGGAATTGTTGCCCTAAAACTAAATCCAGAAACAGGGAAACCCGATAAATTGGAATCCATTGAAGACTATGGGCAATTAATCATACGACGTGACAAGAACAACAGCAATCGCTGGCAAGCTCAAGAAGCTCCAGAAGTTATCTATAATAACGAAACAGGATATTATTATCTATTCCTAGCCTACGATGAGCTCTCTGTAGCCTATAATACCCGAGTATGTCGATCAAA
Organism: uncultured Dysgonomonas sp.; assembly: GCA_937995835.1. Lineage (GTDB taxonomy): Bacteria > Bacteroidota > Bacteroidia > Bacteroidales > Dysgonomonadaceae > Dysgonomonas. The sequence continues at coordinate 74,128 of CALKIV010000084.1, read as the reverse complement.
AAACATCTTAGGTCCATACCTAGGTTATAATGGAGAAAATATAACCGAAGGTGCTGAGTGTTTTCCTATAGTAACGCATCCCTACAAGTTTGCCAATCATTCGGGATGGGTGGGAATTTCTCACTGTGCAGTTTTTCAAGATCCAGTTACCAACCAATGGTATTACTCATCACAAGGTAGACTACCCGAAAACACCAATGGAAACCCATATAGTAATGCAATTATGATGGGACACATAAGAGCCATAGAGTGGACTAAAGATGGATGGCCAGTTGTGATGCCTGAAAGATATGCGAATGTACCTCAAGATGAAATTAAAGAAAAAGATTTAGTTGGAAGATGGGAAAATATTTTTCTAAATTACAACTATAGAGCCTTACAAACTTCTTCCATCGTTACGCTAAAAGAAAATGGAAAAGCCGAAGGAGCAATAAAAGGTAATTGGAGCTATGACGCTGCAAATAAAATATTAACTATAGGAGAATATAGTCTAATCGTGAAAAGAGAGCTAGACTGGGAAGCTAATCCAAGGGTGCCCACTATTGTATATGCAGGATACACGAACACTGGAGTTAGCATCTGGGGAAAACAAGTAAACTAATAATTTAATCATTTTTTAAAATATTAAAACAGAATGAATATTTTTCATAAAACATTAAGCCTTTTGAGCCTACTTTTGCTTGTGCAATTTACTAGTGCTCAGAACTACGAATTTGAATTAAATGTCAAAAAGAAAGGAGCACCGATACAATCTACCATGTATGGCCTTTTTTTTGAGGACATCAATTTTGGTGCAGATGGAGGATTGTATGCCGAGCTAGTGAAAAACAGATCTTTTGATTTTCCCCAAAGCTTTATGGGATGGAAAACATTTGGCAATGTAGCATTGAAATCAGATCACCCACTTTTTGAAAATAATCCAAACTATATCACCCTTTCGGATTCAGGACATCCACACAAGCATACTGGTGTAGAAAACGAAGGGTTTACAGGTATGGGATTCAAAAAGGACAACACTTATCGCTTCACGGTGTGGGCAAAAAACACACAAGGGGGCGAAGATCAAAAAATAAGAGTTGAGTTGATAGGATCTAATAACGAAGTGATTGCAAAGCAAGACATTGTTATCAGTTCTACCCAATGGGAGAAAAAAGAAGTAACACTAAAATCGAATATCACCGAAGCTAAAGGACGTTTGCGCGTATTTCTAGTATCCAAAGGTACTGTTGCATTAGAACATATCTCCTTATTCCCTACCGACACCTATAAGGGAAGAGCAGGAGGTTTGAGAAAAGACTTGGCACAAGCGCTAACAGATATGAAACCCGGGATCTTCCGTTTCCCTGGAGGATGCATCGTTGAAGGAACTGATCTGGAAACTCGATATGACTGGAAAAAGAGTATAGGACCAGTAGAAAACAGAGCTCTGAACGAAAATAGATGGCATTATACTTTCACTCATCGTTTTTTTCCAGACTATTATCAAACTTATGGACTTGGATTCTATGAATACTTCCTTCTATCGGAAGATATGGGAGCAGAACCTCTACCTGTTGTCAGTTGTGGATTGGCTTGTCAGTATCAAAATACAGGTGAACACTGCCATGTGCCGGTAGGCGAATTGGCTGACTATGTACAAGATGCACTAGATTTGATCGAATTTGCAAACGGAGCAACTAACACCAAGTGGGGCAAAGTGAGAGCCGATATGGGGCATCCAGCCCCATTCAATATGAAGTATATTGGAATAGGAAATGAACAATGGGGACATGAATACCCCGAACGTTTGGCACCTTTTGTAAAAGCTATTAGAGCTAAATATCCTGAAATAAAGATCATTGGGAGTTCAGGTCCATTGGCTGATGGCAAAGATTTTGATGAAATGTGGCCTGAAATGAAAAGACTTAAAGTCGATTTGGTTGACGAACATTACTACAAAGATCCGGAGTGGTTTTTGAAAAGTGCTACCAGATACGACAATTACGATAGAAAAGGACCTGCTGTTTTTGCCGGAGAGTATGCATGCCATATGCCCGATAGAGCAAATAGTTTTCAATCGGCACTATATGAAGCAGCCTTCATGACAGGACTAGAACGAAATGCTGATATAGTTCACATGTGCACTTACGCTCCCCTATTTGCACATGTAGATGCTTGGCAATGGCGCCCCGATATGATTTGGTTCGATAATCTTAATTGTGTGAAAACTCCAAACTACTATGTGCAATCTATGTTTGCTCACAATGTAGGAACAAATGTGATGCCACTAACATGGAACAAGGAAGCCGTTACAGGTCAGGAAGGGCTGTATGCATCAGCTGTGTATGATGAAAAGGAGAATTGCTATATTGTAAAGATAGCCAATGTTAAACCCGATTCTAGAGATATAAAGATTAACCTTATCGGGCTAAGAAAAGATAGTAGTCTTACTATCGATGATTGTACAGCTATCCAAGCTAGCGGCTTGGGGGTTGTCAATACTCTTGAATCACCAAACAATGTTGTGCCTCACCAAACTAGTGCACGAATAGACAACAACACTGTTTCAATCCATCTTGCAGGTAATGCATTTGGAGTATATAAATTTAAGATATAAACAAAGCAGTGTATAGTTCTAAAGAAAGGAGACAAAAAGATGTCTCCTTTCTTATTTATGACTAGTCAACTAGTCATATGTTTCATAAATATAAGACAAAACACTTTTTTCGGACAGTAATAATAATAATTTGTATCTTTGCACTGTCAAGAAAATAAATTCGACCAATATAGTGAGTAATCCTGTGAAGATCAATTTCATTCTGCCCTATAAGGCACGTCGGCCCGCCGGAGGGTTTAGAGTTATGTACGAATATGCTAATAGATTGGCATTAAAGGGATATGATGTACATCTAACATACCCCATCGAAACTGCCTATATGAATTACAGGCTACCCTATGCAGCAAGATGCTTACTTGCTAAGGTAGAACGATTTAGTACTGGCAAATGGTTTAAATTTGATCCATCTATCACCATGTCTTATGTGCCACACGTGGAAGATAAATATGTGGTGGATGCCGACATTGTAATAGCCACATGGTGGTCTACGGTGCTAGAGATGGACAAACTTGGCCCATCCAAAGGGAAAAAGATCAACCTGATACAAGGATTTGAGAATTGGGAAGGAAGAGTAGATCTCCTCTATAAGTCGTATGACCTACCTCTTGTCACCAATATTGTGGTGGCTTCCTATCTGCACGACATTGTACGCCAACATACTAAAAAGCCAATAGATATTATTCATAATGCTATCTCGAAAGAAGATTTTGGAGTAGATACACCTATCGAAGCCCGAAACAAATATCAAGTGGCAATGACCTATTCCACGCAGGAAATCAAAGGTTCTAAATATGGATTAGAAGCACTAAAATTGGCTAAAGAACAAGTTCCTGAACTACAAGCAGAGCTTTTTGGTGTGGGACCTACTCCCAGCGATTTGCCAAATTGGGTGACCTATCATCGTGATCCCAAAAATTTGCGAGAAATATACAATCGTGCTGCCATTTTCTTGTCCAACAGCTTTACCGAAGGATTTCCACTGACACCTGCTGAAGCTTTATTCTGTGGATGCGCCCTGATTTGCACCGACATAGACGGCCACAAAGAATTTGCCTTAGACAATGACACGGCTCTTCTGGTAGAAGTGAGAAATGTGGAACAGATGGCACAAAAAATAGTGGAACTAGTGGCGGACGACAACAAGCGCACCACCCTAGCCTCCAGAGGAAATATCTACATCAAGCGATTCGTTTGGGACAACTCTGTTGAAAAAATGGAACGAGTGATCCACAAGCTACTTTCTTGTGCCGATTGAACACTGCTCACTCCATCCTTTAGGGAGCCTCCATATTCAATCACCAACAACTCTTCCACTAAAAAGAGCTTAAACCGACATGACATTGTATGGTCTAAAAAAAGCTATACACAAATATAGCTTAGAGTTACAACTTCTCTATCTCCCTTCATAACCATCAAAAAAACATAACAGCAAACAATCTTTCGATTATTTGCTGTCATGCACAAAGTGTTTTCTTATATATAATTCCTCATCCTGCCTTGGTGAGGAAATAATGATTATTCAGCGCGTTTCAAAACTTTAGAACCTACTAATGCGTAGAACAGTAGATATGCTAAACAAGCGAAAACAATCCAGTAACTAGCTTGGTAGCCAATTGTATCTGAAAGTAGACCTTGAATTGCCGGTAGAATACCTCCACCACACACTAGCACCATGAAGATACCAGAAGCTACTTGTAGATATTTACCTAAACCTTCCACAGCCAAGTTGAAGATTCCTCCCCACATGATAGATGTACAAAGACCAACCAACACAATAAACATAGCATTGATAGGCACTTCAGCCATTCCGAAAGATAGAGCTCCGGCAGCCGAACGTTGTAGTACAGGTAAGTCAACCTTGATTTCGGGCGATAAGAAGATTGTTAGAAGAATTAAGATTAGACCTACAGAAGAAGCCACAGTCAACATTTTGCCACTAGATACCCTACTACCTAATGCAGCTCCTAGAAGACGTCCAACAAGCATCAATAACCAATAAGTTCCGGCAACGAAGCCAGCGATAGTTTTTCCTACTAACATTCCAGATGGATCTGAAGCATCAGACAACCATAAGTTTAAGGTTCCGGGAACACCAACTTCCACTCCTACATAAACGAAGATAGCAACAGCTCCAAGCACGAAGTGTCTGAATTTAAGTGCACCTGCCATCAACTGTCCCATAGGCTCATCTGATGTAGCAGCCAATTGAGGCTCTGGTATCGACACCAAGTTTAGAACAATAAATGCAACAGCAAAAACTCCCATTGCGATATACATAATAGGGAATACGTCAGTGATTTGTGCTTTTGCAGCTTCACCAATCAATACACCTACAAATACCGGTGTAAAGGTTGCCATAATAGAGTTGAACGAACCTCCCAATTGGATCAACTGGTTACCTTTGTTTCCTTCACCTCCCAGTTTGTTCAACATAGGGTTTACCACCATGTTTAACAAACACATAGAGAACCCTGCAATGAATGCTCCTAGCAGATAGACTCCAAACGCAGTTTCCTGGCTTGCATAACCCGAAAGATATTGCACTCCGATACCTGCAAAACCAATAGCAATAGCAATCAAAGCTGTTTTTTTGTACCCCACACGTTGTAGCAATAAACCACCGGGGATTCCCATTACGGCATATGCAATAAAGTTTGCAGCATTACCTAGCAATCCTTGGAAATTGGAAACTCCAAACTGCTCTTTTAATACATTCCCCATAGGAGCCGCCAAATTGGTCACAAATGAGATCATCCCAAACAAGAGAATCATCATTATAATAGGAACCAATTGCCCCTTCTGTTGATTTTTTGTCATAAATTATTGTTTTAAAGTAATATATAAATTTTTGTTGTCTATCTTAATTTCTATAATTGCCACAAAAAAACACAAACCCAGATCACCTTGCTTAGGAAATCTCAAGGAACTCCCTAATAGTTAGACAGTTCCTTGAGTATCCTTGCTTTCTTCCAAATACATTTACATGTATTAGAAGTTTCATGGTTTCTAGGTTAAATGAAGATTGTTTTGGTTAAAACATTGTAAAAATACACTTCATTATTGAGTTCTGATCAAAAAAAGAGATGTTATATAACATAAATATCTTAGCTCAAATTAGATTCTTCTTATCTCATTTAAAACACTATCTTTACATACCTTTTATTAATGTACTCTACTCAATAAAGTGTAAAACAAACACTTATAAACCATATTTCGATGCAAGTGTCTGTTAATATGACTGATAAATAAACCATGCATTAGACACTCGGAAACATCCTTGCAAAATATAAAATGCATAAAGTGAAGATAAAGCAAATTTGATCGCATAAAACAATAAAAATGGATTCAATAAGATATATTTACAAAGTAGGTTATGGGCCTTCGAGTAGTCACACGATGGGTCCTCAAAAAGCAGCTGTGCTATTTAAAGAAAAAAATCCTGATGCCTCCTCCTATAAGGTAACGCTATTTGGCAGTTTGGCGGCAACAGGCAAAGGACACTTAACAGATGTAGCCGTAATGCATACCCTAAAACCCACACCTACGGAGATTATCTGGAAACCAGAGGTATACCTCCCCTTCCACCCCAATGCAATGACCTTTGAGGCCTATCAAGGTGATAGCAAGACCGACGAATGGACGATCTACAGCATCGGTGGAGGCGATCTTGCTGACGAAGACACCAAATATGGTCAAAAAGCGCTATACAAACATACCACGATGAGAGAGATTCTCGCCTATTGCCACGACAATGGCATGACACTTTGGGAATACGTCTTGGAAACAGAAGGTCCTGAAATCATGGATTATTTGGCTGATGTGTGGGAAACAATGGAAAAGGCAATACTAGATGGCATACAAGCTGAAGGACAACTTCCCGGAGGACTTGGTCTTCAACGTAAAGCATCTACCTATTTTGTAAAAAGCAAAGGCTATCAGGGTTCGATGAAGAGTCGTGCGCTAATCTATTCCTATGCATTGGCTGTAGCTGAACAAAACTCGAGTGGTGGAAAAATTGTCACTGCTCCTACTTGTGGATCATGTGGTGTGATTCCGGGAGTGCTCTATCACTTGAAAAAGAATCATGACTGTTCGGAGCAAAGGATACTCAATGCCCTAGCCACAGCAGGACTGATAGGCAACATCATCAAGCAAAATGCTTCGGTGTCGGGTGCAGAAGTGGGTTGCCAAGGAGAAATCGGGGCAGCCTGTGCCATGGCTGCAGGTGCAGCTTGCCAATTGTTTGGAGGTTCGCCTCAACAAATAGAATATGCCGCTGAGATGGGCTTAGAACACCACTTGGGACTAACCTGCGACCCTATCGGAGGCTTGGTACAAGTGCCTTGCATTGAGCGAAATGCTTTTGCTGCGGCTCGTGCCTTAGACTCGTGCTCGTTCGCCATGTTGTCGGATGGCAAGCACATGGTTAGCTTCGACAAGGTGGTGAAAACAATGAAACAAACAGGGCATGATCTGCCTAGCTTATACAAAGAAACCTCGACAGGAGGACTGGCTGTATTTGTAAAAAAAGGAAATGCAGAGGAGTAACACTTCCCTCAGTTCTCACAAAGAAATGAGGGGGAAGATGTGATGCGTCAGCGCGTGAGGGATAGAAGCAAGTAGCCCGCAGCTTTAGCGAGGACTACTGCGCATAGCCCGACCTGAAGGGGCACGCCCTAAAAAAAACAAGAGATTAGTACGTACTTTTTTTAATGTTTTATGGCAGTTTCAGTCCATAGCTTTTGAATATTTCGGATGCTTTAGCTATTTCTTCTTGCTGAGGAGTGCGCAAACCTTTTAGTTTATACTCTTGCCCTATCTGCTCCCATTTTTCAGTACCCATTTGATGGAATGGGAGAATATCAACACGCTCTACGACGTTGAATTGAGAGACATATTTTGCCCACTGATGCAGGTCTTCTTCCTTGTCGCTCAAGGTGGGCGTCAACACATAACGCACCCATGTAGGCTTGCCAATCTCTTGAAGATATTGCATAAAGTTCAGTGTAGGCTCTAGTGGTTTAGATGTCAGATGCTTATATTTTTCGGCATCGATGTGTTTGATATCTAGCAGCACCAAATCGGTATAAGTCAACATGGCTTTTACTTTCTCGTTGAACACAAAGCCGGAGGTATCTACACAGGTGTGAATGCCTTCCTCTTTGCAGATCTTGAACAGATCACAGATGAATTCGGGTTGCAAAAGAGGTTCGCCACCGGAAACAGTAACACCACCATTTTTGATAAAGCCTTTCACCTTCTTCACTTCTTGAAAAGCCTCGTCGGCAGTCAGTTGTTGCCCCACTGTTTTGAGACTCCACGTATCAGGATTATGACAGTAGAGACAGCGCAGAGGACAGCCCTGCATAAAAAAAACGAAACGAATGCCCGGCCCATCTTGTGTGCCAAAGGATTCGAATGAGTGAATATTTCCTTTTATTTTCATCGCCAACAGTATTATTTTGCCGTTACAAACTTGATAAAGATAGCTACAATTTATATCCAAGGAACTTATTTAACAATAAAAAACCGATGCAGAGCATATCTGCATCGGTTTTCCAATTAAAATAAACAGGTATAAAAATTCTATCAATGGATAGATCTCTTTCAGTTATTTTCTGATATATGCCTCATTTTGAGTAATCTTAGATGGATTTTGTGTAATGACCTCCAATGGAATAGGCAATAGTAATTCACCTTGAGTAATGGTCACATTTTTGGAACTATTTTTCAATACTTCGATAGCTCTGCCAGTACGCGCAAGATCAAACCAACGATGAAATTCTAGTGCCAGCTCCACCTGACGCTCGTGCTCGCAAGCCAATTGAACCGTAGGATATTGTGTAGGATAACCACTCTCGCCAAAACGAGGCAACTCTACCCTATCACGCACCTCATTCATATACTTGGCATCACCAGTGGCTTCTGTCAACATCAGAAGCACATCTGCATAACGCAAGACAATAAAGTTGTTGTCAGCTGCTTCTCTTGCTCCGTCCACCTCTGCTTCTTCATCTTTCCACTTGATGGCAAATTTCACATCTACATGTGTTCCATTTGCCGTTTTATAACCATCTTGAATAGATAAGTCACGACGTGGGTCGTTTGGCTCGTATGCTTTCCACAAGTCTAAAGACACTTGATTCATACCCGCTCCCCACTTTGTTATAATCCTGTTATCCAAAGGACTAAACATTGCCCAATATTTACTGTATGGGTTAGCTTTGCCCCCTTTATATTGGATCTCAAAAATAGATTCAGCTCCGTTTTTCTTGCTTTTATTCCATAAGTCTGCATACTGTACTAGAGAAAATTTACCATAAACATTGTTTAGCAAAATGTCGGCAGCCTTTGTTTTGTCTCCTAAGGTCAAATACACTTTGCCTAGCAGAGTATAAGCCGCTTCTTGGTTGGCAGCACCCACAAAACGTTGTTTTGCCTTTACAGGTAGATTTTTTGTAGCAAAGGTCAAGTCATCGATGATCAGATCATATATTTCGCTTTGAGGTGCACGTCCATACTCTAACGATTCACTCACCGTCAGAGGCTTAGTCACTTTAGGCACATCGCCCCAAGCGCGCGTCATGTCAAAATAGTACATTGCACGTAAGAAACGAGCTTCTGCTTGCAATCGAGGAAGAGCTTCAAAGTCTAATTTTTCACTCTTTGCCAATATATTATTGACAACAAAGAGTGATTCATAATAATTGTTCCAATGCGTCAAAACGATGGTGTTGCTTGGATCCATACCAAGATGGGTATCAAAAGCTTCCATATCCGCTACATTGCCTCCCGCATTGTCATTGTAAGCATTGTCTGACATCAATTCGCCATAGAATGAAGGCAAACTTTCGGGTCCATATATTGTATACAACTTATTGTATGCAGAGATAAGCGCTGACTCTATTTCTTTTTGATTCTTGTAAAAATTATTTTCATGAGGATTCGAGATAGGGTCACGGTCTAAGAAATCGCATGCTACCAACGAAAATGTGAAAAATAATGCTACTATATATTTTATTTTATTCATATCTGTATTTTTTATAGGTGTTTGACATCTTTACAAGTTAGAAGCTAAGGTTGATGCCAGCCGTAGCCATAAACGGATTAGGGTATGATCCATAATCGTATCCTACACGATACCCAGACTGGAATGTACTGCCTTCAGGGTCATAATTGGAGTAGTCAGAAAAAACATGAACATTCTCAAGGTTGACATACAGTTTCAAGTTAGAGACATGTAGTTTTCTTGTCACCGAGCTAGGGAAGTTATACCCCACACGAATATTTTTTATACGAACAAACGAAGCATCTTCTACCCAATAGGTTGAACTTTGCGCTTGCACTGTATTTTGCACAACACGTGGCTTAAAGATATGTCCGTTACCTGGTTCGGAATCTGATCTCCAAAAATTGGCAGATGATGCATAAGCATTTCTGTTATCATTGAACGACTTCAAGAAGCGAGAGTGCTGATTCATGATTTCTCCACCATGCGAACCTGTTAGCATCACTGATAGCTCTACCCCTCTGAAAGAGAAATTGTTGGTCATTCCCCATGTAAAGTCCGGTTGATAGTTCCCAAGGATGGCACGGTCGTTAGAATCAATCACTCCTTCACCAGTTACATCTCGCACTTTCGGGTCTCCAGCTTCACTACCCGGCCATACAGGATGTCCGTTATCGATGTCTGCTTGGCTCAATACTCCGTCAAAAATATATCCATAATAGTTTCCAATAGGTTGCCCTACCTCTGTTCTCGAAATTGCATCATTGGTGTTCACCATAATAGGGGCATTGTTAGCACCCAATTTTAGCACTTTTCCTCTGTTGGCAGAGATATTAAAGTCAGTAGTCCAGTTAAAATCTCCTGTCAGATTTCTTGTGGAAACAAAGAATTCTACTCCTTTGTTTTCTACCTCTCCTATGTTTGTCAAAGTTGATGGAAATCCAGTTAAGATTGAAATTGGAACATCTAATAACATGTCACTGGTTTTAGAATAATAAACATCGAAGGTCAGATTGACACGACTATTAAACAAGCTAGCATCTAGCCCTAGATTGGTTTGTCCTGTTTTTTCCCATTTCAGATTTGGGTCAGGCAGATTTTTTGTGTATAATCCATTAGTGACCTTTCCATTTACTACATACGGAGAATAGCCTAACAATCCACTAGCTCCATAGTTAGGAATCTGATTATTACCAGTAACACCATAACTCAGCCTAAGTTTCAGGTTGTTCAAATAGGATATATCTTGCATAAAATCCTCCTCCGATATGCGCCATGCAGCAGAAGCTGAAGGAAAATAACCCCAACGATTATTTTTACCGAAACGAGAACAACCATCCGCACGAATCGCCGCCGAAGTCAGATATTTTCCTTTGTAGGAATAAGTAGCACGAGCTAAAACCGAAAGTAAAGCCCAATCGGTTTCGAATGTTTCCCCTTTGCTCACCTTTCCGGCATTGATGGTGTGTACCAAATCGTTTGGGAATGACCCACCCGTCATATTGCTGTCTTCCAACAGCTGTTCTTGCATAGTATATCCTGCCAATCCGGTCACAACGTGGTCGGTGTTAAATGTCTTATTATAATTCAACGTGTTTTCCCATACCCAGTTGGTAGAGCGCATGGTTCTAAAATCTGCCTGAGCATCTACCCATGCAGAATAGCCCCAGTCTTGTCCTGCATTCCAATACGATTTATAATGTGCATCTTCAACGTTAGCACTAAAAGCTGTTTTGAAAGTCAGTTCGTCTAAAATTTTGAAATCAAGGAACGAATTGATTAGCACTATATCGGTAGTTTTCTTTTTGCTCATTTCACGAGTCAAAGCATACGGGTGCCATTGTTGGAAACCATATTTAACAAAAGTGTTCCATATTGATTCCGGATCCTTAAAGCCCAGACTTCCTGTTTCTACACGCACAGGGAAAATAGGAGCACTCTGCACAGCCAAGCTCACAGCATCCGATTTCCCTGCTGTTCCGTAAGACGAATCATTTGAGCGTGTTAATGCAATACGCATCCCAACGCTCACACGATCGTTGAATTTGTGGTCGATATTACTACGAAGTGATAGTCTGTTATACTCATTATTATCCACCACCCCTTGCTGATTTAGGTAGCCGGCAGAAAGCATAAATTGAGTTTTTTCCGATCCTCCCGATGCCGACACTTGCGCATTGTGCGTAAAGGCTGTTCTGAAAAGGACATCTTGCCAATCGGTTCCGTTGCCGATTCTTTTCAGCCATTCAGGATCAGAAAACTCCTCAGGAATTATAGTTTTATAGTCGCGAACAGCATTCGGATTGTTTTTCAAGGTAGTAGCCCAAGTGTTGTTTCTGGCAGCAACCTCAAAGTCCATCCATTGTTTGGCATCCATCACATCGATGCGACGGTTGACTCTTGAAATTCCAAATTCGTAACTTGCGTCTACTTTCGTTTTGCCTGCTTTTCCTTGTTTAGTAGTGATGATCACTACCCCATTAGCTCCACGCGAACCGTAGATGGCAGCAGAAGAGGCATCCTTTAGAATCTCAATGGATTCGATATCATTGGGATTAATATTGTTCAACGGGTTTCTGTTAAACGATAAGTTGCTTGAACTTCCGTTATCTCCGGTCGAAACCGTATTGTCTTCCAATGGAATACCATCTATCACATACAAAGGTGATGTGCCTGCATTGATAGATGTTGCCCCTCTGACCTTGATGGTAGGAGCCATGCCCGGAGCACCTTGAGTTTGTGTTATTTGCACCCCCGACACTTGTCCCGCCATCGATTGTAAAGCATTACCAAACGAGCGTTCTTTCAGCTTGTCGGCGCCCACAGAAGTCACTGAACCTGTAAGATCTCTCTTCTTTACTGTACCGTAACCCACAACGACCACCTCGTCGAGATCGCTAATTTCTTCTTTTAAAGTAATGTTTAAGATTGTTTGATTTTTCACAGCTATTTTTTGAGATTGATATCCCAAGTATGAAATTGTGAGTGTGGCATCTGAAGATACATTGAGGGAAAAGTTTCCGTCCATATCAGTAATCGTACCAACGTTGGTTTTTTCCACTGCCACGCTAGCTCCGATGACGGATTCGCCAGCTTCGTCCAAAATTTTCCCACTGACTGTAATCTGTTGTTGCGACCACGCCATACTGGTGATCATAAAGAAGCAAGCAAATAATAGCATCGCTCTGCCAGAAAACGATCTATACATTTTTGTTCTTCGTAAGACACGGATGAAGTTGTTAATTTTCATAATAAGATTGAGTATTAAAATTAAGTTTAAAGCTATTCTTTATAGTATGGCATTACGCCTGCTCATAAATTCTTGGCACATGAGCGTACTTGATTTTAGAAGTACGTTTTTCTTACTCGATCCGATTCTTTATCGGTTCATTCAAAAAGGTTAATCTATCGCTGTTCCGTTTAATTATTTTAGATTATCGAAACAGAACTAAACGCAATTTATAATTAATTATCGAAAGAACAAAAGAAAGTTAAAAGATATAATAGCCTTGTGTTTTATAACATAAAAGAAAGGAATCGATAGATAATGAAATAATTATACCAAAAGAAAAGTGTTCGAAAGACGCTTATTCTGTGGTTAAATGCAAAACAGGCAGTTTGAAGAAATAAAATCAGCTATTGAAGAGGAAACGAAAATAAAAAAAAGCTTCACCTGAGTATTATCGAAAGAATAATACTCAGGTGAAGCTTTTAACACCTATCTAGGTTTAAAGCGAATGTTTACTGTTTAGAGACCAAACTTGCTTTTCATATTCGCCAAAGACTCTCTAACTTTCACCTTCACTACGATTTTTCTGATTTCGCCCTCTCCGATGCATGGAGCATGACCATCTTCGGGGAAAAAGATAATGAAATCGCGGGGTTGGATGGTGATATACGAAGTGGCTGTTTCTTTGAAAAATTGAATGTCTTTTTCAGGGTTATAAGCATCTCTCTCTAGTTTTAGCCTTGAGCGATCTATCCATCCAAAGGTTTCAGCTACACTCACTGGAAGCTGAATGTCTGCATACAAGTTATGCACTTCCATTTTGGCATCTTCCACAGTTTTCAGTTTTGTATCCGTAATATTTACGTACAAATCCTTGCCCACTAGTTCCACTTTTCCTGTTTCCAGATTGTTAAAATCAAGTTTTTTGAGGTATTCAAATGCCTCTTTAAACAATGGGCTCAATTGCTCATACGTTGCAGTGTTGTCTAAATTTCCTAGTATCATTTCTTTTATTTCTTTTAAAAAAGTAAATTTTCATAAAGATAATGTTATCATAGATTCGAAGTACTTTTTTAAGCAATATTTTTCTGCGATAATACATTTGTTGCTCTCATGTTGCTCTCATGCAACATACATGTTGCCCTAATGTAGCATTTGTTGGTCAAGATAATTTCGAGGAAGAATTATCTATATCGTTGAGGCGTTGCATCTGAAACGCATATACAAACCATAACTAAGCGAAGTTTTTGGTTTATCAGAAAAAGAATTGGAGACAAGAGTTTAATCATACGTCACGGATATTTTCGGAGTTCTAAGCATGCATATTTTAATACCATAATTAATAATATGGATCGCATGATTTGATGAAGCCGATTGAGTGTTTTACACAAATATGTTGGAGAGTTTTAAATTTTTGACGATGCTTTTTTTGAAGAGGAATAGTAGTCTACAAGCTTTCTAGAGGCATAGGACCAGATGAAACACCATAATAACAAACAGTCTTACAGAGAGTTATAAAGGATAACACCCGGCTCTACAACCGGATGATATCCTACTCCTCACCACAATATAAAGAAAGATAAGAAAGTAAAAAAGAAAGAATGTAGAAAAAAAGGGGGACGTGTATCCACACCTCCCCCACCACACAAAGCTAATGCGTTTATTTTCTACTTCTTAACAACTTTTCTTCTACGGTGGAACACGTAGAGCACAGCCAGAAGCCCCAGCAGGATGTACAATTCCGGCTCGGACATCCGTCTCGTATCCTCTGCATCGAGGTCGAGATTCTTGTTTCCGGCAAGCATATCGGCTTGTTTCTTGAGCATCAGGGTCTCCTGTGCCTCAGTCTCCAGCACGATGTAGGAGGTCAGAGGGCTCATGATACGTGAACGAAAGCTCGATTTCACCAGCTCCACCCAGTCTGCCAGTGCAGTCTGAGGATAGAGGGCTTGGTGCATCCAACGAGCTTGCTGATCGAGTCCGGTTTTCCAGTCCAAGGCTTGCAAATCCTCGTCCGTTACCCAAGTGGTCAGGCTAGGATTGAGCACCACACTTGCCATTGAATCTGCTGGAAGATAGACTTTTGTATTCTCATCAATCTGATAAGTTGCCACTGCCTTGGTTTCGATACCATCGAATGGTTTTCGTTGCCAGTCACCAAACAAACTGTTGGAATAAAGCACTTTATGCTCACTATCTTCATATTCCAAAAAATAGTCATTGTCAGGATATGCAAATTGCAAATCGTTGAGATCGTTTTGCCAAATGCCACGTCTAGGATCTTCGCTAACCACCACAAAGAGAGGATATTTTCCCTCTACGGGTTGCGTAAAATGGTCAAAGATAGCCTTCTTGATGGTACGATCGACAAAGAACCCGCCCTCGCTTTTGTGGGCTCTATACTGTTCTTTCCAATCACTTGTCAGGTCAACTGTTTGAGTATAAGAACCTGCAAAAGTGATCTTTGCATTTTTAACATCGAAAGCCGTATCTGTCAACAAGTCTTCCATCCTTGCAATCACAGTTGCAACACCCTTGCTTCCTGTGTCTAGAATGAAATGCAGATAAGGTTCACGTTTTTGGATAGGTAAATTTTGCTTCTCGGCAGAAGAAACAAAAGCCATTTTTTGTTTATTTACACTTTGAAATTCAGTGGCTTCTGCGTTTCCTAAGCTGATCACCTCTCCATCCAGAGTGATGGTCACCGGCTCTTTGTGCATCAACTCGAAACCTGTATATCGAGTTTCACCCATTTGGAAGGGGAATACTCTGAAATCTATGGCATTACCTCCTACATATCGGAGCAAACCGGGGTCTCGATTCACGTTTCTGATTTGTTGGAATATCCAACTTGCCGTTTTCTTTTCGGCCAAGATGCCTTTTTTCTTAACACTATCTACCACGAGATAGTAATCACTGATCCAACAACCATCTGGCAGATCGAAACGGGTGATATATTCTGAATTCCAAAGCGCTACATCGGGATTGTGTATCGACAAGTCAATCTTGCTTATCCATACATTTTGGGTTTCATCGAAATGCGAATTACTCTCTATATTAGAGATATGTATACCTTGTCGTTTTACAAAATCTTCATGAGCTTCGGAGATTTGCAAAGCCGTATTTCCAACCCTTGCATCCCTACTTATCACACCACTCCTGCGATAAGATGCAGGAACACTACGATCGCCATCGAACACTGCAAGGATAAGATTTTTCTTCTCTCGCGACAGATTCAAGTTATCCAATACAAGCCAACGATAATAGTTTCCTAAATACGGCGTGGTGGCATAGAGAATAGACTCGCCACGTCTATCTTCCACTTGCCTCAAAGTGTAGAGCACGGCATTTCGATCTATATTATATTCTTTACTATAATCAGGACTATAGAGATATTCCAGAGTGGCATGCAAATTCTTCCGATCGTCCATATAGTTGAATGTAAGAATAGTTGGCAAAACCATAAAGCCCACAACAAGCATAACAATGAGCGCCCAAGGCTTAACACTATTTTCTTTCAAGAATTTGAAATCTCTCGCCAATGCATTCATATGTACAATGAAAAGCATAATGGGGGCAAGCATCAAGAAGCCCAAACCAATAGCAATAACAACAATGATAGACAATGGCAAGAAAGGCAGAAAGACAAGGAAAAAATAGAACGTAAACGAAAAAGTAACAGCCCTGGCAAAATAAAGTGCCAACCTATATTTCACATTCTTAGGGTCTGGTAGACAGACAAAAATACCATTAACGACAGCTAAGATATAGTACCAGATATTGGAAAAGTCTCCAAACATACTAGTAAATATTTTCTCGTTGACATAAAGTCCAAACAGAGGCAAACCAATGGATATCAACAGACTAAAAACCAAGACTGTCTCTTTATTAAAAGGACCTTTTCTATTGGAAATGATGATGTATATACCTCGTGCCAGGAGCAAGAAAAAGAAAACCGTACCAACGACCAAAACCACTATCGTCAGAAAGAGAAAGAAGTCTGAAGAGAAAAATCGATCAGCTCTCAATCCTCTCACAATAACCGATATAGCTAGCACGGAAAGGTAGAAAGCAAAAGGAATGGCAACAGCCATCAAGATATTAAACCAACCTTTTTGCCCCTCGGTTGTAGGTGTAAAAAGCACCACCAAACAGAATCCTGCATGCGCAATGGAAGGCATCAAACCACCTGCAATATAGAGGTGAATATTTCCCGAAACCATCCAACTGGCTATTTCCCTTGGAATAAAATCACCCAAAAAGGTGTAAGAAACAAGAAAAGCAATATTGGCCAAAAGACTAATAAAGCAGTAAATTTTTTCTACTTTTTTGTTCTGTACACCCCGTATTACAGCATAAAGCAAGGTGAAGAGGGCAATGAGAACAAGAAACAAAGCCGAGGTTTGCCATGTGGTCAGCGATTCAGTATCTAGGGCTGATTTTACGACATCGTATTCGTTCCAGCCCAAAAACAAGAGCAAGGCTATGGGCAAAGTATTGACCAACAATAGCCATCTGGGGTTCAATAAGTTATTCATTTTTGTTTTAGTTTTGTAATCAATCGATTGAGTAAGAAATAAAAAAGAAGTAAGAATGAGAAATAAACCAACACCCCCTCAGCCAGATGCAACCACGTGTCATTGGGGTCTAGCAGACTGGTGATTCGTTGCCTCATCAGCACCGTATATATAGTGATGCGCGAACTGTTAGCTAATAGAGTTGCAAGGTAAGCCAAAATAAGGGCAATAGGAATCATCAACCATACATTTACTTTGGATCTCAACTCCTCGGAAGATATCATTGTATAGCAAGCCATTAACCAAGAGATGACCAAAAAATTGAAGCCCGAACACGACTTCTCGATGGCGATATTGAGATCGGCAAACAAATAGCCCAAATCTGCAGTAAATACACTTCGAGTGCCCAAGAAAAACTCTACCCCCCAATTGGTAGGAAATAACAAAAAAAGCAAATCTGAGTTGTGTGCTTCGCGAAACCAAAATTTGGCGAAGACAAAAATCAGGAAACAAACAATGGTGAGCAGCATATTCTTCATGCCTTGTCAGTTTTTTTTGAGATGTAGTACTTGTTGATTGTAAAAGTTTTATTTTATCAAAAATAGTAATTTTTTGCCTCCTAATGCTATATTATTGAATTAAAGATCAAGACATAAAAAAAGGTGCAGTTCACAGCCCTACACCTCTTTCTATTATCTTAACATTATTGTTAACTCTAAAAGCTTAGCATTAAAAGCTGCTTAACCATTCCTTCAACTCCTCTTCCACCAAGGCACTATGCGCAAATGGTTTAGATCTATTCTTCTCGTTAATATGCCAACCATGACCTCCCGACGAATAGACATGCAACACAGCCGAAACCTTGTTGCCATGCAGTGCTAAATAGTACAACACACTATTATCTGCCAACTTATCATCATTGCTAACAGCTATAAATGCTTTTGGAGTTTTACTTGTCACGTTCATTTGGTTAGAATATTGCTGTTGCAAAGCCTTGTAACACTGTTCCTCTTGGCTGCAATCTGCCAATAACTTAGCATCATCGTTTGCTCCCTTAGCAGGTGCCTTACCAATAAAATTATCCCTAGAACCCTGATGCACATAGCCCTCTTGGAAAGAAATCACAGGATAGATCAAAATCTGAAAAGAGGCTTTCACCGTATCTTGATACTGTGTAGCGATGGTGGAAGCTAAATGTCCCCCAGCCGAAACTCCTTGCAGACCAATATCTTCGGGATTTATATTCCACTCTTTAGCATGTA
The DNA here is from genome assembly GCA_937995835.1 of uncultured Dysgonomonas sp. Lineage (GTDB taxonomy): Bacteria > Bacteroidota > Bacteroidia > Bacteroidales > Dysgonomonadaceae > Dysgonomonas. The sequence goes on along the minus strand of CALKIV010000084.1, from coordinate 55,515 downwards.
GTCGTGTTTGTCTGAAAGCTTCCAACGCATCCGAAATTGGTATTTCCGGATTCGCATAAGGCATGCGATAATGCAAGGCCACGAAAGCAATTCCTAACTCATTGTAGAAGGGAGCCCAAGTTTGTGCATAACGCTCAGGGCTAGTCTGCGAATATCCTCCTCCGGGATAGCAGACAATGGCTCTGCCCGTAGCTTTCTCCTTCGCAGGAAGAAAAACACGCATGGCTGGTTTGTAGTTTTTATCGTCCATGGCATAACCTCCACCATCGTGCCCATTGCTATTGGGCAGTCCTTCTTGCCAAAGAGGCACATCAAAGACTCTTTGTTGACCATAGAGCCCAAAAGAAATGCTCAAGAAAGCCAAGAGGGTCAAGAAATTCAAACTCATCTTACTGATATTCATGACTTTATTTTAGATTAACATCATTGTTAGTTAGTTCTTTTCTTCATTAGTGATAAACACACCACAAACAAAGATAGCTTATTTGAACAATAAATCTGATTTTCTTGGCAATTAAGCTGCTACATTTTGCTTTCTGACTCCACTTTCATCTGTAAAGTATTAATTTACATATTATGATATAAGTTGTTAATAACATGAATATATAGTATATAATAAGATATAGACAAAGGCAAATATTACTTAGATTTATGATGATTCAATTTAGCATAACAACTCATGTTCTTTTCTGCAAAGGTAATCATGATAGAATAGCTAAAAGTATTACTTCACATTTTAACGATTAAATATTATATTACAAGTATTAAGATTTATAAGTAATTTTATTATATAGTCATTTAATCCAATAATTGACATTAGGACAAAATGACACAAAAGAATTTACATACTATTCTAACTTCCCAAGCATTTTATGTTATCAGTACATCCACTACAACTAATCACTTGTCAAATCAGCTCATTTAAATCCATTTTAAGGGAAGATTATCTCGAAGAAGCAGAACAACTCATCAGAATCAATTATCTGTTTAAATACGCGTTTATTTACCTCTAAAAACTAAGCATCCCATATACATGCTCATTGCATAATATGAAATGCTTGTTATTTTCTATTCCAAAACAGGAATCAAGTATTCAGACACACCAACACTAACAGGTCTGTTAAGATTCAACGATCAACAAAAGCCCAATCGACCGTAACAATCCTTTTAATTAACAACACTGTTAGTCCTGAACGAGAAAACGATACTCGTTCAAGACTTAAAAACCAAAATCCAAACTTGTTTGCTTATATGTCGGTTGCATACGTTCGAGTTTTAGACTGTTGAGAACGAATTCCACATTGCTCTTTTTTCTCTGTTCTATTATTTCTTCCTCATCTTCAGGTCTAGCGACCAACACCTGGAGCAAAGGATAAGCCAAAAAGGTGGTAACATTGACTGCCATGATATTCATCAAGAGCTCTGTCGCTTTCATTTTTCTAATCGTTCCTTTAGCATGTTCGTCAGCTAATGCATCTTCTAGTTCATGAATAGTCTCAATCATTTTTTCTATTACAGCATCAATGAATACATGTTTATACTCGTCACTATTTACTATTTCGGAGTAAATGAAAAAAGGTAGGCGAGGATTTTTGGCCAAAAAGTCAAAATGATGCTCAATGGCTTGCTCCAATTTTTCGAAGAGCGGCAGATCTTGTGTCATGGTATCAGAAAATGAGGTAGCAAAAAGTTCTACCTTACTTTTAAACACCATATCAAAAAGGTTTCGCTTCGTTCTGAAATAATAATGAATCATCGCATGATTGACCCCTGCCCTCTTGGCTATTTCGGTCGTCTTAGCCCCATCGAATCCTCTCTCCAGAAAGACTTCTTCGGCACACTGTAAGATAAATTGCTCTGTATTTGCTTCTTTGTTCTCTTGCATAGCTTCTTGTATAGTTGGTGTTAACCAAGTAGATTAACATAAGTGTTAATGCAAAGATATGAGAATATCTATAATATTCAAAAGTAAAGAAGCAGAAAACTGGAAAAAGGAAAAAGAAATTTAAACTTCAAGATGCACTGCCTCACGGTAACAACAGCTCTTCAAATTCTTTGAGGGTATATCTATAATAATTGAGGTCTACTTTGCCATTAATACCCTTCACTCTTCCTTGATGCGAGAATTGCCAAATTCTCCAATTTTCGATTTCCAAGGGAGGCTCATCGTGCAGGTCGACCACCCACAAGAAGTTGTCGGGAAAATTTTTCTCAATATAAAGACGATAACATTCTTTGTTGGTATAGATCAGAGGTTTCTTTCCATAATATTGGTGCAACTCCTCTTCCAAAACTTTCAATTCATGCACCACCTTATTAACATATGCCGTATCGGTACTATAAGGATTGGTAGGAGAGTGCTCCACATCGATGGCCGGAATCAAATCTGGCGATTGCAGTTTGGCTGTCTGTATAAAGTGACTAGCTTGCAATTTGCCCGAAACGCCAAAACTATAGAAATGATAAGCTCCTACTCGAATGCCCTCACTTTTCAGCAGTTGATAGTTGAGTGAGAAATTCCTATCCAGATGGTCTGTGCCTTCCGTAGCTTTTAGATAAACAAAGCTGACACGCTCGTCGACCAGCTTCTGAGGCTCCACTATGTCGTTATGATGCGAAAGGTCGATTCCCCTCACCACATAAGTAGGCACCTCTGCAAAAGATTGTTTTTCTGAGTTGCGATATTTCTTCACGCCCCACACCAAAAAGACTAGCGCAGCGATTGCCACAACTAAATACACTAATTTCAAGAAAGAACGACTAGTCTTTTTATGCATCATGCTCATGAAAAAATGATCTATTCAAAAAGAATGGCATCAGCCAACAGCCTGCCTTTTCTGTCCTTTTCTGACAGAATCAACTCGCTTTCGCTCATTCCCCAATCGATAGCCAAAGTAGGGTCGCTCCACAAAATGGACGCATCACTATTGGGTGCATAAGGGTTGTCCACTTTGTATGTAAAAATAGCTTCCGGACTCTTGACCAAAAAGCCATGTGCGAATCCTCGTGGCACATATAACTGCTTTTTATTTTCGGCCGTCAACTCCACTGCCACATACTGCCCAAAGCTGGGTGACGATTTACGGATATCTACTACCACATCGAGCACAGCCCCCATCAACACTCTCACGAGCTTAGCCTGAGCATGCTCACCTACTTGATAATGCAATCCTCGCAATACCCCTTGGGTAGATTTAGACTCGTTATCTTGCACAAAATTTACTTTCCCGATATGGTCTTCAAACAAATTTTGCTTGTAAGATTCCATAAAATAGCCTCTATCATCCACAAAGACTTTGGGCTCTATCACCCACACCCCTTTTATTTTTTGTTCTGTAAATTTCATTTTTCTGTCTGTAAATTAAATCCTTAACATCTAAAGTTCGCTTTTTGTTTGCAAAATTTCCTCTTTCAGTTCAGCATCATCTTCGTCGCAGAGGCTCAGCGCTTTGTCGTAGTCAGCCAATGCCAATGCACGGCTTCCTTGTTGCTGATAAACCATACCACGATTGAAGTAAGTGATGGCAGTTTCGTCCATCGTTATCGCTTTTTCCAAATCAAGCAAAGCCTCTTCATACCTTCCTAAGCGTGAAAGCACCATGCCACGATTGTTATACGAACTAGCATACGAAGACACCAACTCAATACTCTGATTGAGATCTGCAAGGGCTTCTTCAAATCGACCCTCATTGGAATAAATCGACCCTCGATTGTAAAGCGTCATGGCATCGTCAGGAGTCAATGTTAATATTTTGGTACAATATTCTAATATCTTCTTATTGTCATTCAAATCAAAATACTGTGTAGCCAGATGTAAGTAAGTTTTTGCCAATACCTGATCTCGCCAGTTAGTATCTTTTTTGTATGTTTCGTCCTCCATGATTCGTTTGGCAATCACCTCCAGTGCTTTAATCTTCTTGGCAGGCGTGTCCAATTTATTTAGCATGGTTATGATGCTAAGATTAAATTGATTAAGACTTTTGTCAGCTTGGCGTCTCTTCTTGAAAATGAGATAGAAGACTAAGCCAAACAACGCCAGCAAGATGACAGACATCACCATCAAGCCCGTTTTACCTATATTGGTGGCAATCGTGGTGCAAGATGTAAAGCCAAGAGCAAGCAAGGCAATGAGCACTAAACGAATATATTTCATAATCTTATTTTTTTCAACAACAGACTCTTACGGGTTCTATATGCGTCAACACATCAGCAATTGAGGGATGCAACTTTTTCAAATAGTCTTTCAACGCATGCCCTATGGTGTGCCCTTGTTCCACTGTCATTGAGCCATCCACAATAACATGAATATCTACATAATAGAAAATACCTGATTTGCGGATACGACATTTTTCGATGGCTCTCACCCCTTCGATATTCAATGATTCGATTCTTATTTTATCTTCCAAATCGTCATGCATATCCTTATCCATTATTTCGCCCAAAGCTGGTTTTAGAATCAAGTAACTATTATATAGTATGATAACTCCGGCAAAAGCCGCCGCCACATCATCTGCAGATTCATACCCCTCGCCCATCAAAAGTGCGATAGAGATTCCTATAAATGCTGCAACCGAAGTGATAGCATCGCTCCGGTGATGCCAAGCATCAGCCTTCAACGAAGTGCTGCCCACTTTATCAGCCTTGTAGACCACATAACGATAAGATAATTCTTTCCAAATAATGATACCAGCAATAATATAGAGCGTGAAAGCTTTAGGTGCTTCATGAGGGGTCAGAATATTATCAATACTTTGATAAATAATCAAAATGGCTGAAGCAATCAAAAAGCCCACCACCACAAAAGTGACCACAGCCTCCATGCGCCCATGGCCATAAGGGTGATCCTCATCAGCCGGCTTATAAGCATATTTATTTCCTATATATACAAGGGAAGACGAAACCACATCGGCTGTAGACTCTATGGCATCAGCTATCAGCGCATACGAATTTCCAAAAATGCCGGCAGTCCATTTGATACTTGCCAAGGCAACGCTACTGATAATGCTAAACAATGAGGCTTTTTTCGATTCCGATATTTTAGTCTCTACAGATTCTTCTCGCATCCAAAAATAAATTCAAAAATGAGCCAACAAAGGTAGTCAACTAATACGAATTTTGAAGAAAATATCTCCTTAAACTTGATGAGTGCTCTATCTATCAGTTATCGTTATATATATAGGTGCGCCAAACGGATTAAACGAATAGATCATCGAAAAAGTTCCATCTTCTTTTAAACTACCTAAAACTTGCATCTCTCCATCATTTCCCTGTTTTATCTCTATCCGAGAAGCATCACTACACTCCACCACAAGAGTCAAATCGCCGGCAAACAACTCCTCATCGAGCAACAAAGAAGGTGTCACCATATATTTGTTTTCGCCCAACTTTTCCATTTTCAAGCTTACTCTGTCACGAGCCTCACAATAGGCTGCCACATCACGAAAAGTGCCTACCCACACGCTGTCATTCATCGCACGCACCTCTTCCAAATGATTCCAAAAAATATCGGGCGATTCAAAGGCATCATAGCCATAGGTTATGCCATGAATCATAGCCACAGCCCAGTCTTCGTTTGCAATAGCTTTGTCTATCATCAGACGCAAACTTTCAGGCGTGCTGTTGCTTTTTGCCCCACCAACGCCCACCTGCTTGAGACGTGTAGCCACTCTATCGGCAGAAGCCATTTTCAAGATATCTTCATTCTTCGCATTATAGGGATAACAAAACGTTCGGGGAAAAACGCCCAACTTCTCATATATTATGGTGTCGTTTCGTTGTATCTCTCTTTTTGCCTCGTCCAAACTTAGGTTAATCAACTTTTTGTGCGACCAAGTATGATTAGAAATCTCCATCCCATAATCACGCATAATACCTAAATCACCCCAACTAACCCTCGTAGTATCAGCATCAGGGGCATTCACATCATTTACCTTACCGCCCACAATCCAAAAAGTGCCCTGCATTCCCAATTGATGCAAACGAGGAGCCACCAAAGTAAAGTGTTCCTTCAACCCATCGTCGAAAGTATAACTAATGGCACATTTAGCATTATTCCGATATTTCGCCACTCTGACTTCAGGCTCATTGGCTGCAAGCATCAAGTTTATCAAAAGAAAACAAAAAAGCAGTGCGATCTTCTTCATGTACATTGCGTTCATAGTATTAGTTGTATGATAAGAAGTTAAAGGTATAATAATATCTATAATCAAGAAGCCCAAAGCCTATAAAAAACATACATCTTAAAAAAAAAGCAGCACCTTTCGAAAAATAAATCACTCCCCCTTATGGAATTTTATGACCTCTTCTCTCTATTAAGCAAAGCCAACAAAAAAGGCTAGAAAAAGAAGAAGCTAAGAGCATAAAACAAGATAAAACCACCCAAATTAGTTGGAGCTGTTTTGGGTAAATCGGGTCAACAACCGAAAAAGGATAAGCTAGGAAATTCTGCCCTGGCTTATCTTATTTTTCAACAATAATACTTCTCTTTCCGATCTCCCTATATTTCAGGCAAATAGAAAACCAACACATCAATACACAATTGTAAAGTTTTCCAAAACAACATCCTACAAGCCACACAAGCACGATTCAGAAACACAAAGTTTTCCACTTTAAAAACTTTGTTAATAACTTTCTTCTTCAAAAGTTTACTTATTTCAAATAAATTTTCCACCTTTGCAATCAGAGATTTTGGTGTTATTAATCTTGTTCAAGAGCTAATAATGAAAAGGGAATCAGGTGCAAATCCTGAACAGACCCGCTGCTGTGAACTTTGAAACAAAAACCTGATGCTCTTCAGCCACTCTTAATCAAATAAAAGAAGATAAAGGGGAAGGCAGTATCAGAAAAAAGTAAGTCAGAAGACCTGCCAATATTTTTTTGCTACCTCTCGGGGATAGGAGGCAATAGTAAAATGCTAAAAAAAGAACAAAATAATTATGTAACAGAACATCATCCTAATCAGATGCCCTTTTAGAAAATTTTAATGAGATTTTTTGTTTTTATCAATTAAGACTAGGGGAAATCATGTCTCATTTTTTGGCAAAGTATAACAACTTCAACAACAATCGAAAGCAATGACAACGGTAAATTTGAATTACGAAAGTTTTAACAAAGGCAACCTAACAGTTAAGGCTGTGAATGAAAAAGAGTTTCAGAACATGTCTGAAATTCAGATCACCAAGAGAGATGGAACGAAAGAAAAATTCTCTTTGGACAAGATAATCAACGCCATCACCAAATCGTTCAGAGCGAACGAAGTGAACTACAACGATCAGGAGGTGTATGAAATAGCCTTTGCCGTTGTCAACAAGATAAACAAGCAAACAATTTCCGTAGAAGAAGTACAAGACTTGGTGGAAAAGGAACTGATGACAACCAATCCTGATGTGGCCAAAAAGTACATCATATATAGAGAATGGCGAAATGTGGAACGCCACAAAAAGACAGACATGAAACATGCCATGGACGGCATCGTGACAGTAGAAAAAAACGATATCAACCTCAGCAATGCCAACATGTCGGCACATACACCTGCCGGGCAGATGATGACCTTTGCCTCGGAAGTAACCAAAGATTACACAGAAAAATATCTGTTGAATATCGACTATATGCTAGCCCACAAAAATGGCGACATCCATATTCACGACCTAGACTACTACCCCACCAAGACCACAACTTGCATACAATACGATTTGGACGAAATCTTCGAAAAGGGATTCAATACCAAAAACGGCAGCGTGCGCACTCCTCAATCCATTTTGAGCTATGCCACACTGGCAACCATCGTATTCCAAACCAATCAGAACGAACAGCATGGCGGACAATCTATCCCTGCTTTCGATTTCTTTATGGCAAAAGGAGTGCTGAAAACATTTTACAAACATCTTACCGAAAGCATCAAATTATTATTACTGCTAGAGGACATCAAAAAAGATGATACAGAAATCAGAGAACTGATTGTCAGCAACATCTCCAGCATAGAAGTGAGCAACGATACTCGTTCCGATCTTAGCAAAGGAATCACTGCATGGGGAGGACAAACCACCGATGCACAGATGAAAACGCTGATAGAACGTGCCACAGAATGCACTAGAAAAGATACACATCAAGCCATGGAAGGCTTTATCCACAATCTAAACACGATGCACTCCAGAGGAGGGAATCAGGTGGTATTCAGCTCCATCAACTATGGCACCGACACCTCTGCCGAAGGGCGAATGGTGATCCGTGAATTACTTGCTGCCACCGAAAAAGGATTGGGCAATGGAGAAATTCCTGTATTTCCGATTCAGATTTTCAAAGTAAAAGAAGGCGTTTCGTTTAGCGACAAAGATTATCAAAAAGCATTGGGAGACTTTCAAGGGGCACTGGCAGGAGAAATGACTTTCGATTCTCCAAACTTCGACCTCTTGTTATCGGCTTGCAGAACCACCTCGGTGGCACTGTTTCCCAACTTCATGTTCTTGGACACACCATACAATAAGCATGACAAATGGGATGCCAACGATCCTAAACGTTACAAATACGAAGTAGCAACAATGGGATGTCGTACCCGTGTATTCGAAAACCTACATGGCGAAAAATCATCACTAGGAAGAGGCAATCTTTCGTTTACATCGATGAACTTTCCACGCCTAGCCATCGAAGCCAGAATAAAAGCAGAAGCTTTGCATCCTGATGCCAACAAACGCACCGTGCAACAAATAGCTAGTCAAATATTTACCAAATCTGTTCGTACTACATCCGAAATGATTGCTGATCAGCTTTATGACAGATACAACTATCAACGTTCGGCTTTGGCACGCCAATTTCCATTCATGATGGGCAACGGCATCTGGAAAGGTGGCGAAACTCTAGAACCGAACGACAAAGTGGGCGATGTGATCAACTCGGGCACACTAGGCATTGGCTTCATTGGAGGACACAATGCCATGGTAGCCATTTATGGCGAAGGACATGCCACCAACACCGATGCATACGATACCTTACGCAAGGCTTTGGAAGAAATGAACCTTGTGGTGGATGAATATAAAGCAAAATACAATCTGAATTATGCAGTACTTGCTACTCCTGCCGAGGGCTTATCGGGCAGATTTACCAAAATGGACAGACAGCGTTATGGCAAAATTCAAGGAGTGACAGATAAAGATTACTATGTAAACTCCTATCACATAGATGTGAAGGAACACATCAATGCCTTTGACAAGATTCGTCTGGAAGCACCTTTCCACAGCCTGACCAAAGGAGGACACATCACATATGTGGAACTAGACGGTGAAGCAAAGAAAAACATTTCAGTGATCTTGAAAATCGTCAAACACATGAAAGACGAAAACGTGGGCTATGGGTCGATCAACCACCCAGTGGACACTTGCCAAAAATGTGGCTATAAGGGAATCATCAACACCACTTGCCCCGTATGTCACAGCGAAGCAATCACCCGTATGCGACGCATCACCGGCTACCTGACAGGAAGCTTAGAATCATGGAACTCGGCCAAACAAGCCGAAGAAAGAGATCGCGTGAAACATGTTTAACAACGAACTACATCTACTGAACACCTACAAAGAAACCATCTCCGACGGGGATGGTTTTCGCTATTCTATCTACCTTTCGGGCTGTGCTCACCATTGCAAAGGTTGCCACAATCCTGAGAGCTGGAACCCCAAGGCGGGCATTCTACTCACCCAGGAGATGGTAGATCAGATGGTGAAAGAGATCAAAGCCAACCCCCTACTCGATGGCATCACCCTATCGGGAGGTGATCCCTTCTTTTATCCTCAATCGCTACTCAAGTTATTGAAAATATTGAAAGAAGAAACAGGGCTAAACATCTGGTGCTATACAGGCTATACACTCTTAGAGCTAAAGGCAGAGAAAGAACTAAATGCTTGCCTAGAATATATTGACGTATTGGTGGATGGCAGATTTGTACAAGAACTTTATCGCCCTGATCTCACCTTTGTGGGAAGCACCAATCAAAGGATCATCAAGCTACGATGATATTTTTATTACAAAAATTGAAACTTAAGTCCTAAAGAAAGATGTATATAATCCTTGGGCTTTAGATAACTATTAGTAGCTGCCTGAGCAATATAAATATCGTTACTGCTAAACTCGTAAAAGAATGTAACCGATTTGCCTAGTAAACGTCTATTTTGCTTGAGTTTATAAGTGATACGTTGGCCAAGATAAAAATTGAAGCGCAACTTTGTTGCAAAACTATAATAGCCACTAGAATCTCTATCGGGCTCCTTAGACCAAAAATTATGCCCAAACATTGTATTTATATAGATACCACAAGCTAGAGGTTCAAACATAAAATTCTTATTCTTTTTACCAACATCAAGCTTCCAAGGTATGAAATTTTGTTTCAACGTAAATGTCAATTTATCACTAGAGGTTGTATATCGAGGCACATAACCAATCATAAAGTCAGTTTCCCATTGCTTATTTTTGCCATAATCCCAGCCCAACCCTAAGGAGATAAATCCCATAGAACCTGCATATTGCAACTTGGTATATCTTGGAATTAGACTATTCCAACGCTCATGATATTTTTTCATCCTTTTTTCGTAAGCCGTAAGCCTTTTTAACTCCAACGAGTCAATGGTCAACTCGTGCTGTGCGAGAACAAAAGAGCCATTTCCAGCCAACAACACTAGCAACAAAACAACATACTTAATACACCACTGCTTCATACTTATAGCCCTCTTTTGATACCGTAAATTCTAAATATGTTTTTTGTGAAATATCAGGACAACCATAATAAATTACTCCATCTTCAAACAAATCAGCAGTTGTTGTCTCATGATCATGCCCATTAAGGCAAAATTGCAATTGAGGAAATTCTTTTATAAACCGATGAAACACACGACTCACATTATTATTGAACTGCCCTGAAAAAGGAGCTGCATGCATCACAAAGATTGTTTTCTCGTCCTCTACAGGCGTTTTCTTAAACTCATCTTCCATAAAACCAAAGTCTGGTACATTTTCTGAATAGTCATACATCTGGGCATTCGTATTCAAACAGACAAACTTGATACTGCCAGCCATAAATGAAAAATTTGTATCTCCATAAACGGTTTTAAACACATCCTCTCCATTAGCCAAGCAATCATGATTACCTATCAGCGCCACATATGGCACTTTCAGCTTGCTCATAATATCTCGCATCCAAACATACTCTTTAGTAGCCCCTAGATCAGTTATAGCTCCTCCATGGATTACAAAGTCTATGTCTGTGCGCTTGTTTATTTCATTAACAAAAGCCTGTGTTTCATCATAATGGCGATGCGTATCAGAAAGCATTACAAATTTGATTACCGGCTTATCTTTGCAAGCTTCCTCTATTGAGGCAATATGTTTTTTGTTAATGTTTTTCTCACCATCTATCCGTCCATCAAAAGGATGATACTCAAAGATGTCACCACAACTACAAACCATTGCCACGATAGTCAATATAACAACTATCTTTCTCATAAATTTATTTCTAATAAGTAAACGAAAATATTTAACATCATGCTTTAAAGCTATAACTAACATTGATAGTTAAACTTGGATGAACAAACAACGCTCAACGAAACGAAGTGTAGTCAATGAAATAGTTATACGAACTTAGATAGCATTTAAAGTTCTCTGAATTTTAAAACAATGCTAATAAATATATCTTAAATATACATGAAAATCTTCATCAAAAAATTTGACAAACACTCTACTCTATCATTTTCAGCAATAAAAAAATCCCGAATAGCCATTTGCCAATCGGGATTTCCTTCACATATGATTCGTCTTATTTCAATTCTGCAATATTTCGCTTAATAAACTTGCTCAATGCCTCACCTTTCAGCATACCATTGGAAAGTAATGCAAGATCGACCAATTGGCGAATCGTAGCACTTTCTGATGCATATTTTTCAGCATCAGCTTTTTCTTTTCCTTCCAAATCCTTCATGATGCCCTTGATCAAAGGATTTTCGGTATTCAGCACCAAGTTGTAGTTGTCTGACATTTCGCCATAGAATGCCATGCCGGCTTGCATTTGCGACATCTCTTTCATTCTACGCATAAACTCATTTTGCGTGATTTGAAGAGGTTCGCCAGCTTCGCCCAAGTTTTTGTATTCTAGGGTAAATTCTGTTTTGTCGATCGCAGGCAATTGGGTTAAGAAAGCACCTTCTAGCTCTTCTTTTTGCTTATCGGTGAGCTCCACTTCTTTCAAGTCTTCTTTCTTGATCAGATTTTCAACTGTATCAGAGTCTACACGAACAAAACCACTCTTCTCCAATTTTTGCTCCAACATGCTAGACATATGCACATCCAACTGACCATCGAAGAGAATAACATCGTATCCTTTGTCTTGCGCACGGCTAATGTATGCATATTGCTCGTCTTTATTGCTGGCATACAGATACACCAAGCGACCATCCTTGTCAGTTTGACTGGCTTCTATCAAGGCTTTATACTCTTCCATGGTGAAAAGTTTGCCATCTGTATTTTTTAGCAAGAAATATTTTTCAGCACGCTCGTAGAATTTCGGTTCTGACAACATACCATATTCAACAAACAGTTTCAGGCTATCCCATTTTTCTTCAAATTGCTTTCTGTCATTCTTGAAGATTTCTTCCAAACGGTCAGACACTTTTCTGGTGATGTGATTTGATATTTTCTTCACATTCTGATCGCTTTGCAAATAGGAGCGAGAAACGTTTAATGGAATATCCGGCGAATCGATCACTCCGTGCAAGAGGGTCAAAAATTCGGGAACGATACCTTCCACAGAATCGGTAACGAAAACCTGATTAGAATATAGTTGAATCTTATTTCTTTGCAAATCCATGTTTGCCTTCACCTTAGGGAAGTACAAAATCCCTGTCAACTTGAATGGATAATCCACATTCAAGTGTATCCAAAACATAGGATCGTCAGACATCGGATACAGATCTTTATAGAACTTCAAGTAGTCTTCATCTTTCAGATCCACTGGTTTTTTGGTCCATAGTGGTGCAGTGTCGTTGATTTGGTTGTCCTCATCAGTTTCCACCGATTTGCCATCTTTCCATTCTGTTTTTTTACCAAAAACAACCGGCACAGGCAAGAAACGACAATATTTGTTTAGCAATTTAGAAATCTCACCTTCTTCAAGAAATTGCTTGTTTTCTTCATCTATACATAGAACGATATCCGTTCCACGATTTGCTTTTTCTACCTTCTCGATGGTATATTCTGGCGAACCATCGCAACTCCATTTTACGGCTTCTGCACCTTCACGAAACGATTTGGTGATTACCTCAACCTTCGACGATACCATAAAAGAAGAATAGAACCCAAGTCCAAAGTGACCGATGATGGCATTGGCATCTTGTTTGTACTTATCCAAAAACTCGTTGGCTGACGAAAAGGCAATCTGATTGATATATTTGTCGATTTCCTCATTGGTCATTCCAATCCCTTGGTCCGAAATAGTCAATGTTCCTTTTTCTTTGTCTACACTGACACTAACTTTCAAATCGCCAAGCTCTCCTTTAAATTCTCCGAGAGAAGAATAGGTTTTTAATTTTTGGGTAGCATCCACTGCATTAGAAACAATTTCACGTAGGAAAATTTCATGATCACTATACAAAAATTTCTTAATAATAGGGAAAATATTCTCCGTTGTTACTCCAATCTTTCCTGTTTGATTCATCTTATTATATCATTTAATTTTATATCTAACTACTTCTTTTACAAAATGAATGCCAAAGTGAAGCCCCTGACAAAATGTCTCTACAAAGGACAAATACACTTTGAAGAAATCTATAACACCTGAACGATATCGACCACATCTATCACCCGTAAAGCATCCTTTATATCTCATTTAAGCCTAATAATCAGCACAAAACAACGAACAAAATAAGATAAGAAAAAGAGTAAAAAGAACACTAATCACTTGGTTGTTTCATAAATATTACTACCTTTGTAATTGCGTGTTCAATAAATATCATTTATAAAAATCACACTTAATAAATGAAGACTATGCAACATACTTATATAACAACAGGAAAAAAGAGTCTAGAACAAACAGCACACACTAAACAGCGAGATTTCGAGAATAATCTACTAGATCTACAAAATAATATGATGAGCTTTGCATTAACACTGACAACAAACAGAGAAGATGCTAGGGATTTGACTCAAGAAACGACATTAAAGGTATTAGACAATAAAGAGAAATATTACGAAAATGTAAATTTCAAAGGCTGGGTATTTACTATAATGCACAATATATTTGTAAACAATTATCGCAGAATGGTACGCAGTCAGACAATTATAGATCAAACTGACAATTTGTACCACTTGAATATGCCTCAAAATTCGGGCTTCGACTCGCCTGAAGGAGCATATACAGTGGCAGAGATAACAAGAACGCTGAACAGCTTTGCACCAGAGTATAAGGAGCCTTTTCAAATGCATGTACAAGGCTTTAAATATGAGGAAATTGCTGAACAACTAGGTCTGCCAATTGGGACGGTGAAGAGTAGAATCTTTTTTGCACGCAAAAGATTACAAGAATCACTAAAAGACTACAAGTTTATCGACAGAAAGTAATTTTTTCTAATAACGTTAAACGAATAACAACAAAGCAACAAACACAAGGTTTGTTGCTTTGTTATTTTATATACTTTTCTCTGATTTAAAACCAGAGCTTCATTCTACGAACTTAGTTAAACAAACCAAGGAGGATAATAAATATTCTATTTCAAAAATCCTTGTAAGGTTTACTATTCCATTCGGAGCACATCCACTTGCCATTTTGCTCTTCAAAGATGGAAACACTCCCCGTCGCCACTTTTATTTCATGTTGCTGACAAAATTCGTCATAAGGCTGAGCCAAAATATGAGGGGCAAAACGGATGATGCCATTGGAGGAACACAAGAGAACGGTTTCCCCTTCCCCTATCTCGGCGGCAAAACTATGCCAAGCTTCTATTATTTGTTGCGTATCCACTTGCCAGCCTTGAGGCACAATGGCTTCGGCATCCCACTGCTGAAGAATGCTTTTTCCATATTTCAGATATTCATCTTCAGAGCCGATGGTCAATTGATCACTTTTTACGTATTCTCGACCTAGACGCATCATTACTTCATTCTCGGTCTTGTTTTCGTCTGGACCATAATCTACCTCCACAAAGGCATCTATGGGAATAATATTCAGATCGCTGTCCAACTCTTCCAATGCCAATTGAGCTGTGCCCATCGTACGCTTTAGAGGCGCAGCATATGCCTTATCCAAGGCTATCCCCCTAGACAATAAATATTTACCTATGGCTCTTCCTCTTTGCTCTTCCACCAGAGGCAGATCAGTATTTCGTCCCACACGGGTAGGTGTTTGCTCAGGCAAGAAAGTGTTGCCATGACGTGCAATTATCAGTCTTTTAGTCATCGCCTATTTCAGATTAAATTCTCCGTATGTTTTCAATATAGCTTCTACACGCTCCAGGTCTTCGGGAGAGTCTACGCCTGCAGTTGTTTCTCTTCCCTGATAATCTACCTCAACCATTTTAATCTTCAAGCCATTGTATAAGAATCTCATTTGCTCCAAGCCTTCTATAAAGTTTTGCTCATAGTCAGATTCTTCACTTGTAAAATAATCCTTCAACGTCTGATAAGTGTAGGCGTAAAGTCCAATGTGGCGACGCACAGGGCTTTTATCCATTTTCTTCTTTGCCTCTTCTTCTTTACGAATGGTGGGTATTATGGTTTTGGAAAATGCCAAGGCATACTTATCCTTGTCAACAAGCACCGTTGTACCCGAATAAGGAGTGATCTCCTTACTCTTTTTCAACTGGTCATATTCTGCCCAATCTAAATGCACGCATGGAGTGTAGACATCTGCGCCATAGCTTTGCCACTCGTCGATGATGCTCTGAATGATCCAAGGAGGGCAAAGAGGATTGTCTCCTTGCAGATTAATAATCAATTTTGGGGTTTCGCCTAAGCGTTGTATAGCATCCCAACAGCGCTCCGTACCGTTCTTACACTCAGGATCTGTCATCACGACCTTCAGTGCATGAGTTTTACAAAAGTCCTCAATACGCTGATCGTCCGTCGCTATCACATATTGACACCCTAAGTTTTGTCGGCAAACATAGTCGGCAATATCAGCCACACGTTTGATCATTTCGGTGCCGGCAATCTTGATCAGAGGTTTACCGGGCAAACGTGACGAGGCATATCGTGCCGGTATCACTATGTATATATCTGTTTTCATTTTTTATTATAAAATATGGATAACAAATATATGCTAAATTTGGCGATTGGAGAAACAGAAGCGAGACGATAGATTCTTTTATCGTCTAAATTCTTTGAAATATACGTTTAGAGAATCTATCTACTTCAAATTAGGAAAACATTGAGGACCAACAGCTCCTCCACCATATTCTAGCGCCAACTTATCGTTGACCAAAATATATCGGCAACTGTCGTTATAATGCTCTCTTTCATCCTCTGAAAGAGCCAATCGGAACACATTGAAACTATACATCCCCAATCCACTACGCTGAAACTTGATATTGATGGGTTCGCCCGACTCTATACCAATACAATGTGCTGCATCTAGTTTCGTTTTCAGCTGTTTGAGAGTTTCTCTATTCCAGCCTACCGAAGCCATTAGACTGTCACTTTTTGCACTATTTATTTTAAGATCCCACTCCAAAAAGATTGCTTTGTTTGTGGTATCTGATTCTTGCGCACCAAAGCGATTGATCGTATTTTTATTTTTAAATTCTATTTCAACAAATCTGTTTTGAGGAGCTATTGTTTCAAAATAATCTATTAGCTCATAAATTTGAGAGCTCTTTTTTTCAAAGTTTTTCTTCAACTCTGTTACCGAATATTTTTTTCCAGCCCCACCCAAAGCTTTATAGGCCAACACACCTCCAGTTATCAAAACAGCTAGAATAATGAAGGCAATGATAAAGAATGTGTAAAGAATTTTTTTAATCATGGTCGTGTTTAATATTTACATTTTGTTCTATTGGTTGTGGTGGCACTTCATGATAAAATTCCATTAGTTCATTATCTAGAAAATGGAAAACATAATAGCCATAAGCATTTAATCCACTATACCTTATAGTCTCCTCTGTTCCCTGAGGAGTACGTCCAGCACCAATAATATCATACGATGTTCCCAAAACTTTAATAACTTCCTTTTTGGTCATTCCTATTTCCAACTGTTTTACTTTAGATCCCAGATTGGCGACACCAAATTGCGATGCGCATGCAGATAAAAGAATGACAATTGAAGCTATTAGCGTTATTCGTTTCATAGTTGTTATAAACATATTAGAAAAAATAAAATCTGAACCCACAAGGTAAAATATTTTTTCGCCAAAACAGCAAAATGAACAAAGCTTATCAAATAAATTTTATTAAAATGTGGTGTTAGCCTATTTTCCTGAAATCTTTTAGAAAAACAGATTGAGCCTAACGCACTATATCTTCACCCATCCTTAATTTTTCCTTAACGACTTTTTAATTTTGAGGAGGTACATTTGAATATAAATTTTAAAACATACTATTATGATGATTAATTTATTTTTCGCAGCAATAATTGTAGTAGCATACCTCGTTTTCGCAGGTTACTGTTTGTTCACCAGTTATGGTTTAAAAGATGATGAAGACTAAAACTAAATAAAATTTAAAACGTTTAATCTATGGAGTATAAATTTATAAAAAATAATCTTATGAGCTATCATATTTTAGCCGACAGTTTCCAGTCATATTTTGAGGAAGCTATGGTTCGATACAAGAATGATGAAATAGAAGCTCTAGTGCAGGATGTCAACAAAGCTGAAGCTGAAGAAAAAAAGAGCCAAACAAAAAAAATATTCGACTGGAACAGCTTTGTGAATCATGTGCAAGATATTCGAAATTTTCTACTGTCCTTCGACGAGACACTCAGCCTGCCATCGGTCAAAAAATACTTTATCGTTTTCGATAATATGACCAACCGTTGGAAATTGAGTTCCGAGATGGAATGAGTAAAAAAGAGATTAGATAATGTGTAGTCTTTGTGCATAACGAGCAAAAATTGCACACCTCCTACTTATTGCTTAAATAAGCATACTAGAATTCGAATATTCGAAAAAAAGAGGAACGAATATTTGAACCTTAAAAGATGCATCTTTCGCAAGATCCAACAGGATTGAGTGAGAGATTTTTTTTATATATACACATTGCTATATAATATTATGATATATAGAAGCCATCTCCGTCAAAAACCTATTATCCGACACTTAACACTTCTCTTTTTATTTTACCACAAAATTACTATTCGAACATAGACCATCACTTGGTTGTTATTTAAATAGACTATATATTTGACTTCAAATTAAACACAGATTATCAAAAACAAAATAACAATGTAAAAATCATGCGTACCCGAAAACGATTCATAATAAATAAGGCTACATTCTTAATACTAACATACCCTTTTATTTTTATAAGTACGCTCGTCGGTCAAGTCACGATAGGTAGCACCCTAACACCAGAAGCAGGGACTATTCTGCAACTAAAAGAAAATAACCTAGAGGGGGCTAATGCCAGCAAAGGCTTAGGACTACCTAGAGTGAAGTTAGTACCATCACTGACCAACGATTTAGCCGAGAGCCTTCTGAGCGAATCGGGAACTCTAAATGCTGAAGACCATATAGGACTCTTAGTATATAACGTTGACGAAAACACAACGTATTGTCCTGGTTTGCATGCATGGGATGGCGACACTTGGCTACCTTTACAAACTCATGGAGTTAACTTTTTCACAGATACGCGAAGAAAAGCTGACGGCTCGATAGAGTCAATTATCTATCCATACCGAAAATTTGGAGATGCCGGCGAATGGATGTTGACTAACCTAAGAGCTACAACCTATGCTGACAACGTGACCAATATTGATAAAAATACAGAAGATGTCAAATTGGGTAAAAACGAGGGCAAAAGCCAAACAGAACCATTTTACTATTATCCCGGAGCCACACCAGAATCTACTTCGGAAGAGGACTTAGAAAGGTTTAGCAAAAACACTCAATATGGACTACTATATACTTGGCGTGCAGCAATTGGAAAACACACCTTGCAACCAATAACCACTGGAGAATCTAAAGGAGGACCACAAGGACTGCTGGAAGAGCCAAACGATCCTGAAAACATAGAACAAGTAGGGCCACAGGGTATATGCCCCAAAGGTTGGCATTTACCTAGCGACAAAGAATGGAATGACTTGGAAAGAGAAATTGCAAACGACAAGACAGGAACATATACCTTTCAGAACAAATATATATCATCGCCTTGGTCTGACAACTTCAGATACGAAACAAGCTACAGGAACAACGCAGCAGGACATGGCAAAAGCATGAAGTCGTATCTCATGCCCGAATATAACGGAGCTAGCAAAGTCTGCGGAGAAGGAGGATTCAACGCCTATACCAGTGGTTATTATGGACAAAGCTCAACGAACTACTATTCAAGATTTGCATACCTATGGACCAGCAGCTACTATTACGATAGTACATTTAATAAGTATAGAGGAATAGAACGCAGGTTTAGTCACGCTCACTCTGGAGTTGGTAGATATGTACTCTCTCCTGAGTGCTTGCTAAGCGTGAGATGCAAAAAAAATTAATCAGCTTCTCCCTGACAAATATTAAAAACCGAAAAGTTACACGATAATATTTTTCCCTTATACCAAAAAATATATAAACGGCTGTTAAATTTAATAACAGCCGTTTATATTTTAGTCTATAAGTTCATAATATGGTAACCTGTCGATAGGTACATCTACATCTATTTTTCTTGGCCCTTTAAATATTTTTCCCTGATCATCTTTCCATTTTCCTTTTGGCAATTGAACAGTGCGTTTATATCCTTTTACGGTCATTGGAGCCACAAGATATTTTTCGCCCAACATAAACTGATCTTTACAATCAATAAACCCTTGATGAGGATAGGCATACTCCATGCTTTGCACGATGAGCTCATTGGTTGTTGAGTATCGATGAGCAGATGATAAAATATATTCTCCCATTTGCTCATGCAGACGAGCGTACTGTGCACATATTTCCATATTCTTTTGATTCAAAATGCGCCACGGAGCCACCGAAAACTGCATCATCGGCATCATAGCATGTATCTGACATGAGCGCACAATCAGTTCTTCATCAAGCTCACCTTCTTTGATGTTCAGAAAACTGTTAAATTCTCCACCACCAATCATATCAGGACATGTATATGCAAAGCCAAGCAGACCTGCTGTTGTCATATCAGGAATGAGCAATTTGTTAGAATTCCAAGAATATCGTTTATCTCCTAATCGTTGCACGAGGGGTTGACCACCCGTTTTCCACGTCGTACGCAATTCGTTGAAAGGAAAGTCAAGTCCTATTTCAGCCCAACGCTGTGAAAACACATTAGCATTGGCTGACTTGTCGTGATAATCATAATCGCCAATCATGTAAGAAACATCTCCGGCATCGAATTTAAAGCCATCAACGCCATATACCTCTTGTGTTTTTTTCAAAATATCTTTAAACCACGCCATAGCTTCGGGGTTTGTAGTATCCAAACATGCGCTATATCCATTCCACCATCGGATGATAGCCGGTTGCCCATCCGACTTGTTCTTCAGCAGATAACCTTTTTTGCGCATTGCTCTAAACTCCTGTGTATCCGGTGATATAAAAGGACACACCCACACCATAATATCAAAGCCCATCTGATGAAGTTTATCATTCATTGCACGAGCATTTTGAAATTTTTCAGCTCTAAATTCAAAATTCCCATAATAGCGTTGCCAGTTATCATCCACCATTAGTATTCCTGTGGGGAAACCATTTTTCACAATTTGATTTGCATAATTAAGGATGTCTTCCTGATTTTGGTTATACATCAGTTCAATCCATGTATTATACTGTGGTTTACTGAAAAACACCTCTTCGGGTATACTTCCCGTTGCTGGAAAATGCTTAGTGGCTGCTGCTAAATAAGCCTCTCGAATATTTTTACCTGCTGCAACAATTTCAGGCTTCTCATAATTTGAATAGACAACCACAGTATCGTTTACCATCTGAAAACTAAACGGTTGGTCGCTCCATATATATCGTCCTTCGGAAGAAAGTAGCAAAGGCACATTTTGATTGTTAAAATTTTGAGTTGCTAAATTGTAAATCTCAGTGTTAGAGTCGAAAGGCATTCGTGCACCTAGTGCAACAAAACCACCCCACCATTTTTCATTCGCCAAGGAAGGAAATTTAGATGTGTTTTGTGACAAAAGATTTCCACAAAATGCAAAGACAAGAAATAAAATTGTATATCTCATTTTTATTAAATTTTTAAATTGTATGTTCCGGCTTTATTCAGTTTTATGTTTTTATTATTGCTCTTAGTGACGATGTTAACGATACACCCAGCCGGAATCTCAATTGTACTTTCGTTATTTTTATTCAGTTTAATAGTAATAAAGCCCTCTTTTATAGGAATTCTAGAGCTTATCCATTCCAGATGAAGCATCTCCGGTTTGATGGTATACTCATTTGGCTTATGATCTGACTGACTGAATCCGATCAGTCCATTGAGCACTCCTACCACAGCAGGCACTCCATTGGCTCCGTGGCACAAGCTCAATCCATAGGTACGTCTGTAGAACATCAACTGATCAGCCCTTGAGGCATTTGGCATAAAATTTTCAGAAAAACGTGTATGCCCTTGATCCATCCAGTCACCAAACACACGATACATAAAGTCCCAAATTTCTTTTACCCTGCCGGCTTTGGCATAAGCAATGAACTCATAGCCTTTTTCAAAACTTACGGTTTCGTAGTATCGAGGTAAATTGGGTAATATATTATCGAACAAATTATCGTAATCTTCGACAGGAAAAATATCTGCCAAAATTGCCCAATACTGTGCATGATGAGAGATACGAGTATCAACAGTTGTTGCATCATTCATCGTGCCATTGATAAAAGCCTTTCTTTCTGCATCCCAAAAGTGTTTAAATATGTTTTTCTTCAACTTTTCTGCTAAGTTCTTATACTTGTTAGCCAATGGTTTGTCTTTCCATAGAGCTGTAAAATATGCTCCTACTTGATAGTTGTAGTATAACATGATCTGTGCATAAGAGGCTATGCCTTTTCTGGCAGGACCATTTTGTGTAGACCAACCGGGAGTATATCCGAATTGTCGATCGCCGTAGTTGCCATGTACAAAACCATTTTCGTCAACAATGGATGCATAAAAATCGAGCAACTGAAGGATTCTATCTTTGTATTGGAGTGAGGTATTAATGTCTCCAAATCGAAGATAGTTTTGCTTTAACCCAACCAATGCATGGAGTGGATAGTCAGGGATTCCCATATCCGTGATCTGAGGATTGAGGGGCATCAAGGCTATAGATATTCCATTTTTAGAAACTTGCTGATCACCAAACAGATAATCGCCACCAAAGGTGCTGACCAAGGCATCCATCGACCAAGGAAGGAAATCTCGTTTCACTCCATCCAGATAGAATCTATGCATGCTGGTATGCAGAGTTGCACTACTCATATCGAATAGTTTATTGATATACTCATCACTTGATTCAAACTGCATCTGATATTCAACAGACCAGATAGCCGTATTGAACTTTATATCCGAAATCTCTGCTCCAGCATCACATTCTATTGATGCATATCTGAATGCACGTTCAGGAACATGTATGAGGGTTTCTTCTTCCGATATAGCAAAAGGGGGCAAAGCATATTGTTCAAACTTTTTTTCATCTCGTTCAAGTGCTTCTTCTGGCGTTTCTCCAAAGCGAACAGTGACAGTTCCCTTGCCCTTTACTCTGAAAAGAAGGTCGCCGATTTCGAGGTGAAAGAAGTCAATCAGCGCATAACCATTTTTTCCAATAATTATTTTATCAAAACCTTCTGTCTGGGCATTTCTGATAGATAAGATCTCTTTTGGTTTTATCTGCACAGTGATATCTTGAGAAGCATCGGGACGCACAGCTGGTTTGTTATACATGGCAGCTGTTTCAGGGATTGTCCAGTACACTTGATCCAAGCTGACTTGCCATCCTTCAGAACTTCCTATCTACTTGTCCTTTAAGATAATACATGGTAACGAGTCTTGTACTACGATCTCGTACAGCAAAGTGGCTTTGCCTGCTTGTAGTGTAATTTTATTGGAAGGCGTTTCTTTCTTGTCCCCGTTTACATATAAGGTGATAGAAGAAGAGGGTCCATCCCATTCAATAGTCGTTTCTTTATCTAATTTTATACTCTTCTTGAAATACGTACGATCACTAGCAGCGTTAAACTTGCCCGGATATCCAACATAAACGCTCCGTGCTTTAGATATGGCAGCGCATTGTTGTTGATAAAAGGCTGCTAATTGTCCGGGATACCACATGTAGCTATTGTCCCATTCTACTTGAGGAGTTGTAGCAACTACAATGGCATCGGGATCTAACAAAGGGTCAAATACTGTCTTTTGAGCAGAAGCAACTGTTGCAATGGAAAAAAGCAGAAGCAACAATCGGCTTTTCATTCTAATCATCAAATTATTTATTTAAGTGTTTTTAATCAGTAGGTACTAGAGTTATCCTGTGGTCAAATATAGAAGATTTACGACTGACACCACATGGACAAAAGTGGCAAAAACATATAATATTGTACTCTGTTGCTTAAGATCAACACAACTCACGCGATCTATAGCAAGCACCATTAACAAAACTACTTCTACCAGAAACGAGTGATGTTTTGTTTTTCTCTTATCTTTGCATATTAAGTTTAGCTAAAAAAGATGGACATAAGAACCGTAAACGTGATGCGATACATTCTCCCTTTGCGCGAAGGGGGCTCGTTGCCTGCTTTGGCAGATGCTGACGATGGCTACAAATATGTAGTAAAATTCAGAGGATCAGGACATGGCACAAAGTCTTTGGTATCAGAACTCTTGGGCGGATTGATAGCCAAAAGGCTGGGTTTCAGAGTACCAGAGATTGTATATGTACATCTCGATGAAGCCTTTGGACGCACCGAGGGCGATGAGGAAATTCAAGACTTGCTCAAAGGCAGTCAGGGCTTAAATATGGGATTACATTTTTTGTCACCATCCTTCACATTCGACCCCGTGACCACCTCCGTTGATAGCCAACAGGCGTCGCGCATCTTATGGCTTGATGCTTACATTACCAATATCGATCGTACCTTTAGAAATACGAACATGCTGATTTTCCATAAAGAACTGTGGCTGATCGATCATGGTGCTTCCTTCTTTTTTCATCACTCGTGGGGCGATTGGCAGAAGGCTGCACTCAGTCCTTTTATCTATGCCAAAGATCACGTACTCTTGGCTCAAGCCTCAGAACTAGACGAGGCTGACAAAGAGTTTAAACTTCTACTAGATGATGCCACCATTGACGAATTGGTGGACGAAATACCTGCCGATTGGCTCAACTGGAATACAGAAGAAGAGACCGTAGACGATATCAGAAATGTATATAAACAGTTTCTGAAACTAAGAAGAGATCATTCACACCTATTTGTAAAAGAAGCTCAACATGCAAGGAATGCACTTATATGAATATGCTGTGATCCGTGTTCTGCCAAGGGTGGAGCGCGAAGAGTTTATCAATGTGGGAGTTATTATTTTCTCCAAGGCAAAGAAATACATTGGGATCAAATATCATGTCAATGAAGATAAGCTGAAATGCTTTGCCTGTGAGGTGGAAACGGATTTCATCATTCAGAGCCTAGAAGCATGGAGCACCATCTGTCAAGGCCATCATTCAGGAGGGCATATTGCTACATTCGACATTGCTGAACGTTTTCGTTGGCTGACAGCCGTCAAAAGCTCTTGCCTACAAACATCCCGTCCTCACAGCGGTTTTTCTGTCGATCTGGATGCAACTCTAACACAATTGTTTGAAGAGTTGGTACTCTAATCACTTTTAAAAAAAATAGTCAGCAAAGAAATATAAAACTAGATTTTATCTTCTATTTAGATATTTTTCATTACATTTATACTTGTAACACAAAATTATCACATGAGAATGTCACATTTCTTTATTGCTTTGACAACAATGAAAAGTGTGATTGTATTTAAACAAAAAAAAACAAGATGAAAAAAATAATTTTTGCAACAGTAGCAGGTCTTTTACTTAGCACCGCAATGATGGCGCAAGAAAGACTTTATGAAAAAAGCAAGTTCAAGGACAATTGGTATATCCAACTCCAAGGAGGAGCATCGTACACCGTTAGCGAAGCTCGCAGTCAAGCATCTTTTGGCGATCTGATCACCCCCACAGTAGCCCTTTCGGTAGGAAAGAGCTTTACCCCGGTGTTTGGTCTTCGTCTACAAGGTAGTGGATGGCAAGCTAAAAGCCAATACATGTGGAAGGATGACACCTATAAGTTCAAATATTTGCAAGGAACAGTGGATGCGATGTTTAACTTGACAAACCTCTTCTTGCCTTATCAAAACGACAGAATGTTTAACCTCAAAGGGTTTGTTGGTCTATCAGGCGTGCACACCATGCACAAAAACAATGTGGATCTGACAGGTACGGGACAACGTCTTGACAAGGCAAATATGATTGTACCTCGCCTTGGTTTGCAAACAGATTTCATGGTGCATAACAATTTGAGTCTTAACCTAGAAGTATCTGCCAACCTATTAGAAGATCGTTTCAATGGTGTAGAATCAGGCAAAGCCTATGATGGCATGGTGACAGCTTTGGCTGGTATCACCTATCACTTCAACAACAGAGGCTTCAAATATGTAGAGGCTTACGACCCAACTTTACTTGATCAAACAAATGCACAATTAAACAAGCTTCGTCAAGATTTGGCTTCTAAAGAAAATAAAATTTCTAACCTAGAAGTAGAATTGGCAAAGAAACCTAAAACCATTATTCAAGAAAAAGAAGTGGAAGTGGAAGAAGTGCTAATGAATGCTGTGGTAGTCTTCAAAATCGGAAAATCGGATCTACAAGACAACCAAGAGATCAATATCTTCAACGCAGCTAAATTCTTCCAAGACAATCCAAACTACAATTGTGTGGTTACTGGATATGCTGACAAAGCAACGGGAAACGCAACTATCAACCAGAAACTATCTGAAAGACGTGCCGAAGCTGTGGCTAAAGTAATGATCGAAAAATTTGGTATTAGCCCAACAAGAATCACTACTCGTGGAAGTGGCGACAAGGAACAACCATTCCAAAACGACGCATGGAACCGTGTAGCTATTTTTTCTGCTGTGAAGGCAAAATAACGAACAGACGCAATTATTTAAAATATAGAAAAACGCTCAGGTCAATTGACTTGAGCGTTTTTCATATTATAATATGTCTATCGTCATTCTTGAGCAATCGGGAAAATCATAATTTGCCCTGCATCTTCTTTTCTTTTTCTGCTCTTAATATCTAAAGACACGGTACGTTCTCCATCTTGATAGACTCCTTTGGTGTCATGAAGTCGAAGCGTATATTTACGATATGCAATATTCTTTCCCAGATCGAGTGTAAAATTACCTTCGTCATCACTTACTGCCACGGGCATA
Organism: uncultured Dysgonomonas sp.; assembly: GCA_937995835.1. Taxonomy (GTDB): domain Bacteria; phylum Bacteroidota; class Bacteroidia; order Bacteroidales; family Dysgonomonadaceae; genus Dysgonomonas. The sequence goes on along the minus strand of CALKIV010000084.1, from coordinate 28,929 downwards.
TCTACATCATCATCACCTACCAACATTTGTCGCACCGATGGCTCAACAAACGGTCTGATATAGATTTCCACACCTTGCAGAGGAGCTTGTCTATTGTCAGACGAGACGACTTGCCCCACAATAGTATAATTATCTGAGGGTTCAGTCAAGTTGTTACATAGCGTTATCATCGTTGGGATAAGAAGAATCGTTCCCCAGATTAAAAATATTTTTCTATTCATTCTGGATCGTTTGAGTTAAAATACAAAGAAAATGAATAAAGGCTAATAAAAGAATCTCCTAAGCGAAATTGCATATTTGCTTAGGAGATTCTTAATAATTATTTTCTTACAAAGCTTACTTTTTCAGTGCTGCCAAATTTTCTTGCAAAGTTTTAATTTTGCTTTCGGCATCTGCTTTTTTGTTTCGCTCGTTTTCCACAATTTCGGGTTTTGCATTTTGCACAAAACGCTCGTTGCCCAATTTCTTTTCCACTGAAACCAAGAAGCCTTCAAGATACTTAATCTCTGCTTCCATTTTTTCTATTTCGGCTTCCACATCTATCGTATCTCCTAGAGGCACAGCATATTCGGTAGTCCCCACAAGGAAAGTTGCTGCATTAGCATTCTTTTCAGACACCTGATCGATGCCAGAAAGATTACACATCTTAGAAATGATGCAATCTAGTGAGCTATCATGCTTGCTCAACACCTCCAACGCCAAAGCATCTTTGATAGCGATATTACGTTGCAAACGAATAGTTCTGACAGCAGACACCACTTCTTTAGCTTTGTCAAAGGCTTTCAGCTGATCTTCATTTACTGCTTTTGCTTTTGGACTTTCTGCAAAAATGATCGTTTCTTTTTCTGCTCTCGGGGTCAATGCTTGCCACAATTCTTCAGTAATAAATGGCATAAATGGATGAAGCAAACGAAGCAAGGAGTCGAAGAAGCCAAGAGTAGCTTCATACGTTTTCTTGTCGATTGGCTTCTGATAGGCTGGTTTGATTACCTCCAGATACCAAGACGAAAATTCGTCCCAGAAGAGTTTATAGAGTGACATCAGAGCCTCTGACAAGCGATATTTGCTCATCGACTCGTTCACCTCTTCTATGGTTTTTGATAATACACCTTCAAACCATTGGATGCCTAGTTTGGCAGCTTCGGGTTGCTCTATCATTTCGTCCACTTCCCAACCTTTTACAAGACGGAAGGCATTCCATATTTTATTGTTAAAGTTGCGTCCTTGTTCGCACAGCGATTCGTCGAATGGAAGGTCGTTGCCTGCCGGTGCAGTGAGCATCAAGCCCATACGCACACCGTCTGCTCCATACTTGTCCATCAACTCGATAGGGTCTGGCGAGTTGCCCAACGATTTAGACATCTTGCGCCCTTGCTTGTCACGAACGATTCCTGTAAAGTACACGTTATGAAAACAAGGCTTGTCCATATATTCATATCCTGTCATGATCATTCTTGCCACCCAGAAGAAAATAATATCTGGTCCGGTAACAAGATCGCTGGTAGGATAATAATAGTTTATTTCTTCATTGTTCGGATTGTTGATTCCATCAAACAGAGAAATAGGCCACAACCATGACGAAAACCAAGTATCTAGGCAATCTTCATCTTGGCGAAGATCAGATAGTTGCAGATTATTATCACCTGTTTCTTTTCTTGCATTTGCCAATGCTATTTCTTCTGTCTCTCCCACCACAAAACCACCGTTTGGCAGGTAGTATGCAGGAATACGATGTCCCCACCATAGCTGACGGCTGATACACCAATCTTTGATGTTTTCCATCCAATGACGATAAGTATTCTTCAAATTAGAAGGATAGAACTTGATCGTATCGTTCATCACATTCTCTAGTGCAGGTTGTGCCAACTGTTCCATTTGCAAAAACCACTGCATTGATAGTTTCGGCTCGATGGGTACGTGTGTACGTTCAGAATACCCCACCTTATTGGTATAGTCTTCTGTTTTTTCCATCAGTCCTTGTGCTTCCAAATCTTTAGCTATCTGTTTACGCACATCGAAGCGATCCATTCCTTCGTATGTCAATCCGTATTGGTTCAATGTGCCATCGTCGTTAAATATATCTAGCGCTTCCAGATTATACTTTTCGCCCAACATATAGTCGTTCACATCATGTGCAGGAGTCACTTTCAGGCAACCTGTACCAAACTCAACATCTACATATTCGTCCTCTATAACTGGTACCACACGATTAGCAATTGGCACTATCAGCTTCTTGCCTTTCAGGTGAGCAGTCTTCGGGTTGTTCGGGTTGATACATACAGCCACGTCTCCGAAAATGGTTTCGGGACGAGTAGTGGCAATAACAGCGTAAGCCCCCTCCTCGCCTTCTACTTTGTAGCGAAGATAATATAGTTTGCCATGTTCTTCTTGGTGGATCACCTCCTCGTCAGAGAGAGCCGTTTTGGCCACAGGATCCCAATTAACCATGCGCACTCCACGATAGATCAGTCCTTTATTATATAGATCGACAAATACTTTCAGAACGCTTTTCGAACGAATTTCGTCCATGGTGAAAGCCGTTCTGTCCCAGTCGCACGATGCACCTAGCTTTTTCAACTGTTCAAGAATGATACCCCCATATTGGTCAGTCCAATCCCAAGCATGTTTCAAGAATTCGTCTCGTGTAAGATCTGTCTTTTTAATTCCCTCAGCAGCCAGTTTGTTCACTACTTTGGCTTCTGTGGCAATCGATGCATGGTCAGTTCCAGGCACCCAGCAAGCATTTTTGCCCATCATACGCGCACGACGGACAAGTATATCCTGAATGGTATTGTTCAACATATGCCCCATGTGCAACACACCGGTTACGTTTGGTGGGGGAATGACCACGACAAAAGGCTCACGATTGTCTGGCTGTGAACGGAAAAAATTGTTTTCCAGCCAGTATTTATACCATTTGTCTTCTACCTCAGCAGGATTGTATTTACTTGCTATTTCCATGATTTAATAATGTTATAAAATAATTTGAAGCTACAAAAATACAAAATAATCTGTGGACAGAAAATATAATGTTTGCTTTGTATTTACATCTTAATAGGTATATGTAAAAATAGCATCCACTACATGTCCTGTCTCCCCAAAGGCGGTCGGTTTTTTATCAAAGATTGCGGATGTTAGATTCTTCTTTTTGTCATACGTCAAGCTCTGCGTATACGTTGCACCATTCATTTTCAATTCTATTCTATTATCCTTGTAGATCGATTGATATACTATATTTTGAGACACAGTGTTTCCTTGGCTATCAATGTTGTTCACTTTGTATTCCAGTTGTTTTAGTTGATCTCCCTTGTAGCTGTAATAATATCCTGTGGCAAAGTTATGATCTAAGAATATACTCTCATAGCTGATCAACTGTCTCTTCTCATCAAATTTTAGAATACTAACATTATTCCTTCCCAGCACAATCTTTTCTGGCAAAAAGCCCTCAGAAGTCAGTATCATCGTCTTAGTTTCGGGCTTAGCAGTTAGATAATCATAGTATTGAGGAAGAGTGACACACACGATAGAATCTTGATAAGCATATATCTGAAGCTTAGGCTTTTCATTAGAGTATAATTTGTCTACCAAGCCATTGCCATCGTAGCCGACGGTGTATTTCACATCATATCGTTTATCTTTTTTCTGGGTCACCTCAATTGCCTCCAGCCTATTTCCTTTCCCATACTCGAAAGCCATATATACCGTATCGGGGAAATGCCCTCCTAAATCGTATGCTAATATTTTCTTTTTCACATCACTTTCGGCATAGTCCATCAGTCGTTGTTTGTTCATAACAAATTGGGCTTTGATAGCAAAAAGTTCTTCGATGATATATTCGTTCAACAATTTGGTCTGCTTTTTATCAAAATCGTACTTACTCTCAGCATAGTGAGTAGCTAGAAACGCTTTATTATGTGCCACAACCATCTCATTGGCTATCTTTACTTTACTTTTGATCAAAGCCATTAGTTCTTCTTTGGTTTCTATATTAAAATGCTTTTTTATTGTCTCCACACAATCAATATCTTCACCTTCATAAAACACAGGAGGGGCATCTACTGTGGAGATCAAAAGTCCGACAAGTGGTTTTCTATTGGGGTTGAAGACATAGCTACCTAGTTTATTTTTTATTGTTACAAGACCTCTATACTCATTTTCATCTAAGGGACCGTCCATATTAAAGCCACGGAATGACCAACCACCACAAAATTTTCGATATGAATTTAGTTTAGAAACATACTTGTTATATTGTCCTTTAGGATAAATGAATCGTAGATCAACGCCTGTTGGAGCTATCCTTTCTGCCATTCTAAAATAGCTGGTGTCGGCAAGAGGCGACAGGGTATCCAAGCGCACCAGCCACACATCGTCGGCAATGGTGTAGCCAAATTTTGGTTTTTCAGTCATCGGGAGGTCATCTTCCTCCATTTCATCATCCGAATCTATAGGTCCTAAAGTTATTTCTAGATCATCATCTAAGGCTATCAGACCTTCATTATTGTCTTTTTCTGCTTGAGGTGCTATTCTAGAGGATACTTCTGTTAATTTATTCTCTTTCTCTTTAGTCTTTGTATTACATGAGAAAAGGACGAGCAACAATAAAGTAAGTGTAGTAAAAGTGTAGTGTTTCATTTGACAGTATAATTATTTAGCAAAACAAAAATACAAATAAAGAGTCACATGAACACTATGATTAAATACTGATAAATAATCACATACGTTTTTCGTTCTTGTATTGCCATTACATCAAGGACGAGTATCAAAATCTAGTGCAATACTTATTATAACTTTAAGAGAATAATCTTTAATCTTAGATGATTGATAGCTCTTGTAATTTTATTATTCGCCAATAAATAAAAACTAAAAATCATTATTTTAGAGAAAAATATGCTTATCTTAGTTCTAAGAGATTGGTACACCTTAAATAAAATAGATAATAACAAACAGTTATACACAAAAATCATTCTAAATATTTTGAATATTTATACTTCCCAAAAACATAAACTAAGCTGTTACCATGTTGTAAAAACTACAGTATCTTTCTCTAACTAAGGCGCCTCTTTGCTGACGATGCTCAGCAAAGAGTTTGGCATGTACGAAAGAAAAATATGACAATCGTTTCTTTCTATAAAAGAAATGTAGTTTGTTGACATTAAAATCACTATTTTAGTAGAAATTTTACGATTAAGATCAAAAAAGATAATAATAAGTAATTATAAAAATAAAGTAAAGAATCGAAATGAACGACCTTAATGTTTTAAACAAAGCAGCAGATAACATCCGTATCTTGGCTGCTGCGATGGTAGAAAAAGCAAAATCAGGACACCCTGGAGGTGCAATGGGTGGAGCAGACTTTATCAATGTGCTATATTCAGAATTTTTGGAATATGATCCGGAAAACCCAAGTTGGGAAGAAAGAGATCGCTTCTTTCTTGATCCAGGACATATGTCTACCATGCTTTATGCAACACTTGCCTTCACCGGCAAATTCTCTATGGAAGACCTGCAAGGGTTCCGTTCATGGGGAAGCATCACTCCGGGACACCCCGAACTAGATGTGATGAGAGGAATCGAAAACACCTCTGGACCTCTAGGACAAGGACATACATTTGCTGTTGGAGCTGCCATAGCTGCTAAGTTTTTGAAAAGCAAACTAGGCGGAATGGATCAAACGATCTATGCATTTATCTCTGACGGTGGTGTGCAAGAAGAAATTTCGCAAGGAGCTGGACGTATTGCCGGCAACTTAGGATTGAGCAACTTAATTATGTTCTACGACTCAAATGACATTCAGCTATCAACAACAACTGATGCTGTGACCAAAGAAGACGTAGAAGCAAAATATAAAGCTTGGGGATGGAGAGTGATCACCATCAACGGAAACGACGCTACAGAAATTCGTGCAGCCTTGACCGAAGCTAAACTGGAAAAACAAAAACCAGTACTGATCATCGGTAAAACAAGAATGGCAAAAGGAACTGTAGATGCTGAAGGTAAAGCATTTGCTAACTTGATTTCTACACACGGACAACCACTTAGCGCTGCCGGTGCATCGTTCGACAAAACTGTGGAAACTCTAGGTGGAGATCCTAAAAATCCGTTTGCTATCTTCCCTGAAGTAAAAGATCTATATGCTAAGCGTGCTAAAGAACTAAAAGAAATAGTAGCTAAGAAAACTGCTGAAAGAGCAGCTTGGGCAAAAAGCAATCCGGAAGGAGCTGCTAAAATGAAAAGTTGGTTTGCTGGCGAACTTCCAAACATCAATTGGTCAGCAATAGAACAAAAACCAAATCAAGCTACACGTTCGGCTTCAGCAACTGTATTGGGTGCTTTGGCTCAACAAGTAGAAAATATGGTGGTGTCATCGGCTGACTTGTCAAACTCTGACAAGACTGACGGATTCTTGAAACACACCAAAGCAATGACTCAAGATGACTTCTCTGGAGCATTCTTCCAAGCGGGTGTATCTGAATTGACAATGGCAGCTATCTGTATCGGTATGGCTCTTCATGGAGGTGTGATACCAGCATGTGCTACCTTCTTTGTGTTCTCAGATTATATGAAACCTGCTGCACGTATTGCTGCGTTAATGGAGCTTCCGGTTAAATTTATCTGGACGCATGATGCTTTCCGTGTGGGAGAAGACGGACCTACTCATGAGCCTGTGGAACAAGAAGCTCAAATCCGTTTGATGGAGAAACTACAAAATCACAGTGGACAAAACTCTATGCTAGTACTTCGTCCTGCTGACGTTCAAGAAACGACAGTGGCTTGGAAAATGGCAATGGAAAACAAATCGACTCCTACTGCTTTGATCTTTTCTCGTCAAAATATCACCGATCTACCTAGCAAGGGCAACAGATATGAAGAAGCTCTTCAAGCTGAAAAAGGTGGTTACGTGGTAGAAGAAGACGCCAACTACGATGTTATTCTTCTTGCTTCTGGTTCAGAGGTTTCTACCCTAGTGGAAGGAGCTAAACTACTGAAAAAGGACGGCATCAAAACTCGTATTGTTTCAGTACCTTCAGAAGGAAAATTCAGAAGCCAAAGCAAAGAATATCAAGAGTCTGTATTGCCTAGAGGCAAAAAGAAATTCGGATTGACTGCTGGTCTTCCTGTAACGCTAGAAGGACTTGTGGGTGCTGACGGAACAGTTTGGGGAATGAATTCTTTTGGATTCTCTGCACCATATACTGTGCTTGACGAAAAACTAGGATTCACAGCTGACAACGTATATAAACAAGTAAAAGAATTGTTGAAATAATATGAATCTGGTCATGGTGTTTGGTATAAGCACCATGACCGTTTCTTTCAACAACAAAGACATCATAATATGAAAGTCTCTATTGCAAAAACAGATAAGCCTATTGGTCTGGCTTCTGACCATGCCGGCTTTGAGATGAAACAACATATCATTGAGCTATTTAAAGCTAGTGGTATCAAGTTTACAGACTTTGGTACATTTTCTACGAAGAGTGTAGACTATCCCGACTTTGCCCACAAACTAGGAACTGCAATCGACACCGAAGAGTGCGAACTAGGGATGACCATCTGTGGCAGTGGCAATGGCATCAGCATGGCTATCAACAAGCACCCAAAAGTGCGTGCAGCCCTCTGTTGGACATTGGAGATCGCTAAGCTAGCACGCGAACATAACAACGCCAATGTGCTAAGCCTTCCGGCTCGCTTCATCACCAATGACGAATGTGATGCAATGGTAGAAGCTTTCTTCAACACTGAATTTGAAGGGGGAAGACACCAAAAAAGAATAGACAAGATTCCTCTTTGTAAATAAAATACAAACAGGTATTTAATAGATTCAAAAAAAGCTAGAAGAGTTTTTCTTCTAGCTTTTTTAGTATCTCATTTGTTTATCATTATCAGAATCTAAATCCTAAGCAAATCATGTAGTTTCTGGTGTGCCACTCTGTTCGCAGTGCCTCGGTTGCCACATTAGCCAATCCGTGATCGTACTGAAAACGAAGAATATACACATCGTGCACCACCCCCACATTGAAGCCCACACCATAGTCCCATTTCTTTAGTTTCATATTGCTAAAGGTTTTAACCGTAGGTTCATTTTGGGATTCCTGTTGCTGATATTCTCCATTAATAATCATAACCTTATAACCTTTCTGCTTGCTTTCCCCCTTAAAACCGTAAGCTCCAAAAACACCGGCATTGAAGTTGACCAAGAAATTTTTTCCAATAGGCACTTCAAATCCTAGATTCAGAGGTATTTGTATATAGTTGGCATCTACAGTTTGCTTCACATCATGTTTTTCAACAGGCCCATCTAGCTGTATGGTTATATCTTTGTGTTTCAGCGATCCTTTTTTCACAATGTGAAATCCTGATTGTAAAACCATATTATGGTAGAAACGAAAGTTTGCGTTTCCTCCAATCATGAATCCTATCTTGTTTTTCTTATATTCATTTCCTCCCTTGATATCCATACTGGCAAAGGTTATTCCACCAAAGAAATCGCCATAAAAAGGACGTCTATATTGGCTTTGTGCCTGCAAGGAAGTGCCAAGCGCGATGAATGTAAAGAAGAATATAACTGAAAATAATTTTATTGCTCGTTTCATAAGATCTTAATCTCCATCTTGTCTGATCAACAAAGTTATAAGAATTAATGATATATCAGTGTAAATAATCTATTTTCGGCTAATATTTCGTTCGCCGTTTCTAGAATCTGTTCTGCCGTAACAGCTTCTGTTTTTGCTTTTATCTCGTCCAAAGAACTAAAATAGTCGAAATGTAAAATATTTTTCCCTAGTGCCAAAGCCACATTCTCAGCATTGGCAGAGGCTACACCTATTTGCCCAATATACTGTTTTTTAGCAGCTTGAAGCTGAGAAGTAGTAAGTTTTACCTCTCGCATCTTTTTCAACTCCTTTTGCACTAGTGTGATACATTTTTCGCTATTGCGCTTATCGCAACCAAAATAAATGGAAAAAACACCCGCATCAGAATACGCTGAAATGCCCGATTCTACATTGTAGACATATCCACGTTTTTCGCGCAAGCTGACATTCAATCGGCTATTCATTCCCGGACCTCCCAAAATATTGTTCAATAAGCTTAACGTTCTACGTTTGTCATCAAACATGTTATATGCCCTGCCACCTATCACAGCATGAGCCTGCGATGTGTCGCGATGGAGCTGATGACGCATAGGAGTCACGTATATTGGTTCCACTCTTTGGCTGGCAAAGGAAGAAGCGCTGATATGTGAAAAATATTTTTCAGCCAAACGAGCCACTTTCGAAAAATCAGTTTTCCCTAAAGAGAAGAAAACCAAATTGGAAGGCACATAATATCTATGATAAAAGTCCATCGTCATTGCTGTGGTAAAGCTTTTCAGATGTTCCTCAGTGCCCAGAATATTGTGCCCAATGGGGCTATCCTTGAACAAAATGTCCTCAAAATCATCATAGATCAGCTCCGAAGGAGAATCTTCATACGAGTGAATTTCGTCCACAATAACCTCCACTTCTTTCTCTATCTCCACTTGAGGAAACTGTGAACCGAACACCAAATCTCCCATCAGTTCGATGCTGCGTTCGTAGTGTTCTTCCAAGAAGATGGAATAGATTACCGTTTCTTCCTTGTTAGTGAAGGCGTTAAGTTCTCCACCAACAGCTTCCATACGGTTGATGATATGATGCGATTTTCGTTTTTCAGTTCCTTTAAACAGCATATGCTCCACAAAGTGAGCCATGCCAAATTCGTGAGGCAATTCATCTCGCGTGCCCACTCCTGCAATAAAACCACAGTAGGCAACATTGCTTTCAGAGGGTTTGTGCACAATGCGCAAACCATTAGCCAGTGTGTGTTGCAGATAATTTGCCTTTATATTTTCTTTCTTATTTTTTGACATTAATTTTTTCTAAACGAAAATTTATTTTTTCATATAATGCGCTCGCTCCTCGGGTTCTAACTTCTCGATAGAATAGCGCAACATTGTTCTGGGCATTTGCTTGTGATGCTTATCCAAAAAGTCGTATAGAGGTTGAATATCCATCTTCCCCATTTCTCGCAGCATCCACCCTATTGCCTTGTGCATCAAATCGTGAGGATGATGCATTAGTTTTTCTGAGAGGGCAATAATATCTTTATAATCTCTATTTTTGATAAATGTATATGTGCTGGTGACAGCAATACGCTGATCCCACATACACTCGCTTTCAGCCAACTGATAGAGGATGGTACGATCTTCTTTATCAAGTAGATATTCGCCAACGATATATCTTGAACTCAAGTCCACTAAATCCCAATTATTCACATACTTGGATTGACTCAAATAGAAATCATACACTGTCTTTTTTCCTTTCCCGTCAGCTTTCTTGTAGCGTTCTACCAAGATCAGCAACGCACATAATCGGCATTCGTGATACGGATTTCTGAGCAGTTTTTTCAGTTCTCCATCAGCCAAGTCTTTATGTGCCTTTGCCACCTTGCGAGTATCGGGCACTACGACTCCCAAAAATTTGTCTCCTTCGCCATACTGTCCTTTTCCTGTTTTGAAAAAGTAGGGCAAAAAGTCTCTCTTTTCCGGCGTGGACAGAAACTCTAATGCTTCTTGTATATCAGTTGCTGTTGTCATGGTCATATCAATTTCCCCAGTTGAATATTGGTAAACTTCTTTTTTGGTTTTTGTTCCATAATCCAATCTGAAACCCTTTTAGAAGTTTTGCATTATTAAATATACCTATTTGTATTCCATTTATCACATTTGCCCTGTTATATCCTCCAAGTTGTACGCCCGACAGATGTTCTTTGGCATAGTTGTAGGCACCAACCTGCATACCATTTTGCTCCAAGCTGAAATTTACAAGCGATAGTTGCAAGCCATTGATATAAACACTGCCGGAAACTCCGCCTCCTATCTGAATACCATTTGTTTTATATGCATAATTATATAGTGCAACAATAGATATTCCATTTTGTTTGAAGTTCTCATTACATACCCCTGCGATGGACAATCCGTTTACTACACTACCGCCTCCCGCAATTTCTCCGAAGGTTGATATTTTTATGCCATTGGTAACTGACAGCCTGTTGTAATAGATATCTTCGTACATAAACTTAGAGTGTTTCTTTGTCTCATATAAATCATTCCATCCAAATGGAAAAAGAAAAACGGCCGGGGGAAATCCAAGAACAGGTCCAAAAGTAGAACCTATTAAGTCTAAGCGCAAACCATTACTAGTCACATTATAGTCATCAGCCAATTGCATCAATCCCAATGTTAACCCATTTATCCTTGTATTCTTATCATAATACGACCAGACTGGCATTCTATTTTTCTTGGGAATAAAAATTGTATCAGCCACTAGAATCGGATCAGAAATCAATGTCAATTCTTCAGGTTGAGAAGCAAGTTGAAAAATATTATCTTCAACAAACTTAGGGAGCGCTATCAAACCGGTGTCTGATGTGAGGTGCAAATTCAGAAAAAGGTTTACGCTATCTACCTCCACATTCATCAAATATCTAGTATATACATTCGCCTTATAGGGAGAGCCTGCATAGTGTCTATTTTGGGAGCTTATTCTTCGGGCTGATATTATATCATCTCTGAAGATTACTGCTTCGATGGTATCTTTCAATACTATTCCATCATAAGGATTATTCTTTACACCTCTAACATCAGCCTCTATAATCTGCTCAATGTCAGAAGAATAGGTGTAAAAATCCCAAGTGAGATTGAAGTAAACATCATCTAATCGTTTTTTCGTAGAAACGTTACGTGGATGCGATGAGCTATAGCCTTTTATCGAAATTTCCTTTCCTAAAAAACTGATAGAATCTTTTCTGTTATCAAAAATAGAAGCCGGTATGCCATCCGAGACTATCTGAGAAGCAATATTGTTTGTATAGATGGTATCAAGCTGTCCAACCTTTGAAAATCGAATGACTCTACTCTTCTTTTTCTTTAGCAAAACATAACAAAGATCATGAGTGGCAAGAAGTGAATCCGAACCATAATTTCTCTGAAAGTGTAGGACTTTAAAATCTTCGAACATCCATTCTGCTGTCTGTTCTCTATCAGACCGAAATTCAAAAGATTTACGAGCAAAATCGAGTATTAGTTTTGACGAATCAGAAGGGTGAAAAAACGGAGTTTTATAATCCTTTATTGATATACGATAGCCATTGCCAAGCAACAGAGTATCTTTTTTATTGTACGTTGCACCACTCAACAAGTCAAATGCAGTCTTATTACTTTCTTGTGCTAAAGAGAAAGTAAATGAAAAAGTATACAATAAAAAAAACACCCACCACCGTCTCATCATAAAAACTGAATTTTATCTTACTTCAATTTCCACTCGGTGCCATTCTTTCCGTCTTTGATGTCAAAGCCAGCAGCTTGCAGTTCGTTGCGAATTTTATCCGAAGTGTTCCAATCTTTTTCAGCTTTAGCTTTGTCTCTCATCTCAAGGAGAATATCCATTGCTTTGGCAAAAGACTCGTTGCTTCTACTAAAAGATTGTGCTTCGTTTTTGATTCCCAAAATTTCAAATAGAAATGTATCGAACAAATATTTTATTTCTGCTATGTCTTCTTCTGTCACTTGGCTTAATCCGTCCGATGCTGAATTTACAATTGTAACAACTTCAAATAAATGCGAAATCACAATCGCTGAATTCAAATCATCATTCAAAGCTTCGTAACATTTTTCTCTAAAGCCTTTCACATCTACTGAGGATATTTTGCTTGCATTTAATTTTTCTATTTTGGCATAAGCATCTAGTAGTCTTGATAAACCTTTCTCAGCCGATTGTAAAGCGTGATTACTAAAATCTACAGTGCTGCGATAATGTGCTTGAAGGATGAAAAAGCGAATCGTCATAGGACTATATGCCTGTTCTAATTTAATATGCTTCCCTTCAAAAAATTCTTCGAGATTGATAAAGTTGTTCAACGATTTACCCATCTTTTGCCCTTCCACAGTGATCATATTATTGTGCATCCAATATTTCACCACTTGTTTTTTCTCAATGGCTGTGTTTTGAGCAATCTCACATTCATGATGAGGGAACATCAAATCCAGTCCTCCACCATGAATATCAAATTCTGTACCCAAATACTTCATGCTCATCGTAGAACACTCAAGATGCCAACCCGGAAAACCTTCGCTCCAAGGCGATGGCCAACGCATGATATGTTCGGGAGAAGCCTTTTTCCAAAGGGCAAAGTCAACCTTGTTTCGTTTTTCGTCTTGTCCGTCTAGTTCGCGAGTCGTATTGAGCATTTCGTCGATATCTCGATGCGACAAGATGCCATAATTATAGTCTTTGTTATATTTAGCCACATCAAAATAGACCGAACCATTACTTTCGTAGGCGTATCCATTTGCCAAAATTTCCTTAATAGTTTCTATTTGCTCAATGATATGTCCTGAAGCATGAGGCTCAATAGAGGGACGCTTTACGTTCAGTGCATCCATTGCCTGATGATATCTAATAGTATAATATTGAACCACTTCCATCGGCTCCAACTGATCCAATCGTGCTTTCTTGGCTATTTTGTCTTCACCTTCGTCGGCATCGTTTTCCAAATGCCCCACATCGGTAATATTGCGCACATAACGCACCTTATAGCCTTGATGTTGCAAATAACGAAACAAGAGGTCGAAGGTGATTCCCGGACGTGCATGCCCCAAATGTGGATCGCCATATACGGTAGGTCCACAAACATACATCCCTACGTGGGGTGCATGCAATGGTTTAAACTCTTCTTTCTCTCTCGATAACGTGTTGTAAATATATAATTTTTGTTGCATAATACTATAATAGCGTTTTTATTTCCACAATTTAGAAAACAAAAATACGAAATTTAAACATCAAATTGATTAGGAATATCATCCAGAATAGAAAATATATCTTCCACCGTTTCGGCTCTCAGCATTTTCACTCTTGTTTGCTTAAAATCAGCTATTCCCTTAAAAATAGAACTGGCTGCCAAATGGCGTCGAGTGTGCAAGATCCCCCCTCGTTCGCCGGCTAGACGTACATTCTCTGTCAGAAGTTCTTTCAAAATAGAAGTATACCAAGCAAAATCTTTCTTTTCCGGTAATTCTCCTGTCTCCAGATAGTGTTTCACTTCTTGAAAAATCCATGGTGCACCAATACTCCCCCGCCCTATCATCACAGCGTCAACCCCCGTTTCGTCAAAGCGTTGTTTGCAAGTTTCTGGGCTAATAACATCACCATTACCGATAATCGGAATTTGCATCCGAGGATTATTTTTCACCTCACCAATCAGCGTCCAATCTGCCTGACCTGTATACATTTGCGCACGAGTTCTGCCATGAATAGTCAAGGCTTGCGCTCCTGCATCTTGGATTCTCTCAGCCAGTTCAACAATAATCTTCGAGTTGTCATCCCATCCCAATCTGGTTTTCACAGTCACTGGAATCTTTACAGCTTTGGCTACCTCTCTGACAATATCTACCATCAGATCAGGCGTTTTCAGCATCCCCGACCCTGCCCCTTTTCCTGCAACTTTCTTCACAGGACAGCCGAAGTTTATATCCAAGATATCAGGTCTGGCTGCCTCTGCTATCTTGGCTGCCTCTATCATTGTTTCCACTTCACAACCATAAATCTGAATAGCTACGGGACGTTCTTCGTCACTAATATTTAGCTTATTCATCGTCTTATTGACCTCACGTACAAGTGCATCACTAGACACAAATTCGGTATACACCATATCCACGCCAAAGCGTTTGCACATCAAGCGAAAACCAATATCAGTAACATCCTCCATGGGAGCTAAAAACACGGGATATTTAGAGAAATTTATATTGCCTATTTTCATCATTTTTCATTGAATAAAAAAAGAAACTGTAAGATGTATTCTCATAGTTTCTTTAATTTTTTTTAGTCTTGCAAAGGTACAACCTTTCTGCCTATTTCTGAAAAATAGAATATAAATGTTATAAATGAGTTATTTGCAAGATTCTCATACTTGTCCGTATTATAATTTTCTAGCCCTCAGCATCTCACGCTTGCCCGGAGGTCCCGGTATTCGCTCTACGATAAAACCTGCCGATTGCATTCTGCGTCTGACCTCGCCTTTGGCACAGTAGGTGGTCATGATAGCATCTGCTTGAGCTATCTGATACATCTTATTAAAAATGTCCTGACTCCACATATCAGACTGCACATCGGGTGCAAAGGCATCAAAGTAGATAACATCAAACGTTTCAGAGAAATGAAAGAAATCGAAGTTGGTAAAATCGGCTTCTATCTTCGTCAAGCTGAAATTCGCTGTAATCTCAACCTCTCTCCCCCACTCTGCTGTGTGAAGTGCTAGATACAGTTCTCGATCAGCCTCTGTGGCATAATTCAATTTGGAAGTTATTTCTTCTGATAATGGGAAAGCTTCGATGGAGGTATAATGTATTTTCACATCTTCTTGTTCAGCATATTTAGCTGTCAAAAAAGCATTCAATCCTGTACCAAAGCCTACCTCAAAGACATCCAATTCCGACTTGTTACAATGCTTCAAGCCTGCATCTAAAAAGACATGAAGTGCCTCTTGCACAGCTCCATTCACAGAATGATAATGTTCGTTGAGGGCAGGCACAAAGAGCGTGTGCGAGCCATCAGCCGTTTGCTCCACTATTCGCTTAAAATCTTCGGGCATCAGATTTTTTCTATGAGTGCCACAGCATAAGCTGTCATGCCTTCTTCACGCCCCACATAACCAATTTTTTCGGATGTGCTGGCTTTTATCGAAATATCATCAACGTCAATCTCTAAAATTTCGGCAATCACTTTTTGCATTTCGGGCACATGAGGATTAATCTTTGGACGCTCGGCAACAATTGTTGCATCTATGTTGCCCACTCTGTAGCCTTTTTCGGTCAACACTTCTAGAGTTTTCTTTAGCAACAATTTGCTGTCCACATCCTTATATTCTTTTGCGGTATCGGGAAAATGAAAACCTATATCTCGCAGATTGGCTGCCCCCAAAAGGGCGTCACAGATGGCATGAAGCAAAACGTCAGCATCCGAATGCCCCAAAAGCCCCTTGGTATGTGCCAACTTGATGCCACCAATCCACAACTCTCTGCCTTCTGCCTGACGATGCACATCGAAACCGAAACCTACACGTATTTTCATATCTCTTTTTTCTGATTTATTTATAAAAAAATGGGCTGTCTACCCTTTTGTGGATAAACAGCCCATAAATTTAATATTTTAATTTTACTTATCGAATCTATTTGATACAGGAATATCAAATGCGAGCGACAAGCGCAATGTTTGATCCAATGGATTGTTTGTTCTGGTTCCCACCATGTAGGCAGCATCTAGCTGAAACATATTGAATTTGAAACCAGCACCAAAAGCTAGATATTGACGATTACCTTTCATTTTGTTTTCGTAGAAATATCCACTACGAATTTTGAACTTGCTATCGTAATCATATTCTACCCCAAAAGACCACATGATTTCCTTCAACTCTTCTGAGAAACTGTCAGCATCACCAAAAGAAGAGAAGATGCCACCAATGGCACTCTTATCTAGGTACTTCTTATATCTTGCATCAAATTCAGCTACCGTTTCACCTTCCTTTTTCATTGGAGGTGTAGGCACAAGCAATTTATTCATATCTAAGCTAAAAGAGAATGTACTAACCTCAGTAACAGGATACATCAACGATGCTCCGATCTTCATATTCGTAGGCACGAATGATTTTGTATTACCTTCATCGATAGAAATTTTAGCACCAGTGATGTTTGAAATATTTGCCCCAAAAGTCAATAAACTTTCTGATGCACCAATGCTCAAATATCTTTCCAAATACCCTGAAATATCTGCAGCAATCACATTACTTGCTGACGAAATTTCATTAAATCCTGCATAGTCCACACGGATATAACGAAGTGCTACCCCCATTGAGAAGCTATTAGAGAGCTTACGAGAATAAGCTACGTCAAAAGCCATTTCATAAGGGCTAACCGTCAACTCGCTTATTGCCCCCGGTCCACCCGGATTAGGATATAAGAAATCATTAACGATGTTTACATCCCCAATCTTAAAATATTTCAAAGAGGCACTAATAGCCTGATTGTCTTCGTCTCCAGGTTTCCAAAAACCTACCACATTCATCAGCGCTACATCATCCACCACTTTTCGCATCCATGGAGTGTAAGACATCGCAACACCTGCTCCACGCGTGTGAAAAGCATATTTTGAAGGGTTCCAATGTTGAGAGTAAACGTCCGGTGCTGTGGCAACACCTGCGTCACCCATCCCTCCGGCACGTGCATCAGGAGCAATCGTTAGTACTGGTGCTGCAACGGGAATAGGGTTCACCTCATAGCCCTGTGCCATTATAGATACAGACACAACTGCAGCTAATGCTGTAAATAAAATTCTGAAAAATCCTTTTTTCATTATGTTTTCTTAAATAAAAAATAAATTCTGTTTTTGTAAAAGTTTGTTGTTCTAATTTTTCAAGTTAATGACCCAAACTATAATTAATAACTTGAATAGAATATAATTATTGTGTAAAGTTAATATTTTAACATATTTCGAGTGAAAAATTTTCTTCTCCTTCAATATATCCCTTCAATTGGTCGCCAATATCAATGCGTCCAACACCAGCAGGAGTACCCGTAAAAATCAGATCACCAGTCTTTAATGTAAAGAATTGACTAGCATAAGCAATAATCTGATCGATGGAGTGAATCATATTTTCGGTATTGCCTTGCTGAACAAGTTGACCGTTTTTTTCCAAACTAAAATTAAGTTTGGAGAGATCAAAATTCTCTTTTGAAAGTAGATTACCAACAATGGCCGAATTATCGAAAGCTTTGGAGATTTCCCAAGGCAATCCTTTAGCTTTTTGTTGCGCTTGCAAGTCTCTAGCTGTCAAGTCTAAGCCCAATGCTATTTGATTATAATATCTGTGTGCAAAGCGTTCTGCTATATTTTTCCCCATTTTTTCTATCCTCACCACTATTTCAGCTTCGTAATGCACTTCCTTAGTGAAGTCTGGAATGTAAAATTGGAGTTTATCGGTTGACAGTAAAGCCGTTTCTGGCTTCATGAACAAGGTGGGATCGTTTGGCTTCTCAGAAAAAGAGCGCTTCATTTCGTCTATGTGCGCTTGATAATTTAGCCCTACGCAAATTATTTTCATACGTAAATAATCTTATTTTCAATTCGAGACAAAGGTACTACTTTTATTCCTTTTTTTTGATCATTCCAAAAATTCTTCTGAAACGCATCATCAACACCCCCATCACTCCCTCGGCAAAGATGCCAGTGTTCATCTTAGATTCTCCTAACACTCTGTTTACGAAAATAATGGAAACTTCTTTGATAGCAAATCCTAGGATATAGGCTGTGTATTTCATTTCCACCTGGAAGGCATATCCTTTGAACTTTATTTTATCTAAATCAATAGTTTCTAACACTTTGCGCTTATAGCAAACGAAACCTGCCGTGGTGTCATAGATCTTCATACCTGTGATCACACGCACATAAATGGAGGCAAAATAGGACATCAACACACGTCCCATTGGCCAATTGACAACATTTACCCCCTCCGAATAGCGAGACCCCACAGACACATCTGCACCATCCTCGGCACAAGCTTTATAAAGTTTTCCTAAATCGTTAGGATTGTGCGAAAAATCGGCATCCATTTCGAAAACATACTGATAGTTTCGCTCCAGCGCCCATTTAAAGCCTGCTATGTAGGCAGTTCCCAATCCCAGTTTTCCTGCTCTCTCGAGCATAAAAAGCCTGTCCGAAAATTCTTGTTGCAGAGTAGTAACAATTTTTGCCGTTCCATCAGGCGAGCCATCGTCGATAACCAAAATATGGTAAGCATGCTCCAAAGCAAAAACTGCTCGGATGATGCGTTCGATATTTTCTTTTTCGTTATATGTGGGAATTATTACAAGCAAACTATTAGCTTTAATTTAAACAGCACAAAAATAGTATTTAAAAGCCAAGAAAGCCACAAAGCTGTATTAAAAAAACAGAAATTCCCCCAATCTGACCTAAAGCCAAACCAATTGAGGGAATTGAGTGTTTTCTTATAATAAAAATGTAAAAAAAATTATCTCTCTAATTTTTTGCTTGTGGCGTTTTTTTAGGTTTTGCTTTAGGCTTTTTAGCCACAGCTTTAGGCTCTTCTTTTTCTATTGCTGACAGCAATATATCTTTTTGATGCATCTCTTTTTTCAGTTCATTGATCTGATCAGCCTGATTGTGTATCGTGGTGATCAGAGAGTTCAACTCTTCGGTTTCGATAGAGCTCGGGTATTCAGCTTCCACACGCTCTTCAAAATCGCTCAAAGCATTCATGTAGATCGTAAAGGCCTCATAGGGTGTAGCGAAGGGACTGAATGGCAACGGTTTCTTTGTTCCCATATTATAGAAATGGTCACTGCATTGTAGATAATTCCAGTCTTGTCGGATGCTTGACGAACGGCTCAACCTCACTCTTTCTCCCAATTCGTATAATTTATTGAAAGCTTCTTGCTGCAAGGAGTTCCCCAACCATGCGCTTGTATCACTCTCTAGGTCAACCCATGAGATAGGATCCGGCACGGATAATCTTCCTGCTGGTTTGTGTTTTTTAGCCACTTCAGCAGGCGTGGAGAAGGAAATATTATGTTGCTCGGCGAAGTATGGCAAAGCTTTGATAAATTCAAAAATTCCGGAGCTTTTCTTTTGGAAGTTTCCGATCACCTCATAATTCATAAAGAGGTTAAAGACCTTCTCCTCTTGAGGGGTATCGGCTATCCATTGTATATATTTGTCTGCCGTCAATGGATATTGATCCCAATGATAGTTAGAAAAGTTTGTTCCGATATCTTCTGTGAATTTACCATTCTTAAGCAATAGTTTCAACGATGGATTAGTCACAGACTCATACACATAGTTGGGGCTCTTCCACCCTAAAATATGTTTTGCTCCTTCTATCAACATCGTCTCGAAACCCATGTGTTGCACTTGTGCAGCTATTTCGTCAGAGTAGATCAGTTCTGTGTTTCTAAACACTTTAGGTTTTTGTCCAAAGATTTCGAACAATCGATCAGAGTGGTTCTTCACTTGCAACTCAAACTCAATAGGGTCTATCAGAGACGATAGCGAGTGTGCGTGCGTTTCGGCAATCAACTCCACACAGCCCGTGTCAACCAATTGCTTCAATCCATCGATCACCTCTGGTGCATAATACTCCAATTGATCTAGAGCCACTCCAGAAATAGAAAATGCAACTTTAAATTTACCTTTGTTGGCTTCTATCATTTCTAGCAACAGACGATTGGCCGGCAAGAAAGATATTTCGCTGATTTGATGCATTATATCTTCGTTAGCAAAGTCATCATAATAATAATGGTCGCTACCGATGTTGAAAAAACGATATTGTTTCAGTCGTTGAGGCTGATGTATTTGAAAATAAAAACAAATTGTTTTCATATATGTATATTTTTGATTTCAGTTGTAGTACGAAACTCATATGCCATCGCTTTCTTTACGTTTTGCGTGCTAGTCGGCAACATATGTTGTCTCATTGATTGTGTGATTATTTTAATGAGTTAATCTGTTGTAAATGTCTCTGACCTTTTGCCCAGCGTATTCCCACTTGATCTGATCTACCTCAGCCTTTCCTTCTTCGCTCATCACTTTGCCCAAAGTGGGATAAGTACAGATAGAATATATAATACTTGCCATGGCATCTACATCCCAGTAATCTACCTTGACGGCATTATTTAAGATCTCGGAGCATCCCGACTGTTTGGATATGACAGAAGGTATGCCACATTGCATGGCTTCTAGGGGTGATATTCCAAAAGGTTCTGAGACGGAAGGCATGACATACACATCGCTCCGTTTGAGCATTTCATACACCTGCTTGCCTCTCAAGAAACCTGTAAAGTGAAATCGGTCTGATATTTTTCGTTCCGATGCCAACCAGATCATTCTCTCCATCATGTCGCCACTACCTGCCATCACAAAGCGAATATTTTTGTTTCTTTCCAACACACGAGCTGCCGCTTCCACAAAATACTCCGGACCTTTTTGCATGGTGATACGACCAAGGAAGGTCACTATTTTATCTTTAGGTGGTTTCTCTACTTTGATGGCTTCGATCTCAGGACTTAAGGGTTCTACTGCATTGTGCACGGTGGTCACCTTGTTGGGGTCTTGATGATATTTTTCGATTACAATCTTACGGGTCAATTCACTGACACAGATGATGTGATCGGCATAATCCATTCCATTCTTCTCGATACTATAGACCTGAGGATTTACTTTACCCCTACTTCGGTCAAAGTCGGTGGCATGCACATGCACCACTAGAGGTATACCCAAAACATTTTTGGCATGCACCCCAGCCGGATAAGTCAACCAATCATGAGAGTGAATGACGTCATACTTCCATGTACGAGCAATGACACCCGCCATAATGGAATAGTTATTGATTTCTTCCAACAGATTTGTAGGATACTGCCCCGAAAACTCTATGGCTCCAATATCGTTGGTGTGAATGTAGTTGAAGTCTGCATAAATATTATTTCGCAGATCGTAATAATCTTGTACATTCATAAATTTAGACAGACGGTGGCTGGCATGTTCCCAGTCAACATCCTTCCATACAACGGGAATGTGGCACGCTCCTAAAATTTTAGCAAAGCTAGTATCTTCTTCTCCCGAAGGTCGTGGCATAACGAATGTTATGTCCATGTCAGGCTGTAATGCCATGCCTTTGGTGAGGCCATAACTAGCAGTACCTAGTCCGCCTAAAATATAGGGAGGAAATTCCCATCCAAACATTAATGCTCTCATATTATTATTTACGTGTTTCTTCTATTAGCTGATCTAGTTCTTGTCTTACTTTTAATACTCTTAATACTCCTCCCACATTCACAGCACTAGAGATCATGCCGTGCCCTAGTGAAGGCATGTTGCCATCATACATTTCGGATAATGAGCCTATGCAATCGTTTTCCATTTCGGATTCTATACCTGCCAATATCCTATCCACAAAGCCTATTCCACTTTTCTTGAACACTTTAATATATGCTTCAAGATAAGGAGCAAGAAGCCAAGCTCGTGCCACACCATTCAAGGATGCATACTCTTTTTCCTCTCTCGATCCCTCATAGCGTGGATGAAAATCTCCACTTTTGGGACTTCTGGTACGCACTCCTTTAGCCATCAACAGCTCACGAGTCACAAAGTCGAGTACTTGTTTTGAAGCCTTTCGATCTAATATTGGATAGTGTGAACTAATAGCATACAGCATGTTAGGACGAACTGTCCAATCTGCATAATTTCCATCCACATAGTCATATAAATAGCCTGCGCTGTTCAAAAAGACATCGAGGAACGAAGATTTTGCTCTTTCGGCCACATCTCGAACGAATTCTGATCTCTCAAATTCTTCAGTTTCTGCCAATATCGATTCATACACTCTCAGACTATTATACCATAATGCATTAATCTCCACCAAATATCCTGATCTAGGTACCACAGGCTTACCATTGATCACACCATTCATCCAACTGGCTGGACGCTCTTTCCCATCGGTGTGCAACAACATATTGCCCATCAACTTCAATCGAGGATACCTATCCTCTAAGATGCAGTCAAGCAATTCACGAATGAAGGGAGTATATTTTTGGGTATATTTTTCAGGTTTTGCTAACACAAGAGATCCTATCACTCTCATGACCCAAAATGGCAGATCTGGCTCATCCAAATCCTGAAGCAAAGATTTAGCTTCTTCTCCATTCATAAAGTCACGAATAGCCGGTATTGCTGTGTCCAATACATCCTCACACACACCTTCTTTGCCAATGCTGAGCGTCAGACCCTCCAGAGCCATAAGCTCTTCTCGTGCAGTTACTTTTCCCCACGGATATCCATTGAGGATGTATGTTCCTCCCTGTTGTGGTTTATAATAAAACTGATGCGCCGAATTTTTCAGACAATTGTAGAACGACGATCTTGGAGTTCTGATGGATATACCACTCTCAAAGTCTGCCTTCAAATTTTCTACGTTAGTTGGCGTATCGCTCGCCGAAAACACAACCACATCTCCTTTCTTAATAGGCATTTCAAAATAGCCGGGCACATACAAGTCCTCTTTATAAGGTAGCCCCTCCTGCTGGTCTTTTAAGTATTCTATTCCCTTATACCATTTAGGGTCGAACACAAATTTTGCATTCGGATTACTAAATTGCATATACATCCTCGGGTAGCCATGATACATGCACACGCTTATTCCATTTTCTTCTTCTCTATATCCATGATTGGCTGTCGAGTTTTCGTACGTCAACGAGTTGGCATCTCTATAAGCCAAAAATGGATTAAAACGTATAGTCGTTGGCGAAAAGGCATCGAGCAGAGTATACCTAATCAGTATGGAGTTATTTTCCAGAGAAAACATCTTTTCTTTAGAAAAAATCACTCCTCCCACTCTATATACTAGCTTGGGAACGGTGTCGCAAGTAAACTCTCTAATGTAGCGATGCCCATGGGGACTAAAATTATCTCCGTCATATTTATTGATTCCCATATTGAATGGAGCTCCATATTGTATGATTGTTTCACTAAAGGAAGACAATAATACATGGCTTGTGTTTCCAAGTTCGGGGATGGGCATGACGAGCAACCCGTGTTGTTTTCGAGTATTACATTCAGCGATAGAAGTACAGTGATAAGCTCCACGACGATTTGTTCTCAAAATTTCTCTGTTCAGAGAATACTCTAAGTTCACCATTCGTGAGTGATCAAAGTTCAAATAATTGGCTGATTTAGATATTGGTCTTCTATCCATAAAGTAAGTTAAAAAAAGATGTTAAATAAAAGTCAGAGTTGTGTTATCTATTTGTGATATTAAATACCTAGACCCTGCTTTTAAAGGTAATAAATTTTAGACATTAGAAATAATATAGCTGCTATTTTTTCATTAATTTATACGTTTCCCGTTGGAAACTTAGCAGCTAAAAGTTTTCAATAGTACGATTCTTAAATATAATATTTTTGTTCTTAATTAACAATTTAATTTGCACTTAAAACACGAATTATATTCCTTCTTGGTGTCATAAAAGACATTCTCTATCAACCCATAAAATTTATCGACAATATTTACCTCTTCTCTTAGTGGTTTATGTTATCTTTGTAGCCTAAAATATTATATTGTATTCTTATGACTGATCTTTTACTGTCTATCGACTGGAGTGTAGATCCTCAAGCATTCACCATACTTGGTCGCCCTATCGCATGGTATGGCATCCTTTGGGCTACGGGGGTGGCATTGACTGCCTACGTGGTGTTCAGAATGTTTAAACATGAAAAGTATAAAGAAGAATGGTTCGATTCGTTTTTCATGCACGTGGTGGTAGCCTTATTAATAGGTGCTCGCTTAGGACATTGCCTCTTTTATGATCCAGTAGAATATCTTAGCAACCCACTAGACCTGCTCAAAGTTTGGGAAGGCGGGCTTTCGAGCCACGGTGGAGCCATAGGGATGCTGATCGGGGTATGTATCTTCTCCCTGAAGCAAACCAAGGAACCTGTGAAGTGGAAACTCTTAATTGCAGCTTCAGCTATCGGAATTGCTGTGGGTGGTATCGTACACATGCTAGCACCTACTGATGCATCCGTTAGTGCCCTTGATTCTAGCAATCTACTATTGGGCAGAATATTTATGGGACTATTCAGCGGTCTGTGTATCGCTCTAGTATATAATTCGAGCCCTATGAGCATCAAAATGCTCGACAGACTGATTGTCGGGGTTTGTATTGGAGCAACCTCTATCCGACTGGGCAACCTAATGAATTCCGAGATATTCGGAAAACACACCACACTACCTTGGGGCTTTAACTTCCTCAACAGTAGACAATGGGAAATGGCCGGATCACTACCCTGCCACCCCACACAGATCTATGAAGCACTAGTGTACTTTAGTCTTTTCCTGATCACCATGTTTCTTTATTGGAGAACAAAAGCCAAAGAAAAAACGGGTCTGATATTAGGTATCACCCTTTTAGGCATCTTTGGATCACGTATATTGATCGAGTCCATCAAATTTGTACAAGTAGAATTTGAAGAAAGCATGATTCTCAATTTGGGTCAGTTGCTAAGCCTTCCATTCGTACTATGGGCAATATATTTAATATACAACGCTTTGAAAAGTAATAGTAAAACACAATTAAATAAATAAAAAACAATAATGTTAAAACCTATTGAAATAAGGAAAGACCTCTTTTACGTAGGTCTGAATGACAGAACAAAACATTTGTTCGAAAATTTGTGGCCTATTCCAAAAGGAGTGTCATACAACTCGTATTTGCTTGTTGATGAAAAAACAGCATTATTTGATACAGTAGATATTTGCTACTCAGATCTTTTCTTGCAAAAACTAGAAATAGCTCTGGCAGGACGCTCGCTCGACTATGTCGTTATCAATCACATGGAGCCTGACCACTCAGGATCTCTAGGCTTGCTAAAAAGCAAATATCCAAATATTCAAATCATTGGTAATAAACGTACAGCCGACATGGTAGAAGGCTTCTACAACATTACCGAAGGTGTGAAAGTGATTGCCGATGGAGATGAACTTTCTCTGGGCAAAAAAACGCTTCGCTTCTACCTCACCCCAATGGTACACTGGCCTGAAACCATGATGACCTACGAGGTGACCGAAAAAATGCTATTCTCCGGAGATGCCTTTGGTACATTTGGCACACTAGACGGAGGCATCACAGATACTCAACTCAATCCGGAAATCTACTACAACGAAATGATTCGTTATTACTCTAATGTAGTAGGTAAATTTGGTAGCCCTGTACAACGTGCATTAGACAAGTTAAGCAAAATAGAGATTAACTACATATGCTCTACTCACGGACCTATCTGGACAGAAAAAGAGCACATCGAAAAAGTAATCTCAATTTATGACAAACTTAGTCGCTACGAGGGTGATGAAGGTGTAGTCATAGCCTACGGCAGCATGTATGGCAACACAGAACAAATAGCCGAAAGCATTGCTTACGAGCTTGCTCAACAAGGTATCAAGAACATTATATTGCACAACGTGTCTAAACGCGAACACTCGTACATCATTCGTGACATCTTCAAATATAAAGGGCTGATTGTAGGGTCACCTACCTATAACAATAAGCTATTCCCTGAAATGGCGAATTTGCTATCCATTGTAGAAGGTTGCGAAATGAAAAACAGAATCTTCGCCTGCTTTGGCTCATACTCTTGGGCAGGAGCGGCAGTGCGTAACCTGAAAGAATTTGCTGAAAGAAACAAATTCGAAATGGTGGGCAACCCTGTGGAAATGAAACAAGCAATCAATGCCGACATTTTCGATCAGGCGCTAGAGTTAGGAAAAGCTATGGCAGATAGACTGAAACAAGACAGATAACAGCTATTTGCATTTCTATAAGAACAAAATAGCACCTTAATTCTGTTAAGGTGCTATTTTTTATGAGCTTTATTATTAAATTTGTTCCCAAACATTACGAATAAAATACATTATGCCAGAAATATCGAAAAGAGGGATTGACATGCCCGCATCTCCAATCCGACGCCTAGCACCTTTGGCCGATTCGGCAAGGGCTAGAGGTCTGAAAGTATATCAACTCAATATAGGTCAGCCGGATATTCAAACTCCCGAAGTGGCACTAGATGCCATCAGAAATCTGGACAGAAAAATCTTAGAATACAGCCCTAGTGATGGCTTCAGATCTTATCGAGAAAAACTGGTAGGCTATTATGCCAAATATGATATCCATGTGTCGGCAGACGACATCATCATCACCACAGGAGGCTCTGAAGCTGTTCTTTTTGCCTTCCTAGCCTGTCTCAATCCCGGTGACGAAATCATTGTGCCAGAGCCGGCTTATGCCAACTATATGGCTTTCGCCGTGTCGGCAGGGGCTATCATCAAGCCCGTAGTCTCTACCATTGACGAAGGCTTTGCGCTGCCACCCATCGAAAAGTTTGAGAAACTGATCAATGAGCGCACCAAAGGCATCATGATCTGCAATCCGAATAATCCAACAGGATATTTGTATTCGAGGGCAGAAATGAATCAGATCAAAAATTTAGTGCAAAAGCACAACCTGTTCTTATTCTCCGACGAAGTATATCGCGAATTCATTTATACAGGATCGCCCTACATTTCGGCACTTCATCTGGTGGGGATAGAAGACAATGTGGTGCTGATCGACTCTGTTTCGAAGCGATATAGCGAATGTGGTATTCGCATTGGGGCACTGATCACCAAAAATAAAGAGCTGCGCAAAGTGCTGATGAAGTTTTGTCAAGCCCGTTTGAGCCCTCCCCTGTTAGGACAAATAGTGGGAGAAGCTTCTCTGCAAGCTGGTGAAGAATATTCAAGAATTGTGTATGACGAGTATGTGGAGCGACGTAAATTTCTGATCGACAGCCTCAACCGGATCCCTGGTGTGTATTCTCCTATTCCCATGGGAGCATTCTATACCGTAGTGCGACTTCCGGTAGAAGACGCTGATCATTTTTGCGCTTGGTGTTTGTCCGATTTCGAGTACGAAGGACAAACCATTTTCATGGCTCCAGCCAGTGGATTCTACACCGATCCTAAATATGGACGAGACGAAGTACGCATGGCCTATGTGATTAATAAAGAGGACTTAGGCAAAGCAATGAAGGTGTTAGAAAAAGCGCTAGAAGCATATAACAATCTGAAAAAAGAAAAATGAAAACGAAACTCGTATTTGCGACAAATAATAAACACAAACTAGAAGAGGTAAAAAAAGTTGTAAAAAATAAATTTGAGATCTTGAGTCTCGAAGATATTGGTTGCCAAGAAGATATAGAAGAACCGGGTGAAACTTTAGAAGAAAATGCTTTTATAAAAGCAAGATACGTCAAACAAAACTATGGTTACGATTGTTTTGGAGATGATACAGGTTTAGAAGTTGAAGCACTAAATGGTGCTCCCGGAGTTCACTCTGCCCGTTATGGTGGCGACCATGATTCTGAGGCCAATATCAAAAGATTACTCAGCGAACTGCAAGGAGAAAACAATAGGAAAGCCAGATTCAGAACCGTGATAGCTCTGATCTTAGAAGGCAAGGAATATCAGTTCGACGGCATTGCCGAAGGAGAAATCATTTTAGAGAAAAAAGGAGCAACTGGTTTTGGCTACGACCCTGTATTTAAGCCGAATGGCTATAATAACACTTATGCCGAGCTGGGCGACGATGTAAAAGCTGATATCAGCCACCGAGCTCGTGCTACCAAACAACTTTGTGAATTTTTAGAAAAATATGAGTAAAACGAAAGATGAATTTCTTAAAAGGGTAGATTTATTAGAGTCTAAAAACTTGAAAGAATCGCAAATTTCAAGCTATCTCGACCAGATTGTTGATCATCTATCAGAAAACGAAAATGAAACGATTGAACTGATAGAGGACATAAACGAAAATCAAGCTTATTGGCTGGTAACAACCTTCGAAGAGTTGGCTTTTACCTTCCAGAGCGAAGAGTTTATTGATGCTATTGAAACTCTAGGAAAGAAGTATCCAGAGATTGAAGCAATTGATCAATACATTATGCAAGCCAAAAGTGTGATGGATGCATAAAATGCAGATAGTGGTTCAAGAAGTTTTTTTGATTAAGACTTTAAGAACAAAACATTAAACGTAAAGAAACGTAAGATAGTAGAGGCTGAATGGATTACCCATTCAGCCTCTTTTTCCGAAAGAGGTTGGTTTATAAGCTAACGCGTCAGCCTGCGTGAGCGGTAGTAGCAAGTAGCCCACAGCCCGATAGGGCGAGGACTACTGCGAATGACGCGACCCGAAGGGGCACGCCTCCTATCTCTTTATCTGAAAATTGTTTATGGAATCTCAATACTATTTTCCTCTATCAAGAAAAG
>CALKIV010000083.1 GCA_937995835.1 uncultured Dysgonomonas sp. | reverse complement strand
CCTCTCGAACGTTCTTTAGCCTGACACCATAGTTTTGGATCAATACTTCTGCGTGTTCTGATTTCAACACGTTGCCTATTCACATTAATTCTCAAGCAAACGGGCATTTCTCCGTTTTTCATTGGCTGTCCTTTTTTCAAAAAGAACAAAATGCTAAATACATTTCTTTTCATTTCTCCTTAATTTAAGTAATACAAAATTAAGGAATTACCCCAACACAATAGCTACGCAAAACACTGTATAACAATGCAATAAATCCAATTAGGTGATTTTTTTGAAAGTCCTAAAAAATAGTCACCATTTCGTCCCATTTTATTGCTTTAAATCGCTATTTTTTGCTTTACGCCTAAAACAAAAAACTCCCGAATTCACTTGAAATTCAGGAGTTTACTTGATTTTACTTTCTTTTTCAGTGGTACCACCAGGAATCGAACCAGGGACACAAGGATTTTCAGTCCTTTGCTCTACCAACTGAGCTATGGCACCATCATTAATTCGTGTGCAAAGATAGACCATTTTTTCTTTCTCACAAATAATTATTGAAAAAAGATCATTTTAAATTACAGATTATTTTCTTTCCCAAATCTCCACCAGCATACAAAAAAGCCTTTGTCCGGCTCTTTTTAGGCTAGCCTACATAGAATCTAATTACATCTAGGTATCTATCCTAAAATTATACCCTATCAATAGGTATTGAGTCCAAAGCTCTTTTTACGGAAATTTGCAATCCTTAATTATCAGTTTAGCATATATATGGAAATTAAAAAGATGTTGTATCTTAAAAAGTGTATCGTATTTGTCCTTTTGTTGTGTTTTATGCCTATTTATTCGCAACAAGCACAAGAGTCAATAATAACAGGAAAAATCTTATCTACCCAAAATGATGTTATAGATTTTGCAACTGTATATCTCAAAAACACCAATTATGGTGCCACTACCAACCAAGATGGAGTATATAATATAAATGCCCCAGCTGGTAAATACACCCTTATAGTGTCTGCTATTGGCTATAAAAATGTAGAAAAACACATAACTCTTGTAGCAGGTTCTACTGTGAAACAAAACATTGACATCAACCAAGAAGCAACAGACTTGCAAGAAGTCACTGTCGTATCCAATGGCATCAGTCGCCTTCAACGCTCAGCCTATAATGCTGTAGCGATAGATACAAAAGCACTACAGAACTCCACTCTAAATATAAGTGATGCATTAGGCAAGGCTCCTGGTCTGAAAGTTAGAGAATCCGGAGGTGTAGGCTCAGATCTAAAGCTCATGATGGATGGCTTCACTGGCGATCACGTTAAGGTTTTCATTGATGGAGTTCCTCAGGAAGGAGTTGGAACATCTTTCGGATTGAATAATATCCCTGTCAACTATGCCGAACGCATTGAGGTATATCGAGGAGTAGTTCCTGTTGGTTTCGGAACAGATGCCATTGCAGGAGTTATTAATATAGTAACTAAAAAAGAACCTAAGAAATGGTTCGCAGATGCTTCATACTCTTACGGGTCATTTAATACCCATAAATCCTATGTAAACTTCGCACAAACACTTGACAATGGATTCTCATACGAAGTGAATGCCTTTCAAAACTATTCTGACAATAGCTACTACATCGACACTCCCGTAGAAATATTCGGTCCGAACGGAACAAGCGAGTGGGACGAAAGCAAGATAGAGCACGTAAAACGCTTCCATGACACTTTCCACAATGAGGCTGTATCAGGCAAAGTTGGTTTTGTAGGAAAAAAATGGGCAGATCGCTTGATGATAGGATTCACCTACTCTAACATGTATAAAGAAATACAAAATGGAGTAATACAAAAAGTAGTATATGGTGACAAGTTCAAAAAAGGTCACTCGTTAATGCCTTCCTTGGAATATAGCAAACGAGACCTTCTGAAAGGCTTAGATGTAGTCCTGACAGCCAATTACAATAAAAACATAACTTACAACATTGATACTTCATCTTATAAATACAATTGGCATGGAGACAGAGTATATCGTGAAGCTAGACCCGGGGAACAAAATTATCAACACAATCGTGCTGATGAAAACAACTGGAACGGAACTTTCACAGCCAATTATCGTATAGGAACTTCTCATTTATTTACAGCAAACCATGTGATCAATTCGTTCAGCCGATCTAACGAGTCACTGTTGGCTGGAGGCTCTGGAAAAAATCCAATCAAGAAAGAGTCTCGCAAAAACATCAGTGGGCTTGCCTATCGTCTGATGCCGATGGAACAGTGGAACCTCTCCGTCTTTGCAAAATATTACAATCAACATATTGCAGGACCTGTTGCCACCACAGGCAATCAAGATAAATTTAAACGAGTGACAAACAATGTAGACAAACTGGGCTATGGTGCAGCTGGCACCTATTTTATAATTAAGCCTTTACAAGCCAAACTATCCTATGAAAAGACTTATCGCCTACCAACTGACGAAGAAGTATTTGGAGATGAAGATCTAGAGAAAGGAGAAATAGGACTAAAACCAGAAAGCAGTGACAATATAAATTTCAACTTGAGCTATACAGAGGTATTTGGTAAGCATCAATTATATCTTGAAGGAGGGCTCATCTATCGCAATACGAAAGATTTTATCAGACGTGACGTCAATCCGGGATCAGGTGGAAGTGGAAAAACGTATGGAACATACGTCAATCACGATGGAGTTTTGACCAAAGGATATAATATCTCGGTACGTTATAGTTTTGCAGACTGGCTAAGTGTAGGCGGAAACTTTACTCAAATGAATGCACGAGACAATGTAAAGACTGCAACCTCTGGTTCTACACAAACCAGCGTATACTACAAAGCTCGTATGAAGAATGTGCCTTATCAGTTTGCCAATTCAGACATCACTCTACATTGGCGCAAATTGTGGAAGCCAGAGAATGTACTCACAATGACTTACGACAACTTCTACTTACATAGCTTTCCTCTTCATTGGGAGAATGTAGGAAGCACAGGAAAAGACATTGTACCAACACAGTTTTCACACAATCTGACTGTATCATATGCCATGAACAATGGACGATACAATCTGAGTTTCGAGTGTAGAAACTTTACAGATGAAAAAGTATATGACAATTTTAGCCTTCAGAAGGCCGGAAGGGCTTTTTATGGAAAGGTTAGAGTGTATTTTGGAAATTAAAACATTAAGCCATTTATATATAAATATTAAAATTCTAAATATAAAAACATGACTAAATTTTATTTAAAGAAAAGTATTGCAGCTGCCATCACAGCAGTATGTCTCTTTGCTTCGTGTAGTGATGATGACTCTAAGGAGCCAGGTGGAGAGCCTGGAGGCAACGAAGGTGGAGATACAAAATCTAGCTATATCAT
Organism: uncultured Dysgonomonas sp.; assembly: GCA_937995835.1. Classification (GTDB taxonomy): domain Bacteria; phylum Bacteroidota; class Bacteroidia; order Bacteroidales; family Dysgonomonadaceae; genus Dysgonomonas. Next base: position 111,292 of record CALKIV010000083.1, on the reverse strand, counting down.
TGCTGCAAACGTAGACGCAGGAAACTATCTGTTAACTTCGCAAACACTAACCGAAGGTAACATCAGCACCAAGGGAAATGGAACCGAAACTGCATCTACAACGCAGTGGATTTTCCATAAAGAAAAATATCTTTTCCGTTTAGCCTACAACCAAGGTGAAGCAGGAGGTAGTTCTTCTTTCATCTTAAATTCAAAAGGAGAAGTAGAAAAAAGAAACAAAATTTATAGTACTCAACGATTCACCACTTATGGTACTTATAAAGATTATATCATCACATCTTCGACAGGAAACTTAGGAAAAGATTATGCTGATGAAAACGGATATCAACAAAAAGGATTCTTGCTTACATATATCGATGTAGAGAATGAAACAACAAAGGTGAATGAGAAAGTTTTAATATCAGAAAACTTCCTTAAAAACGGAGAGTTTGTTACCCTAGCTGGTATTCTTGAAGCCAATAACAAAATCTACTCCGCACCTATCCCTATGGGCTTGAGTCAATTTGGTACAAAAGCAGAAGGTGGAAAATTCGTAAGAGAAGGATTTGAAGATCTTGTGAAAACAGAATCAGGAGGAACTAACAGTAGCTCATATCTAAAAGATGAACTACAATGGACACAATATCCTAATGAAGCATGGGTTGCTATCTATGACAACGAAAAATTTGAGAATCCAAAACTAATCAAAACTGACAAAATCAGTTATGCTTGTGGACGTTTCAAATCACAATACTATCAAACAATCTGGGCAGCTGACAACGGAGATGTGTATGTATTCTCTCCTAGCTACGCCAAAACGATGGGCGATTTAAGACAAAAAACGACTCTACCTGCTGGTGTGGTACGTATTAAAGCTGGAGCTAGCGATTTTGATTCTGACTATTACGTAGATCTAGAAGCTCAGTCTAATGGTAAATCATTCTTGCGTACATGGCATATTTCAGGAAACCATTTCCTATTGTTAATGTATAATGATATTTTGACAAAATCTGGTCAAGATGCTTCAGAACTAGCTATATTTGATGCTACAAGCAAAAAACTAACTTACGTTACAGGATTGCCAGCCAAAGAAGACATTACAAGCTTTGGTAACACTCCTTACTCCGAAGATGGATCTGTATATGTATCTATTCTTGCAAAGGATCAACAACCTACAATCTACAAGATTGACGCGAAAACGGCTGTTGCAACAAAAGGTATTACAGTTGAAGCCAACAACGGCGTTAGTGGTATAGGTAAACTAACATATTCAGGTAAGTAAAATTTATTCTGCATTGTAGAGAATAATGATTAGAACTTATATATCTTTAATAGCCCTCCTGTTTCCACTCTTCCTGTGGGGACAGGAGGATATTTATATCGGCAAGAAGTACACTATATTTTCAGATACCTTACAAGAGAAGAGGGAATATTGGGTGCATCTTCCTGACGATTATGCTCAAAACACTGAGCAAACCTATCAAGTGATCTATCTACTAGATGGGCAATCTTTCTTTCATTCCTTGGTGGGGATAAGCAGAACACTATCTTCTGGCAGAGGCAGACACCTCGCCCCTAGCATCATTATAGGCATAGTCAGTACCGATAGAGCAAGAGATCTCACCCCCACAGCCTCAGCTGCAGGCAGAGACGGTAATATATCGCCAGATGCACAACTACAAGGAGGAGGCAGCGAGGTATTCAGTCATTTCTTGACTAAAGAGCTTCGCAACAGCATTGATAATAGTTATCGCACCAATGGACAAAACATGTTGATTGGCCACTCATATGGAGGACTATTCACACTTAACACATTTCTGAAGCATACCACACTTTTCGAAACCTATCTGGCCATCGACCCTAGTCTCTGGTGGGATCAAGGCAGATTAACAAAAGAAGCAAAACAACTCATTAAGCAGCAAAACTTCACAGGCAAAAGTCTGTATATTGCTGTCGCTTCTAAAAAAAGGACAGACCGTAAAGACATCCATCTCAATAAGGTAGACTATTTATTGTCAGATATTTTATCACAAGTGGAAGACTTGCGCCTGTTTCACAAATCTTTCCCTGAAGAAAATCACGGAACAGTTGCCATTCCGGCAATATATGATGGTATCAAACAACTATTTGAAAAATGAAAAAGATCTTTGTAAAAATACATTTATGGTTATCACTTCCTTTTGGAATCATCATCGCTATTGTCTGCCTGACAGGAGCTATTTTGGTTTTCGAGGATGAAATGTTAGAGTTGTGCTATCCTTCTCACTACTTTGTGGAAGAAGTAAAAGAGGAGCCTCTCTCTATTTCCGAACTTATGGCTTTAGGTCGCAAACAGCTTCCTGACTCCATCAAGATCAATGGCATTCGCGTTTCCCCTGACCCCAAACGCACCTATCAATTGGTTATTCCTGGCAAGAAAGCTGCGGCCTTTATCAATCCCTACACAGGAGAAGTAACAGGAATAGACAATGGACAAGGTTTTTTTATGCAAACCATGCGTCTGCATCGTTGGCTACTAACAGAATTTAAGCGTGACGGGGGGTATCCTTGGGGCAGAGCACTTGTTGGTTATGCAACTATTGTTATGGTCTTCATCATCATCAGTGGCTTGGTGATTTGGTATCCTAAGAATAGGAAGAATCTGACCAAACGATTGAAGATTAAAACAACAGCTGGTTGGCGACGCTTCTTCTATGATCTGCATGTCACAGGAGGATTTTATGCAGCATTATTGTTGTTAGTCCTGGCTTTAACAGGCTTAACTTGGTCATTCAATTGGTATCGTAATGCCTTCTACACCGTATTTGGTGTCAGCACTCAACCTCAAGCACATGGTCATGCTCCAGCAAAAGGAAAGTCTGAAAAGAAAGAGAAACCACAAAAAGAGATCGATTATATACAATGGGATGTTGCATTGAAGAATCTAAAAGACAAGAATGCTACGTTCAACTGGGTGACTATTCAAGATGGTACAGCCACAGTTTCATCGGCAAATTATGGTAACACACGAGGAAGTGACCGATACACTTTCGATGCCTCAACAGGAGACATCACTAGTGCACAGCTCTATCAAGAGCTACCAAAGTCGGGAAAGATCAGAGGATGGATCTATTCCGTTCATGTGGGCTCATGGGGAGGCTTGGTTACAAGGATTCTTACCTGTTTAGTCTCTTTCCTTGGAGCTATACTGGTTATCACTGGTTATTATTTTTGGATTAAAAAGACATTCAAAAAAAGGAAAAAACGAAAATCAAAAGAAAAATAAACTTTAGGTTATATAAAAAATCGGAAGAGGCTGTCCCAAAACAAATTGAGACAGCCTCTTCACTTATAATTACTTACAAAGATTTATTCGTATTCGATAACAACTTCTTCTTTTTGATCGATCAATAGGCGATATCTGCCATTTCCAAGTTCCTCCACATTCCCCACAGTTGAGGTCGGTTTCTTTTTACTTGCAAAGGTCACATAGCCTTTTCCTTCACTAGCTTTCACCTTGATGTTCTTCTTATCCATAAAAACATGAATATCCCCATTGGGTGTCGGGATATTTCCTTCCATCCACTCTAGTCCTCCTAGCACAGGATTGATTGAAAATTCTTTATACCCTTCACCAATAGGACGAACTCCAAGATAGTATTTACCTAGAAGATAAATCGGGCTAGCTCCCCAAGCATGACAAAGGCTCTTGCCATAAGGTCGACCATACATCGCTAGATGTTGTGCACCTGTCTCTTCAGGATTATATTTTTCCCAGAAAGAGGTTGCCCCTTCACGAAGCATTCCACCCCAATAGGCTTTCATTTCTTTCATCACCTCTTCTTGCTCACCAAGTGCACAAAGAGCCTCAAGCTCGTAGAAGCGCATATATGGTGTGGTGATCTTCAATATATTATCATTCAGCAATACTGAGTCCTTAATTGTTTTCTTCTTTTCATCATCCAAATAGTTGAAGAAAATAGAGAACATATTAGAGTAACGGGTAACAGCTTCGCTTTGCTCTCCAGCAATACGATTGTGCACCAAAGCTTGCTTGCTCTCATCCCAGAAAGCCGGCAACAATTTGTCACGCAAAGCTTTTGCTAGTTTAGTGTATTTTTCTTCTCCTGATTGATCATCCAGTAGATTGGCACAAAGAGCCATGGTTTCCAAGCTTTTGCAAAAAAGAACTTGCTCGAAAGATAGTTCTCCCTTTTTGTCCAAATATCCATCTGCCCAGTCCACAAACACCCAGTCGCCAGTCATGCCTTCCACCATACCATTTTTATTGGTACGTCCTAGCACATAATCCATCATCGTTTCCATGCGAGGATAGATTTGCGATACGAAGTGCTTATCTCCCGAATACATATAGTAATCATAGATACTCAAGAACCAATAGAAGGTATAGTCCATAATGGTATTTGAATGGCTAGTCACAGGGTCTTTGCCACGTAGAAGCCAAATTGTACGCTTCACCGACTCGCTATCAAAGAACAGATAATAGTTCATCAGATAGCTTTGAATGGCATCCCCACTCCACACCCAACGATCTCGCTTGATTCCATCAATGAAAAACTCACGTGATGTCAAATGCATTGTGTAAGCACTGATATCCCATATTTTGTTCAATTCCTCATCATTGCAACGAAACGATCCACGATAGTCCAATGGTAGATATTCGTAAAGCATAGAGATATTGCTATAACTAAGGGAAGGATCTGCTTGGACAAATACATAACGAAACGCTTTACTATTGATCAAAGTATACTCGTCGCCAATCTCATCAGTTCTGTCGATTGAGAGGTCTGTCACTTTATTTTGATCTACTTGCAAATGATCTAACGTCTCGCAATATTCTGTATCTAAAGCCTCTTCGGGACTTTCTCCGTAGTAAAGGTTTAAGCTTCCTTTTCCTTTCAATCCATGGATACGAATGAAACCAAAAGTCTCTTTTCCGAAGTCAATCAGTTTTCCACCTTTTACCTCTTCCACCTTAACAGCTTGTAGAGGTTCGGTAGCTAACTTAAACTCAGACGGTTTTTGATCAGCAGAGCCAAAATTCCAATAACCAGCATCCATATATACAGTGGCTGAGGTATCACTTGCCTTACCACTTTCGTCAATCCATTCTTTATCCTCGAAGGTCACTTTCCACGATGAATCCGTATTTACAGTTTTTCCCTTAATGAACAAAGCAGGAGGTGTTGACTGATTATGCACCTTCACATTAAAGTTGTGCTTACCGGCAGGCAGTATGAATTTTTTAGGTGAACCAAATTGCAGTTTACCATCTAGTTTCACATTGTAGCGCCCTTCTACGGCTATTTCTATTTCTTCTGCTTCCTTCAGATCAACTGTTTTGCTAAACTCTACTACCACATAGTGGCTATCGGTTTTCCAGAAAGGAGGGAAAAATGCCCCTCGCTCTGTGCGACGGTTGTTCATTTCGTTCCCTAACCATATTTCATAGTCTCCTGGATACCAAATCCATGTTGGAGTAGAATTCTTCATATTGTATTTCATTTTTATTATCCTTAAACTTCGTCTCCGTATCTTTCTTTTGTTATTTCTTCAAGTGTTTTGCCTTGTGTCTTAGGAGCCCAAATGGTTCCTACAATTAGCGCGAAAAGGAGTAAACCAATCATGATATAGGCAGCTAATTCGAAGCCTTCTCCATTGCGTCCATAGATGTAGACAAACACCATACCCCAGATAGCCGAAGCTCCTCTGACGATGAAGAACATGACACCTTGTGCAGCAGCACGATATTTAGCAGGAAAGAGTTCTGAAGCCCAAAGCGCATAGAATGCTTGAACACTCAACCCTCCTTGTATACCCCAAAGCAGGGTGAAAATCCACAAAGCGAAATGATCTTTGATTCCTACAAATACAAGAATCAACCAAGCCACAATACCAATCGCAGTACCTGCAAAAAACAGCCAACGCTGATTGACCTTATCCACTAACATAGCGAAACCAAAGTAGGTGACACCAACAATCACAAGCCACTGAATAGCTGTAAGCATATTGGATTGTGCATTAGAAAGTCCTCCCGCAGTCTCAAAAATATGTGGTTGGAAGAATCCCATCACACTTGCCACAAAGTTCCATGTAAGATAAATACCAGCAAGGAATAGCATAGTGCGAAGATTCACTTTATTGGTGAAGAGAGAGCCGAACGATGCAAAAACACTCGGTTGCTTTGTGTTTCCTTTTTCCAATTGAGCAGCTTCCCAATCTTTCGACTCATCCAAACGACGTTGCAATAGCCATGCTACAAAAGCCACAATGAATAACGAACCAAAAATAATACGGCTACTGAACACATTGATAGCCTCTACACTTGCATTGCTGTCAAGGAAAAACATTGCCACCTTCTCCACTGTTCCGAAAAGAACTCCTGAGGCCTCACCAGCCTTACCGGGAGCAAACAACATGCCTAACATCAAGATGATGGCAGGTCCTACACCCCACGCAAATTGTGAGATACCTATATTTCGACCACGATTATTAACTTCCGAATTTTCGGATATGTATGTCCACGAAGCCGGTACACCAGCCCCTACTGAGATTCCCGTTACAAGGAAACCAGCCAATAACATTCCAAAATTTGTTGCCAACATAATGATGGCAATTCCTAACATATACACCAACATATTGTACGTGTAAATGGTTTTTCGCCCATATTTATCTGCTAAAAAACCACCCACTATAGCACCAATAGCTGCTCCAAAACAGTTGGCACTGATGGCATTGAGCCAACCCAAGTGTCCTTCTGTGAGTCCAAGATAGCTTTGCCAAAGGGTTAACCCACTGGCTCCTGCAACAATGGCTCCTGCATCAAGATAATTTGTAAGTGATACGACTATCGTACTTTTTAAACTTCCTTTTTTCTGTTCCATATATCTTTATTTGATATTTTAAATCCACTGAATATCTCGATGTCCACCCAGCATTTTGTTTATTCTTACTTTACAAGCTTTCCGTTGATATACAAATTATTATATTTCACATCACGAGCTCCTATCACCTCTGTGGCTTTTTCCACATTATTGAATTTACTGTTCGAAATATTTATATTATAGATATTGTCAGTATCCTCTAAACCTGTGATATATACGCCCATCTTACTTTTATTGCAAGTAATGTTTTCAAGATTTACATTTCTTACCACGGGAGGAAAGCTACGATCGCAAATTTCTTTAGGCTCATACACTAAATTAATTTTTAGAACAGCCTCTTTGCATTGACCTACAACGATGTTTCTGACAAAGATATTTTCTATCAGCCCACCTCTACAATTGTTCGTTTTAATTCTCACCACTCGATCGAGTTCCGGACTATCCATTGTACAGTTCTCAACATACAAATTCCTGAATCCACCGGAGATTTCACTACCGATTACGATTCCTCCATGTCCGTTTTTCATGTCACAGTTTCTCACCACTACATTCTCGCTAGGCATTTTCCATTTGCGTCCATCGGCATTGCGCCCAGATTTGATAGCAATGCAATCGTCACCTGTATTGAAATTACAGTTTTCGATCAATACATTTTTAGAAGACTCTGGATCGCAACCATCGCTATTGGGACCATGGCTTTCTATGGATACACCTCGCACAATAACATCCTCACACATCAATGGATGAATAACCCAGAAAGGAGAATTAAGCAAGGTAACATCTTCTATCAAAACAGTATTACATGAATAAAAATTGATCAATTGCGGACGGAGTGCATCCTCTTGTGTCATCACTCTTTTGTAGTTGGGAACAAAGTCTTCAGCATAGGCTAATAGCTTTTGACGACCACCTTTCCATTGCGATTTTTTGCCTTCTTCCCAGCCAAATCGTGGAGCTCCACACATGTACCACCAAGTGTCATTTTCTCCTTGTCCATCGATGGTTCCTTTACCTGTGATGGCTATGTTGGTTTCACCGTAGGCATAAATCAGAGGGTGAGCGTTGTAGCAATCTACCCCTTCCCATCGTGTTAACACAGCAGGGAAATACAAATCTTGTTCAGTAGAAAATTTAAGTATAGCACCTTCTTCCAGATGAAGATTTACATTACTCTTCAAGGTCAAAGGTCCAGTATGGTATGCTCCTTTTGGAACCAATACAGTGCCACCACCTGCTTGGTTACAGGCTAAGATAGCATTGTTTATTTCTTCGTGGTAAACTTTAGAAAAGTCTTCTGCTTTTGCACCAAAGTCTACAATATTAAAAACTTTATCTGGAAATGATGTTCTCTTGATAGACGAAACGATCTTGTCTGCATCAGCCCACGGAGTATTGTTGTCCCCAAAGAGAGAAAGGGGCATTGAGCCAATGACTACAAATAATAAGACACTTAAACTTTTGAATTTCATGGTAGTTGATATTATCAATGTTTATACAAAAGTCATTTCTGACCTCTTGTTCTGCCTATTCCTTATCAGATGCCAGAGCCCGCTAAAGGTCATAGCAGGCTAAGGCAAAAGATTATAATGATCTCAGAGGTATATCATACACATAGATCGAAAGACAAAAGTCTTTTTAGCTATGCTGATAGATATCCCATCCCAGATATGTTTCAACAGCTTCCATCAGAATGTCTTGTACATTTCCACGACACATTGATACGTGGTGTTCAAAACCATTCTTGCAGATAAATTTCATCAATCCTTGTAAGTTTTTCACTTCTGTAACAGCGATACAACCATCCATTGCATACGGATCGTCAGTGATTGTTCCTTCTCCAAGATATGATTTGATCATTCCCTTAGGATCGTCAGTAGAGATTCTGAAATAAGTGAAAGGTCCAGAAGTAACTTTTCCGATCACAGCCCCAAATGTATTTTCTGTACCCATTGTACGGCTCAATACACCTAAGTTATCCAATTTAAGATCGTTGTTTACGAAGCTTTTAGGAAAGTTACCACAGTGTGTACAAACACATTTATTGCGTTCTTCACCAAAGTTGTTATTCCAGTCAACAATAGCCGAAGGTCTACCTGAAGCCAATGTCAACATATACATAGAGATAGCTCCAGCAATATCTACTTCACAAGCACTAGGAATAAGTTTCTCGCTCAACATACTCATTGTGACGCAAGCTGCACAACCGTAGTTATTTTGAAGAGAATCCCAACATTGAATAGCTACTGCATCAATATCGTTTGCTTCAATCCATTGCTCAACAGCCAAACCAAATTTAGCTTGTTTCAATAGTTTAGCATCGTATCCAGCTGGTACTTTAGCATAGTTGTGAATTTCTTTCACCTTGCTAAGCAAAGCAGGAGTATCATCAGCAATAGCGTCAGCATTACCCATAATTTCCGAAAGGTCTACAGGTACTACAGTAATGCCTGCACGTTGTAGAAGTTTTTCAGACGCACGCACAGTTTGGAAACCGGCTGGACGAGCACCAATAGCACCAATACGTGCTCCACGGATACTGTTTACCACACGACAAACACCCGCAAAGCGATTGATGTCTTGCAACAATAGTGGGCTATTGATAGAGTATGTATGTAATGTAGTATCAGTGAATGGAATATCATATTGATAAAGGTTATTACAAACTGAAATTTTGCCACAGAAAGCATCACGACGGTTGTCTAGATCTACTTTATCATTATCGTCATTACAAGCCTGAACAAGAATAGGTACGTTCAAGTTTGCCAATTGTATAGCGTTGATCACTCCAATTTCGAAACCAAAATTTGGTAGTGTCACAATAATACCATCGATGCGATCGCGGTTTTTCTTGAAAAGTTCAGCACACTTTATAGCATCTTCACGAGTCTCTATACTTCCCGAACCAGTGGGAGTATCTTTGTCATCCAATATTACATAGTCGTAATTGTTATCTGTAAGAACTTTAGTCAAAGTCTTACGAACATCTGTTGCCAGTGCAGAGTTGAAATAGCTGCGAGTGGCTAGGATGATTCCAAACGTCATCTTCTCCTTTTTCATGATATAAAAATGGTAGTTATTTAGTTAATTTTATTTATTCTGAGTTCTATTTATAGCGCTCACCCAGCCAGCATATAATTGTTGACGGGTTTCTTCATTCATATTAGGCGTAAACACCTTATCGTTCTGACGAAGTGTTGCTACCTCTTCCAAAGATTTCCATGTTCCTCGTGCCAATCCGTTCATCACAATAGCACCAAGTGCAGAAGCCTCTTCAATATTAGAACGATTAATATCAACAGAAAGTATATCACTTTGAAACTGCATCAAGAAATCATTCTTGGTGGCTCCACCATCTACTCTCAATTCTTTGAGGGTGATTCCGGCTTTCTCCGCCATCAGATCTACTAGATCTTTCACTTGATAGCCGATAGCCTCTAATGCAGCTCTCACTACATGAGCCTTACCAGCACCCAAGGTCATGCCATAAATCATGGCCTTAGCATTCGAATCCCACCAAGGAGCTCCTAATCCAGAAAAAGCAGGCACAAAGTAAACCCCATCATTATCAGGGATACTTGTTGCCAAAGCTTCTACCTCAGCCGGGCTGTCAATCAATTCTAGTTTATCTTGCAACCATTTGATCGTTCCTCCTGTGCTATGGATATTTCCTTCGTAGGCATAGAATACTTTGTTGCAGGCAGCAAAACCCACGGAAGTAACAAGACCTCCAGAGGCCTCGATAGGCTCTTCACCGATATTGACCATCACAGATGAACCTGTGCCATAAGTGGTTTTTCCCATACCGGCATCAAAACACATTTGACCTGCCAGCGCTCCATGAGAATCTCCAAGCATTCCGGCAATGACAATACTTTTAGGAAATAAATCTTCCAATGTGGTTTCTCCAAAAATAGAGTCACAAGGTTTCGCCTCAGGCATCATGGAACGAGGAATAGTGAACAACGAAAGCAGTTCATCATCCCAGTTCAATGTATTAATATTAAACAAGAGGGTACGTGACGCATTGGTATAATCCGTTGCATGCACTTTCCCTTCAGTAAATTTCCACAGCAACCAAGCATCTATTGTACCGGCCAACAGCTTGCCTTCTTCAGCTAAACTGCGCGCTCCCTCTACATTGTCGAGAATCCATTGGATACCACTTGCAGAGAAATAAGGGTCGATGATCAACCCACTTTTTTGCTTGATAAGATCAGCGTAACCCTTTTTCACTAGATTGTTGCAAATGTCTACTCCTCGTTGACATTGCCACACCACAGCATTATAAATCGGCTTACCTGTTTCTTTATTCCATACCACGCATGTTTCGCGCTGATTGGTAATGGCCAGTGAGCAAGTTGCATCAGCAGACATAGATCCACTCTCCACAACTTTTTTCACTGCATTTAGTGTATTGTTATAAATTTCTTCGGCGTCATGCTCCACCCATCCTGCTTGAGGATAGTATTGCTTATGAGGAATAGTTTCACGAAAAACAAATTCGCATTTTTCGTTAAACAAAACAGCCTTAGTAGCTGCGGTACTTTGATCAATAGATATGATATAACTCCCCATAAATGATTATTTGCCTAAAAATTCGATGGCTGTTTTATAGATTCCTTCAACATCTATTCCATAATGTTTAAATATAGTCAAAGGTGTGCCATGTATTGCATTTTCGTCAGGAATTCCTAATATTTTCATCGGAACTGGGCAGTTTTGCACCACTGTCTCAGAAACAATAGCCCCAAGACCTCCAAAGATACTATGCTCTTCTACTGTTATAATTTTCCCTGTTTCTTTTGCTGCTTTGATGATCACATCCGTGTCTGCAGGCTTCAAGGTATGCATATCGATTACTCGTGCATTGATTCCTTTTTCTTTCAATTTTTTGGCAGCCTCATAGCAATGGAAAACAGTTTCACCTGTACCAATTAGTGTCAGGTCGTTTCCTTCCATGATCGTATTTGCCTTACCTATTGTGAATTCAAAATTATCATCTTGATAAACATCCGGCACTGCATTACGCCCTACACGAACATAAACAGGATTAGGATAATCCACAAGTTGCTCCACTAGTTTTTTTGTTTGTCTAACATCACTTGGCAGAACAACGTGCATATCAGGGAAAGTACGAAGTGCTGCAATATCATGCAAACTGTGATGAGTTGAACCCAAAGCTCCATAACTAACACCTCCACTTACTCCTAGAATTTTCACATTGATCTTAGAGTATGCTAAATCCACTTTCACTTGTTCCAGGCTACGTGCCACATAGAAACAAGCAGGACCACACACAAACACCTTTTTGCCTGTAGTAGCCAAACCAGCAGAAATTCCCACTGCATTTTGCTCTGCAATACCCACTTCAACAAATTGCTCAGGCAACTCTTTAGCGAAGTCTGTAAGCGTAACAGATCCTGACGCATCAGAAGTTACTGCAACAATATCTTTATCTTCCTTGGCTAAGCTCAGCAGTGTATTAGTAAAGCTTTTGCGACAAGGTATGCTATTATTTGTATACATATCTATTTACTTTTTCTTTAATTCATCGATTCGCCCATTTATCTCACCGATAGCTTGCTTATATTCCTCGGCAGTAGGTACTCCGTGATGCCATTTTGCAATATTCTCCATAAAAGAAACACCTTTACCTTTTGTGGTTCTAGATATGAGCAAATGTGGTTTTTTATTTGCAGCAATGCTATTGAAAGTTTTTAGAATATCCTCCATATCATCACCATTCATCTCGATAACATCCCATCCAAAAGCTGTCCATCTCTCTTTTATATTTTCAAGAGGCATCACATCTTCTGTACGGCCAGAGATTTGCAGTCCGTTACGATCAATAATCGCAATCAGATTATCTAATTTATATTTGCTTGCAGCCATTGCAGCTTCATAGATTGATCCTTCAGCTTGCTCACCGTCACCCATAAGGACAACAGTTTTATAAGCCTTCTTATCCATCTTAGCCGATAGAGCCATACCTACACCAGCAGACAATCCATGTCCTAGGGCACCAGTATTGATCTCAACTCCCGGATTTTGCACAGTCGGATGTCCAGCCAATGGCGAATAGTCTTCACCATAGGTATCCAATACCTCTGATGGCAAAATTCCTGCAGCTTCTAAAACGCAATACAGAACTTCTGCACAATGTCCTTTACTCAACACAAATCTATCTCGATTCGGATCTTTCAGATTCGATGGATTTGTATTCAAAACTTGGAAATATAGCGCAGTGAGAACATTCACAGCAGACAAATCGCCCCCTGTATGCCCCGCTCTAGCCTTGTAGATAACATCTATCAACCTAAGTCTTATTTCCTCAGCCTTAATCTTTAACTCTTGAACAGTCATAAACTTATTTTTTGAAATCTTTCTTCAGATACTTTTTCTTTACGAATCAAAAATAAGAAAACGAAAGCTAATTCGAAAGTAAACGAAGATATATTTTTAATGTTATTCAGCATAGAAGGTGCAAGAGACAGTCTATCAGATATATACACAAACAAAAAAGCCTAAGATCAAATCTCAGGCTTTCATTAGATTATATTTTTTTCACTTGTTCTTACTTATGTGTGGCAATTATGCAATCCACCTCATTCTCTTGAAGTTGATTGACATTTTCTTTCGACAACTCATCATCAGTAATTAAATGATCTATCAAAGACAAAGCTCCTAAACTAGCAAAAGACTTAAGACCTATTTTGGTTGAGTCTGCCACCAAATAAACTTTGTTAGAAGCATCAATCATAGCTCTTTTCACACACAAATCACTGATACTAGGGTAAGTCAACCCTGCCTTTAGGCTAATACCTGCTGTGGCAAGAAACAGTTTATCTGCATTGATGTTTTCGAAAAAGTCTGCTGACTTTTGCCCTGTAAGTGACAATGTGGGTGGTTTGAATTCACCTCCTGTGACCAAGAGATTAATTCCGGGATCAGCACCAAGGATAAGAGCAATGTTAATTGCATTGGTAATGACCGTTAAGTTCTTGAACCCAGTAATCAGCTTTGCGATTTCTGTTGTGGTTGAACCAGAGTCAAGAATAATTGTGTCTCCATCTTCGATAAACTCCATCGCCTTTTTGGCAATAGCAGCTTTGGCATGCATATTTGATTGATTTTGCAATGTGATGTCCTTCACATTGTTTCCAATATCTCTCAAAATAGCACCACCATGCTCCCTTTCTATAAATCCTTCGCTTTCGAGTTTTTCTAGATCTTGGCGTATTGTGACTTCGGTAACTTTAAAAATTTTGCTAAGATTCTGCACCTTAGCATGTCCATCTTCTTTGATTAACTCAAGAATTTTTTCTCTGCGTATATTTGCTAGCATAATAATTCACTCTTTCCACAAATATAAGAAAACAAACAAAACAAAAGGCACTGTTAGTGAAACATTTTCTGCATATTGCTGAAAATAAAATAGGATACTTCTAAAAGAAATATCCTATCAGTCTATATTATTGTTTTTTGTCAATTAATAGCGAGGTTTTCTACCTCCTCTTTTTTGTGATCTACTTCCACGAGAAGAGTCGTTACTAAAAGATCTTCCTCCTCCACTTCTTCTTCTGGACTGATCACGATCGCCTCTTTCACGATCACCACCTGCACCTGCTTGAGCCATTTCAGTAGAAATACGACGACCTTTATACTCTTGTCCGTTCATTGCTTTTATTACCTTAGGAGCATCACCTTCTCTCACTTCGAAGAAAGAAAAGTTTTGCATGAGGTCGATACGACCAATACCCACTTTTTGAGGCACGTAATCATTAATCAAGCCCATCAAGTTAGATGGAGAAAGATTATCAGTTTTACCCATATTGATAAAAATACGAGAATAACCCTTTTCGGCTGTTCGGCTTCCGCTTTGTCCTTTACGACGTCTGTCTCCAAACTTATCACCTCTATCATCTCCTCCTCTTCCGGATGGAGCCTCGATTTCTTCTGCTTCGCTATAATAATCGATCAACCTGTTGAATTCAAGAGAAACCATACGTTTGATGATATCTTCTTTTTCCAACCAGTCTAATTTACGATAAACATCTGGAAGCATTTCTTTTATCTCATCCTCGTTAACTTTTACTTTTTCTACTCTGTCAACAAGATCTAGAATTTGACGCTTGCAGATTTCTTCTCCTGAAGGGATTTCGCCACGCTCAAATTTACGGTTCAACACCTTCTCTATCTCCCTCACTTTCCCTTGCTCTCTGGTGTGAATAATGGCAATAGCCATCCCAGTACGCCCTGCACGTCCAGTTCTTCCACTTCTGTGGTTATACGACTCTACATCGTCAGGAAGTCCAAAGTTGATCACATGAGTCAAACTGTCCACATCCAATCCTCTAGCAGCCACATCTGTAGCCACAAGCAATTGAAGATTTCTCAATCTGAATTTACTCATCACATAGTCACGTTGAGCTTGCGATAAATCCCCATGAAGAGAGTCGGCATTGTAGCCGTCCTTGATCAATTTGTCAGCAATTTCTTGCGTTTCTTTACGGGTACGACAGAATATAATTCCATATATATCAGGATTATAATCGGCAATACGCTTCAGCGCAAGATATTTATCTTTTGCATGCACCATATAGTAGATGTGCTTAACGGTGCTTGTTCCTTCATTCTTTCTACCGATGGTAATTTCCTTCGGTGAATTCATGTATTTCTTAGTGATCTTAGCTATTTCTTTCGGCATGGTAGCAGAAAAAAGCAACATTGATCTGTCATCAGGCACACGCTCCAAGATAGCATCAATGCTGTCAAGGAAGCCCATGTTTAGCATTTCGTCAGCCTCATCAAGCACCACATATTTCACTTGCTCAAGGTCTACGGTTTTTCTCTTGATCAAGTCGATCAAACGTCCCGGAGTAGCTACAATAATTTGCACACCTCTGTTCAAGGCTCTGATCTGACTGTCAATACTCGATCCACCGTATACAGGCAAAACTCTCAATCCATCAACATGTTTTGAATAATCTGCCAAGTCGCTAGCTATCTGCAGACACAATTCACGTGTAGGGCATAAGATAAGCGATTGAGGAGTTCTTAATTTTGTGTCAGTTTGCTGTATAAGAGGAAGACCAAAAGCAGCAGTCTTTCCTGTTCCTGTTTGTGCCAATGCTATTACATCCCTAATACCATCCAACAAGTATGGAATCACCTCTTGTTGCACAGGCATCGGTTGTTCATATCCCAGTTCTTCGATTGCCTTACGTATATTTAAGGCTACACCTAATTCTTCAAATGTTTTCATTAATTCTTTTTAAATAATCTTTAGCAGTAATTGCACCTTATTATCTAACCTTTTTTAATGAAGCGACAAACGAAGCCAGATGATAAGGAGGTGCAAAGATAGGTATATTAGTTCTATCTTTTATAAGGAATTAGCATAATACATACACTTTTAACTACAAAAGAGAGATAAAACATATATATTTGCTCGCTTAAATTATAGACAAATAACTAATTATCATAAAACTTTAAGAGACGATGAGAAAAATATCTGTATTGAGCATAGTTGCACTTTTGGCATGTTCTGTTAGCCTGATGGGGCAAAAAAGTGCCAATCCATCTAATACTATAAAACTAACCAATAAGTCTGACTCTATCGCGTATGCATTAGGACAAACCTTCAACGCCAATGGCTCACTCATGTATCATCTTCAAAGGTTGGGTGTACTTCAAGACACGGGAGAGGTATCCACTCGACTTTATAATGCTGAATTGGGAGGAGATAAAGCTATGGCAAAGGAGCTAAAGGCAGAACTAGATAAAGTGAAAAAGAGTAACGAAGCAGGAGTTACTAGCTTTTTAAAAGGATTTGAGACAGCCTTAAACACCGTGACTCCTGAAGGAAATGGATATAATACTGGTATAGGAATAGGACAACAAATCAGCAAATCGCTCGAAGAATTCGAAGAATCAGTGTTTTTGGGACTAAATATAAATAAAGGATTGCTTCTACAATCATTAAAAGCATCCTTTGCTGAAGAGAAAGATCTACTACCCAATTCAGAAGAATATATTCGCGAATTGATGGAACCAAAACCAGAAGATACTAAATCGAAGCATACTCAACGCATAGAAGAGGAAGCTAAAGTTTTTGCAGCCAACCTACAAAAAGAAGGAGTAGTAGGTCTGCCAAGTGGCGTACAATATAAAATTGTAAATGCTGGAACAGGTAATATACCAACCGATAGCTCTCAAGTGGAGGTGCACTATGAAGGAAAGCTTGTAGATGGCACTGTTTTCGATAGCAGCTACCAAAGAGGAGAGCCCATTACCCTTGGCGTAAACCAAGTGATAAAAGGATGGACTGAAGTGCTAAAGATAATGCCTGAAGGTTCGAAATGGACAGTGTACATTCCTTACGAGATGGGATATGGAGAAAGGGATATGGGACAAATTCCTCCTTACTCTAATCTGATTTTTGATGTTGAGTTGATCAAAATAGTAAAATAATAGAACTTTTTTTATTGTATAGCATCCAGCTATGAGTCCTCAACAGGCTTGTAGCTGTTTTTTTTCATTTAACGAGAATCAGCCAAACACTTGAATTTACTACAAGTCTCCTTTAAAGGACTCTTTATCTTCCATCCAGCAGCGCATCACCATCGAATTTAAGACTAGAGCTTCAGCCATAGGACTTATGTCCATGCTAACAAAACGAACTTTATATCTCAATTCATTATTATAATCAACAGATCTTGCACCAAAGCCAATCAGCCTTTCTATCTTTTTGGCTGTTCTTAAATCGCCTGATAAAATTGCTGGACCTAATGCAAATTCATTGGCAGGGATGCTATATCCGAGAAAGATAGGACCAGAGTCAATATCCGAGAGAGAAAGAAATCTCTCATTAGCACGTTCACGAAAAAGCCTTAATGCTAGAAAATTATCACTGAAATGTTCTTTGTAATTTTCATAAAGTTCAGCACCGAATTTGCTATCGAACTGATAAATAAACATGATACTCCAACCAAGCATCGAACCACGTGCCTCTTCAAGCGCTTTACCTGTTGACGCATCAACAGTAGAATAGAGAACATCCGTTTCAGATTCTAAATAATTCTTTTTAGCATATTCTACCCACTGTTCGCTGATTTGTCCAAATCCACTATCAGCATTCCAATCATGCAATTTGAGCGAAGCCAATCCAACTGTATTGTCCGGAATCCATATCGATTCTGGATAAGAGGCAAGCATCAGATATGGTGTCTTAGCGTATCTGCTAAACAATGAGGCTGAAATATTATCATTCAACTGATTAAAAGAATCACCATCACCTACCATTCTATAACAGCCGAGCATCAAATTGAGATGTCCGAGATACAAAACAGAATAATCCGGAATAGAATCCGACCGGAGTAAATTAATATCTATATCATAGGGAAAAGACACTACAGGATGCATAGACTTGATGATACATTCTTTGATTAAGGGTACAAGTCGCTCTTTATATGTCGAGTCACTTACGATAAGACTCGTAAAAGCATAGGTAGAATAGGCATAGGAAAAAAGCATAAATTCAGAGCTCATGTATCCAAGTTTTACCACCTCCGCCTCCTTGTTTAAAGGTTGATTTATTACTCTTTCGAGATAATTAATCCTTTTATCAATTTCTTCTTTAGTGGGGTATTCATAAGAAAGAAAAGAGAGATAAACCCAATAGAAAAAAAGAAAGATGATAAGCACAATAAGAATTTTATACTTCAGCTTCATGCATCCAATTTGTTATTCTTTCGCTTCCCATCCCTGCGCCCTGATATCCATTTCCAGACCATCACGCATCAACAATTGACATCCGAAATCTTTTTTCGTGATGTGCCCTATCACGTACACGCCTTCAATTTTCAAAACTTCTTCGTGCATAAAAAGAGGAATCGTAAACAGCAATTCATAATCATTGCCCCCATTCATCGCCACAGTAGTCACATTCATGTTAAACTGTTCAGCCATAGACGCTGTTTGATAATCTAAAGGGATACGTTCCTCAAAGATCTGACAACCTACTTTGCTTTGTTTGCAGAGGTGTAACGCCTCTGAAGCTAGTCCATCTGTGATGTCAATCATAGCAGTAGGTAAAATATTGTGCTCATGCAAAAGGCGAATGATATCTTTACGTGCCTCAGGCTTCAATTGACGTTCTAATATATATTCTTTACCAGAGAAATCCGGTTGGAAAGTTTTAGATTGACTTTCGTTGAAAAGCATTTTTTCTCTTTCCAGGAGTTGTAAGCCCATATATGCAGCTCCTAAATCGCCGGAAACACAAAGCAGATCGTTTTCTTTAGCTCCATTCCTATATACAATTTGATCTTTCTCTCCCTCACCCACACAAGTTACACTAATGGTCAGCCCTGTTACAGAGGCAGTAGTATCACCTCCCACCACATCCACACCATACTCGTCACATGCAAGATACACTCCCTCGTAGAAAGCTTCAAGATCTTCTACAGAGAAGCGCTTAGAGATACCTAATGACATGGTCAACTGTTTAGGTTGCCCATTCATCGCATAAATATCAGAAAATCCTGCGATAGCCGCTTTATAACCAAGATGTTTTAAGGGAAAGTACATCAGGTCGAAGTGAATACCTTCCATCAAAAGATCAGTAGTGACTAAAACTTGTTTTTCTCCATACGAGAGCACTGCAGCATCATCACCCACCCCCTTCACTGAACTTGTATTCTTAAGTTTTATGGACTCTGTTAGGCGTTCAACCAAAGCAAATTTCCCTAATGTAGATATTTCTGTTCGTTTCATATATATTTTAATATTTTCTGTCTAATAAAATTGCTATGTATTAGCTTATTGCCATAAACTTTCTATAGCTTTCCTTGAAGCCTTTGCAAAGCTTTCCATTTCTTTATAGTCTACCCCTAGAGCGACTTTGCCTTCCTCATTTTCATATTCGGCAACGGGGAGTAATCGGAAGTTTTTATATTCATTCCCCTTCTTCGGTTTATGTACCCATACCAAAGAGTAGTCGAAACTATCGATAGAAACAGCTTGTCTAGGCTCTTTGCTGATATTTATATTAATTGCCATTCCCCCTGAAGTATTAACGGTTCGCATACCGGAAACATAGTTTCCCATAGAGTAAACGATAATAGACTTTATGCTGTCTCCTTCTCGTCTGATATCCACAGGCTGCACCACATGTGGATGATTGCCAATGACTAGTCTCACACCATTATCGACCAAGAAGTTAGCCAATCTTTCTTGCGTCTTATTTTGTTTTAAGATATACTCATCGCCCCAATGCATATTGGCGACAATGATGTCTGCTCCCAATTTATTGGCATCTATAATATCCTTTTTAATTTGTACCGTGTCTATCAGATTCACAATATTGGGCTTTGGAACAGGAATACCATTTGTTCCATAAGTGTAATTAAGCATTGCTATTCTGATACCATTTTTCAGCATCAACAGAGGATAATAAATCTCTCTCTCGATGGAATCTTTAAACGTTCCCGTATGCACAATATTTAACGAATCTAGCATTTTTATTGTTCTTTCAATGCCTTTCTTTCCTCTATCCACACTATGATTGTTGGCAGTGACAAAGACGTTGAATCCGGCATCTTGTATAGCCTTTGCAAACTCGTCTGGAGCACTAAAGGTGGGATATCCTGTGTGGGGTTTTCCCCCTAAGGTAACCTCTAAATTGACCACTGCTAAGTCAGCTTTTTTAACTTCTGCCTCCACTTCTTTGAAGTAGAGCGAGTAGTCATAATATTTACCTCCATCTCGTCGAGCATCATCTATCTGGCTTTTGTGCTGCATAGCATCCCCCACAAACATCATTTTCACCTGATGGTTTTGTGCAAAATGTGACACAGAAGGCATAAATAACCAGAGAAGTAAAATATATTTCACCATAAGTATTATAAGTTATTTGAGTTAAGGCTCTCTTTTACAGAGCATCATTTTTGCCAAAATCCAGGCATGAACAATGACAAAACAGTAAATATTTCGAGACGACCGGTCAGCATTAAAAAAGACATATACCACTTAGAAAAAACTGGAATATTAGCATATCCATCGCTCATTCCATGACGATCGAAAGCCAGCCCAGTGTTACTCATACAAGATATAGCAGAACCAACAGACTCTTCTAGTCCCATTCCCGTTGCCGATAAAAC
Source organism: uncultured Dysgonomonas sp. (assembly GCA_937995835.1). Lineage (GTDB taxonomy): Bacteria > Bacteroidota > Bacteroidia > Bacteroidales > Dysgonomonadaceae > Dysgonomonas. The sequence goes on along the minus strand of CALKIV010000083.1, from coordinate 90,267 downwards.
AACCGCACTCAGCGCTGTAATGCCCAAATACAAAAACATAAATGCTAATATCTTGGTCACCACATCAGTAGATACAACGTTTCCATTAAGGCGCACCGGCAAAATTGCATTAGGGTGTACCTGTCTTTTAAATTCATTTATAGCATTTTTACAGAGCACCACCAAACGAACAATCTTCATTCCTCCTGATGTAGATCCTGCACAAGCACAAAAAGGCATCAGCAGAGCAAAAATAAAAGTATAAAATGAGCCCCAAGCCGTATAATCTGTAGTAGTGAAGCAAGTTGTCGTAATAACTGAAACAACACTAAACAAAGATGTTCTAAAAGCCTGTTCTATATCGTCAATCGTTCCTGAAACGATAACGCCGAAGGCAACAATCAAAGTGAAAATTCCACAAATAGTAAGATACCATCTGAATTCCTCATCTTCCACCAACTTATTCGCAACCCCTTGCAACAGATAATAAATCAGAGCAAAGTTGACACCTCCAATAAACATGAAGATACTAAGCACATATTCAACATAAGCAGAATCCCAATAAGCAATACTTGCTTGTTTAGTAGAAAATCCTCCGGTAGATATACCTGCAAGTGCATGACAGATTGAGTCAAACAAATTCATTGGTCCTAACCACAACAACACAACAAGCACAGTTGTGAGAAGTAGATAGCACATAAATAGTCTTTTGGCCATTTGACCGATACGTGGCCTCAAACGCATTTTAACTATCCCTGAAGCTTCTGCCTCGTATAAGATAGATGCATTTCCACCCACCATAGGGAGAAGGACAAGGGCAAAAACAATGATTCCAATACCTCCAATCCATTGTGTAAGGCTTCTCCAAAACAATAAGCTCTTGGACATTCCATCGATGTTTTGGAGAATTGTGGCTCCTGTACTGGAAAATCCTGACATGGTTTCGAAATAAGCATCACTGATATTTGTTATCTCCCCACTGAGATAATAGGGTAGCATTCCAAAAGCAGACATCACCGTCCACGACAAGGCAACGACCAAAAAACTTTCTCGTTTGCCTACTTTCTGCTCTATTTCTTCTGTCCCCAGAATAGTAAGCAATATACCCGACACAAAAGTAATAGCACCACTGACCACAATAGCGTCACCGCAACCTTCGTCCTGATAGAATGCAATTAGGCTAGCTATCATCAAACATATGGACTCTATGATTAGAAGAAATCCTAATGTCTTGAAAATAAACCGGAAGTTAAATTTACTTCTCATAACCTAAATACGCACCTTATTATTATATTATTGGAATAGCTTTTCTGCTTGACGCAAACTATCATCCAAACAAAAGACCACCACATGATCGTAAGGCTCTATCAATGTATCCCCCTCAATCATAATAGGTTCGCCATTTCTAATTAGTCCCCCTAAGGTAACATCTTTTGGCAAGTTCAATTTTTTGACCTCTCGCTTAGTTATTTCAGAATTGGGACGAGCCACAATTTCGGCAACATCGGCATTAGCCACCATTAACGTTTTTACATTCGAAACGTCAGCACTCAGCAGAAAACGATAAATATCCGTTACCGTAATCAGCTTTTTATTTATAATAGAACCAATATTCAGACTTTCAGCAATGGATATATAGTCCATATTTTCTATTTCAGCAACTGTTTTTTTCACTCCATAGCGTTTAGCTGCCATACAAGCCACAATATTGGCTTCGGAGCTACCAGTTACGGCAATGAAAGCATCCGTATCTTCGATGCCTTCGTGCACTAGGAAGTCTGCATCTTTACCTGTATTGTGATAAAGCGTCACATTTTTGGGCAACTTATCTAACAGATACTCACATTTATCTCGATCAGATTCTAACAATTTGATATTAATATTATCCGGGAGATACTGACAAGCCCTTATAGCAATACGGCTTCCTCCCATGATGATGACATCCTTTACCTCTACAACTTCTTTCCCTGCTATTTTAGGGATGTCATTGACATATTGCTTGGTAGTGGTAAAAAACAAGATATCTTCAGGTAAGATTGTAGTGTTCCCTTTTGGTATGATGGTAGAATGCCCACGCTTTACAGCCACAATATGGAATTTCTTTTCCTGATTGCTTAGCTCAAAAAGGTTCTTATTAGCCAAGGAAGAGTTTTCACGAATCTTCACCCCTGCTAGAATGATTGCTCCTCCCGAAAGTTCGATCCATGTACGAGCCCAAGGTCGTTTGATAGCAGAGACCACCTCTTTAGCAGCCAACATTTCAGGGTAGACCATCGAGTCTACTCCCAATTTTTCAAAAATTTCTTTATTTTTGGGTAATAAGTATTCAAAATTGTCGATCCTGGCAAAGGTACGATCAGCCCCCATATTGGTGGCCAATATACATGCTGTGACATTCACCGATTCATCGGGAGTTACAGCAATAAAAGTGTCAGCTTCTCCAACATTAGCCTCCGCCAAATCTTTCAGCGAAGTGGGTGATCCCTCTAAGATCATGATCTCAGAGATACCTTGTGCATTGGCGAGTTGATCTTTATCAGCATCCATCAAGACAATATCATGATTTTCTGCCGAAAGCAATTTAGCCAAATGCGTTCCTACTGCTCCTGAACCTGCTATTACTATTTTCATCTGTATATTCCCCTTCTCTGAAAGGTTAACATATTATTATAGAACAAAATCAAGCCTTATGATCTGCTAGAGCCTTCAAGATTCTTTTTTCGAGACCTTCAAGATCTATTTCACACAGTCTATTAAGATCCTTGATAGAACCATGAGTAACAAATTCATCAGGCAATCCAACCCGTGTGACATCAATATTTTTGTAACCGTTATCAGCAAAAAACTCTAGCACAGCAGATCCTAAACCTCCCTTGACAACACCATTTTCAATCGTCATCACATTGGTGAAATTTTCTGCCACCTCTTTCAATATGTCTTCATCAATGGGTTTTAAGAAAACCATATCATAGTGAGCAACACTATACCCCTTGCTTTCCACCAGTTCAATTGCCTTGGTAGTTGTATAACCGATAGGTCCGATTGTTAGCACAGCCATATCTTTTCCTTGTTTCAGCTTTCGTCCTTTTCCAATGGCTAGAGGCTGCATTGGAACTTCCCAATCCTTCAAAACCCCTTGTCCTCTTGGATATCTGATAACAAAAGGTCCATCATTATTGTAAACAGCTGTATACATCAAATGACGCAACTCATGCTCGCTATATGGCGATGCAATCGTCAAATTCGGAATACAACGCATATAAGCCAAGTCGAAAGCTCCATGATGAGTAGGTCCGTCTTCTCCAACTAGTCCGGCACGATCTAGGCAAATGACTACATGAAGACGTTGAATGGCCACATCATGAATCACCTGATCATAAGCACGTTGAGCAAAAGAAGAATATATGTTACAAAAAGGGATCAAACCCTCTTTTGCCAAACCAGCAGAATAGGTCATGGAATGTCCTTCAGCTATTCCCACATCGAAAGCTCTTTCTGGATATTCTTTCATCAAAATATTCATCGAACAACCCGAGGGCATCGCTGGAGTTATTCCTACAATTCTTTCATCTTTCTTTGCCAGCTCCACCAAAGTATGGCCAAATACGTCTTGGAACAACTGAGGTTGATCTTTCGATCTCACGACAATGCGTTCTCCCGTTATTTTGTCAAATTTACCCGGTGCATGCCATTCTGTAGCAGCAAGCTCAGCAGGTTTAAAGCCTTTACCTTTCACCGTATGGATATGAAGAATTTTCGGTCCTTTCATATCTTTAATGTTCTGCAAGACACGTATCAATCCTTTCAGGTCATGTCCATTGACAGGACCAAAGTATCGAATATTGAATCCTTCGAAAAGATTTTGTTGTTTGGTCAGTAGCGACTTCAAACTATTATTAAATCTGAGGATGAAGTTTTTCTTCTTTTCATCGATCAAATTTCCTTTTTTAAACTTTTGATAGACATCATTTCTCACTCTGTTGTAGGTAGGCGAGGTGGTCATCTTGACCAAATAATCCCTCAATCCACCGACATTATCGTCTATCGCCATATCATTATCATTCAAGATAATCAACATGTCATTGGGTTGTGAGTGAGCATTGTTTAGAGCTTCGAAAGCTAAACCACCAGTCATCGATCCGTCACCAATAACAGCCACCACATGGCGATCTTTTTCACCTTTGAGCTCAGAAGCCACTGCCATTCCTAGTGCTGCCGAAATAGAATTAGAAGCATGTCCTGCTATAAAGGCATCATATTCACTCTCTTCGGGGTTAGGAAAACCGGCAAGTCCTCCAAACTGTCTGTTGGTATAAAAGCGATCTTTACGTCCCGTTAATATTTTATGACTATACGCCTGATGTCCCACATCCCACACAATACGGTCGTAAGGAGTATTATATATATAATGCAATGCAACCGTTAGTTCCACTGTACCCAAACTTGAACCAAAGTGTCCAGGGTTTTCGCACAGAGCATCAATGATGAAAATTCTTAGATCCTGACAAAGCCTTTCGAGTTCTTCGATACTCAGATTTTTCAAATCTTTCGGAAGGTTTATTTTATCAAGCACAGACTTTATATTATTCTCGTTTTGTTGTTCCATAAAACTTACGTTTGAAAAAAGACTACATACCCATTTTTTAAGAAAATGGCATATAAGGTAACAAAGATAGTAACAAAAAGCTATAATTGGTTTCGATACACGTTAAATATGGACTGAACTGGTCTAGAAGCACCTAAATAGCAAGTTGACAAAGTGAAAAAGTTGCTCCGAATTCTCGAAACAACTTCAAAATATTTTTATTGTAAAATCTAAAATATAAGCTCTTTACATTCTGTGCGGTCCTCTTCCATAACGTCGCCCGCCACCTCCCATATCGTCGAGCTTAGCTCCTCCTTTGAAGAACTGAAACTTGTAGACAAAGTGAACCATAAAATAACTCGGAATAGTATTGGTTGTGATATCAGAAGTCATTGTAGCGTTATAATCTCTTGTAATGTTACTACGTTCTTTCAGAATGTCATAGATTTTGAATCGGAGCATTCCTGCTTTATTCTTAAATACTTGTTTAGCAATTGAAGCGTTCCACAACCATTCCTTTTGAGAGAAACCACTCGCATAACCCGAATTAGTCGAGTAATTTACATCACTTTCCACTGACCAGTCGTAAGGGAAATCAAGCGTAAACAAGAATGTCCCCCCATAATTCATCGAGTTCTGATTACGACTAATGCTATTATTTTGATTTGTATATCTGATATTTCCACGAAGATTAAGATCTACGTTCGTAATCAAAGGACTATTTATTTCGGTTGCCATAAATCGCAAGCCTGCATTTTGGTGCAAGTTCAATGCTTTTGCTTTATTTGCTCTCTTATCAATAAAAGTATTGGTTATCCCATAAGACACATACGACATCGAATTGACTGACCAGTTCCTATTTCTAAATGGTCTGTTGAATATAAATCTTGTGTCTCCACTCATATTTCCGTTCACATTGGTGTACGAAGCATCACGTCCTCCGGTTGCTTTATTGATATTTGATATGGATACAATGTCGTTAGATGTATGCTTAAAGTTGGCAAATAGCATCATAAAAGAAGCCTGCTCTGGATTTGCTTTTCTATATCGAATACGCACATTGTTCGTAAAGCTTGGCTTCAAACTAGGATTACCGCTATTGGTATTCAAGCCATTACGGGAATATATTCCATCATATAACTGAAGTGTTGTAGGCTCATTTGTAGTCCCTTGGTAGTCTATTCTTATATTGTGTCGTCTATCCCACAGATAGTTAAACTGACCACTTGGAGCAAAGCTTAGAAAATTTCTTCGAGGCATAATCACAGGATCTTTCAGAGGCTCTATAAAATCGGTTTGCGAACTGGAAGGCTCTAGCCCAACACCAAGGGTATAGTTGAATGAGTGACCATTCTCTAACTGCCTTTGAGACTTGAACTTCAATGACACATTTTGATTGATAAAATCATTTCTCACATAACGCGTATTGGCTGTGTCGACCTCTGTATATAAGGGATCAGTATCCAGATTTGGCATATTCTCGTTATAGTAAGATTGTTTATCCGTTGTTGAATTCCTATTCGAAATATTATAGGAAAACTCTAAAAAATTATTCCTTCCCAAAGGCTCTACAAGAGACGCAAAAATCCTCCAATTGTAGGAGTCATCATCTTGTGAAAAAATATAATCTATGATCGAATCGTTCTTTGCTGCATCAAAATATTTAATGTGATTGAAATCGGATCCATCAGAATCAGATTTGGAGTATCCTCCTCGCAATCCTAAGCTGAGGACTCTACCTTTTTCGCTCAACTTGCGGCTAACATCTAGGTTTCCATTCAGTTTATACCCATTACCACTAGAGTTATATTTCTGATCAGATTCATTAGACAAGTGCTCTAAAGGCTCTCCCTGCTCATATTTTGTAGTCGAGTTTTCAGAAGTCACCCGATCATTGGTGTTATATTGAATACGAGGCGTAAAAACTACTTTTGTCCAATCGTCAGGCGTCCACTCAAATCTGAAGTTTGTGGCAATGCTCTGATTCTTGTTATTCCCCCTAGCATCAGCAACCTCTTTTCGCTTATTCTCTTCAGAGAGATATTCTCGTTGCATGTTTGAGATAGATTCATTATCGTTGTTTCCATATCGCACATCCCCACCCCATTTCAGTTTGTCAGAATGCTCAGTCGCAAAGTTGAATCCTCCATTGATGCTCTTTGTTACACCGTTGTTGTTTCCAAAGCGAAGTCCTCTAGGACCACCTCCACTTCCGCTAAACATAGCAGATGCGAGGTCGCTCATTCCTGCATTATTCGTATTATTGATTCCACCGAGTACGGATACTTGTGTATTGTCTCGCATATAGTTGACCATTGCATTGCCCTCATATCGTTCCTCACTTCCATAACCTGCAAGTGCATTACCGAAAGCACCCTCTTTCATCCCTTTTTTCACAGTCAGATTGATCACCGTCTCCTCGCTTCCATCATCGAAACCTGTCATTTGTGCCATATCCGAAAGTTTATCAAGCACCTGAAGTTTGTCTACCATTTTTGCCGGCAGATTTTTTGAAGCCACTTTAGGGTCATCGCTGAAAAACTCCTTACCATCCACCAAAATCTTTTTCACCTCTTGTCCATTGACCTTGATGGTTCCATTTTCATCAATCTCCACTCCGGGCATTTTTTTCAACAAATCTTCTACCACAGCACTCTCTTGCACCTTGTACGAATCTGCATTATATTCTATGGTGTCACCCTTCACCTGAATTTCTATTGCTTTGGCTTCCACCACCACTTCGTCCAACAATTTGTCATCCTCTGATATGAAGATGTTTCCTAAGTGTGCACTTTTAGAAATACTAACATCCATATAGTGATCTGTATACCCTAAATAGGATACTTGCAATACATATCGTCCTCTGGAGGCTGAAATCTTAAATATTCCATTGGCATCAGTTGTTGCTCCATTGACATACACACTATCTTTAGCAGACAACAGTCTCACACTGGCAAACCCTACTTTTTCTTTTGTTGTATTATCTAAAACAACTCCTGAAATGGAGTTGTTAGCAGTCTGAGAATCAAGACCTTGAACCAGCACAAAGAGAGACAAGCTCAAGAAGAACAATATTTTTTTCATTATCTAATACCCTAAATATATTTATTTACTAAGTACTCTGACTCTAGAAAAGTCAAAAGGTTTAATGACCTACCCCATTTTAAAGCGTTTTTATTGAATTTGTCCTCATTTTGAAGATTTTTATCTAAACGACTTTCTGTCCAGAAGAAGAAAATAATAAATAATAATCAAGTTTTATTCCTTATAAAAAGAAGTATATTTGCATAAACTAATCAAAAGACTATAATCCATATATATGGCTAAAAAAAGTGCCGAACCTATTAAGGGCTTCAAGAATTTAAGTTCATTTGTTGCTATTGTAAAAAAAGAGCGTCCCAGATTTCTATCGGGAGTTTCCCTTGTCATCGTAGGGCTCTATATATTTTTGGCTCAAATTTCGTTCTACTTCACCGGAGCATTTGACCAAAGCAAGATTGACAATAAAACCTTTTGGGAACTAATTTCGAACAAACAAATTATCTCTAACTGGACAGGTGTCACTGGCGCATACTTTGCCGAGCGACTAATCAATCAGTCGTTTGGTATATTTGCTATCGCTATTCCTATATTCTTTTTCTTTGCAGGTCTTAGCCTGATGAGGCTGATGAAAGTCTCGGTTCTAAAACATTTTTTCCTTGCTAGCTTCGTTCTCATCTGGGGATCGGTGTTTTGTTCGCTAACCATAGCCAAATGGGTGCCCGACACGCACATTATATGGGGAGGAAATCATGGACAATATGTAGAAGGTTTACTAGAAAGAGCACTAGGTATACCTGGACTTATCTTATTACTAGCTTTACTACTGATCGGCTTTTTGGTCATTGTGAAAAAAGATTTCGTAGAATGGTTTAGAAATTGGATTCTCAAAAAGCCTCAAGAAGAAGGCGAAACAGAAGTTAAACCTGAGAAAAAGAGCTGGCTAGATAAGCTATTGAGCAAAAGAAATAAATTAGAAAAGATTCTTGAGGAAGAGGACGAAACTGAAGAACCAAATTCTCCTCCTATCGATGAATATGTGCCTGAGTCTATCTATAGCGATGAACCAGAGATAGTCACCCCCTCAAACATTTCTCCTAAAAGCCTGAATGAAAATGGCTTTGAAGTGGTGATGGCTCAAGAGGAAGAAACAGTTACAGAGCCGGAAGTAAAAAATACAACTCCAGAAGACGCTGATAAAGGTGTTATCATGATAGATGGTGAGGAAATTGGAGAATACGACCCCACCCTAGAGCTTTCTCACTATGCATTCCCTACCAATGCACTCCTAAAAGTGTATGATATGTCAGGTAAAGCTGTGGATATGGAAGAGCAAAATGAGAATAAAAATAAGATCATCACCACCCTACAAAACTATGGTATAGAAATAACGTCTATCAAAGCGACCGTAGGGCCAACAATTACCCTATATGAGATTGTTCCAAAAGCAGGAGTAAGAATTTCTAAGATCAGAAACTTGGAAGATGATATTGCACTAAGTTTATCAGCTCTTGGCATTCGTATCATTGCCCCAATACCGGGCAAAGGAACAGTGGGGATAGAGGTCCCCAACAAAGACCCTCAAATTGTTTCAATGCAGTCAGTGATCACTTCTCGAAGATTCCAGGAGTTTAGAGGAGAATTACCTGTTGCCATCGGAAAAACAATCACGAACGAGACTTTCGTTTTCGACTTAGCCAAGATGCCTCACTTGCTAGTAGCAGGAGCCACAGGACAAGGGAAATCAGTAGGACTGAACGCCATTATTACCTCACTGCTCTATAAGAAGCACCCTGCAGAGATGAAAATGGTATTGGTTGACCCCAAAATGGTAGAGTTCAGCATCTATTCTACAATAGAAAAGCATTATCTGGCAAAACTTCCTGATGAAGAAAAAGCCATTATCACCGATGTTTCCAGAGTGACACAGACGCTCAATTCATTGACCATCGAGATGGATAATCGTTACGAATTGCTGATGGATGCCGGAGTAAGAAACATCGTTGAATACAACGAAATGTTTAGAAAGAGAAAACTGAACCCAAGAAAGGGACACAAGTTTTTGCCTTACTTCGTTATAGTCATTGACGAGTTTGGAGACCTGATCATGACCGCCGGAAAAGAGATAGAAATGCCGATTGCACGTATTGCACAAAAAGCTCGTGCTGTGGGTATGCACTTGATTATTGCCACTCAGCGACCGACAACGAATATCATCACAGGAACCATCAAGGCAAACTTCCCTGCCCGTATGGCCTTCCGTGTGATGTCGCAGATAGACTCTCGTACCATATTGGATATGTCGGGAGCTAATCAGCTGATCGGTAGAGGAGATATGTTATTCTCGCAAGGTAGCGACTTAGTTCGTATTCAGTGTGCCTTTGTGGACACCCCTGAGGTGCAACAAATCACCAACTACATTGGAGAGCAACAAGGATATGCCAATGCACAAGAGTTGCCAGAGGTTGTCGTCGAAGGAAGCGATGTTGTTGGAGCTGTAGACCTCAACGAGAGGGATGCCCTCTTCGAGGAAGCTGCAAGACTGATTGTGGTGCATCAAAGTGGTTCTACATCGCTGATTCAACGCAAATTCTCCATCGGATACAACCGTGCTGGAAGACTGATGGACCAATTGGAAGCTGCCGGAATTGTAGGCCCTACACAAGGAAGCAAACCACGTGAGGTATATATTATGGACGAGTATAGCTTGGAGCAATTATTCACCTCTCTGAATGGTTGATGCTGAAATCATACGGCAGTTTAAACGATAAAAGATATTAAAAAATATATTCTAACTTAACGGATTGTGCAAATTAGCGTCATCTATTATTATCTTAGGATGACCAAAATTATATTTACAGAAATATTTACACATGAAACGTATATCTCTAATATTGGCTTTTAGCCTGCTATTCATTACATCTGCCCTTGCTCAAGATGCTAGAGCCATTTTGGACAAAGCATCAGCAAGCTACAACAGCTCCGGAGTAATTGTAGCTAAGTTTACATTAGATGCCAAAGACATCAAAGCGAATCAGACCTTTAGTCAAGATGGTACTGCTTACATGAAAGGTGATAAATTTAAGATAGAGATTCCTGATGCTATCACTTGGTTCGATGGCAAAACGCAGTGGATATACCTCAAAGGAAATGAAGAGGTAAACATCACGAACCCAACAGGAGAAGAGCTCCAAGCCATCAGTCCTTCTATTTTATTTTCGATTTATAAACAAGGTTTTGAAATCAAAAATAGAGGAGAAAAAGTAGTAAAGGGAAAAACAGTATACCAAATAGAACTGACTGCCCAACAACGAAAATCTGATCTGACAAAGATCATTGTGGAGATCAACAAGGCAAACAACCATTTCACTAAAATCATTCTTTATGATACCAATGGAATGGAAAACACCTTAACCATCAATAGCTATAATCCCAATCAGAATCTAACAGATCACATTTTTACATTCGACAAGAAAGATTTTCCTGATGCAGAGGTCATAGATCTCAGATAGAAAATCGCTATCAAGGCATAAAGAGAAGAAATTGTAAAAGATTTGCCAATGATAGCTTTTCTCTATATATTTGCACTAGATATAAACAAAACAAATAAAACATTAGAATAAAAATGGAAAAAACACGCTGTCTAATCATCGGTTCGGGACCAGCAGGATACACTGCTGCCATCTATGCATCAAGAGCAAACCTATCTCCTATCTTATATGAAGGAATTCAACCAGGGGGACAATTAACCACTACTACTGAGGTTGAGAACTTTCCGGGATATCCTGAAGGCATTACCGGAACAGAATTGATGGACGACTTGAAGAAACAAGCTGAACGTTTTGGAGCTGACATCAGAACAGGAATCATTACAGAGGTAGATCTCAAAGGTGATAAAAAAATTGTTACTGTAGAAGATGGTACTAAGATAGAAGCCTCTACCGTAATTATCTCTACGGGTGCTAGTGCAAAGTATCTTGGATTGCCTGACGAAACAAAATATGCAGGTATGGGTGTTTCTGCTTGTGCTACTTGCGACGGTTTCTTCTATCGCAAGAAAACTGTAGCTGTAGTGGGAGGTGGTGACACAGCTTGCGAAGAAGCGATCTATTTATCGTCTTTGGCTAGCAAGGTGTATCTGATCGTAAGAAAAGACTATCTGAGAGCATCGAAAGTAATGCAAGACAGAGTAGCGAGCAATGAAAAAATAGAAATTCTTTTCAACTGTAATGCCGTTGGACTATTCGGAGACAATGGAGTGGAAGGTGTGCATGTGGTAAGACACATGGGCGAAGCAAACGAAGAGAAATTTGACATCAAAGCAGACGGGTTCTTCCTTGCCATCGGACATACTCCAAACACTAAGTTCTTAGGAGGACAAGTGGAGCTAGACGAAACTGGCTACATCGTGAGAAGAGAAGGCAGACCATTGACCTCAGTGGAAGGTGTATTTGCTGCTGGAGACGTTGCTGACACACTCTATCGACAAGCCATTACAGCTGCTGGAACAGGATGTCAAGCAGCCATGGAAGTTGAAAAATATCTAAGCGAGAGAGGACTGTAAAACAACATTCCACCACTAGCTTTTAGCTAGACCATAAAATAATCAAACCCAACTGTTTTCTACGAAGTACAGTTGGGTTTAATACTTAAAATAAACAACAAAAATAATTACTCGGACATATTTTTAATATATGGGAGTTCTATTAAATCTTCTAAACCATAAAAGTCTTTGGCATTTTCTCCTAAAAAGAGAGATTTTTCTTTTTCTGTCAATAGATCTGATTTAATGATAAAATCGTATGACATGCGATAAGTAATGGCTGCAATGGTTCGTGGATAATCTGATCCCCACATCAGCTTTTCGATTCCCACCAAAGAGATAGCCTCTTTGATAGCCCAAACAGCTCCTTGGAAAGGATAAAACTCGTCATTGAAGAGCCATGTAATTCCTCCAGACTCTATCATTACGTTCTTGTGCCTAGCCAACTTGATTTGCTCCTGCCAATTGGGGCGTGTCACCATTCCAAAGTGACCGATAGCAATCTTCAGATTAGGAAATTGGGCAATCACCTCTTTCATTTCAGCTACTTGAAGGTCACCATCTGCCAGATCGATGGATAAAATGATATTGTTTTTCTCCATCAAGGCAAACATCTTCATCATCTCGTTGCAGGTCAAAAATGTTCTTTTCTCCGATGTTATCAGGCGTTGAGCCGGAATCTTTATCGCTTTAAAACCTCTATTGATCAGTTCTTCGGCTTCTGCCAAATAGCCTTCTTTGCGAGCATCCACCATTCCACAGCAGAAAAAACGATTGGGATATTTGGTCTGAACTTCTTGCAAATAGTCATTTTGGAGCCCATCTATATATTCCTGTGTGATGACTGCTGCTGATACCTGTGCATAGTCCATATTGGAAATAAAAACCTCTGCAGTGTTTTGTCCATCAATCATGAAAGGAGGCAACATCTGTCTGATCTCCCCCATGAAAAGAGACTTTCCATTGTCGAGTGTTTTTATCTCTTTGCCCTCCACCACAGTATCCTGACGGAGCCACAGGTGCGCATGCGCATCAATGATCAAATAACTCATTATCTTAAAATTCTATCAAAATTCTGAATACTTTACCTGGCTCAGCCGACCAAGACTCTAATGCCTCTTGCGCTTGTTCAGGTTTATAAATCTTTGTGATCAACTTATCTATAGGACAAGTGCCACGTTTCATATATTCCATCACTGCTCTGAAATCTTCAGGCATAGCATTTCTTGAACCTCTAATGTCAAGTTCTTTAGATACAAAAAGTTTTGTTTCAAAAGCAATTTCAGTTTTGGCATAACCAATGCAAACCACTCGCCCAGTGAAGGCCACCTCTTTGATAGCAGTCTGATAAGTGATAGGAGCACCTACGGCCTCAATCACCACATCTGGTCCATTTCCATTAGTTATTTCTTGCAATCGTTGGTGAATATCTTCTGTCATAGAGTTGATGGTGTAATGTGCCCCCAATTCTTTAGCCAAAGCAAGTTTAGAGTCATCCACATCAGAAACAATCACCTTAGCCCCCCTGAGTGCAGAACGCACAATGGCACCAATGCCGATCATGCCACAGCCGATCACCAAAACAGTATCAAGATCAGTGACCTGAGCACGCGAAACTGCATGGAAACCAACACTCATTGGCTCCACCAATGCAAAGTCTCTAGGAGAAGTAATGTCTTTATCAATCATTACTTTTCGCCATGGAACAGCTATATAGTCGCACATCGCTCCATTGCGTTGAACCCCAAAAGTCTCGTTAAATTGGCACGAATTAGGTCTTCCGTTACGACACGAAGGACAGTTTTCGCAATTAGTATAAGGGTTTACAGTACAAGCCATCCCTTTTTGGAACTTAGCCGGCACATCAGCACCTACTTCCTCTATCTCTGCACCAATCTCGTGACCAGGAATAACAGGAAGTTTTACCATTGGATTTTTCCCTAAAAATGTATTTAAGTCTGATCCACAAAAACCTACGTATTTAATTTTAACCAACACTTCACCGTCTTTGATGGTTGGTTTTTCTTTTTCTATCAAACGAATTTTTTGTTCGCCTTCTATAATTAATGCTTTCATTGTGCTAATATTTTTTTAGCTGTTCAACCAAGTATCGTTCAATCGTGATTCTAATATCGTCCTCACAGTTTTAAACAGCTCTTCATCAAAAGGTTCTGAAGCCCATTTTATATTTTGTAAAACAGCTTCAGGTCTCGAAGAACTAAACAACGTGGAGGCAATACGAGGATTATTAGTCGAATATTTTATTGCCAACTGCTCGATGGATTTGCCCTGTGCATCGCAATATTCTACTGCTTTTCGGCAAAGCTCTTGCAAAGGTTTGGGAGCAGGATGCCAATCTGGCGCACCTCTTCTGGTTAGCAAGCCCATAGAAAAAGGAGCAGCATTGATTACTCCAATATTCTTGCTTTCGAAATAATCAAGATAATCTTCCAATGCATTATCATTCAAGCAATAGTGGCAGAAAGATAATACAGTATCTACTGTGGAAGCAGGTACATGATCGATCACATATTTAAAATGCTTCAAAGTAAGATTTGTAATTCCTACATTTTTCACAATGCCCTTATTTCTTAGTTCCACCAAGGCCGGCAATGTCTCATTGCATACCTGATCGAGGTCAGAGAACTCTACATCATGTACGTTGATGATATCAAGATGGTCAACGTTGAGCCGTTCTAAGCTTTCATAAACACTTTCAGTAGATCGTTTGGCAGAATAGTCCCAATGATTTTTTCCATCTTTTCCGTAACGCCCTACCTTGGTAGATATATAAAATTTTGATCTGTCTATATCCTTTAACGCTTTCCCCAAAACGGTTTCAGCTTTCAAATATCCATAATAAGGTGATACGTCAATAAAGTTTATCCCATGCTCCACAGCCGTGTGCACAGCCTTAATGCTTTCGAGCTCCTTCGTTTCATGAAAAACACTCCCCAAGGAAGATGCTCCAAAGCTGAGATTGGATACTTTCATCCCCGTTTTACCTAATTCTCTATATTCCATTTATCTTTAATTAAACGATTAACTTCACTTGCAATAAACAAACTAGCTCCTAAAAAGTTAGATGCTAATAAGTACTTTTTATTTCGTATTACTAAAATGCATTTGGGTGGAAAGTAAGGTGTTTTTCATCTCCTTATTAGCTTCCTCCTCTTCATTATTTATTAAACCAATCAACATTTCAGCAGCAGTAGTCCCTAACTCCTGCAGTGGTTGAACAATGTATGACAATGGTTTTTCTATAAAATCAAAAATCTCATTATAGTCAAAGCTAGTTACTTTTAGCTTATCATAAGTTACTAGATCATTCTTAGTCAAATATTTCAGTGTTTTTATACAGATACTATCTGTCGCAAAAAACACACTATCGACACCTTCAGTGGTCAATTCATTGATCGCTTTCTGAGTATCTTCTTCCAATGTCTGATAGTTCACATGTTTGATCAAACGCTCATCATAAATATCAGCTTTTTTCATTGCATCCACAAATCCTCTGGTTCGTTCCGCAAAGTGAAAAAGTGAATTTTCATACGTCATAAAACCCACCTTTTTGCAGCCGTCCACATTGATCATTCTTGAGGTTGCTTCATAAGCAGCCAAATAGTTATCAATCATCACAACATTAGTTTTAATGTCCGGATAACATCTATCCAACAACACTATCGGCGTGCTAGAAGACAATAGATTCTCAATACACTTACTTCCCTTTTCGGTAGGCACAATGATCATTCCATCTACCTGTCGCGCTTTCAGAATTTCAATTGCCGTTTCCATCTTATCCGTATTTTCATTCGTATTGGTAATGAAAACAGTATAATTGAATTTTTCGGCATATTCTTGAATGTGGAAAGCCAGATTGGCAAAGAAAGGGTTGGAAATATCTGCTAAAACCAAACCAATGGTCTGCGATCGCCCTAGACGTAGACTACGAGCCAAAATATTTGGACGATAGTTAAGCTCTTGAGCTTTTTTTATGATCTTTTCGCTCAACTCTTTCCCTACTCTACCATTTTTCCCCTTACCACTAAGCACAAGAGAAACAGTAGCATCTGAAACTCCCAGAGACTTAGCAATCATTTTTAGAGAAACTTTCGACATAGCAGAAACGAGTTATAAATATTTATACAAAAATACAAAAGAAATGAATTAGTTCACTATTCTGTATCCTTTCCATCCATAATATGCACTGAAAATAAAGCAAATCAGAGGAATGATATACGCCATCTGATAAAGATGCTCATTGATATGCATGATGTAGGCAGTCAATTGCGGTAACACAGCGTTACCCACAATAGCCATAACTAGGAAAGCTGATCCACTCTTTGTGTTTTCGCCCAATCCATCGATGGCAAGGGAAAACTGAGTAGGATAGATAATAGACATAAAGAACGACACCCCTAGCATAGCATATAACCCTACCATACCTCCGAAAGCCATAATGACTCCACACAAAGCAATGTTAGCAAGTGAATAGACCACTAGCATATTTTGAGGTTTATATTTTGACATCAACAAAGTACCGATCCATCTTCCTAGCAGAAAGGCTAACATGTATATTCCAAAAAATGTGGTAGCTGTGTTTTCATCTATACCAGCATAAGTGCAACAATATACTAAAAATAAACTATTGATAGCTGTTTGACCCCCATTATAAAAAAACTGAGCTATCACTCCCCAACGCAAATGACTACGCTTGAGAACACCAAAATCAATCAGCTTACCTTTACTTTCTTCCCCTTCTTCATGATCTCCTTCTTTGATTTTAGGCAAATGAGAGAATACAAAGATAATGGCAACAAGAATAAGAAGACCGGCCAAAATAAGATAAGGCAACTTCATAGAGTCCGTTTCGAACTGAATATAAGCTTCCCATCCCCCTACATAATCACTTGGAATAGTATCTTGTGTATAGTGTTGACCACTCAAAACCAATTTACTCAAAAACATGGCTGCTATAAATGCTCCCAAGCCATTGAACGACTGTGCCAAGTTAAGCCTACGAGGTGCATTGTCAGGATTTCCTAAAACTGTGACGTAAGGATTGGCTGCCGTTTCCAAAAAGCACATTCCCGTTGCAATAATGAAAAAGATAGTCAGATATGCCCAATATTCTTTTAACATAGCTGCCGGAAAGAAGAGCAAACCACCAAAGGCAGCAAGCAACAGACCAAAGATGATCCCTGCCTTATAGCTGTACCGTTTCAAGAAAACAGCAATAGGAATAGGGAAAATAAAGTAAGCTAACCAGTAAGCTGTCTCCGTAAAGGAAGCCTCAAACGCATTGAGCTCGCAGGTTTTCATCAATTGCCTGATCATTGTAGGCAAAAGATTGCTACTAATGGCCCAAATAAAGAAGAGGCTAAAGATAAGAGCCAAAGCAAATAGATTCTGTTTCTTTTTCATCCAACAAAAATAATATAAGTAGAAGGAAATATTTAATGTCTCATCATTAAGTGATAACTAACAGTCAATGTTATACTTTATAGACATTAAATAATTCTGAAAACTTAATGGGTTATCATTTATTCTAAAATCAAATGCAAAGGAAATAAAAATATACGCATGTTAATCGTTTAACTCTATGTTTTAAAACAGCAATAGCCACTTAGGATGTTAAAACAGAACAAAAAGGAATAGCTACGGAAGTAAGATTAATTTATTATATTGCGACAAAACTCGTAGAACCGATAAAATATCCTGAATAATAAACCAATCAAGAAATGAGAAAAATCACTTTTTCCCTCCTACTAATTCCCTTATTGCTAGCCTCGTGTAAGCAAAAAGAAGAAACCAAAACAGAAATATATTCACAGAAAGCAGTAGAGGCCCTTGCTTTGAAAACCTTCCTAAGCAATAAAAAAGAGCAGCAACTAAAAACAGCTCACTGGGATTATGTCCCGGGCTTAGTTGCCAATAGTGTACTGAAAGCATGGGAACAATACCCAGAGAAAACAGAATACTATGATGCCGTTAAAGCGTATGCCGACCACTGCCTACAAGGAGGAGATACCGTAGCTGTAGGAGAGAGTAACATTGATGATCTGGCAGCAGGAAAAATGTTCTTTGCCTTATATAAAGAAGAAATGAAAAAAGGAAATGAAGCAGATGCCCAACGCTACAAGAGCTGTGCTACATTCTTACGAAACAAATTGAAGTTCAACCATAGTCGTATCGGCAAAGATCTGCCGGGAGCAGGAGGCTTCTTTCACAAAGCTCAATATCCTAATCAGATGTGGCTCGATGGCTTATACATGGGACCGGCTGTTTATGCTGAATGGCAAGCCAACTTTGGCGAAGAGCTTGGAGCTGAAGACAATACTACATCATGGAAAGACATTGTAGCACAATTTGAGATCATTCACGCGAAGACTTACGACACAGAGAAACAACTCAACTATCATGCATGGTCGGCCATGCCAAAAGATGAAAACTCTTTTTGGGCAAAACAAAGTGAACCCTATATAGGATGCTCCCCGGAGTTTTGGGGCAGAGGAATGGGGTGGTATTTTGCTGCACTCGTAGATGTTATAGAGCTGATACCAAAGGCTTCAGAAGACTATAATAGCCTTGTAGAAATAGCTAAACAAGTGGCTGAAGGATTAGCTAAATATCAAGATCCTGCATCAGGTTGCTGGTATCAATTAGTGCAACACAATGCTGAGACAAAAGCCTCAACAGCAGGAGACACCATAAATGGCAAAGCCTATAATGCTTGCGATAAGGCAAACTATTTGGAATCATCGGCATCATCTATGTTCACTTATGCCTATCTAAAAGGAATTAGAATAGGAGCATTGGACAAAAGTCAATACGAAGGAATTGCCCAAAAAGCATACGAAGGCTTGATTGAGCAATTTATTCGCCCCACTGAGTCTGGCGATATTGACATTATACAGTCTTGTGCTTCTGCCGGCCTAGGTCCGGTAAAGGATCTGTCTCGCACCGGAACACTCAACTACTATCTCTGTGGAAAAGACGTTACAGTAACACAGAACGAAGGAAAAGCCATAGGTTCATTCATTATGGCAAGCGTGGAATACGAAAGAGCACAAAAATAAAGCTGAGAATTTAGAAAATAAAACATACATGAAACTATTATTATTAAGCAACTCAACCAATCCCGGAGAAGCCTATCTGAGCTATCCAAAGCATAATATCAAAGCTTTTTTTGGAGAAAAGCCAATGGAAATTCTATTTATTCCTTATGCTGCCGTAACTTTTTCTTACGATGAATACGAAGCAAAAGTAAACAATGCACTAAAGGAAATAGGACATCAGGTGAAGAGTATTCACCACTTTGACAACCCTCTACAAGCTGTGAAAGAAGCTAAAGCGATAGCCGTAGGTGGAGGAAACACATGGAAACTGGTTCGCACCATGCGAGACAATGGATTGCTGGAAGCTATCCGTGAAAAGGTGATTGCAGGAACCCCATACATAGGGTGGAGTGCCGGCTCTAATATTGCTTGCCCTACCCTACGCACAACAAACGACATGCCTATTATTGACCCTAAAGGCTTTGACGTGCTAGATTTGGTTCCTTTCCAAATCAATCCGCACTATTTAGATGCAAATCCGAAAGATCATGGAGGCGAAACTCGCGAAATGAGAATAGAGGAGTTCATCGAAGAAAATAAAGATATGACAGTAGTTGGCCTCAGAGAGGGCACGATGTTATGGGTAGAAAACAATTCGGTGAAAATGATCGGCGAACGATCAGCTCGGATCTTCAAACATGGACTAGAGCCACAAGAGCTATGGACTAGAGATGATTTCTCTTTCTTGTTGAAGAAATAAATAAAATGGTTTATTCTATTGTGGAGTAGCGCCTTTGATTACTCCATAATAGATCAACCAAAATAGCATTTTCAATAAAATAATTATAATCAGATTCGTCCTCAGAAACAGTCAAGATATTCTCCGATTCAAAGTACACAATCTTTTCCTTATCGTTTGCAAGATAAATAGCATATGGACTGATTATTCCACCATCATCATCCAGCAAAAAAGACTGAACTACATAATATTCCTCTCTATCTAACTTGTACCATGAGATTTTAGCTTCAATTTTATCCAGCGATTTTCTAATATCTATCAGCCAAGGCACAACCTGCACAGGATTGTTTCCCATAACATTATAATATTCTCTGTACCCCTTATTTCCATTTTCGCAAGAAGTAAAAGCAAGAAGAGAAATAAAAATCGTTACTATAAGATAGGTTGTTTTTTTTGACATATTCTTTTGCTGACAGATAAAACAATAAGATGCAAACTTATACAATCGATTCGATTAAATTAAGAAAGTGGGTATAAAAAAGCTTAAGTCCTTTCATTATATTTTCCTTTTTTCTCTGATGGAAGAAGTATAAACCCCTACTAAACAGAGCACGGCACAAATAACAAAAGTAATCTGCAAACTAGAGATGAGCTCACTAGCCAAATGCGACGACAGTTTGGCTTCGCCAATAGTCAAGGAAATTGCCATCATAGCTATTCCCATGCTGAAGGATTGTCCCGTGAGACGCATAGTGCCGGTTGTGGCTGCTGCCATTCCATAGTTCTTCTGCTCCACAGAGCTCATAATAATATTGGTATTAGGAGAAGAAAACATACCAAATCCGATACCCAGCAAGGCTAAAACGAAATATAGATAATAGAAACTAGTTGTTCCTGAAATAAAACACAACATCACCAAGCCCGTAGCGGTCATCGCCATACCACTAGTAGCCAAAAATGAGGCAGACATCCTATCCGAAAGCCTTCCAGACAACAACGAAACTACCGACTGAAAAACAGATTGTATAATCAACACCAAACCTGCTTCTTGAGGATTGAGCCCTCTGACGTACTGCAAATAAAGGCTCAACATAAAAGCAATAGCCATTGTGGCAGAGTAATTGATAAGAGCAGAAATATTGGAAAGCCTAAAGACACGATTGCTCAAGAAAAGTTTTACATTAAATATCGGATGAGTTTTATTTTGCTGATGTTTGCCAAAAAGGAATAGCACTGCAATACCCAAAACAGAAAGCAATATGCCGACAAAATCGGGCAATTGGGAAAAACCATAGATCAAAAGAAATAGTCCGATACTATAAAGCACCGTACCCTGAAAGTCGAAAGGAGTCTTTGTATCTTCTTTCCATTCACCTTTGATAAAGAGAAAAGCACCCAATGCCACCAATAGAGCTACCGAAGCAGAAACATAAAAGATACTCTGCCACCCCAAGTGCATAGTAAGCAATCCTCCGATAAATGGGCCGGCAGCAAGAGCAATATATACCGAAGAAGTGATGATACCTAATGCCCATCCCCGTTTTTCTTTAGACACAGAGGACGTCAATATAGCAGTGCTGGTACCAAACATCATACCACTGCCAAGCCCTGTGAGTACTCTGAAGAGAATAAGCGATGAACCCGAACCGGATAAGCCACAAGCTAAAGAAAAAATGGAAAAAAGAACAACCCCTAAAATGAATATCCTTCGTCTACCATATATATCTGCAATACGAGCACAGGGGATCTGCAAGATGGCCGTACACAACATATAAGAAGTAGGAACCCAACTAGACATACGTGCATTCAACGCCAAATCGTCATTGATGAATGGCAGAGCCAAATTAATAGCCGAACCCATAAATGGAACAAGCATTGCTCCCACAGAGAGCACTAAAAGAACTAGTCCTGTTTTAGAATTATTCATAATACAGTCAAAAATAAAAAAAACTAAATAACTTTGTTGTATATTATACTAATAATATAGTCTATACGATTAATTATCAATTTAATATTTTAATAGCGATACTTTATTTAACTTTATAACAATTGCCTTAATAAACGATGGAGTCGGAAAATATAATATTTGCATTTATTCTTACTGCTATTGCAGGTCTTTCTACAGGTATAGGAAGTCTTATTGCCCTAATTGCCAAGCAGACAAACACTAAATTTTTGTGTGCTTCGCTCGGTTTTTCGGCGGGCATTATGATTTATGTCTCATTTATGGAGATGTTGCCACAAGCAAAAGATTTTTTAGTGGCCGACTATGGAGAGAAAGTAGGGACACTGTACCTCATCATCGCTTTCTTTGCTGGAATTGGATTGATCAACTTTATCGACTTTTTGATCCCCGACTCAGTAAATCCTCATGAGATACAAGGAGTGGAGGATATGAGTGCTAAAAACAGTTCATTAAGGCGCACAGGGCTCCTTGTAGCACTGACTATTGCTATTCACAACTTTCCCGAAGGAATCGCCACTTTCATGGCAGCCTTAGGTTCTCTTGATGTGGCCATTCCGATCACAGTGGCCATAGCTATTCACAATATTCCCGAAGGAATCGCTGTAGCTGTACCCATATATCACTCTACAGGCAGTAAGAAAAAAGCATTCTGGCTCTCTTTTGCGTCAGGTCTTGCCGAGCCCGTAGGTGCACTTTTAGCCTATCTGTTTCTGCTTCAATATTGGTCGCACACGATGAATGGGATCATTTTTGCCGTAGTGGCAGGAATCATGGTCTTTATTTCGTTGGATGAATTGCTTCCAAGTGCAGAAAAATATGGAAAACATCATATTTCCATCATGGGGCTCACCTCAGGCATGCTGGTGATGGCAGTAAGCCTATACCTATTTATTTAGAAGACAAAAAATTGTTCACAAACCAAACTATATAAATGTTTATTCATTAGAGAATATGAAGAAAAAACTATTACTCACAGGCTTATCTGCCATCACCACCTTGTTGGTGTTCTTTGCTTGTCAAAGCAGTGGCGATAAAGTTATCAACCCAGAGTTTGGCAGGTATATTTCTGCTTTCACTTCGGGGAATATCCACAACAAGTCGGATATAACGATCCAACTGGCTCAACCTCTTCCCAATGTACAAATTGGGGAAAAAGTTGATCAAAAACTCTTTAAATTTTCCCCATCCATCAAGGGAGAAGCACATTGGACAAATGCCAGCACCATTGTTTTCACACCTGAAGAAGGAGAACTGAAAACAGACACCGAATATGATGCATGGTTTAAGCTTGGAGATGTGATGACGGTGGACGAAAAGTTAAAAGAATTCTACTTCTTTTTTGCTGTCCCAGAGCAAAGCTACAGTCTTTACCTAGACAACTATCGCCCTATTCAAAAAAAGGATTTAACATGGAACTCCGTTTCAGGTATCTTAAAATTATCTAACGACGCAAAATTGGAAGACATCAACAAAATGTTTTCAATCTCTGGCAAAAAAACAGACAAAACAACGATCAAAGTAGAAGCTACGGAACAACTAGGTGTCTATAACATAAAAATAGATAGTTTATACAGATCCGAAACGGAAACCATCACCTACAAATTGTCAGCCAATGGAGGTGCGATTAAATCGAAACAAAATGAGGAATATGATGTTGTACTGCCTTCGCTTCCCGAATTTAATGTGATCAGTGCAGAAGTGGCATACGAACCTCAACAACATGTAAGAATTGTTTTCAGCGACCCACTCTCTGACAAACAAAATATTAAAGGGCTGATCACTGTAAATTCTAATAAGCAATATTCATACGAGATCGAAGACAATGTGGTCAAACTTTATCTTGATGTAGAAGCCGGCGACCAAATTGAGTTGAAGATTTTTAAAGAGATCAAAAACTCGATGGAGAAACCTTTGGGCAAGGACAAACAATTTAGCCTGACCTTTGAAAAATTGTCTCCACAAGTAAAATTGATAAATAAGGGAAATATTCTTCCTAATGCTGATAAGTTAATTGTACCCTTCCAAGCCGTTAATCTATGGGCTGTGGATGTTAAAGTGATCAAAGTTTTTGAGAATAACATCCTGCACTATATGCAAGTAAACGACATGGGAGACAATAACGAGTTGAAAAGATTCGGACGTCTTATTGCAAAAAAACGTCTACGCTTGGACAAAGATCCATCGATGAAACTAGACCGATGGAATACTTTCCCTCTAGATCTTTCTGAGTTGATAAAGAAAGATCCGGGAGCTATTTATAAAATAGAGTTTTCGATGAAACAAGAATACTCTACTTATCCATGTGATGATGCTGAAGAAGTAAACAAAGAAAAAGCACTCTCAAGCTTTGACAACACCATTACTGAAGAAGAATTAGGCTACTGGGATAATCCTCAATATTATTACTATTACGAAGATGATATGGACTGGGAAGTGTATAGCTGGAAAGACAGAGACGACCCTTGTACACCATCCTACTACATGAATAAAACGGTTAGCACCTTTGCTTTATCGTCCAACATTGGGATCACTGCCAAACAAGGAGCAGCCAACAATGTCTTTGTTGCCCTAACAGATATCCTTACCACTCAACCCCTATCAGGTGCTGATGTGGAAGTCTACAACTACCAAATGCAAGTGATTGGGAAAGGCAAAACTGACAGCGATGGATTCGCCATGATTGACTATAAAGGAGGCACTCCTTTTGCCATCATTGCCCACAATGGCGCAGACAAAGGCTATCTGAAAGTGAGTGCCAATCTATCATTATCTCTAAGCAACTTTGATGTCAGTGGACAGCAAGTTCAAAAAGGACTGAAAGGCTATATCTATGGTGAAAGGGGAGTATGGCGTCCGGGAGATTCCATTTATGTTACGTTCATCCTAGAAGATCGTGAACAACGTATTCCGAAAGAGCATCCGGCCTCATTGGAACTATATACACCAACAGGACAATTGTACAGAACGTTCATTGCTTCCAATAGTGGCGATGGTTTCTACCCTTTCAGAATGGCAACAAGCGAAGATGCAATCACCGGAAACTGGATGGCAAACATTAAAATAGGAGGTGTCCAGTTTTCTGAAAGACTAAGAATAGAAACCGTAAAACCTAACCGTCTGAAAATTCGCCTAAAAACCGGAGACATTGTGATGGCAAGTCAAGGAACATTTACAGGTGCACTATCTTCTCAATGGCTACATGGAGCGCCTGCAGCAAACTTGAAGGCTAAAGTGGAAATGACACTTTCTAAAGCATATATCCCTTTTGAAGGTTATGAGGACTATACATTTAATGACCCTACAACCACATTTAGCAGAGACACCTATGATATTTTCGAAGGCAATTTAGATTCTAATGGTGAGGCCACTGTAAGAGCCAACCTACCACAAGCCGAAAATGCTCCGGGAATGCTAAGAGCAAACTTTATTTCCAGAGTGTTCGAATCAGGAGGTGATGCCAGTATCTACACTCAAAGTGTACCTTTTTCGCCATATGCCTCATACATCGGACTCAAAACTCCTAAGACAAATGGTAGATGGCTGGAAACAGATGCTAATTACAACCTTGATATCGTGACCATTCAACCAAATGGCAAACCTGTGGAAAAGAACAATCTCAATGTGAAGATATACAAGTTACAATGGTCATGGTGGTGGAATAATGACAGAAATAATCTATCATCCTATATCAATAATTCATCGGCAGAAGTGGTACTGAACAAAAACTTCTCTACTCAAGCCGGAAAAGCAAAAGTTAGCTTCAAAATATCATATCCAGACTGGGGTAGATATTTAGTATTGGTAACTGACCCATCTGGAGGACATCAAACAGGAGAAATCATTTATGTAGACTGGCCTGCCTATATGGGACGATCAGACAAAACAGATGCTCAAGGCTTGACAATGCTTTCATTCTCTACCAATAAGAATAAGTATGAGGTAGGAGAAGATGCTACTGTTGTGCTTCCAAAAAGCTCTGAGGGTAGAGCCCTGATAAGCATAGAAGATGGTTCTAGAATCATTTCCAAAGCATGGGTGAAAACAAGTGCTACTGAAGACACCAAACATACATTCAAGGTGACTAAAGAAATGGCACCTAACTTCTACATCTTTGCCTCTCTATTCCAACCACATGGACAAACAAACAACAGCTTGCCTGTACGTATGTATGGAGTATTAAACATTGAAGCTGAAGACAAAGCAACGATCTTGACTCCACTGATTCAGATGCCAGACGACCTACGTCCTGAAAAGGAATACACCGTTTCGGTATCGGAACAAAATAAGAAAGAAATGACCTATACCCTAGCTGTGGTAGATGAAGGCTTGTTAGATTTAACATCTTTCAAAACGCCAAATGCTTGGGCTGATTTCTACGCTCGTCAGGCATTAGGAGTCCGCACTTGGGATATGTACGACTATATTGTTGGTGGCTATGCAGGCAAAATGGGACCTCTACTAAGCATAGGAGGTGACGAAGCTCTGAAAGCAACAGACGAGTCGATGAAACGCTTCAAACCTGTGGTGCAATACATTGGCCCATTCAAGTTGGAAGGTGGCAAAACAAATAAACATCAACTGAAAATGCCTGCTTACTTTGGCTCAGTCAGAGTAATGGTGGTAGCCGGAAACCAACAAGGAGCATACGGTAATGCAGAAAAAACTGTTGCTGTAAACAATCCATTGATGGTGATTTCTACACTGCCACGTGTAGCTGGTCCGGATGAAGAAATACAATTGCCGGTGAACGTTTTTGCCATGAATGATAAGGTGAAAAATGTGGAAGTGAGCGTTAAATCAACGGGACTCTTTGAGTTTGTTGGCTCAACGACACAGAAAGTCAGCTTCTCTGGGAAAGGCGATCAAACCATCTATTTCAACGTAAAAGTAGCAAACAAAATAGGGCATGAGAAAGTGGAAATCGTGGCCAAGGGAAATGGAGAATCTGCCACTGAAACTATCGATATTGAGATCAGAAATCCAAATCCACCAGTATTATTATCGAATGATGCGCTGGTAGAAGCCGGACAAACTGCCAATCTGAATCTGAAAGTGGAGAGTGTCTCTAAAGACGATTGGGCTAAGTTGGAAATCTCACGTATTCCGGGACTAGACCTCAACAGAAGTCTGAAATACTTGATGGAATATCCACATGGATGCTCCGAACAAGTTACCTCCAGAGCTTTCCCTATTCTATATGTAGATAAGTTTAAAAGCTTTACAACAGCAGAAAAAGAGAGAATGAGAAGCAATGTGGTGAGTGCAATAAACACCATCACCGCACGACAATTAGGAAACGGTGGAATAGCCTACTGGCCCGGCGACAGATATCCTAACGAGTGGGTAAGTAGCTATGCTATTCACTTCCTGATCGAGGCCGAACGTGCAGGCTATAATATTCCAGCCTCTGTGAAAACTAAAGCATTGAATAATCTTAAAACAGCTTGTCAACAATGGACAGGAAACCCATTGTATAGCTCATACTATGGTTTATCGATGAGCCATCTGCAACAAGCCTATAGACTATATGTTTTGGCTCTTGCTAATCAACCTGAATTGGCTGCGATGAATCGCTTGAAAGAGCGTGATGACCTTAGTATGCAGGCTAAGTGGAGACTTGCAGCAGCTTATGCTATTGCAGGGCGAAAAGATGCAGCCAAAGAAATTATATCTAAAGCAAGCACCAGTCTGACTGCTTACGACTTTAGCAATGATACTTACGGAAGTTATGGCAGAGACTTGGCAATGATCATCGAAACGATGGTGCTGATGGACAATTCTAAAGATGCTGTTCGTCTTGCCCAGAAATTGGCTGAAGAGGTTAATAGTTCTTATTATCTAACCACACAGACATCGGCTTACAGCCTATTGGCTCTTTCTAAACTGGCAGATAAGATAGGCACATCAGCCATCATGTTTGAATGGGAACTCAATGGACAAAAACAAAAATCGGACAAGACAAATAAGGTGTTCCATGAAATAAGTATTGACCCTCAAACAGATATGAATGTGAAGATCACAAATACCGGTGATGGCGTTATTTACACCAAATTGGTGGGTATGACACAACCATTGACCGACATCTACCCTGCTAAAAATGCAGGACTTTCACTAGATGTGAAGTATGTAGACGAGAAAGGAAGCCCTGTGAATGTTGCTTCTCTGAAACAAGGAACAGAGTTCTATGCCATGGTGACAGTTCAAAACACTACGGGAAGATATATTTCTGATTTAGTGCTTAGTCAGATCTTCCCTTCGGGATGGGAAATATTCAATACTCGTTTGTTTGATGATGGCAGACAGAAAGTAGGTTATTTCAACTACCAAGACATCAGAGACGACAGAGTGTACACGTATTTCAACCTGAGAGCAGGCAATACAACGACCTTCAAGGTGAGACTTCAAGCAGCGTATTGTGGCCGATTCTATATGCCGGCAATCACTACAGAAGCCATGTACAACCCTGCCGACCAGAGCAAAACTACTGGCAAATGGGTGGAAGTTGTGAAATAAGAAGAAAACAAACAAATTGAATAAAATAGGCTATTTAATGATTAAATAGCCTATTTTTGTATCTTACAACCTGTTTCATTGACCCTTACTAAGGGCTAACAACATACAGATTTACATTACTCAAAAAAGACAGCTACTCAACCATAATAAAAATGAAGATAAACGTTTTTGCATTCGGTAGTCATCACATAGCCAAAGGCTTTCCACGCTTTGTAGAACAAGCTAAGAGCATGGAGACCTTTGATCAGATCAACACATTAGATCAAAGAGAATTGGATGTTGACTTCAAAAAACTGTGGGGTAGATATTTAGTGAAATATTCCAGAGGATATGGCTATTGGTGTTGGAAACCTTACCTCATCCTCAAAGAGTTAGAGAAATTAGAAGATGGAGATATTCTATTATATTCTGATATAGGCTGCTTTTTCAATCCTAAAGCCAAAGCCAAGTTTCAAGAATACATCAAAAGAACACTGGAGTCTGAAACAGGAATATTAGGTGTTAGAAGCTATGAAGAAAGCTACAACACCATGCCCGAAACTGTTTATTATGAGCATCATTGGACAAAGGGAGATGTCTTTGAGTATTTTGGAGTCCAAGAAGATTCGGAGATAACGCACACCACGCAATTTGAATCTACGATCATATTTTTTAAGAAGAGTGACTTTTCAATGAAATTTGTAAGAGACTGGTATAAAGCTTATTTGGATGATTATACGCTAGCTACCGACTCCCCATCGAGAGTGCCAAACTTTCCTGGATTTGTTGAGAATAGACACGATCAGAGTATTTATTCCATTTTAGCTAAAAAATATAATATTGAGTCATTTTCTACAAACGAGATATTTCAGCGCAATTGGAATCTACTTGAACAATATCCCATTTGGGCAATGAGGGACAAAGCTTATCCAAGCAAACTACATTACAGAATGCGTTTTAGGATTCGTAAATTCTACGCTTACCTGTGGAAAGTAAAATATTTCTTTAAGGATATGTTTTGTGGAGTTCATGATCAAAGTATAAGAGCAAAGTAAAAGAGAACAATGTTTATCATTAATATAATAGGAGGACTAGGCAATCAGATGTTTTGCTATGCTTTTGCACAAGCTATCAAGCATCATTACCAAACAGATATTGCACTCCACGTTGGAGGATTTGAAGATGTAAAAGACAACAGAGGATTTGAGCTAACAAACATCTTCAAAATAGATGACCCTATCATAGAAAATTATAGAGAAATAGCACATCTCACAAACTATTCTCAAAGTTTCTCTAGTAAACTAAAGCGGAAATTATTTGGACTAAAGGAAACGCATATCACTGAAAAGATGCATCGTTTCGATCCTTATATGTTTCATCTACCCATCAAAAAAGCTATATTTATAGAGGGACTTTGGCAAGACGAATATTACTTTAGGGATATCGAAGACTGCATTCGGCAAAAGTTTCAATTCATTCCTCCATTAGATAGCAAGAACAAAATGATAGTTGAAAAGATGCACACTTCCAATGCTGTGAGTATGCATATCAGACGTGGCGATTATGTTTCCAATCCTCAATATGCAAATATACTTGGCAATATTTGTGGTCCAGAATATTATAGCAAAGCTCTGACAGAGCTAGACAAGACAGAGGAAGACTTAGAACTCTTTGTCTTTTCAGACGATATCCAATGGGTAAAAGAACATCTTACTTTCTTGAAAGACAGAAAGGTAACTTACATTGATCACAACAAAGGATTAGACAGTTATAAGGATATGCAACTGATGAGCCTTTGCAAGCACAATATCATAGCCAACAGCACCTTTAGCTGGTGGGGAGCTTGGTTAAATGGCAATATAGACAAAAAAGTGATAGCTCCCCAAGTATGGTTTAATGATCCACATCTTGCCAACAATCACATTGTTCCAGATGAGTGGATCAAAATAGGAGGCTAGTCTCTATATCTTTTTGTTAGATCTCCAAATGCATCAATTCTTCTATCTCGGAAAAATGGCCACCAACGACGCACTTGCTCTGTTCTAGCTTTGTCAATCTCTATTATTTGTGTTTCTTCACCTTCGCCCGCATGGTAAAGGAATTCACCTTGTGGACCTACCACAAAACTATTTCCCCAGAATGTAACACCATTGGTTTGTCCCGATGGATCAGCCTCATACCCCACTCTATTCACTGAAACTACAGGTAATCCATTAGCTACAGCATGCCCTCGTTGAGAGATAATCCAAGCATCACGCTGACGTGTCTTTTCTTCTTCGGGGTCAGTAGACTCATAACCGATAGCCGTTGGATAAATCAAAATTTCGGCACCAGCCATCGCCATCAAACGTGCAGCTTCAGGATACCATTGATCCCAACAGATCAGCACTCCCAGTTTTCCCACTGACGTTTGGATAGGAGTAAAACCAAGATCACCTGGGGTAAAATAAAATTTTTCGTAATATGCAGGATCATCAGGGATGTGCATCTTACGATATTTTCCTGCTATTGTACCATCTTTTTCCATCACAACAGCTGTGTTGTGATAAAGACCGGCTGCTCGTTTTTCGAACAATGACAACACAATCACTACTCCCAACTCCTTTGCCAATTTACCAAATCGATCAGTGGATTCTCCCGGAATGGTTTCTGCCAGATCAAAATTGTCAACATCTTCCACTTGACAGAAATATAAGGTATTGTGTATTTCTTGCAACACAATCAGTTCTGCTCCTTCCTGAGCCACTTTTCGAATGTTTTGCTCTAGCTTTATTATATTTTGTTCAACATTGCCAGTATTCGACTGTTGTACGATTCCTATTTTCATTGTCTTCTCTTTTTATTCATTAAAAAAATAACCTTCCGGAAACTGCATAGTCACACAGTGCAGAGATCCATGTTGCTTGATCAGTGGAGAGCAATCAACCCCCACAATTTCTCTATTAGGAAAAGCCAATTTAAGCTGTTCCATCGCCAAATTATCCTTTTCTGTCTTGTTGTAGGTAGGCATCAACACAGCGTCATTCATGATTAAGAAATTGGCATAAGTTGCCGGCAATCTCACATTGCTGTTATCAAATGCAGGTGTTGCCATCGGTAGAGGAATCAAGCGATAGGGATTACCCTCAAAGTCAGTAAAAGACTTCAACTGTTCTTCCATCTTCAACAACTCTTCATAATGTTTATCTGTCTCATCCTCACATTTCACATAAGCAATCGTATTCTCGTCACAAAAGCGAGCAAGTGTATCAATATGACTATCCGTATCATCTCCCATCAAGAAGCCATGATCTACCCAAAGAACTCTATCAATACCGAAAGTCTTTTTTATATACTTTTCAATCTCGTCTTTAGTCAGATGTGGATTTCGATTTGGAGACATCAGACACTCTGTTGTGGTCATCAATGTGCCCTTACCATCAGTTTCTATTGCTCCACCTTCTAAGATAAAGTCTTTTTTATTTACCCATTTGACTTCGGGTTTAAACATTCCTTTCTCAAACAATCGACGATTGATCTGATTGTCTTTATCGGCGGCAAACTTCAAGCCCCAACCATTGAACGAGAAATCATAAACATGAGGTTGACCATCAATGAAAACAGAAATTCCACCATGATCTCTATTCCAAGTATCATTACTAGGTATTTCTATCAAAGTCAGTTTCCCCTTCCAGTTTTCCCCTTCTTTTAGTCTGTATTTCACACCGGCTTTGCTGTTGCAGATGATCATTAAATCTTGCCTTTTAAGAATTTCGTGAGCAAGGTTGATAAAACAAGATACAGCCTCTTCCAACATGTAGTTCCAATCAGTATTCATGTGTGGCCATGTCAGTTGTATGCCAGATTGCGGTGCCCATTCAGGGGGAAAATATATCGAACGACTCATAGTTTTTTATACTTATTATTTAAGCCTCAAAGATACTAATTTTTTATTTCAATATTCCACCAGTAAACATTCTTCCAGACTTAATTGTTTGCCTCCGTGCAGAGAAAAATTCTTCAGTCTGAAAAGTGCAAATACCCGATACCTCAATATTGTTTGTAAGCACTCCAACCTCAACAAGTGACAACACATTTGCCTTCCAGAGATCGATATGCAGTTTTCCAGTCTCCTGTTTTCTCAAAGAAATATCTTTCAGGTCATACCCCCCTTTAGAGAAAGCATCGCCTACCTCATCACCCACTTCAAACATTTCTTGCGAGATGGAAGGACCTATACTCACTTTCATATCTGAGGCATTAGATGAAAAAGCTTCTACCATCTTCTGCACTGTTTTTGCCCCAATATGTGCCACAGTTCCTTTCCAACCAGCATGTGCAACTCCTAATGCATGGTTTATAGGATCATAAATAGTGATAGGCACACAGTCTGCTGTGGTCACTCCGATGGCGATATTCCTTTCTTGAGTTATCAAAGCATCTATTCCATGCAATTCTTTAGTTTGATCGTCTGACGAAAGCCTGAGAAATGGGTGATCAATCACCTTTATCTTATCTTCATGAGTCTGAAACGGAATGAATAAATGCTTTAGAGAAACATCAAGAGCTTGCGCCAATCGTTGTCTATTCTTATCAACATTCTCCTTCATATCACCACTATGAGTACAAAGGTTCAGCGAAGAATAGTTACCCTGACTCACCCCTCCACGAATACTCGTAGTCAGTAATTCTACTTCGTATTGATCAAAAATGGGATATCTAATAAACATAAATCATAATCTATAAAAAGTATATAATCAAAAATCGACCTCATTGTTAATTTATACTAAAACAAGTAATATATTCATTTATGAGTCCGTCACTATCTAAGAATAAAGCAAAATTACAAAATAGAAAAGCTACAAAAAATTATGAAAAGAGTATTTATATTAGTTTTAATCAGCATCATCACTTGCACTGCATATTCTCAAGACTATAAAGATAGTGACTATTATTATTACGATGGACTAGAGAACTATAAAGGATTCTCAATAACAAGTGATCAAAAAAGTAAAATCATCTCTATAAAGAAAAATATCGGCAGACGTCATGCTGCCATTGGCAGAGATAGCTCTATAAGAGGTGCTGCCAAAGGAGAAGCTCACAGAAAATTAAATCGTCAAATCAGACAAGAAATCTATGATGTTTTAGATTCCTCGCAAAGAGGAAAATGGGACACCTATAGAGGTAGTCGTACAGATTGGCATAGCAATGACCGCATTGAACGAAAAATAGACAACATTGAGGATCAGATAGATGATCTAGAAGACTATTATGAAAAACTTATAGACCAAGTGGAAGACAATAAGAGTCTGCCCAAAGACGTAAGAAAAGCAAGGAAAAATGCACTGAAAGCAGAACTTAAGAGCAAGAAAAGAGAATTGAAAAGACAAAAAGAAACTTTAAAAGATTCTAGATATTAACAAACAATGGTTCTCACAATACTATATAAAATGTCCTTTGAATTCATTACTCAAAGGATATTTTTTTGTCTAAACACTACTCGCATGTTGTACAACACACAGATAAAAACGACTTTTCTCTAAAAAAACATTTTGTTTGCATTCGAGACAGCACAGCACAGTGTATGTAGTGATATAAAAACAGAAGTGATGCAATTAATATTTGAAGGTAATAAGAGTAAAGTCAGACAGCTATCCGATGCCATTCGTGCAGCAATTTCGAAAAACGAGTTCAAAGAGGGCGATCTACTCCCCTCCATCAATCAGATCAGTACACAATATGACCTATCGAGAGATACTGTCTATAAAGCCTATCAAGATCTAAAACACAAAGGCATCATAGAATCTGCCCCCACCAAGGGCTATTATGTATCTACCAATGTAAATGATATTTTCGTTTTGTTAGATATTTTCTCTCCTTACAAGGACGATTTCTACAGAGAACTGACCGCCAACTTACCACTTAATTATAAGGTAGATCTCTACTTTCATCACTACAACAAACGATCATTCAACAACACTATCCTTGCCAGTCTCGGCAAATACGATCTGTATCTGATTACCAGCCTTCAAAACGACCTCTATTCAGAGGTACTAGATAGATTAGATAACAGTAAAGTATTACTTATTGACTTGGGGAAATTCAAAAAAGACAAATTCTCTTACGTCTGTCAAGGATTCGACACCACACTCTACGACTGCCTAACATCTGGTTTGAAGTCTCTGAAAAAATATAATAAGATATCCTTCCTCTTTCACCCTAAATCAGAACATCCAAAGACTTGCATTCCCTATTTTGAACAATTCTGTGAGGATAACGATTTTCAATATGAAGTTCTACACAAAGATATTACACCCGAAGATATTCAAAAGGGAACAGTATACCTTTCGGCTCGCCATGCAGATATGATACAGGTCGTAAAGATATGTCGTGAAAAGAAACTGAAATTAGGCTCCGATGTAGGTCTAATCACCTTCAACGATGCCCCCATGTTGGAAGTTATTGAGAACGGAATCAGTGCTATATCGAGCGATTTTAAACAAATGGGAAAATTATCTGCCGAATTTATAAAAACGAGAAACAAAGTGCAGACCTATGTTACAACGAAGTTGATTATAAGAGGTTCTCTATAAATCGAATAAATATTTTCATTTTTACTTATTTTTGATTACTTTCGATTTTGTTTGTTTTGTTTCGTTTGCTTTTGATTAAATACCTAACCTTTGATTGCCAACGATCAGTTATTCACGTAAACAATGAGTTAAGGGATGCTGGAGGGTAATCATACATAAAAACATTATATCCATGGAAAAGAAAAAAGCATATCCTTGGCTAGTTGTGGCTATGCTATGGGTTGTAGCATTGCTAAACTATCTGGACAGACAAATGCTCTCGACAATGCGTCCATCAATGATGGAAGACATTTCGGAACTCATTTCAGCAGCAAACTTTGGACGACTAATGGCCATATTCTTATGGATTTATGCCTTCATGAGTCCCCTCTCAGGAGTCATAGCCGATCGCCTGAATAGAAAATGGCTGATCATTGGTAGCCTCTTCACATGGTCCACCGTGACGCTCTTGATGGGCTATGCCACTACTTTCGACCAACTATACGTGCTTCGTGCCATCATGGGTGTCAGCGAAGCTTTCTATATTCCTGCAGGTCTGGCATTGATTGCTGACTATCACCAGGGTAAAACACGCTCCCTTGCCATTGGTTTTCACACCACAGGCATCTATCTAGGACAAGCCCTAGGAGGATTTGGAGCAATAGCAGCCAGCACTTTTTCATGGCAAACAACCTTCCATTCCTTTGGTTTGATAGGCATTCTTTATTGCGTTGTTCTTATTCTATTCCTAAAGGAACATAAAGCATATACAATAAACCCAGAAGAAAGGAAGTCTATCAAACATGAACTTTCAGGGATGTTTAAAGGCTTGGGAATGTTGCTCGGAAATATCTCTTTTTGGGTTATCCTCTTCTATTTTTCGGCACCAAGTCTACCGGGATGGGCAACCAAAAATTGGCTCCCTACCCTTTTCTCCTCTAGCTTAAACATCGAAATGGAGCAAGCAGGCCCCATGGCAACCATCACCATCGCCATGGCTTCGTTAGTTGGCGTAATATTAGGAGGATATATGTCTGACAGGTGGTCGATCAAGAATGTAAAAGGACGCATATATACAGGTGTCATCGGGCTTACCCTCACTCTGCCCGCACTCCTACTGCTCGCCTATGGGCACAGCCTATTACCTATCCTCGCCGGAGCGATATTCTTCGGATTCGGATTCGGGATGTTCGATGTCAACAATATGCCAATTCTTTGCCAATTTGTGTCGCCACGATACAGAGCAACAGGTTATGGCTTAATGAACTTGGCCGGTATATCAGCAGGTGCCATCATCACCAATGTGATGGGACGCTCGGCAGACTCTGGCAACATGGGAAGAGATTTTGCACTACTAAGCGTGATCGTATTAGTAGCTATTATATTACAACTCACAGTATTGAAACCAACAGTATTAAATAAAACAGAAGACTAAATAATCAGTATAAAATGACTACAAAAAATCAATTTAAACAGCCTAAAGGTATTGTGCCTCCAATGATTACTCCGTTGATTGATACGGATACATTGGATGTTAAAGGAGTAAACAATCTTGTAGAACACCTCATCAAGGGAGGAGTTAGTGGTATCTTCATTCTGGGAACCACTGGAGAAGCTCAACATCTAAGCGTGAAAGTGAAGACAGAGCTGGTAAAGGAAACCTGCAAAGCTGTCAATGGGCGAGTACCTGTACTTGTGGGTATTACAGATAGCTCTCTCTACGAGAGCATCCGACTAGCCGAAGTGGCTAAAGAAAGCGGAGCAGAAGCTCTAGTGGCTGCCCCACCCTTCTATTTTGCACTAGGACAGCCTGAACTGGTACAATATTTTCAAGAATTAGCTGACAAGTGTCCACTGCCTCTATACTTGTACAATATGCCTTCGCACACCAAAACGATGATAGAGCTAAGCACCGTTGCAGAATTGGCTAAACATCCTAACGTGGTAGGGCTAAAAGATAGCTCAGCCAATGGGGTATATTTTTGCAAACTGTTGAATATGTTCAAAGATCGTCCAGACTTTGGATTATTCGTTGGACCAGAAGAAATGCTCATCTCAGTTGCCCTAATCGGTGCACATGGTGGAGTGTCAGGAGGTGCAAACGTGTATCCTGAAATCTTTGTAGACACTTACAAAGCTGCTGCATCAAAAGATGTGGACAAAACAATAGAGTTGCAAAGCAAGCTATTGAGCGTTGGTAATGAACTCTTTGGATTCGGACGATTTGGTTCTAGCTACATCAAAGGAATAAAATCTGCCCTACAGCTAAAAGGCATTTGCAAGGATGTGATGGCATCTCCATTCAGAAAGTTTGAAGCACCGGAAACAGAAAAAGTGAAATTAGCAGTAGCTAAACTTGATAATCTATTGAAATAAGATTCAATTTAAATATATAAACGAAAAAATGAATAAAAAATCAATCTTTTTATTTTTATCCATTGGAGCTCTAGTAGCTTTCAGCAGTTGTGACAAAAAAGAAACTAAGGTAGAAGAGCCTTGGTCTGTAAAGATGGCACAGTCAGAAATGACTCGCTTTCCTGAAGCTTGGATGATAGAAAAAGCAAAATCTCCGCGTTGGGGCTACACCCATGGCTGTGTGGCAAAGTCGATGATAGACATGTTCGACCACACTCAAGATAGCACTTACTACTATTATGGAAGAGGCTATGCTGATACACTATTGACCGAAACAGGGGAGATAAAGACGTTCAACCTAGAGAAATATAACATCGACAACATCAATCCCGGTAAAATCCTATTTCGCCTGTATAGAGATTCTAAAGATCCTAGATACAAGGCAGCAATAGACACTTTGATGTTACAGATGAAACAACATCCTCGCACCAAAGAAGGAGGATTTTGGCACAAGCAAATCTATCCACACCAAATGTGGCTTGATGGCATCTATATGGCATCTCCATTTTTGGCAGAATATGCAAGAGACTTCAATCAACCGGAAATTTACGATGATGTGTTGAAGCAAATTTTGCTGATGGACAAAAATAGCTACGACCCCGAAACCAAACTATTCTATCATGGATGGGACGAAAGCAAGGAGCAACTTTGGGCAGACAAAACCACAGGACGCTCGCCAAACTTCTGGTCACGAAGCATCGGATGGTATGGTATGGCTATGCTAGATGTACTAGATTTCTACCCTCAAGATCACCAAGGACGTGAAGAGATTATTGCTATCATCAATAAGATGGCAGAAGGTATAGTGAAATGGCAAGACCAAAAATCGGGTGTATGGTATCAAGTAACCAACATGGGAGACAAGGAAGGCAACTACCTAGAATCTTCTGGCTCATCCATGTTTGTGTACTTCTTATATAAAGCTATCGACAAAGGTTATATCAGCCAAGACTATAAAGCTGCTGCCGATAAAGGGTTTGAGGGCTTAGTGAAAGAGTTTATGCAACTAGAAGAAAATGGTACCTACTCTATCACCAATTGCTGTGCTGTTGCCGGCTTGGGAGGAAAACCAAAATATCGTGATGGTTCATTCGAATATTATATTGGCGAACCTGTAATTCTTAACGACCCTAAGTCAGTTCCTACATTCATCTGGGCTGCAATAGAGCACGAGAAATCAGAAAATAAAACCAAAAAATAAGTATTAAACTATGAAAAAACTCAATGTATTACTGTTGACTGGTCTGCTGACGATCTTGTCTGCCAGCCACGTACAAGCACAATCGAAAGATCTGCCTTGGACCAATGGCAAGCTGAAAGTCAGTGACAACAAGCGTTTCTTGCAGCACGAAAATGGAACACCCTTTTTCTGGCTTGGCGAAACGTCATGGTTGCTCCCTTCAAGATCTAATCGGGAGCAAGTGGGCTATTTCATGAATTCGATCAAGAAAAATGGCTTCAATGTTCTTCAGATCTCTGTTCTTCATGGCATTCCTGCAATGAATGCATATGGAGATTGGGCTTTGCCAAACGGTTTTGACTTCAAAAACATCGACAAACCGGGAGAATACAACTATTGGCAACATGTGGACTACATCGTGGAAACAGCAGAGCGACAAGGTATATACATTGGCATAGTTTGTGTTTGGGGAGGTGCTGTCAAGTCTAAAACATTTGGCATCGAAGAAGCTAAAAAGTACGGAAAATTTCTTGCCGAAAGATATAAGAAATATCCTAACATCGTTTGGCTGATTGGAGGAGATGCACGAGGTGATGTGGAAATGGATGTTTGGAAAACCCTTGCCAACACCATTCGCACCATCGATCCTGACCATTTGATGACTTATCATCCTTTTGGCAGAACGTTATCAGCCACTTGGTTCAACAACGAACCTTGGCTCGACTTCAATATGTATCAGTCAGGACATCGTCGCTACGGACAACGCAAAGGCGATGGCGACGAATCTGTTACCAACCAAGAAGAAGATAGCTGGCGTTATGCTGAAGAGAGCTTAGCGATGACTCCACTGAAGCCCGTGGTAGATGGAGAACCATCTTACGAGGGCATTCCTCAAGGTCTGCACGATACCACTCAACCTTTGTGGAAAGACAATGATGTGCGCCGTTATGCCTATTGGTCAGTCTTTGCAGGAGCCTTCGGTCACACCTATGGCAATAGCTCTACGATGCAAATGTACCAACCAAGCTATTCTCCTGCCTATGGAGCAACAGAGCCTTGGTGGGAGTCGCTCCACAATCCGGGAGCACAGCAAATGCAATATCTGAAGAAGCTAATTTTGGCATTTCCCTTCTTCGATAGAGTACCTGATCAATCAGTTATTTCTTCGGACAATGGCGAAAGATATGATAGAGCAATTGCTACCCGTGGCAAAGATTATATCCTGATCTATAACTATAGCAATAAGACCATAGAGGTGGATATGACCAAGATATCAGGAGCAAAGAAAAAAGCATGGTGGTTTAGCCCTGTAGACGGAAAAGTGGAATACATAGGGGAATTTAACAATGGTAAAAACTCCTTTTATCACGATTCTGGACACCGAGCAGGCAATGACAAGGTGCTAATCGTCACAGATACGAATACCTCATATGTCTCTGACAATTTATTAAATAAATAATTAGAGCACTGAAAACTACAAATAGTCCCAATTGACCGATATAGCAGTCAATTGGGACTATTCTTTTTCACCTAAATAAGTACCCAAACATAAACTAAATTTGAAACCATAAAGTGGCTTAAAGAATGATTATCAATAGGTATATCCATAAAATTAGCGTCTCAATTATTTGTTATTCTAAAAATGAGCACTAACTTTAACCCATCCTTTAAAGGAATTTACCTTTAACAAAAAAACAAACTTCGTATGGAAAAATTATTAAAAGAGTTGAACGCACTAATTGCAGAATTTGACAAGGACGCAACAGCACAAGTTGAAAATGGTAACAAAGCAGCTGGAGTGCGCGCTAGAAAAGCTTCACTATCAATCGAGAAATTACTTAAAGAATTTCGTAAAGTATCGATCGAAGAAGCTAAAAAGTAAAGCTTCACAAAGAAAGAAAAACAAGACTGCCTTAATAATATTATGGCAGTCTTGTCGTTTTTACTAAATTTGTGACTCTACGCTAATTATATTATTTTATATAAGATTATGTTATTTTACAAAGATGCTATCATAGGATTTATTAAGAGAATCGATTTCAAACCCAAATTATTTGAAACCGTCAAGGAGTATGACAAAAAGACTTTCATGTCCGACCTCATGGCGGGAGTCATCGTCGGCATCGTAGCTCTACCTCTTGCCATCGCTTTTGCTATTTCATCAGGTGTAGAGCCCGAAAAAGGAATCATTACTGCCGTTATTGCAGGGTTTATCATCTCTTTCTTTGGAGGCAGCAAGGTTCAGATTGGAGGACCAACAGGCGCCTTCATCGTTATTGTTTACGGAGTAGTTGTAAAGTACGGAATCACCGGACTTTTAATCTCCACCATCCTAGCCGGTTTCATCCTACTATTGTTAGGGATATTCAAACTGGGTACGATCATAAAATACATACCCTACCCCATCATTGTGGGCTTCACTAGTGGTATTGCAGTTACAATTTTCACCACACAGATAGCCGACCTTTTTGGAATGGATTTTGGTGGTGAACATGCCCCTGCCGATTTTATTGGCAAATGGATCATGTACTTTAAATATATATCCACCACAGATCTCATCGTTCTGCTAATTAGTATTGCCAGTATACTCGTCATCGTAGGCACGCCTATTCTCTCTAAAAAAATGCAATCTAGCTTAGCTCTTAAGATCGAGACAAGTTCACCAAAATCTAAGAAGACCTATAATATATTATACAGCATCACTAATATTTTTACTAAAATACCGGGATCATTAATGGCCATCCTCTTGATTACTGTCTTGGTCATATTCCTCAAATCATGGGGCATAGAAGGCATCGACACCATTGGAGACCGTTTTAGCATCAAAGCATCATTGCCGGGAGCCGAAGTGCCAAATATTACATGGGTTAGTATCAAAGAATTGCTACCAGTGGCCATTACCATCGCTCTTCTTGGAGCAATTGAGTCATTACTTTCTGCCACAGTAGCAGATGGAGTAATTAACGACAAACATGACTCAAACACCGAACTCATTGCACAAGGAGTAGCCAACATTGTAGCTCCTATCTTCGGAGGTATTCCTGCCACAGGTGCTATTGCCCGTACAATGACCAACATCAACAATGGGGGTAGAACACCGGTTGCAGGTATCATTCACGCCTTTGTACTATTGCTTATTCTACTATTCTTGATGCCATTAGCAAAATATATCCCTATGGCATGTCTGGCCGGTGTATTGGTTATCGTATCCTATAACATGAGCGAATGGCGCACCTTCAAAACCATGCTCAACAATCCTAAGAGTGATGTTACAGTGTTGCTTGTCACCTTTTTCTTGACTGTTATCTTCGACCTCACAGTGGCTATACAAGTAGGAATCGTCATTGCTTGCCTATTCTTCATGAAACGAGTAGCGCAAACCACAAATATATCAGTGATCACAGGCAATGAAGATGTTGACGAAACAGAGTATGATGGAGAGCCAGCTCTTGTAGTACCTGACGGAGTAGAGGTGTATGAAATCAATGGCCCGTACTTCTTTGGTATTGCCAACAAATTTGAAGAACAAATCTCTCGCCTGAAAAAGGAAACCTATGTGAGAATTATCCGAATGCGAAAAGTTCCGTTCATAGATTCCACTGGGATAAATAATCTGACCAACCTTTGTAAAAACTCGAAAAATAAAGGAATCAAAATTGTTCTTTCAGGTGTCAGATCCAATGTACACAACGATTTGGAAAGGATGGGCTTCAACGATCTGATAGGAAAAGAGAATATTTGTTCTAACATTTCCGCTGCACTCTATCGAGCAGAAGAAATAACACAAGAACTCTTGGATCAAAAAGCACAACTCAAAAGACAAAAAGAAGAATCGTTAATAGCTGAAAACAGTAGTAAAAATGAGGATAATAACGATTAATCGGACAAAAACAGCTCTTTATGTTTTATAGTAATGACAATATTTTAGTATCTACATCAATTATATTACTTTTACATCCCTAATAATTTTAAGACCATTTTAAATCATGGACAAAGTAAAAATAAGAGATAAAGAGTTTGAGAAATACCTCTCACAAGCGGAGATAGAAGCCGCAATAGATAGGGTAGCAGAACAGATGACAGCCGACCTGTCTGACTCCGATCCCTTATTCATAGCCATTCTCAATGGCTCATTTATGTTCGTTTCCGAACTGATGAAAAGGGTAAACATCCCTTCTGAGTTAACATTTATCAAGTTGGCTTCCTACGATGGGGTCAGCAGCACAGGTGATGTAAAAAGAATTTTAGCACTAAACAAAAGCATAGAAAATCGAACAGTAGTCATCCTAGAAGACATTGTGGACACAGGAAACACAATGGATCATATCATTAAAGAGCTATCTATTCAAAATCCAAAAGAAATAAAAGTAGCAACACTTTTATTCAAACCTGATGCATTGGTGAAGAAGGTTCCTTTGGACTATGTAGCACTTGAAATTCCTAGTGATTTTATCGTTGGTTATGGACTCGACTATGATGGTTATGGACGAAACTTGCCCGATATTTACAAAGTAATTAATAACTAAACAAATAACATTTATATCATGCTTAACATTGTAATTTTTGGAGCTCCGGGATCTGGAAAAGGAACTCAAAGCGAAAACTTGATCAAAAAGTATAATCTTGCACACATCTCTACAGGTGACGTTCTACGCGCAGAAATGAAGCAAGGAACCGATCTAGGAAAACTTGCTGAAGGATATATTTCTAAAGGAGAGTTAGTTCCTGATGATGTGGTAATAGGGATGTTGGCCAATGTATTGGACAGTAAAAAAGACGCTGCAGGTGTTATCTTTGATGGTTTCCCTCGCACACTACCTCAAGGAACAGCTTTGGACAAAATGCTAGAAGAAAGAGGTCAAAAAATTACTATAGTAGTAAGCCTAGAGGTAGATGAACCTGAACTGATCGACAGATTGATCAAACGCGGTCAACAATCTGGTCGCTCTGATGACAACATGGAGACAATCAAATCTCGTCTTGATGTGTATAAAAATCAAACTTCTCCACTTAAATCAGAGTATGAGAAGCAAGGAAAACTAGCGAGCATAAAAGGTATGGGCACGGTTGAAGAAATCTTTACTCGCATAGCAGAAGCAGTGGATAAAGTGAAATAAGCTATACATTCTATAGTTACAAACAGAGAAGTTATGAGATTTTTTCTTATAACTTCTTTTTTTATCGTCAAAATACAATATTTCAGCGTATTTTTGTAGCTTATAAGCAAATAGCAAGCACCTGATGCGATATCATGCATGGCTACAACAATGCTTTGAACTTAAAAAAGTAACATACAAAGAAGAAAATTATGTCTAATTTCATTGACTACGTAAAAATATATTGCCGTTCAGGAAAAGGAGGAAGAGGCTCTACACACTTT
Source organism: uncultured Dysgonomonas sp. (assembly GCA_937995835.1). Lineage (GTDB taxonomy): Bacteria > Bacteroidota > Bacteroidia > Bacteroidales > Dysgonomonadaceae > Dysgonomonas. Next base: position 46,337 of record CALKIV010000083.1, on the reverse strand, counting down.
AGACGCGAAAAATACATTCCAAAGGGAGGACCTGATGGAGGTGATGGAGGCGATGGAGGGCACGTAATACTACGTGGAAACCGAAATTTATGGACACTTTTGCACCTGAAATTCGAACGTCACATCTTAGCTGAGCACGGACAAAGTGGCACAGGAGCTAAAAGCTTTGGTAAAGCCGGAGCTTCTAAAGTAATAGAAGTTCCTTGTGGTACTGTGGCTTACGATGCCGAAACAGGAGAGTATCTTTGCGACATCAGAGAAGATGGACAAGAAGTTATCCTACTAAAAGGAGGACGAGGAGGATTAGGAAACGTTCACTTCAAAACCTCAACCAATCAAGCTCCTAGATATGCTCAACCGGGTGAGCCCTTTGAAGAAAGAAGAATAGTACTGGAGCTAAAAGTATTGGCTGACATAGGTCTTGTTGGATTTCCTAATGCTGGGAAATCTACACTCTTGTCTGTGGTAAGCGCAGCCAAACCCAAAATAGCTAACTATCCTTTTACCACCCTAGTGCCCAACCTTGGTATTGTGCCTTACAGAGATTCGCAATCGTTTGCCATGGCCGATATCCCAGGAATTATCAAAGGAGCCAGCGAAGGAAAAGGATTAGGTCTTAGATTTTTGAGACATATTGAAAGAAATTCATCTTTGCTATTCCTAGTACCGGCTGATGCCGACGATATTCATGAAGAATATAGAATATTATTAAATGAATTGGAGCAGTATAACCCTGATTTACTGGAAAAAAGAAGAATACTTGCCATCTCCAAATCAGATATGCTAGATGACGAACTGATGGAAGAAATAGAGAAAGACTTACCGGAGGGTATTCCTCATATCTTTATCTCTGCTGTCACTAATTTCAATATTCAGCAACTAAAAGACCTTATCTGGACAGAAATGAACAGAGATGGGGAATATAGAAAATCATTCGATATTAGTCATAAGAACCTAGATGTAAGAATCTTTGAAGACGATGACGAGGATGATGATATTCCTGAAGACGATTGGGAAGAAGACTGGGACGACGAGGATGAGGACTTCGATGCTGACTTCTACTATGGAGAAGGTATAGAGGAATAATAAAAGGCAATAAAATATATTAAATATACAATGAGCTGCAACTTTCATAATTGTACTTTATGTAAGACCAAAACAAGCACTATCTAATGAAACTGCCTACTCTTTTGCTCTTAATTTCTCTTTTGTTCTTCTCCTGTAAAGAGAAGTCAGAAGAATATCAATACGAAGCTCCTGAAGGTAAAGGAATAGAAAATGCCGAGAAGGCTGGACTTAAGATCGCTATTCAATCATACACATTTCGCCAACTAAGTTTGGTAGAAACCATAGAGATAGCTAATCAAATAGGCATCAAATATCTCGAAGTATATCCTGAACATATTATTGGTGGAGTATGGGGCGAAAAAACATTCTCTAAAGATTTATCTGACCAAGAGATAGAAGATATTAAAGCGTATGCTGAGCAAAATAATATCCAAATAGTGGGCTATGGCGTTTATAAAACGAGAGAAGAAGCCGATTGGAAAGAAGTATTTGCCTTTGCCCAAAAACTCAATTTGAGCTATATTTCATGTGAACCGGAAGAAAATCACCTGGATTTGATAGAAGAACTTGCCAAAAGCTATAATATAGACGTTAATATTCATAACAGCATAGAACCTTCGATCTATAATGATCCGAAAGCTCTTTTAGAAAAAATAAAGGATAGAGATCCACGCATGAAAGTCTGTGGAGATGTGGGCAATTGGAAGCTATTCGGTTTCGAAGCTTATGAAAGTCTGGAGACAGTCAACGATCGATTAGGATCTGTCCATTTAAAAGATTTACACCCCAATCAATTTGATGATGATGTGCTGTTCGACTGTATTCTCAATATTGGTATTGTGGATATCGACGAGGTGATTATGAGACTCAGAGATCAGAAATTTGAAGGTTATCTGGCTATTGAGTTCATCTCCGATAAGCCAAATCCAACAGAGGAAGTGGGAACCTCTTACTTCTATTATGATCTGATTACTAACAGATTATTCCCAGAATAAAAATACCGAATACATTGCTTCATTCGGTATATAATATGTTGTTTGCTTTTTTTAGAGTACCTCGTTAATCACATCCTTCATGATGGTTGCCATGAATGGTTGTGCCACTTTAGCTGCTTCCTGTACATCCTCATGCGTAACCTCAACGATTCGCCCAATGATACCTATATCAGTAATAATGGAAAAAGCCATCACCTTGATGCCCGCATGATTGGCTACAATAACTTCGGGAACAGTAGACATGCCCACAGCATCACCCCCTATTCTGCGAAAATACTCATATTCCGAAGGTGTTTCGAAGGTCGGTCCTTGTGTACCAATATAAACTCCATGCTGAAGTTTTATATTATGCTTTTGAGCTATTTTCATCGCTTTACGGCGAAGATCTCTGTCGTAAGCATTACTCATGTCAGGAAAACGAGTTCCTAGCTCCTTGTGATTCTGACCACGTAATGGATGCTCAGGGAAAAGATTGATATGATCGTCGATCAGCATAATATCTCCAATCTCAAAGCTTCCATTCATTCCTCCAGCTGCATTGGATACGAAAAGATATTCGATTCCTAGTTTTTGAAACACTCTGACAGGAAAAGTTACTTCTTTCATGTCATACCCTTCATAATAATGAAAACGTCCTTGCATGGCCAATACATCCTTGCCGGCTAGTTTTCCAAAGATTAGCTTTCCACTATGGCCTTCCACAGTAGATACGGGAAAATTAGGAATTGTGTCGTAAGGGATAACCTTTTGGTCAGTAATCTCATTCACCAACTCACCCAAACCGGTACCCAAAATAATAGCTACCTTAGGAATAACTTGTATTTGTTTGCTGATAAAATCAGCTGTTTTTTCTATATTCTTCAACATGATCAATTATTTTTTTATCAAACTCCTTTTGGTGATCTTTCTCCAAAAAGCAAATTTCTATCGGCAGATAATAAAAGTAGAATTTATATTCATCTTTGATTTTCAACGATCTAAATTTGATGGCATCTTTCTCTGAAACAATGATTATTTTATCATCCGAATCTATCTTACTAAACCTCGAAATAATACTTTTTACATTGGCATTGGTGAATGAATGATGATCATCATATTTCATAAAATCAACATCCTTAGCATATTCCGATATTTTTTTTAACAAAGGTTTTGGAGATGCTATACCTGTAACCAATAGCACATGTTTGTCTTTTAGTTGCTTTAATTCCAATGCTTCTATTCTTCCTGAATTGAAAATAGATTCCAGCTTTTGATAAGTGAATGTGGTAAAATACAAGCCTTGATAAGGAAAGGCATTCACATCCTTAGACATTATTCTGAAATCAATAGGTTGCAACACCTCAGGACATTTAGTTATGATAATATCTGTAGCCAATCGGAGTTTATCAGAAGACTCCCTCAAACGTCCTGCAGGTAGAAGCTTATCTTCATATATTGGTCTATTGAAGTCAGAAAGAACAATGGAATAAGATGGTTTTACATATCGGTGCTGAAAGCCATCATCCAAAATAATAACATCTGGAGGAGAAGCAAGTGCCAAGAGATTCTCTATTCCTCTGGTTCTTTTTTTATCAACAGCCACCATGATGTCAGGAAATTTTTGTTTTATCTGATAGGGTTCATCACCTATCTCCTTCACTGTACTGGAAGCTGTAGCCAAAATATAGTCATCCGTTTTTCGCTTATACCCTCTACTCAAAACAGCTACTTTATATTTATCTTTCAACAACCGTACAAGATATTCAGTGTGAGGTGTTTTGCCTGTCCCCCCCACACTAATATTTCCTACACAAATGATGGGAATATTGTATTCTTTCTGTTTATAAATACCCCATTTGAAAAAATTATCTCTTAGGCTAACACCTAGCCCATACAGAAAGGAAACGGGAGTAAGCCATTTCTTTATATGTATAGGTTTATGTAACATCATATAATATTTCTTTTATTTAATGAACATCAAAATCGTAAGGCAAACGAGCTTGAATATAATCTTGTCCTTTGATATCTTGCATCACTTTGAACATTTGATAGTCAGCACCTAGATAGTCTTTCATCATTTGTGATGCCAAATCTTCTTTTTTGGTCACAAAGAACGATTGAAAGAAATCTACCGGCTTCGGATAACTAGATGTAGCATAACTATCGCCTAAGTTAGCAAGTTCTGCAGCTGCTTCCACAGCATCAGAGATACCACCTATCTCATCCACTAGGCCAAGAGCTAGTGCCTGATTTCCTGTCCACACTCTACCCTGCCCCACTACATTGATGGAATCAGAAGAAACTCCTCTACCTTCAGCACAACGCTTCAAGAATAAGTCATAACCTCTGTTCACATAGCTTTGTACCAACACTTTTTCTTCTTCACGCATTGGTCTGGTAATATCTCCAAAATCAGATAGTTGATGTGTCTTAACATTGTCGAAAGTCAAACCAAGCTTGTTTGTTACCCCTTCCACATTAGGGAACATACCGAAAATACCTATGGATCCTGTAATCGTATTTGGTTGAGCAAATATTTTATCAGCATTACATGAAATATAATATCCACCCGATGCTGCTACATCTCCCATAGATACCACTACTGGTTTATTTGCCTTTTTAAGATCAGCTACTGCTTTCCAAATTTGTTCTGATGCATAAGCACTACCTCCGGGAGAATTTACTCTAAGAACTACTGCCTTTACATTTTTATTTTCTTCTAGATTTTTCAATTCTCTGATCAGTCTGCCATCAGTAATACCATCACGGCTCGATCCCGAATTGATAGTTCCTTCAGCATATAATATAGCAACCACATCGTTTTTGTCAGAAACAGCAGTTTCAGGATATGCACTGACCATATTTTCAGGAGTCACCAATGAAATCTTTTTGTCATGAGCCACACCCATCAAATCTTTCAAATGCTTGTGTACTTCTGATTCATACATCAAATCATCTACCAACTTATTTTCTAAAGCATATTTCGTTTCTCTGAGTGCCGGTGCATAATCAGCTATTTCATTCACTTTTTTGATATCAATATTTCGAGCTTCAGCGATGCCATTTGATGTTGTAGCCCACATATCATTGATATACGAACTTACTTGCTCTTTGTTAGCAACACTCATTTCGTTGTTAATATATGGCTCTACTGCAGATTTGAAAGTTCCTACTTTGAAGATTTGCATTTTTACTCCTACCTTATCTAGCAGACCTTTGTAAAACATTGGAGAAACCGAAAAACCATGAATATCGAGGCTTCCTTCAGGATTTATAATCACTTTGTCAGCCACTGTTGATAAGTAATAAGCTCCTTGTGTGTAAATATCACCATAAGCAACTACAAACTTATCTGTATCTTCTTTAAAACCTTTCAGTGCATTTCTTATTTCGGTAAGCGAAGCACTGGAAGCGCTCAAAATACCCGCTTTAATATATATACCACTTATATTATTGTCTGTTTTAGCCAATTCAATCGAGCTTAGCACATCTGAAAGTGCAATTTTAGGAGTTGCATTTTCTCCAAAAAACTCGGCAAGAGGATTCTTTTCTACTCTATCTGTCATCACCCCAGCAAGATTGAGATGAAGTACAGAATTCTTTTTCACAGTGTAGGTTTCGCTAGTATCAAACGACATCAAAGCTCCCATAACTATGATAAGGATAAGGACACATGTCCCTAACACTATGGCACACCCAATGATGGATGCTAACAGACTACTAAAAAAACTTTTCATATTATCATTTTATTATTATCTAAACAAATATATGATTAATCATCAACAAAATAGTTAACTTAAAACAAAGATTTACATTTATAAGGACAAATATCTTTATCTTTCAAATAATTCGTAATATTTTGATAATATATCAAATATACATTCTTCATAATACTATTAAACAAATAAAAGAAGCAAGTAACGATATTTATTAATCAACAATCTATGTTGAATAATAGTTAATAACCGTTGGAAGATAAACAAAAAAATATTTTCCGTTATTGGAATTAAAAGTCATATATAAAATAAAGATCGAATAACAATCATAAATAAGGAAAATTTATACCAAACTTATAAGCAGTTTATCAACACCAAATGTCAATAAACCGAAATAGAATCTTTTCAACAATGGCTAATATTAACAAAAAAACAGGAAAATAATTAAATAGCTATTTCACAAAAGATTAGACATATCATAACTTGTTTATAACTTTTAAATAATAATGATATACTTTTGATAATGGAAATTCCAAATTTTAGACCGGATTGGCATCAACAGAATCAACAGCCTATAATCATCACCATGAAGTTTTTTTGAAATTTAAAAGAAAGAATAAATAATATATAATATGATAACTAAAACTGATGAAAACATTTTTTTACGTTTCTATACTCTTTAATATTGTTCTGTTAACTGTATTGTTTGTTTGTGTATATAAGCACAAGGATGCGAAAGATCATTTAGATTTTAGTAAGTATGCATCTGAGAATGCGAAAATAAAAGATACAAATAATTCTGATTCTATCAAACTCATTTTCATTGGAAATTCTATAACTGCCAACTGGATAAACTTGAGATCGAGCTTCTTTTTTGAAAACAAATTCGCTAATAGAGGGGTAGGGGGGCAGACCAGTTCGCAGATTCTATTGCGATTTCAACAGGATGTGGTAGATTTAGGGATAAAAAAAGTAGTTCTGAATGCTGGAATCAATGATATAGGAGAAGGCGATGGATTTTATAACCAACAACAAACCTTGAGAAACATTGAATCAATGATAGCTATTGCCAGGCAAAATGATATTCAATTAATTTTATCCTCTGTGCTCCCAGCTACTGATATTTATGTCAATAGATTTGAAAAAATAGCTGACGTACAACAGAAGATAGAGCAACTAAATAAAGAAATACTTAATTTAGCTTTCCAATATGATCTGGTTTATATCGATTATAATACGAAACTAAGTAATCAAGATGGTACATTTAAAGAGTCGTATACCTTTGATGGAGTGCATCCAAATGAAGCTGGATACGAAATTATGGAAAGTCTTGTGCTACAAAATATTAATAACTAAAATATTACATACTATACATGATGATGAAACGAATACTATTATTTTTCACCCTGTTGATCAGTTGTTCTGTGTTTACCCATTCGCAGATATTTGTAGATGCTGAAGGCAATGTATATAACCAAAGTGTGAGTAAAAAAGAAACTCAAACAAATCAAAAAACAGCAAAATCGTCAGTAAATAGATCAAAATTTGATTCTAGAAAACTAGAATTTGGTGGTGATTTGGGACTTCAATTTGGCAATTATAAAGTGGTTAATGTATCTCCACAAGTAGGGTACAGATTCTCTAACTATATATCTGCAGGTGCAGGAATGGGCTATACTTATTATTCTTCTGATTCCCACTACTATGAGCATTTCTTAGGATTTAATCTTTATAGTAATTTTTATCCTACTAATTTTTTAATTTTATCTATTCGACCTGAAATCAGTCGTATGTGGTTGTATCAATCACTAGAAGGAGGCTCTAAAAGAGAAGAAAAATTTGTGCCTTCTGTTGTGTTAGGGGGCGGAGTTCGTTTCGGACGTGTGATAGCACAAGTGAAATACGATGTTGTTCAGAATACTTATTCACCTTATGGCAATAGATTATTTTATTCAGTAGGATTTTCTTTCTAGAAAAATGTTGTTATTTTTTATCTACCACCAACATAATGCTCTAAATTTATTATCTTTGCGGGTTGAAAATAATATAATAGAGAAATAATGGGATTACAATGTGGTATAGTAGGACTGCCTAATGTGGGTAAATCTACACTTTTCAACTGTTTATCTAACGCTAAAGCGCAGTCTGCAAACTTTCCGTTTTGCACTATTGAACCTAATGTGGGGGTTATAACTGTTCCTGATGATAGGCTAACTGTATTGTCAGATATTGTTAATCCTCAACGTGTTGTGCCTAACACTATAGAGATTGTAGATATTGCAGGATTGGTGAAAGGTGCGAGTAAAGGAGAAGGATTAGGAAATCAATTTTTGGGAAATATACGTGAAACCAATGCTATTATCCATGTTCTTAGATGTTTCGATGACGATAACATCACACATGTGGATGGCAGTGTGGACCCTGTTAGAGATAAAGAAATCATAGATACTGAGCTACAATTAAAAGACCTGGAGACTGTTCAAACACGTCTTAAAAAGGTAGAAAAACTAGCTCAAACCGGTGGAGATAAAGATGCTAAAGTATTATATGAAATACTGAAAGCTTTCGAAACTGTTCTATTGGAAGGAAAATCGGCTCGTGTGGTTACTTTTGAAGGTAAAGACGAACAAAAAATGGCTCGCGAACTCTATCTACTTACTTACAAACCAGTGATGTATGTTTGTAATGTAGATGAGGGTAGCGTGGTAACAGGAAACAAGTATGTTGAAGCTGTTAGAGAAGCCGTACAAGACGAGGATGCTCAAATATTGATTATTGCAGCACAAACCGAATCAGAAATAGCTGAGTTTGATACATTCGAAGAAAAGCAAATGTTCTTAGAAGAATTAGGATTGAAAGAATCCGGTGTTGCTCGTCTTATCAAATCAGCCTATGCTTTGCTTAATCTTCAATCTTACTTCACTTGTGGAGTGAAAGAAGTGCGTGCATGGGAGTTTCCCAAAGGAGCAAAAGCGCCACAATGTGCAGGTGTGATTCACACAGACTTCGAAAAAGGATTCATTCGTGCTGAAGTTATAAAATATGATGATTTTGTAAAATATGGTTCAGAATCAGCTTGTCGTGATGCCGGAAAAATCAGCATAGAGGGTAAAGAATATGTTGCACAAGATGGTGATATCATGAACTTTAGATTTAATGTCTAATGATCAGCTTATATAAAAGCGACGATTATTCTATTATCTGTGAGATCTGGGAAAAGTCAGTTAGAGCTACTCATGATTTTTTGTCAGCAGAAGATCGTGAATTTTATAAATCTTTGGTTTCTAAATACTTTCCTAAAAGTATTATTTATACCTTTGAAGAAGAAGATGTTGTAAAAGGATTTCTTGGGGTAGGCGATCAAAACATTGATATGCTTTTTGTTAGTCCCGATTATATTGGACAAGGTGTAGGTAAGGTACTTTTGCTCTATGCTATGGAAGAATTAGGACTAAGTCAAGTAGACGTAAATGAACAAAATACGCATGCCTTTTGTTTTTATACGCACTTCGGATTCAAAGTAGTAAGTAGAGATGAGTTGGATGGATTTGGTAAACCTTATCCTATACTTCACCTCAAAAAGTTTTAGATTTTATATCTATCTATTCATATCGTAAAATTTAGTTCACAATTAATATTCTTAAAGAAATGGGAGACAGTAGAATAACAACAGTTTTATTTGGGTTAGATGGCGTTATTGTGAACACTCGAAAGACGCATGATGATTTTTGGAATTCTGTGGCAGAGAAAAATGGTCTGAAAATGAATAATTTTGCCTCGCTGATTGACGGAATGACCATCAATTCGATCATCGATCTTTACTTTGCCATTAATACTCCTGAAGAGAAGCAACAAATATTAGATGAACATGCTAAACTGGATGCTTCGATAGATTACACAGAAATATTGATTCCTCATGTACTAGAATTTATACAATATCTTAAGCTAAAAGGTTATAAATTAGGTATTGTGACTAGTTCATCACGAACAAAGGTAGATACTGTGTTAGAGCAAGTTGATCTTACTGATACCTTTGATGTTATAATTTCTGCTGAAAGTATAAAGAAAGGAAAACCAGACCCTATGGGATTTGTTTTGGCGCAAACTAGTCTTGGAGTTGAGAATACAGAATGTATTGTTTTCGAAGATGCATTTACTGGTATCAAAGCTGCCACTTATGCTTTTATGAGAGTAATAGCTGTGGCAACAACATTGTCAGAAGATTATTTGAAAGATTATTCTTATGGTGTTATTGATGATTTCTCTGATCTAGAACAACTTAAAGAATTATTTGTATAAATAATTTACTTAGAATAATAAAATAGCGCTGTAAGAAAATATCTCACAGCGCTATTTCTATTTATTTGATTTATTACTCAGCTTACATTTTTTCCTTTAGCATTTCCAAGAATGAAGTTTTTTCTTCTTTTGGACCGCTGGTTATAGCACTACAGTTATACCATTTAACGTTGCTTATTCCTGTAGAGGCAAGCATAGATCCAATCACTCCATGTTCTATGTTTTGCTTAAACATTTCGGAAGGAGATTGAGAAGTAGTGATCACAGCCCCTTTGTTTATTTTCAGTAGGGGATTCCAACCATTTTCATAGTTGAAAGCAAAATTATATAACATCACCTTGTCAAAAAATCCTTTAGTCATAGCAGGCAATGTGCCCCACCAGATAGGGAAAATGAAAATAATCTCGGTTGTTTTTCTTATCATATCCTGATATTTCAAAATCAACGGATCGTCTGTGTGTCCACTTTTATAGTTTACTAATTCTTTTTCTGTATATACCGGATTAAAACTATCTTTGTGTAGATCAATCACCTGATATTCTTTGCCTTCACTCTTATATTTTTCTGCCAAAGTATCTAAAATTGCTTTATTGAAGCTACCATGCCAGGGATGATCTAAAATTATTGTAACCATTCTTTATCTTTATTGTTTTTAAAATTTATCCTGCGATATTTACCTTTATTCCTAATTCTTTTATTCGTTCACCTATCTCATTTAATTTCTCCAGAGATACTTTTTCTAGCTTCTTAGAAGGAGTTTCGCGATCGATGGTGTAGATCATCACTTCTCTAGGTTTAATCTCTCTAACGATCTCTAACCAAGCAGTAATTTCTTCTTCTGTGGTGTTGTCTACCTTCACTCCTTCATGTTCACCTTTTAAGAACATTGTTTGGAGGATAAAGTTTCCTTCAAACCTTTTAAAAAGCTCTATTTGCTTATTGATATTATATAAGTGTGAATTAGGTCTGTCTATGAGTTTTACGGTATCAATGAATGGCGAGTCCAGTTTCAGTATATTGTTATCCACCTTTTTCAATGCTTCAAATACTTTTGGTTTGTCCAGATGCATAGCATTGGTCAACACACTGATTTTAACTTCTGGATAATAGATATTTTTCAGTCTGATTGTTTCATCTATCACCTCCGAAAAATTAGGATGGAGTGTAGGCTCACCATTACCAGCAAAGGTGATTACATCCAATTTATCTCCATTGGCTTTCATCTTAGAGAGTTTATCTTCTAGAGCTCCAACAGTAGTTTCCAGCGTAGGTAGCTTTGTCTTTGTTTTATGATCTTCGTTGTATCCACATTCACAATAGATGCAGTCGAACGAACATAATTTTCCATCATAGGGTAGGAGGTTGACCCCTAGAGAGATCCCTAATCTTCTACTAATGATTGGTCCAAAGACCACTTGATCAAATAATATTGTAGACATAATTTAAAATTTTAGATTTCTTCATATCATCCAATTCACTCCATACATGATTAGTACATAACGTATAAATTTACCTAAAAACATGCTAACATTTACGATATATAGATTAGCCCTCATAAAACCCAAAGCCAGAGCAATGAGATCTCCAATAGCTGGCAAAAAACTAAAAAATGCCATCACAGCACCTTTTTTCTCTAGCCAATTTTGCATTTTCTCTATCTTTGTTCTGTCTACTTTTAGATACTTTTCTATCCATTCTATCTTTCCTAATCTTCCCAGAAAATAGTTGGTCATTCCTCCCATCCAGTTGCCTACAGAGGCGAGTCCAACGCATATCCAAGGATCGAGACCCCATGCTATCACTCCGGCAAAGACCACCTCTGAACCAAAAGGCAGAATGGTAGCAGCCAAAAACGAAGCTATAAAAAGACCTACATATCCAAATTCTACAAAGCCATCTAGCATTATCTAAGTAGTGTGTAGAGAATCAGAATAACATTGATGACAATAATGGCAATCCCTGCTTTCTTGATCATTTTCTGAGTTTTTAGTGCACCCTCATCATACTTTGCACGTCCCATGAAGGTATGTGGACTTATTACCATCACTATTCCACAGATGGCGATAGTCACAAAATACATAATATTTATTGCTATTGAACTCATATATTTTTTTGTTTATTTTTTCTTCTAACAATGATATATCCTACAAAAGTAACAATTGAAAGTAAAGTAAGATAAAATCCAACCCTCTGAATTGTTGTCCCTGCATATTTTATTTCTACTTTTCCTGACGCATTTACAGGCAATTCTATCAATCCAAATTCACTTTGAGTATATTCTATTGGTTGATTGTTTAAAGTTGCACTATAACCGATATAATACGTCAAGGGAAGTTCTAGTTTATCTTCATTGTTTGTCAGTTTTACATCAAAGGTAATATGTCCTTTATCTTTACTGAAATTGGATATTACAGTGGTTGTATTTTTAGACTCTACTATTTGTCCTCTATGGTGAATATAATCGTTGAATACGCCCGGAATATCATATTCAAAGTTGTTTGAAGGCAATCTGGATGGCAAATATTCGCCCCCTATGATTCCTAAGAATGAGGTGTTGAATTCAATTTCAGGTCTACCATCTTTGCAAATAAAGGTTCGGTAATGTATACTGTCACTATTGAAAATCAGAATATGAATAGCTATTATTCCAAAGATTCCAATCAGTCTTTGTCGCTTTGTTTTCAATAATGTAGCTAGATAATACCCTCCAGCTATTGCAAATAGAAAAGAAGTATATTCGAGCAATCGCCATGGAAACTGGATGACACTCAAAAATTTGAATGGATAAACATGCCAAGGGAATAGGGGAGTGGTCATGAAAATGAAAACTAATCCTACAATAGCGCAGATGTCTGCAAACTTTCTCAGGTTACTTTTATCTTGCACAAATACTTTTAAAAGTATAATGAAGAATAGTAGGGATCCAAGCTTTGGGAATAGCTGTTCTTTCCTTAATGAAATGCCATTAAATAATCCTGCGACTACCTCATTTAGTCTAAATCCAATAACTCCTTCGGTGAGTGGATGAGTTTGATAATAGAATGAATTAGAGAGCATTTGTTCTATCATTGGAAATATGTAGTATGCTGTGATAGGAATACATGCTACCCCTGCTAAAATAAGATAATATAGGCGTTTTGGCTCCTCTCTAAAACTCTTGTTGTAGATACATATAAAGATCAACAGTGTAGTGAAGCTAAGTACACTGGAAATGACATGTGAGAAGATAAGCAAACAAAAGGCAATGGTAAGGATATACCATTTTTTGTAATCTCCTTTTATAATTTCATATGCTCCTAAAAGCACTAAGGGGAGAAAAGTAAATGAAAGAACTTCTCCCAATGCTTCACGCACGTAAATGTCAAATATTCTGTAAGTTGCAAAGGTGTAGAGTAGGGCAGTCAGTAAGGCTGAATATTTTGATTTTGTTATTCTTTTTACAGCTATATAAGTAAATAATCCACAGAGATAAGTAAGTGTAAAAATCATCACTTGCCAAGCTGTGGTGGCAGAAAACAGATTGCCAACGATGGCAAAGGGAATCAACAACAGATCGCAATAGAATGCTTTGATCAAATAGCCGTATCCATCGATCATATAGTAGTCCATGTAGTATGGAAAAGAGCCATCTTGCAAGGCTTCCATAAGCACTACCAAGCGATTGAAATGGACGTAGAAATCACCTCCAGGGCAAAGCGGGCTATAGAAAAACATCATAGCAAAGGTCATTGCTATCAACAGCAGATGCACTGAGACAGTAGGATGCTGATGCAATCTATTGATGAACTTATCTAGCATTCTTTTTTCTGTTCTTTCTGTTAAACCAAATGATGTATGCTGTTAGCAGAATAGCTGTTATTAGGGTGATATATGGACTTACATTCTGAATCAAAGTTCCACCAAAGTATACTTTGATGCTTCCTGATTCGTTTACGGGTATTTGTATCAGTCCGTTATCACTTTGTTCAACATCTACTTTTTCATCGTTCAATTCAGCTTTATATCCTTTGTAGTATACTAATGGAAGTTCTAGTTGATCACTATTTTTCACATTAACATCGAAGGATATATTTCGCAATTCTCTTTCAAAATTACTAATTTGAGCATCACCCTTTACCGACCGTACGCTATCGTTGGCTCGTTGGTCAAAGAATGCGTTAATATTTGGTATTCTACTAGGCATATAGTCGCCACCATAGAGATAATATTCATTCTCTATACTTGGTTTAATGACTTGTGACAGTGGTCTTTCATTAGAAAATACTTGTCCCATATTAACCATACAGATGGTGGTCAAAAGGAATAAAAAAGGAATTCCCACAAAATATCTTTTCTTATCAGTTTTCAATGCTTTGTGATAATATATTCCCGCAGCTATACACAGGATGAATGTTGCAACAGCATAAAACCTCCATGAAAACTGTATGAAACCAATGATATTGAATGGAAATGTTCTCCATGGATATAGTGGAGAAACTATCAATAAGCAGATAAGACCAATGATTAGATATAAATCGGCACGTTTAATTTCTTCATCTCTGCCGATAAATATTCTGCACGAGACAATCATTGTGATGACTAAACCGATTCCGGCTATTTCGGGCACTACATACGTAGCTCCACTAAATAATCCTCTAATAATATATTTGATTGGTTCTCCAAATACAACGTTAGAGGTCAATCTCTTACCATTATCAGTGTTGAAATAAAACTCATTGGAAAGTAGTTGTTCAAATAGTGGAAAAATGAAATAAGCAGTCAATATGACGGTTATCACTGCTGCCAACAATAGATAATAAAGTCTTTTAGGTTCTTTTACAAATGCTTTATAATTGAATATTAAGAATATAGCAAGTGTAAAAGCCACTATTGCAGGTGTGTTGACATGTGCAAAAATCATCATTGCAAAGCCTATGGTGATGATGTACCATTTTTTATAATTTCCTTTTACTATTTCGTAAGCACCCCAAAGTACGAGAGGAAAAAAGGTTAAACAAATAGTTTCGCCTACTGCTGCACGGTTGTAGACATCATATAGTCTATAATATGAAAACGTGAATAAGATAGTGATTATAAAAGCTATATATTTGTTCTTAAATACCTTATCACTTGCTATGAAGGTGAATAAAGCACATAATAGACTATAAAAAATAATCATCACTTTATAAGCTGATATCATTCCTATGTATGGAATCAGCAAAGCAAACGGAATCAGCACTAAGTCTCCATAAAAATAGCGTGTTGCAAATCCATAGCCATCAACCATCGATTGATCAAAATAGACTGGAAATACACCATCTTTAATAGCTTGATATAGAGCGCTCATTCTGCCATAATGCGATTGGATATCATGTCCCTCGTGTAGGGGATAGAACAGATGCATGATGATGAAGAGAAGAGCAAAAACGGCAAAGAAAAACCCATATTGGTATTTCCTGTCTTCAACCAGTTTTGTAGTTATGTTATCTAATATTTTTGTCATAATAGTGCTTTAATGAGCTTCTAACCAGTTTTTGCCTTGTCCACAGTCAGCTTTCAGTGGAACTGCTAATTTATATGCATTTTCCATTTCTTCGATGACTATTTTCTGTACCACCTCTAGCTCTGATTTTATAACATCGAAGTTCAACTCATCATGAACTTGAAGTATCATTTTAGATTTTATTTTTTCAGTTTCAAATCGTTGATGAATCTTGATCATTGCCACTTTTATAATGTCTGCAGCACTTCCTTGAATAGGCGCATTGATCGCGTTTCTTTCAGCAAAACCTCTCACTGTAGCATTTCTGGAATTGATGTCCGGTAAGTATCTTTTACGTCCAAATACGGTTTCTGCGTAACCCGTGTCTTGAGCTTTTACGATAGCATTATCCATATAAGCTTTCACATGTGGATAGGAATCAAAATAACCATCAATAAGGTCTTTTGCTTCTCCACGTGGAATATTTAATCGTTGCGAAAGACCAAATACAGATATACCATAAATGATACCAAAATTCGCAGTTTTAGCTTTGTTACGCATGTCAGAGGTCACCTCATTTGAGTCTATTTTAAAGATTTTAGCAGCTGTGGCAGCATGAATATCTTCTCCACTGTTAAAAGCCTCTATCATGTTAGGATCCTCGCTCAGATGTGCCATAATACGCAATTCGATCTGCGAGTAGTCAGCCGAAAAGAAAACATTTCCTTCTGACGGAATAAATGCTTTCCTGATCTCTTTTCCTTGCTCATCTCTGATCGGAATATTTTGTAGATTGGGGTTGCTTGAGCTCAGTCTTCCAGTTGCAGTAACTGTTTGATTATAGGATGTATGTATCTTTCCATCACGTTTTGAAATTAATTCAGGTAGGGCATCAATATAAGTGCTAAGCAACTTTTTCATCCCTCTGTATTCCAATATTTTTGGTACAATAGGGTGGGCGTCTTTATGCGAAACCAGTGTTTCTTCATCTGTCACATATTGTCCAGTCTTTGTTTTCTTGGGTTTGTCAGCAATTTTTAGTGTGTCGAATAATACTTCTCCCACCTGTTTAGGTGAATTGATATTGATTTCCACAGTTGCCAATTGGTGTATTTCTTCCTCTATTTTTGCCAATTCGAGAGTCATTTTCTTCGATGATTCCGACAAAGCTTCAGTATCTAGCATGACTCCCGTCTCTTCCATATCAGCCAAAACATTGACTAAAGGCATCTCTATGTCGTAGAAGAGATATTCTAGTTTTTCCTCTTTTATTTTCTTTTTCAGAACCTCATACAATTGGAAGGTAATATCAGCATCTTCAGCAGCATAGTCTAGCACCTCTTCAGGCTTCAATGTCGACATATTCTTCTGATTCTTACCTTTTTTGCCAATCAGTGTTTCTATCTCTATAGTTTGATAATTTAATAGTGTCTCAGCCATATAATCCATGTTATGCCTCAATTCTGGATTCAGAATATAATGCGCAATCATGGTGTCAAACTGCTTGCCTCTTACCTGTATATCATATTTTTTTAATACTATGATATCGTATTTAATGTTCTGACCTATTTTCTCTATCTGTTCATTCTCAAAGAAAGGTTTGAAGATTGAAATTAGTTCTTTAGCCTCTTTAAAATCAGTTGGCACAGCCACATAATATGCTTCGTTTTTTTTCCAAGAGAATGACATTCCTATCACATCCACTTCTGTGGCATCCAAACCGGTTGTCTCGGTATCGAAAGCAACGGATTTTTGATTTAATAAAGTTTTTACTAATTCTTCAGCCTCTTCTTTTCCTTGCACCAGTTTATATTGATATTCAATATCTTGAAGGGTTATCATTTCGTTAGTAACGATAGTTTCAGACGTAGTTTCTGTTGTGGCAAAACCACTGAACAGATCTCCTTGTATAGCGTCTTGTTTAGGTGGAGTCGGGGCACTCTTTTTGATGATTCTATCAATAAAAGTACGGAATTCAAGCTCTTCGAATACCTCATTTAGTTGTTCCACATTGATCTCTTCTCGGATGTATTCTTCTTCCTTAAATTGTACCGGAACATCTATTTTGATAGTAGCCAAAAACTTAGAAAAAAGGATCTGTTCTTCATTTTCTGCTATCTTTTTGCCCAATGCACCCTTTATATTGGCTTTATTAGCAATGATATTCTCTATATCACCGTATTCTTCGAGCAATTTGACAGCTGTTTTAGGACCCACACCAGGACAACCCGGTATATTGTCAGAAGCATCACCCATCAGACCCAAATAGTCAATCATTTGCATGGCAGACGAGATTTCAAACTTTTCCATCACTCCCTTTTCGTCCAATATCTCTAAAGGAGCAAACCCAAGTTTTGGCCTGTACATAAAGATTTTATCACTTGTCAGCTGACCATAATCTTTGTCAGGGGTCATCATGTATACATCAAAATCTTCTTTTTCGGCTTGCTTAGCAATTGTTCCAATGACATCATCAGCCTCATAGCCTGCCACTTCTATCATTTTGATATTATAAGCTTCAATGATGCGCTTGATGTAAGGCACAGCCATTCTGATATCCTCTGGGGTCTCTTCTCGCTGAGCTTTATATTGCTCATAAGCATCATGTCTGAAGGTTGGTCCGGGAGGATCGAAAGCCACAGCAATGTGTGTAAGATTTTCCTTATTCAGCAATTCTTCAAGGGTGTTTACAAAGCCAAACATGGCCGAAGTATTCATCCCCTTAGAGTTTACTCTCGGATTTTTGATAAAAGCGTAATATGAACGATAGATTAATGCGTAAGCATCAAGTAAGAATAATTTCATTGATTGTAATTTTCGTCTGTTATAATTATCACCTTTTTGACAAAAATGGAGATGATAATTTTATTTTACCTAACTTTAATGAGTTTTTTAACATTATAGTACGTAATATAAGTGTAAAGTTATGAATAATTACTGTGAAGATTTGAATTATTCTTAAATTTGCAGTTCAAGATTATAAAAATATGGAGAAAAGGCTTTTTATAGCTGAACCGATAGTCGAGGAGTTGAAGCAATTTGAAACGAGATATGCTAACTCCATCAAGAGTGATAATAAGAGAATTCAGCCCATCATAGAATATATGATGCGTTCTGATGGAAAAAAGTTGAGACCTACATTATTACTTTTGGCTGCCAAGGCTTCGGGGACAATTAACGAAATCACTTATAACTCGGCTATCACTTTAGAACTTTTGCATGCAGCATCACTGATTCACGATGATGTGGTAGACGAATCAGGATTGAGACGTGGACGTCCATCGTTGAACGCAGTATACGATAATAAAATGGCTGTCTTGGTGGGAGATTTCTATCTTTCGACCTCCTTGATGAAAAGTGTTTTGACAAACAATTTGGAAATTGTAGAAATCATTTCGCAACTTGGGCGTCGCTTGGCCGAAGGAGAACTTAACCAATTGTCATTAGTCAAAGAATTGATCATTGATGAAGAAGAATATTACCAAGTGATTCATCAAAAAACTGCTTCGTTGCTTTCGGCTTGCATGCGAGTAGGGGCAATATCTACCGGAGGATCTAAAGAACATATCGATTTATTTACTTGTCTTGGTGAGGCTTTAGGAATGATTTTTCAGCTTCGTGATGATATTTTCGACTACTATGAAGGGCCTATAGGGAAACCTACGGGAAATGACATCAGAGAGGGTAAAATTACACTTCCTTTGCTTTATGCACTTAAGGTGTCGTCAACAGAGGAAAAGAAAGCATATCTTGATATTATCAATGCATATGATTTTACAGATGATAACATTGCTAAATTGATTCAATTTGCCATCGAAAAGGGTGGGGTAGAGTATACCTATGAAAAGATCAATTCATTCCGTACCGAGTCCGAAAAATTGATAGCGACTCTAGAATCTACGGAAATTGCTGATGCTTTGCTATCTACACTCAAATATATTATAGAAAGAGATCATTAATTTATTGATTATTAGATATATAAATAATAAAGCTATCCCAATTTGAGATAGCTTTTATTATTTTAATTCTTTTATGAATAAGTTATTCGTTTAGAGACTTTTCTAAGTCAGATACCAAGCTACTAGCACCAATTCTGAAAGATTCATTATTGAGATAATCTTCTCCAAGCACCTCTTTCACAATGGTATAATATTTCACAGCATCGGCAGTAGTGGATACCCCACCAGACACTTTTATTCCGGCTTTGTTTCCAGTCTTCTTTTGATATTCTTTGATGGCATAACACATGGCATACACAGCTTCTGGTGTTGCGCCTTTATACACCTTTCCTGTAGAAGTTTTAATAATATCAGCTCCACTATATAGGGCAAGAAGGGATGTTTTTACTACATCTTCAAGTGTCTTTTGTGCTCCGGTTTCTAATATTACTTTCAGTGTCTTATCTTGGCAAGCACCTTTCATTTCGTCTATTTCTTCATAGACTTCTTCTAGTGAACCATCATAATACTTTCCAAGATTCAATACTACATCTATTTCATCTGCACCACTTGCTACAGCAAGTGCACACTCTGCCACTTTCACTTCTATGAATGTTTGAGCACTTGGGAATCCTCCTGCCACTGCCGCCACTTTCACATCTGCTGTCAGCACCTCTCTTACATTCTCTACAAAATTTGGATAAACACAAATCGCAGCCACATTTGGTAGGTCGCTAGTGCCATCTTTCTCATTCACTGTATTTACCAAATTGTATATGCTCTCCTTTGTGTCTGTTGTATTCAAAGAAGTTAAGTCTACACATGAATAAATCTTTTTGTAAACTTCTCTTGTGTGATTTTCTTTTTCTTTCTCTGCAATTTTGGCAAGCATATCTTTTACTGTTTCCTCACTGATATCAGTCTTATATATTTTCAGTACATCTTGGTATCTATTATTTATGCTCATGATCTTTATTTTAATTTCTCGTTATTTTTATGTCTGTCTTTATCTCTGTTATTTTTTTTAGCAAGATTTTTTTCAAATGCTTCGGTCAGATTCACACCCGTTTGATTAGCAATTGCCAAAAGTACCCAAAATACATCACAAATTTCGTCTGCCAGATCTGCTTTTTCTTCCCCTTTTTTGAACGATTGTTCGCCATAGGTTCTAGCCATTATTCTAGCCAGTTCACCCACTTCTTCTGTCAAGATGGTCATGTTTGTTAGCTCATTGAAATATCTAACACCAACCGATTTTATCCACTTGTCAATCTCTTGTTGTGCTTGCTCCAGTGTCATTGTGTTTATTCTTTTATTTTAGAATCTATAATAATCGTTACTGGTCCATCATTGATCAGTTCTACTTGCATATCAGCTCCAAATTCTCCAGTACCTATTTTTTTATTTAATGCCTCTTCTACTTGTTTGCAAAATTTCTCATACATCGGAATTGCAAAATCAGGTTTAGCAGCTCTGATATACGAAGGTCTATTTCCCTTCTTTGTAGATGCATGTAGAGTGAATTGAGAGACAACAAGAATCTCACCATCTGCCTCTTTGATAGATTTGTTCATCACTCCATTTTCGTCATCAAAGATACGTAAGTTTACTATCTTATTGGTCAGCCATTGGATGTCTTCGTCGGTGTCTTCATCCTCTATGCCAAGTAAGATTATCATCCCTTTTCCAATAGAAGATTTTATTTCTTGGTTTATAGTTACTGACGCACTTTTAGTTCTCTGAATTACTATTCTCATCCTTATCTTTATTTTCGAAATATTCTTTTATCAGCTTAGCTTTATGATTTCCTACCACAATACTTAACTCTTCAAGATCAGTTTCGCTTATTCTTTTTACACTTTTAAATTTGCTCAATAGACTTGCTTTGGTTTCCTTACCAATTCCTTTGATGTTGTCTAACTCCGATCTTGTCTGTGCTTTGCTTCTCTTTTTTCTATGGCGAGTGATACCAAATCTGTGAGCCTCATCCCTCAGATATTGAATCAGTTTTAGAGTCTCGGAATTCTTATCTAAAAAAACAGGAACAGGATCATCAGGAAAATACAATTCTTCAAGGCGCTCAGCTATCCCTATAATGCCTAATTTGCCATATATTCCCATCTCTTTTAGCACCTCGCAAACGCTGCTTAATTGTCCTTTTCCCCCATCCACAACTATCAATTGAGGTAGTGTTTGGTTTTCTTCTAAAAGTCGCTTATATCGTCTGTAAATAACCTCTTTCATTGTAGAGTAATCATCAGGTCCCTCTACTGTCTTTACATTGAATATTCTATAATCTTTCTTAGATGGTTTTCCCATCTTAAAGACAACACAAGCTGATACAGCATTAGTTCCCTGTAAATTTGAATTATCAAAGCACTCTATATGAACTGGTAACTCTTTTAGATGCAGATTATTTTGAACTTCTTTCAGTATTCTTGTTTGCCTTTGTTCAGGATTTAGTGTTTCAGCTCTCTTTAACTTGTCAAATTTATATTGTTTGACATTTTTGGTCGATAACAGTAAAAGTTCTCTTTTGCCTCCTCTTTGAGGAATGGTAAATTCTATTTCATCTTCTGTCATCAGTTCATGAATATCAGGATAAAATGGGACAACGATTTCCTTATTTTTAGAACCATATCTTGTTCTCATTTCCACTATTCCCATGCTTAGAAGCTCTTCTTTCGATTCCTCTAATTTTTTTCTATATTCAAAGGTATAAGCTTGGATTACTGAGCCCTTGTATACATTCAGGAAGTTGATATAGGCTGATTTTTCGTCTTCGTCATAGCTAAAAACATCTAGATTATATTCTATATTTTTATCCACAGTAGACTTAGAAATAAAGTCTTCTAGAGCTTGATATTTTTCTTTTAAGATATTAGCTTCTTCATATTTTTGTTGTTCTGACAACCGTATCATTTCGTCAAAAATACTTTTGCTAACCTCTTTAGAGTTTCCTTTCAGAATTTCACTAACGGCTTCAATATCTTTGTTATATTCATCTACAGATTGAAGCCCAACGCAAGGACCAGCACATCTTTTGATATGATATTGTAAGCACACTTTATATTTTTCTTCAGCTATTTTTTCTGGGGTCAGTATAAGTTTGCAAGTACGTAATTTAAAGAGTTTATGAATAGTTTCAATTACAATTTTCATTGCATGCACATTGGCATATGGACCAAAATATTTAGTTCCATCTTTAACTATTTTTCTTGTAGAAAACACTCTCGGGAAATATTCATTTTTTACTGCTATTGATGGATATGTTTTATCATCTTTCAGTAGAATATTGTATCGAGGTTGATACTCTTTGATTAGATTGTTTTCGAGAAGCAAAGTCTCTAATTCATTATTAACAACGATATATCTTATATCTGCAATTTTAGACACCAAAACTCTTGTCTTGGTATTGGTGATGCCTTTGTTAAAATAAGAGGAAACTCTATTTTTTAGATTCTTTGCTTTCCCTACATATATGATGGTATCATTCTTATCTAGAAACTGATAACAACCAGGTTTATCAGGTAGATTTCTGATGATATTTTCTAAACTATTACTATCCATTTTACTTTACGATAGGTCACATTTAGAGTGTTTTAGATAGGATATTTGATGAGTGAAACTATGTCTATTGATTCATCAAATTTCTTTCTTCCTTCTAAGTTTTCAAGTTCTACTATGAAGTTAATATATACTTTTTTGACACCCATTCTCTTCACTAATTCATAGGCAGCCCACATTGTTCCACCAGTAGCGAGTAGGTCATCATGTATTAGAACGACGTCCTCTTCGCAAAGGGCATCTTTATGGATTTGAATCTTATCTAATCCATATTCTTTTTCATATTCTTGTTCGTAGGTATCAGCTGGGAGCTTGCCAGGTTTTCTTATTGGCACAAATCCAGCATCTAATTTTAATGCTAAAATTGGACCCATGATAAAACCTCTAGATTCTATTCCTACAACTTTTGTAATTCCTTTATTTTGATATTCTTCCACCATGGTAGAAGTTAGTAGCTTCAACGAGTCATTCGTTTTGAAGAGAGGGGTAACATCTTTAAATTGAATTCCTTTTATAGGGAAATCAGGAATGTTTCGAACAATATTTTTCAACTGTTCGATTTTTTCTTTTTTATTCATTAAAACTTCAATTGTTCCACGTGGAACGCAAAATTAGACAAACATTTATCTTTCCAAAAATACAACAAATATGTCAGACAAAACAGCTAGGCGAGGTTTAAATTTGTAGTCAATTATCAACAACAACCAATTCGACCCAGCTAACAAGAGATATAGACTAAAAAAAGCAAAATTTTTTTCTTTTTTCTTTATAGAAACTTCAATTGTTCCACGTGGAACGCAAATTCGATAATTCATTTCTACACTAGAACTAAAAATAAATTTTCCTTTTTCTAATTAAGGGTTGGGGAAGTGGAAAGTGGGATTAGGTTATTTTTATTACAAGAAGGCGAATCAAACCTATTTGGAAGTAAATAAAAAAATCCGCCAAATATTTACGGATTTTTGAATTGTTTCACGTGGAACACTAAAAATTATCTCCCAAGAAGAACGAGTAAAACAGAGATATCATTCGGCGATATTCCGGGGATTCTGCTAGCTTGTGCTATTGTTTCAGGATTAATAGTTGATAATTTTTGTCTAGCTTCGGTAGATAAAGATTGGATAGAGTTATAATCAAATTTATCTTTTATTTTTAGATCTTCGAGTCTACTTATTTTAGAAGCTATTAATTTTTCTCTTTCTATATATCCAGAGTATTTCATTAAAATCTCCGTCGACTCCATTATTTCTTCTTTTCGATTTGGAATCTTACTAATCTCTTCTTTTAGTGCTGGAACTAATTCTGCAATATTATTTAAGTTCAATTGTGGACGAGTAATAATATCTGCAAGTTTCAGCCCATGCTTTAATGGTGAAGTACCTAGACTTTCTAGTCCACTATTTATATATTCAGGTTTTAAAGAGTAATTCTTAGCAAATTCTATCAGACGATTAATTTCATTTCTTTTTTGATTTAGAAGTTCTATTCTTTCCGATTTAGCTAAACCTATTTTATAGCCTTTTTCAGTTAGTCTTTCATCAGCGTCATCTTGGCGCAACAGAATTCGATATTCGGCTCTTGATGTAAACATTCTATAAGGTTCATCCACTCCCTTTGTCACCAAGTCATCAATGAGCACTCCAATATAAGCTTCATCACGTCGCAATACGAATTCATCGTCACTGTGTGTTTTTAAGTGAGCATTAACACCAGCGATCAAACCTTGTCCTCCTGCTTCTTCGTATCCTGTTGTTCCATTTATTTGTCCTGCAAAAAATAAGTTTTTTATAAATTTAGTTTCCAGAGTATGTAATAATTGAGTAGGATCGAAGTAATCGTATTCAATTGCATATCCCGGACGATAGATATGTACATTCCTGAATGCAGGAATCTTTCTTAAGGCTTCAATTTGTATATCGAGTGGGAGAGAGGATGAAAAACCATTGATGTAAAACTCATTGGTGTGTAGCCCTTCTGGCTCTAAGAATATGTTATGCGACGTTTTTTCTGCAAAAGTAAACACTTTAGATTCTACACTTGGACAATAGCGAGGCCCTATGCTTTGTATTTGTCCATTAAACATTGGAGAGTCTTCTAAACGGCTTTTCAATATATCATGTACCTCTTCATTTGTTTTTGTTAGCCAGCACGACAACTGTTTCAGTTCTCTAGGTTTGTAGTCTAGGTATGAGTATTTATGGAAAGTATCTTCTCCAGCTTGTTCAGTCATTAAACTAAAATCGACAGTTCTTCCGTCTATCCTAGCCGGCGTACCTGTTTTCATTCTTCCTACGGTGAAACCGTGCTCTTTCAATTGTTCGGATATTCCATAAGAAGCAGATTCTGCCACACGTCCTCCAGCAATCTGTACTTTACCTACGTGGATTAATCCGCCGAGGAAAGTGCCATTGGTTAGAATAACAGTTTTAGCATTGAAACTTACTCCAAGAGAGGTTGATACTCCTGTAACTGTCTTGTTCTCTATTTGAAGAGCAGTAACCTTATCTTGCCATATATACAGATTATCGGTGTTTTCGACAATCTTTCTCCATTTGATGATAAATTCTATTCTATCGTTTTGTGTTCTTGGACTCCACATAGCAGGTCCTTTCGATCTATTGAGCATTCTAAATTGAATAGCTGTCTTGTCTGACACTATTCCCATTTGTCCACCCAAGGCGTCAATTTCTCTAACGATTTGTCCTTTGGCAATTCCACCTATAGCTGGGTTACAACTCAATTGGCCAATAGTATTCATGTCCATGGTAATGAGTAGAGTTTTCGATCCAAGGTTGGCGGCAGTTACTGCTGCTTCGCATCCTGCATGTCCAGCTCCAACAACTATAACATCATATTTTACATTCATCGTTCTATACTATATCTTGTGAATTAATACTTTCTTTATGACTACAAAGTTACTTATTTTATTTTTCAATAGGATATTCTCAAGGAGGGTATGAGCCTTAAATTTGGCTCTGAATATCAATTTTATAGTTAAAAATGACTTATTAAAGTTCTACGTATAAAAAATCACCATTTTCGACTTATTAAGAAATCAAAAATGATGATTATATTTTTTAGATATTTAGGAAGAAGAAGGTATTATCTATTAATATTATTCAAAATATTCTTTGTCCTTTTTATCTTCTCAATACTTGATATAGATGTAGAATAATCGTTTTCAATAGTATCAATATCACTTTTCTTATATATCATATTACTCTCGATGGATTCGCTAAAGCTACCATGAAATTCTTTAGTATCTAAATTGGTTGCTAGATCTAAGATATTATTTTCATTTATTCCACCACCAGGAAGTATGATTATTTTATTGTTAGCTTGGATAATCATTTTCTGCAAATTCTCCTTAGCATTCATTGCTTTGTCTTTTCCACCTGATGTTAATATTCTATCAAATCCTATATTTATAATATCTTCCATCGCATCGAAGATGTTTTCAGTTCTATCGATGGCTCTATGAAATGTACATTCCATATTATATTTTTTGGCGAGTTCTAACAATTCAATATTTCTTTCGATATCTACTTTTCCATCTTTGTTCAATATACCAAATACAACGCCATGACATCCTATTTCACCGAAGTGTATAATGTCTCTTTTCATCGATAGAAACTCTATTTCTGAATATAGAAAATCTCCACTACGAGGTCTGATAAGAATAAATACTGTAAGTGATGTTTTTTGTAGAGCGATTTCTGCCCAAGATAGGGGTGGGGTGATTCCTCCTTTTTCTAGAGCACAACATAATTCTATTCTTTCAGGACCTCCAGCTTCTGCAGCAAATACTGATTCCAGTGAGGATGTACATATTTCTAGTTTAATCATTTATTCTAATTTAAAGAAAGATATATTTTATTCTGCTTCAATTTAAGGATAAAACTCTTATTGATCTATTGTGTGCAACAATAAATTTATTTTCAAAGAGATTATTATTACTTTTATAAGAGTATTAAAATTTAACACAAACCAATATGAGTAAACTACTTTTGTCATTATTTTGCATATCTTTTTTCATTTCATGTAATACAAATAAAAAAGTTCAGAAAGAAGAACTGGCTCAACAAGATTCATTAGCTGTACTACATAAACTTTTACAGCGTAGATATATGTTCCCATTTTTAGCTTCTGAAGATAAATTATTTAAAGCACAGTCTTTGAAGACAGATGTGAATAATGATGGATTTATCGATTATGTTTTAGTCTGCACTTCGGATGAAAATAAGATAGGAATCTTTTTTGCAACATCTTTAGAAGAGAAAATAGATATAAATGACTCTTTTCTGACGGCACATTCTACATCGGATGTAGACGGATCTCTTTCTCCTTTGAGATTTAGAGTCGACAGTCTGCAAACAACAAATTCAGGCTTTAGTTTGATGATTTACAGAGATCAAGGGGTTGAAAACTTGCTTCAAGTAGAAGATAATCAGCTATTTGTAAGGAAACTTTACTTCGAATATAATATAAATACATGCCAAGTAGAACTGATAGAAGATAACCTTAATACTTTCAAAAACAATAAGATAGATCCAATTCCTTTAACCGAATTGAATAGTCATTGGTATTATAGAACCTTAAGAGTCTCACAAGATGTGTTTACTGGTAGAACACTTAAAATAGTGAAGAATGAAGAGGAACTAGAGACAGCAATTGGTTCAAATACCACAATTATTTTAGATGCTGAAAGATTTGATATTACAATAAACTCGATGAATAGGCTCTATTCGCTTTCTAATCTCGCTTTCATCAGTAGTCAATCTTTTTTTTATGATAATAAAACATATTTGAAGACTGCGAATGTGGCTTCTAATATTATGACAATTGACAATTGTAAGAATATTCTCTTGTCAGGAGTTGATCTTTATCGCGATGAAACGCCTGATCCTTTGGGTATTACCTTGTCATTGCTTAACAGTAAAAATGTGGAAATCGTTGATAGTGAGCTGTCTGGCTATAGTAAAGTCGGTCTAAATTGTGAATATTCTAAACATATTAAGATGATTAATACCGAAATATATCATAATCCTTGGGGATATGGATGTAATATACTGAACTCTAGTGATTTAATATTCAATGAGTGTCCTATCTTTTGGAACATGAGACATATAGTGATTGATGAAGCTAAAAACATAGCGTTTACAGATTGTGATTTTTCTAAGTTATCATTCAGTGGAGGAGAGAGGTTATTAAGTATAGATAATTCTATGGATGTGTCTTTTGAAAGATGTAAACTATTTGACAACAGTTATTTATACGAAATTGGTCAGGTTCAGCATTCAGAAAACATTGGATTCAAGAACTGTATTTTTGAAGATAATTCATTCTTTAATGGTAAGATAACCTCTTTTTTTAAAATAAAATTTTCACCTTTTGAAACTGATGAGCAAGTTATATTGTTCGAAGGATGCGACATTTCTAATAATTTTATTATTAATGCTGAAGATGGAGCAGAGGATGTTGTAGTAGAAGATCCTGAAAATTATGAAAAAAAGATGAGAATATGGGTAGAAAGGTTTGATAAAGAGGTAAATACATATGAAAAGAGTCATGTTTATCTTGATGATGAAGGTCCAACCCTTATTTATAAATACCGAAAGAGTACTAAAACACCCAATCTATCGCATTAATGATATGTATCTATAGATTGTGAAGAGTTTGTAAAGAGCTGAAGTGATTATCAAAGGTTACTTTAGCTCTTTGTATTTATTGTTTTTTAGCATGCTTAATCTATTCGGATGTATATCAAAGTATAAGTTTTGTGTATATTTGTGTATTATAAGTAAATGAATATTAGAAACAAGTAATCTAAAATAACATAAAAGAAGGATGAAGATAGCATTGATCGGCTATGGCCGAATGGGTAAGGAGATTGAAAAGATAGCCCTTGGACGTGGGCATAGCATTGTATCTATCATAGATATGAATAATATTCAAGATTTTGATTCAGAAGAATTTAAGTCTGCAGATGTTGCTATCGAGTTTACTACTCCTGAGAGTGCGTTGAATAATTATCGCCGAGCATTTGCTGCTAATGTACCCGTTGTGGCAGGTACTACAGGTTGGCTAGAGCACATAGATGAAGTGAAAGAGGCATGTCGAAATGGGCAGACCTTTTTTTATGCGTCAAACTATAGCTTGGGTGTAAATATCTTTTTTGCATTGAATAAGTATTTGGCAAAAATAATGAATGCTTATCCTGATTATGATGTTGAAATGGAAGAAACTCACCATATACACAAACTGGATGCCCCTAGCGGAACAGCCATTACATTGGCTGAAGGGGTGATAGAAAACGTGGAACGAAAGAAAGAATGGATATTAGACAAAGCAGGAAATGCCGATGAAATCACCATTCATTCCATTCGTGAAGGTGAGGTTCCTGGTAATCATAAAGTGTCTTATAAGTCTGATTTTGATAGTATTACTATCGAGCATGATGCAAAAAACAGACAAGGATTTGCTTTAGGAGCAGTATTGGCTGCCGAGTTTACCAAGGATAATAAAGGATTTATAGGAATGAACGATTTACTTAAATTTTAATACAAAATGGCTTTAACTTCAAACTCAAAAGACTCTAGCACAAGGGAAAGACCGAAACCAACCCTAAGCAAATGGATATTCTGTGTCATAGCTTGCTTATGTACTATTGCATTTGTTATCTGGACAGGATATTTTATCATGTTGATTATGCTTCCGGTCTTTTTCGATATCTATATAACAAAATTTGTTCCATGGGGAACATGGAAAAATGTAAAGAATCCAGCGTTGAAAGTGGTGCTAGATTGGGTAGATGCTATTCTTTTTGCACTTGTTGCTGTTTATTTCATCAATACCTTTTTCTTCCAAAATTATCAGATTCCAAGTTCTTCTTTAGAGAAATCACTTCTTGTAGGTGATTTCCTTTGTGTTAGCAAACTAAGCTACGGAGCACGTTCACCGATGACGCCTTTGGCATTACCGTTGATGCAGCATACTATCCCTTGGTTAGATACGAAATCGTATTTCGACAAACCACAGCTAGACTATAAGAGATTTGGATCTGGGAAAGTGGAACGCAACGATATTGTTGTTTTCAACTATCCATCGGGTGATAGTGTGATCACAAAGTTTCAGAATGCAGATTATTATCACATAAAATTGCAAGTAGGAAGAGATGAAATCGTAAATAATCCGAATAGATATGGAGAACTAATCTACAGACCAGTAGACAGGCGTGAAAACTATGTGAAGCGCTGTGTTGGTCTTCCGGGTGATACAATCGAATTCATCGATGATGTAACTTATATCAATGGTGAAGCTCAACATATCCCTGAAAATCGTCAATTGAAATATGTTGTGCAAACTAATGGAATGCCGATTCCTCCGGCAATGTTCGATCAATTGGAGATAAGCGAAGACGATCGAGTATATCGTTCTATGGAATATCCATCTGCAAGCGTTCAAGATAGTCTGATTTTGACGCAAGCAGGTCTAAAGATGAATGATGGGAAAGATGTATTGCTATATTCTAACGTCTTTTTGACTCAAGATAAAGTAGACTTATTATCTAAACAGCCTTATGTATTGAAGATAGTAACCCAAAATGAGTTCTATAATAATACAAAAACTAAACGTGACATGATCGGAAATGCTGTCTATCCAATGGAGTTTTATGCCGATAAGTCCGTTCGTTTTGGAGATTTTCCTGCACTGTGGATTCCTAAGAGAGGAGAGACAATCAAATTTGATACGAATGTAGACTATAAGGTAGCAGCTTATGAGCGTTGTATCAAAAACTACGAATTCAACGACTTTGAATATAAAGATGGCAAAGTATATATCAATGGTCAAGAGGCTTCTGAGTACACTTTCAAGCTAGATTATTACTTCATGGCTGGAGACAACCGCGACAATTCTGCCGATTCTCGTACTTGGGGATTTGTTCCTGAAGACCATATAGTAGGTAGTCCATTGTTTATTTGGTTATCTTTGGATAAAGACAAAGGTTGGTTTGATGGAAAAATCCGTTGGAGTCGCCTATTTACATCAGGAAATAAGAATAAGTAAATAGTATTTGATGAAGATATTAGATCATGAAACATTAAAATATTGGGGCAAGGTGACGGTGATTACCTTGCTCCTTGTTTTGGTGTTAAGAGGTCTTTTCTTCGAGTTTTTTACTATTTCTACCTCACAGATGGAGTCAGCTCTGATGGAGGGAGACGAAGTATTAGTAAGCAAGCTATCTTATGGTCCAAGATTGCCGATTACACCGATTACAATTCCTTTTACGCATGATAAATTTCTTGGGGTGAAATCCTACTCTAGTTTGATTAAACTCCCATATTTTCGCTTATTTCGCTCCGAAATAGAGAAGAATGACATTGTATTGTTCAATTCTCCTATATCCGATGATGTCCCCTTAGATAAACGAGACTTATTGATCAGCCGATGTGTGGCGCTTCCGGGAGATACGGTGAAGATTCAGGATGGTATTTACTACATCAACCAACAACAGTATGTGCAGTCTCCAACCCTGATTAGCGAATATGTAGCCTCTAAGACAAATGCAGACAGACTATTTAGTTTGATCAATCAATTGCAGTTGGAAGTCCATAAGCAATCGAAGACGGCAGACTCATTATATTTTACGCTTAGCAGATACGATGCTTTCATTTTGAGCAAATATGCCACTGCTGATATGTTTCACAAAAAACAAGAGATAATCCCCGAAACCCTCATATTCATCATACCTTCTAAGGGTAGGGGGGTGATGCTTTCTCCTAGAAATATAAAATTTTATCGTCACATTATAGAGAGCGAACAAGGAAAGAATGTACGCATAGAGGGTAATGATGTTTATATTAACAACCAAAAGTCTGATGTCTACTATTTTAGCGATGACTACTATTGGCTAATGTCTGATAATACGGTGGATGCAAAGGATTCTAGAGATCTCGGATTTATTCCTTTCAGAAATGTCATCGGAAAGGTGAAAATGGTCTTATATAGTCGTGGAAAGACTGGTATGAGAGCAGATCGATTTTTGATGCCCGTTCAATAATTTTGTAAGAAATATGAGTATAATTCTATCATCAGCCTATCACGCACCTATACAGTATTACACTAAATTTTTATGCAATACACCCGTTATCATCGAACAAAACGAAACCTATATCAAGCAATCTTATCGCAATCGTTGCCTAATCAATACGGCTGATGGAGCGATGCCTTTGTCTGTTCCAGTTGTGTTTTCGGCAAGCGAAAGAACGAAGATGAAAGATGTGGGTATCTCAGAACATGATAACTGGCAACATACACATTGGAATGCAATCGTGTCTGCGTACAATTCTAGCCCTTTCTTCGAGTATTATCGTGATGATTATGAAAAATTTTATACTTCTAAATTCGACAATCTGTTGGATTTCAATAACGAATTGTTACGCCTCACACTTTCTTTACTGAAAATAGATATCCCTGAGATTCGATATTCAGAAAACTACATTGATCATCTATCAGATGATGATCTAGATTATCGAGAGCTCATTCATCCTAAAAAAGGCTGGCAGATGGATTCTTCCTTTTATCCTACACCATATTATCAAACATTTGGCGATAAAAACGGATTTATTCCTAATTTGAGCATTCTAGATTTACTCTTTAATATGGGCAATGAAAGCCTTTTGGTCCTTCTTTCTTCTATCAAAGAATAGTTTGTCTGTCACATTTCCTTCTCGATTTTGCTCTTTTATCCATTTAAAAGAGTAAATTAGTATATACAAATATTTCTAAAACAAGACACATAATGATGAAACTAGCTAAAATTTTCACCTTTATTTTATTATTTGCATCATTCTTTTCATGCGATAAGATTGGTCAAACAAGAAGTGCTGGAAAGGCAGAATCTATGGAAAATATTGTCTCTAGCGATCAGGAAATTGGAACTGCATCTAATGCGAAAAAAGCCGATAAGAACGATCTCTTTAATCGTTTGGCATATGCCATTTATGACAAAGATCTACAAGCTTATGAGGTAGACATCGAAAAGTTTAAGAATATAGATTCTCTTGTTCTCTATACTCCTAATGGAGAAGAATATGAATCCTATTACTCTCTTCTGGGTTTAGCATGCAAATTCAACAATCTGGAAGTAGTAAGAGATCTGGTAAAGAAAGGAGCAAACATAAATATCGGAAGCGAGGATGAAACCTATGCACAAGATGCTATGTATTATGCTATTACCGGAGCAAATGCCGAAATCGTGAAGATATTGATAGATAAAGGGAGTAACCTGAACAATCTTTATACTGAAAATGGAATGACTCCTCTGATTCTTGCTGTGATGGACAAAAAATATCTGATGGCAAAAATTTTGCTTGATCATGGTTCTAAGGTCGATGGTTATACTGATCTACAAGCCGAATATATTTATAATCCCTTACGATTGGCAATTGAGCAAGAGGACGTTGAAATGGTGAAAATCTTATTAAAATATAAAGCAAATATTCATCTGAAAGATAGCCAGGGGAGAGATGCAAAGGCACTGGCTAAGGATAAAAAGTCAAAAGAAATCATGCAACTGCTAGAGAAAGTAAATTGATCTGTAGATCATAGTAGGACGGAATAAGAAAAGGTGCTTGATATTTTGACTGATATCAACCACCTTTTTTTATGAATAGAATTCCTTAAAATCAGCCATTTACTTTTTTGAAGTCAGCTAAGAATGTAGCCAAACCACTGTCAGTCAGAGGATGTTTCAAAAGGCCTTTGATTGCCGAAAGAGGGCAAGTAGCCACATCAGCACCTACCTCGATACATTGGATGATGTGTTGAGTACTTCTAATAGAAGCGGCCAGCACTTCGGTTTTTAGATCGTAAGTCATATACATATCTACAATTTTGCTCACAAGCTCAATTCCATCGCTTGAAATGTCGTCTAAGCGACCAACGAATGGAGATACATAAGTAGCACCAGCCTTGGCTGCTAAAAGTGCCTGACCAACGGAGAATACGAGCGTACAGTTGGTACGGATGCCTTTTTGGCTAAAATATTTAATTGCTCTAATACCATCTTCTATACATGGCACTTTTACTACAATATTAGGATGCAAAGCTGCTAACTTTTCGCCTTCCTTAATCATGTTTTCATAATCGGTAGAAATTACCTCTGCGCTAACGTCACCATCAACGATGTGACAGATAGATACATAGTGTTTGTATTGGTTCTCTACCCCTTTTATTCCTTCTTTAGCCATTAACGATGGATTAGTAGTTACACCATCCAAAACACCTAGCTCATTGGCTTCACGAATTTGATCTAGATTTGCTGTGTCGATAAAAAATTTCATATTTTCTTTTTATTTTATGTGATGATACCTATATAAATTTATACGCTATCTATAAAGATCGTGATTAAATAGATAATTACAATGAATTTTAGATATAAATAAATTATAGAGGTATAGATTTTTATAATGGAGTATGGTTCTAAAGCAAGATTAGATCTCTTCTGAATCTATTTTTACTAACTCTTTCTTTCCATCTAATCAGATTGATAGTCATAGGGAAAAAAGTTTTTAAAAGACCCTAAAATCTATTTTAATTTGTTTTAGTAAACAGCTAAAAACAATAATTTGAATAAAACATACTACATTTGGGGGAAATTGATAATATTGGAGATGTTACGACTAATTAAGAACTATAAAATGTTGTTCGCTGTGATGTGTTTCACAGTGCTTTTGATTTCTTGTGCAAATATGGGACAAGGTCCTCAGGGAGGTCCTCGCGATTGGGCAGAACCTGCCTTGATGCACTCAACACCTAAGATGAATCAAACAAATGTGAAGACCAGTAAGGTGGAACTCTTTTTTAACGAGAATATAACACTCAAAGATCAGAGCCAAAAAGTGATAGTAACACCTCCTCAAAAGAGAATGCCTATTATTAAAACGGCAAATAAGAAGATATGGGTAGAGCTGCGAGACACACTGAAAGAAAACACAACTTATACGATCGATTTTACTGATGCGATAGAAGATAATAATGAAGGAAATCCATTAGAAAATTTTGCTCTTTCGTTTTCCACAGGCGATGTGGTAGATTCACTAACCATTTCGGGACGTGTCATTCAGGCAATGGACAACGAGCCCGTAAAAGGTTATTATGTAGGCTTGCATTCCAATTTGGAAGATACTGCATTCACACATACCGCCTTCGAGCGTATTTCTCGTACCAACGACAAAGGACAATTTACAATACGAGGGATTGCCCCCGGCAAATACCATCTTTTTGCCCTGGATGATAAAAATAGAGATTATAAGTATGATAACCCCATGGAGGCTCTTGCCTTCTATGATGTGGTTTTAGAACCCACTACGCTGCCGTCTGTGAGGTTTGATACCATTTTTACAGATACCACAAGAAAGACGATAGATACGATTAAAACAATAAATTATATTCGTTTCCTTCCAGATAGTATTGTGATGAAATCGTTTCTTTCGGACAAGAAGAGAGAGTATTTCAGAAGTGCAGAGCGAAAAGAGGGTCGCCTGTTTACGCTCAACTTTGGTAATCCTACTAAGGAGCCTATCCTAGAACCTTTGAACTTCGATTATTCGCCAGATTGGGCAATTCTTGAAAGAAATATATTAAATGACTCGATTTATACTTATTGGATCAAAGACCAATCCATCGTAGAAAAAGATACTTTATTGTTTAGTATGACATTCAACATGACAGACACATTGAACCAACTGGTAACTGTGACTGACTCTTTGAAGGTGGTGAACAGAGAACGAAAGAGAAAGAATGATAAAAAGAAAAAAGATGAGGACGAAGAAATCATTTTCTTGGAACTGAAAAGTAACATAAAGTCTTCTTGGGACGTTTATGACAATATAGAGTTCGAATTTGGAGAGCCTATTAAGGATGATAAACTGAAATCATTGATCAGTTTGACTCAGAAAATAGATACCATCTACGAGGCTAGAGACTATGAGCTGGAAAGAGATTCGCTTAATCCTAGAAAGTATAAATTGCTGAGAAAATGGAAATATGGAGAGGAGTATAAGTTGCAAATCGACTCGGCTTCTATTTTTAGTCTTTATGGTCTTTGGAACAACAAGTTGGAACAAAGCATGAAGGTGAAAACTGAGGATCAATATGGTATGGTGGCTATTACCCTTTCAGGACTCCCTGCAGATGTGCCAAGCTTTGTGGAACTGCTGGATCCATCAGGTAAGGTGTTGAGAAAGTCGAAGGTGAGAAGCGATAATGCTGCTTTGTTTAAGAATATCAATCCTGCAAAATATTATGCAAGAGTGATTCTAGACTTAAATGACAACTTTTTGTGGGATACGGGAGATTATGACACTAAACGCCAACCAGAAAACGTTTACTATTATCCGGGAGTTTTCGATGTGAGAGCCAACTGGGAAGAGGTGATAACGTTTGCTGTGGATCTGGAATCGACTTCCAAGCCGATAGATATTCTCAAGAATAAGCCGGTTGATCGCAAGAAACGTGAAGAAGAACTAAATGCGAAAGAGCAAGAAGAACGGGATAAACAAAAAGAGGCTAGACGTCAACAAGAGCAGATAAATAATCCAAGAGGTAGATCATCCTACTAAGTATTTATAGAAACAAAAACACAATATTAAAGATAAACTGCAATACAATGAATAATAAAACATTACTGCTATCGCTATTATTTCTGGCTGTATATGGTAGTCTATTGGGTCAGTGTAAGATTGAGAACACTTTTTTCAAAGAAGGTGAATCGCTAGTCTACGATATGAACTTTAAATTAGGACTTATAAATACCAGAGCGGGTACTCTTTCGTTGAATGTCAGTAAAGACAAAATAGATGCTCAAGAGTGCTATAAAATGACTTTTCAGACAAATACTTCGGGAGTAGCAAATTCTATATTTGCGGTGCATGACACTCTGACTTCTTATGTCACAAAAGATATAGTCCCTTTAGCTTATGTCAAAAATGCCTTAGAGGGTGATAGTTTCACACAAGAAAGATTGAAGTATAGCTATGGGGCTAATGGAGAGGTAAATATACATACCAAAAGGAACAAAAACGGTGAATTCAGATTTGATGAAACTGTTACTGCTGATAAATGCATCTACGACTTGGTTAGTGTAATTTATTATGCCCGCACGATAGATTTTTCGGGAAAAAAGAAAGGCGATAAGGTTACTATTGGTTTTATCTCGGGAAAGAAGATCAGTACAGCTAATATAGAGCTCAAAGGCTCGAAAAAGGTTAAAGCACATAATAAGAAAGAATATGACTGCTACGATTTGGAACTGAATTTTATTGCAGGAGGAGGGTCTGCCAAATCGGAAGGCACAATGAAAGTTCTGATCTCTAAAGATGCAAACAGGATCCCTGTACAGATAGAAAGTAGCCTAAAAAAGGTGGGATCAGTCAAAGGAATGTTGAAGTCGGCTGATGGGCTGAGAAATTAAATATTCAAATTAATAAAAAGGTCGAAACTGTAAAAGTTTCGACCTTTTTGTTGAATGATATGATTTTTTATTGATCAGAACCCTAATTTATTTGCCACATCTCTAGGCAGTGATTCTTTGTTGATCACGATGCTCATGGTTTTGTATTTTACAAACTCTTCAGAGGCATACCAGATGCCTTTATAGTTACCGGTTTCACCCCAAGAATTTTTCACCATATAGTACTTATTTCCTTTTTGATCTTTGGCTATGCCATAGATTTGCATTCCATGATCGTCAGTTGTTTCTTGGTTGTCAAATGCAGTTTGACGCATCTCTTGAGTGATTTCTTTTTGTTTTACAGGACCTTTTGCTATCTTTTCTTTTAGCAAATTTCCTTGTTCCGCTTTAGAAAGGCCAAGCCAGTGTGCTTGATCCGATCCTATATTATCTTCGGCTTCGTCGTCGGGAACAACAGCCAAGCCTGTACGTGTAAATCCTATTTCGCTCACATCAGTGGCCCACGCAAGAGTATATCCTGCATTGATTAGATAGTCTATTGCAGACATAAACTCGTCTATTGGCAGATTGTATGATGGTGCCCATCGCCAGTTGTCTGCCACTTCTACTGCAAAAGGTTTGTAGAAAGGGTGGTGGGTGAACGATGTTAGCGATATGTAATCACTATTTTGTAGTTCCAACGATTTAGCAAACGACTGAGGTGTATAGTCAGCCCCTTGGTATTGAAAGTCTGTTGGCATTTTACCAAGATAAGCATCGAGAATTCCCTCCAAACCAGCTTTCCAAGCAGTGGTCAATGTTCTATTTGGCTTTTTGGCAATAGCAGAAACATAGGCTTCAAGACCAGCTGATAGTTCGCTGTGAGCATGTTTTTCTGTTCCATAATTCAATCCTTGATAAACTTCTAGGGGAACAGCTCCATATTCGTCCAAAGTCTCCACAACATCAGCAAAAGAGCCTCCCTGTGAGAAGTTGAGTGTGCCATTCAGGCGGACATATTTCTCTGCTTGGTCGGCATAATTTCTGCGAACCACATACATGGCAGAAAGATCGTGTGTCCCTTTGCCTTTGCGAATCAATTCGGACTCAAGGAAAGCAAGTCCAGACCAGCTCCAGCAAGTGCCACTATTGGCTTGATTTTTTATCGATGTAATCGGATTTTCTTTGACTACTGTAAACTTATACCCTTGTGCTGATATGCCATAAGATATGGCTAGAACAAGTAATACAGCTATAATTTTTCTCATATTATATATTTTAATTAAACGTTCGAATTTTCTTCTGTTTTTTCTTCTGATTTCAGTTCCGGATAAGCCACTCTGGCGTGCTTCATGCTGATAAGTTTCTCGCAGAATATTTCTTTTACCTCTTCAATATCCTTAAAAGTGATAGGAGCATTACGGAATAATCCATCTGCTAGTTGTTTGTCTATTAATCTGTGTACTAGCTCAGTAATAGCCTCTCTAGTGTTTTCTTTCAGACTTCTGGAAGCTGCCTCTACGGTGTCTGCCATCATCAATATAGCTGTTTCCTTAGAAAAAGGGTTAGGACCGGGATAAGTGAATGGTGTAGGATCAACCTCCTCATCAGGATGTTCGTTTTTGTAAAGATTATAGAAGTAAGCAGCTTTACCTGCCCCATGATGTGTTCGGATAAAGTCGATGATCGGTTCCGGCAGATTGTGCTTTTTAGCTATCTTAATACCCTCTTCTACATGGCTGATGATCATCTTAGCACTTTCCAGATAACTCAATCTTTCGTGAGGATTGATTCCCTCAGGTTGATTTTCTGTGAAGAAGATCGGGTTTGTCATTTTCCCAATATCGTGATATAGTGCGCCGGTACGTACCAATATAGCATTTGCTCCGATCTTGTTGGCTGCAGGAACCACTAAGTTAGACACTTGCATGGAATGTTGGAAAGTTCCCGGAGCCACTTCTGACAGTTCTTGCAGCAGAGGCTTGTTGGTATTCGATAGCTCAATCATGCTGACATCAGAAATAAATCCGAAGGTACGTTCAAACACATAGATCAGCAGATAAGCAAAAGAAACAAGTACGAAGTTGAGACAGAAATAGATATAAATATCTTTATTTTCTTCTGCAATGATGTAATTGATATATCCCTCAACACTTAGCAGCCAACCGGTGTAGCTAAGAACATAGGTTAAGAAAATTAGAATAGAACAATAAACTAATTGCGAACGCTCTGACAATTTCCTTAAACTAAGAATACACATATATCCGGCAAGTACTTGTATAAAAATGAATTGTGCCATGCTCTCAACAGGTATCATCAGGGCACAAGTCAAAATCATGATGAGGTGTGCTGTGAAAGCTGTTCGAGAATCGATGAACGTTCTGATCAGAATGGTTGGTATGGCAAATGGCAAAACATACAATTGATTATACATTTTCATATCAGCCATTAGTCCTGCAAATATGGGTAGTACAGTGATCATCAAGAGGATGAAAACAGTACTCTTCCTATTTTCGTAAATATCAGGTCTGTAATATTTTAGATAAAACATCAAAGCAGTGAAAAATAGCGAAAGCAAGATGAGTTGACCAAAAATCAACCAACCGGGTTTTGCTTTGGTTCCTACCTTTTCTTGCATCACCTTGGTGTAGGAATCCAAAATATTCTTGGTGTGTGAATCCACAATTTCTCCTCTGTCGATGATACGCTGTCCTGACACCACCTCTCCCTCGAACAAGGAGATTTTACCAAGCTCAGAGTTTAGTGCATTTGTTGTTGTACGTTCATCATATTCAATGTTTTCTGTAAGGTAGTTGTTTAGATTCATTCCTTTCAGTACACTGAGTTCTATCCAATTAGGAGCATCTTTTATGATCTCTTCGTATACCTGTCTAGGCGTGTAGAAGGAGGTTACGTTTCTTGCAGAAGCCACATTATTACTTTGGCGAAGCATGATTTGCTTTTTGCCTACCTTGTTGAGGTGCTCCATACCATCGATGGCTATGACTCCCACAGTGTATATTTTATCTAGTTTAGTGTTTAGATAAGCAAAATAGCTTTTAGGCACACTGTTGTTGTGTACATCTTCTGCAATGGCTCTACTGATTTTTTTATTTACATCTTCCGTATACGTATAATATATCTGAGAAGATTTCATAATACTATCTTTCTCTGCATCAATCTGTGCATCAGATTTCTGAATGTGAAAGTTGAAAGGAGCTGTCAGTAAGCCGTATAGCCAAGGAGTATTTTCAGTATAACTGTACTCATACTTGCTTTCTCGTGGCAGAAAGTACATGACCATCACTATGGCCAAGATGAAAAGTATAGGCGTAGGCAGATACTTTGAGATATTTATTTTAGAATCCTTCATTTCTATCATTTTCTTAGTTGATTAGTACAAAATTAATAGAATATTTAAACTTATAGTTAAAACAACACCTAAGCCTTTTTTTTATCAGTTTTTTATAAGAGTTT
Source organism: uncultured Dysgonomonas sp. (assembly GCA_937995835.1). GTDB lineage: Bacteria > Bacteroidota > Bacteroidia > Bacteroidales > Dysgonomonadaceae > Dysgonomonas. The sequence goes on along the minus strand of CALKIV010000083.1, from coordinate 5,379 downwards.
TAACATAATAAAACACAAGCAAGTTTATGGAATTTATACATGTTGGCACTCTATACTAAATATACAAACTAAAACTAAAGCATATGGATGCAAGTAGAAATTATTTTTTCATTCTTTTGTTAGCATCATTCTCTCTGTTGTTGGGTGGATGTGGAAATAATAATAGCCATTACAAAGAAGAAAGCAGTTGGGAACCATCTGAGGATGTGTCCAGTTCCGTAGAAATGGAGGAGGCGGTAGATAAAGTATCGATGGATAAGTCAGTACGTTTTATTCCTCCTATTTTGCAAAATGAAAACGATGCAGAAGAATTTGTCACTTCTAAAGCTGCAAGTTATGAAAACGATGGAAATAAGAAATTTATTCGTACAGCACAGCTTCAGTTTTCGGTAGAGAATATTGTTTCGGCAACTCACAGAATAGAAGATATTATCATTCAGCGAAAAGGTTTTGTAATAAAATCGACCCTCAGTAATAATAGAAATTGGACAAATGAGATAAAGGTCAGTGCTGATTCTGTGCTTGAGCAAACAGCTTACAATGCTAGTGGCAACCTTGTTTTGAGGGTTCCATACACAGAGCTTGATATTGCACTTCGTGAAATAGCTTCGGTGGCAACAGTGGTGAGTTATAGAGACGTGTCGGCAAACGACATCACTTTCGATTTGATAGCCAAAAAGCTATTGCAGGAACGTAAAGCCGCCAAAGCCAAACGGATGAAAAGCGTTTCAGGAGCAGGAAAAGGGCACAAACTAGAAGATCTGATTAGTGCTGAGGAAGCTATCGACAGGGCAAGAGAAAGTGCTGATTTGGAGATGGTTTCTGAATTGATACAGCTAGATAATGTAGAATATAGCACCATCACCATTTCGTTGACGCAAGCTCCCGTTGTGGTTTCAACAATGAAAAAAATAGAAAAACTTCCGGAAAGCTATGAACCAAGTATTTTTGAAGAGGCTTTGGATGCTCTAAAAACAGGATGGAATGGTTTGTTGAGCCTCATGATAGGGGTGTTAAATGTTTGGCCATTGTGGATCGTAATTGGAGTAGGCATTTATGGAGTGATTCGTTGGAGAAGAAAGAAAAATAGTTGATAACCAATTAGAAGATAAAAGTATTGCCCCTTGACTCATCTTAGTGAATCAAGGGGCAATGCTATGTTTTAGCCAGTTAAGGCATTCCTTATTTTTTATTGATTATTTCTTTTCTCAGGTCTACTTTATATTCGTACATGGCATAATTGATTGCCACTTCCGATGCTTTTATTGTTTTGTAGGAAGGCATAAAGACCAGCATTTTGGTGATATGGTCGAATAAGCTCTTTTGTTCTATATTTGCATAATACCTGTCGTAAGCCGATTTAATCATTTCTAACGTGTCGCAAGTGTTATTATAAAAAATATACTTGCTTTCCACAGGCAACAACGATTCATAGTTTCTCTTTAGTAGTGCATTCCCTAAGGTAGCAATTACAGTGATTTTGTCGTATAACATGGCGTCAGACTCATTGAGTGTCACCACGGAGGTAGCATTGGTGTTGGCAAACATATTGAGCACACCTTTTCCTTTCAATGTCTTATTACCATATTCGAAAGAAAGTGAATCCACTTGTTCTTTAATCTGATCTTGAAGGCTAAACAATAGGGTATAGTCCATACTGTCGTTATCACGTTTAATCAATCGCTTATTAAACTGCATTTGCTGACGCATGATGATAAAAAGGAAAATGACTATAAATATACTCACCAAGGGGAAGGTCATTCCTCCGATGGCTGTTCCCACACGGGCTGCCGATTCAGTGAAATCGTTTTCGAAACTTCTGAGCAGAATAACATAGGGTAGGAGTATAATAAGAGCTATACCTACTGAGATTAGAATATAATCTTTGTTCCTTTTGATCCATCTTTTGGCTCTAATGCCAAATTTTTCTTGTTCTTGTGTATTTTCTATCATTTTTAGTTCTTTCATTCTGCCTGTTAAGTAGCAGATGTTTAGTGTTATAGTATATAAATGTTTTGTTCTTCTTTCTGACGATATCAGGCTAACCCATAAATCTCATAAAAGTAATAAAGTAAACTGTAAAACAGAAACAAATAATGGCACTTTTTTCTCTGCAAAATGCAATGTCTACATTACATTTTGTATATTTGTTGGAAATTTCACTTTTTTAAAATAAAACTCATGGATTTGATAAAGCAAATAATTGAACGAGCAAAAGCTCATAAACAGCGTATTGTTCTTCCAGAAGGGACAGAAGTAAGAACATTGACAGCAGCAGATAAACTTTTAGCTGATGGTATAGCAGATATCATCTTGATAGGAGAAGAAAAAAGCATTAAAGATCAAGCTACTAAACTTGGACTTAAGAATATTGATAAAGCAGTGCTAATAGATCCTAGCAACTATGCTAAAAAAACAGCTTATGCCGAACTTCTTTGTGAGCTTAGAAAATCTAAGGGAATGACCATGGAGCAAGCTACAAAATTGGCAGGAGATCCATTGTATATTGCTTGCTTGATGATAAAAAGTGGCGATGCTGATGGAGAAGTGGCAGGAGCAGCCAACACCACAGGAAACGTGTTGCGTCCGGCTCTTCAAATCATCAAAACAACTCCGGGTATCAGCGTTGTTTCGGGTGCATTCATGGTGTTTACGAAAACAAAACAATATGGTGACGATGGACTATTATTCTTTGCCGACTGTGCTGTAACACCTGATCCTACTGCTGATCAATTGGGAGAGATAGCTGTATCGACAGGTAGAACGGCTAAAACATTTACAGGCAAAGATGCTAATGTGGCTATCCTTAGCTTCTCTACCAAAGGAAGCGCAAGTCATGCATTAGTAGACAAAGTGATTCAAGCTACAGAAGCAGCTAAAAAAATAGCTCCGGAAATGAATATCGATGGAGAACTACAAGCTGATGCAGCTCTTGTTCCATCAGTGGGATCGAGCAAAGCTCCAGGAAGCCCAGTGGCAGGAAAAGCCAATGTATTGGTGTTCCCTAACCTAGAAGTAGGAAATATTGCTTACAAATTAGTTCAACGTCTTGGCGAAGCAGAAGCTATTGGTCCTGTGCTACAAGGAATGGCAGCACCTGTGAACGACCTTTCGAGAGGATGTTCGGAAGATGATATCTATAAACTGGTAGCACTGACGGCTAACCAAGCTATTGCACTGAAAAACAAATAAAAACAATAATTATATAACATGGCGGAAATAATAGAACCTATCGAGAAGTATGGGCTGAGTGCTAAAGACAAAACGAAGTCGCTCTTCTCACGAATTGGGGTTGTAGGATGTGGTCAGGAAGGACGCACAATCGTAAACCTGACAGCTCTTTCGGGCATGGAAGTCGTTTTTATCGAAGTTTCTCAAGATAGAATAGACTATGCGCTAAAAGCAATAGAAAACGGATTGGATACACAAATCCAAAACTGGGGACTTACTCAGGGTGAAAAACGTGCCACAATGGGACGCATCAAAGGATCGATGGACTATAACGATCTAAAAGGTTGCGACTTTGTGATCGAGTGTATTCGTTACGAAGTGAACGGAGAAAAAAGTACAGGCTTGCGTAAAGAGGTATTTACTAAACTAGAAAATATCCTAGCACCAGATGCCATCATTGCTACCAATGCAACGACTGTGATTATCAGTGAGCTGGCAGCCGACCTTCAACATCAAGATAGATGTATCAGTCTTCATTTCCCTATTTTTCACTCAGATGCTCGTTTGCTGGAGATTGCAAAAGGGACATTTACATCGGAAGAGGTAGCTAAGAAAATAGAGCTTTTTGCAAAAATGATCAAGTTTACTCCTGTTCGTGTACATGAAAGCAGTGGAATGGTCAACATGCGTCTGATGGCAGTCATGCTAAATGAAGCTTGCGAAATATTGATGGAGGGAGTGTCTTCGTTAGAAGATATCGACAAACAATTTACCATCAGCTTTGGTCAACGACTAGGCATATTCGAAATGGCAGACCTTTTCGGTATCGAAAAAGCTGTAATGCTGATGGAGGATATGTTTGATGACTATGGAGATAGAAAATATAAAGCCAATCCGATTCTTTGGAGACTGTATCGCTCAAAACAACATGGAGTGAAAACCAGAAGAGGTTTTTATACTTACGACGAACAAGGAAATAAGTTAGGTGTTAACGATTTAATTTGAAGAAAATGAAAGTATTAGTACTGAACTGTGGAAGTTCGTCAATAAAATATAAGCTCTTCGAAATGAAGAAGGGTGAAGTAGTGGCTCAAGGGGGAATCGAAAAGATCGGTTTGACAGGCTCTTTCCTTACAGCAAAGCTTCCGAATGGAGATAAATTGACTCTAGAAGGAGAAATTCTAGAGCACAAAACAGGGATAGAATATATCCTTGGAGTGTTGACCAGCGATAAATATGGCTGCATTAAGTCTCTGGACGAGATTGATGCCGTAGGACATCGTGTGGTGCATGGAGGTGAAAAATTCAACCAAAGTGTGTTGATCACCGATGAAATCATCAAAGAGATGGTAGCTTGTATCGAACTAGCACCATTGCACAACCCACCTAACTTGGCAGGGATTTATGCCGTGCAAGAGTTGATGCCAAATATTCCTCAAGTAGGAGTCTTTGACACAGCATTCCACCAAACGATGCCAGCTTCGTCGTATATGTATGGTGTGCCATATTCATTGTACGAGAAATATGCTATTCGTCGTTATGGTTTCCATGGCACTAGCCACCGTTATGTGTCGCAACGTGCTTGTGAAATACTAAATGTACCGGTGAAAGGACAACGCATCATCACAGCCCATATCGGTAATGGAGGTTCATTGACAGCAATCAAAGATGGTGAATCCATCGACACTTCTATGGGGATGACTCCGGTGGAAGGTCTCTTGATGGGTACTCGTGCAGGAGATGTGGATGCAGGTATACTTTCTTTCATCATGGAAAAAGAAAATATCGGTTCGCAAGCCATTTCTACACTTGTCAACAAGCATAGTGGTCTTCTAGGCGTATCAGGTGTATCTTCGGATATGCGTGAACTACAAGATGCTATCAAAGATGGTAACGAGCGTGCAAGCCTTGCCTTCGATATGTTTGTACATCGTATCAAGAAGTATATCGGGTCATATATTGCTGTGCTAGGAGGCGTAGATACTCTTGTATTCACTGGTGGAATCGGAGAATATTCGGTAATCACTCGTGAAAGAGTGTGTGAGGCAATGGAATTCTTAGGAATCGAAATTGACAAAGATGTCAACAATAGTACTTACGGAACAGAAGGAATCATCAGTACACCAACCTCTAAGGTGAGAGTAATGGTGGTGCCTACTGACGAAGAGTTTATGATTGCATCAGATACAATGCACATTGTAGAAAAAT
>CALKIV010000082.1 GCA_937995835.1 uncultured Dysgonomonas sp. | reverse complement strand
GGGTAATGAACTGTTAATTAGATAGTAGAAGCTAAGCTGAATGCCTTAAGCAATGCATGGATAAATCGAAAGGCAAGTTAATTTTTTTACCTACTTCTTTTAGCGATTGTAAAATGGTTCGATTTTTTCTATTAACTGCTTCTTTCAGTAATTTATCATTATTAAGGTCTAAGTCATCAGGTAATAACCCAAATACATAAACATTATGGTTATAAACTATTTTCCACTTTTCAAGTATCTTTAATGAAGGTGGTGTCAATGGTATTGATAGAGGTTTACGACCCTTTATTATAATTTTATTTTTGATATCTTTGGTTTCAAAGTCGATATGTGACCATTTTAGGGTGATAATATCTGAAACTCGCAAACCTGTGTGAACTGAAAACAGAAACATGTCTAAAATTTCTCTTGTCCTGTCATTTTTTAAGGTAGGATATATATCCAACAAAGCTTTGAGTTGGTCTTCTGTCAAATATTTTACGTCTTCTTCTTCTCTATCAATAGAATCATCTTCTTCGGGTAAATAGCTTTTTGAGATAAGATAAACCATTTCTGCACTTGCAAGTCCCTTGACCGATGCTAATTTCAACGTTTCTTTGATTGGATATAAAGCTTTATTTATAGTTACAGGTTTATTACCTTTTTCTTGTTTCCATTTTATGAAGCCATTAATTAAGTCAATATCTATTTCGTTACATTTTATAATGTCTTCTTTGGTTTCCTGTTTCACAAATCTTTGAAACATATTGATTTGACAAAGATTGTTCTCATATTTACTATACCCTATTTTTCTCTGAGAGTAACTTGTTTCTTGCAACTGTCTTGCCATCGAGAAAAATTCATCATTTTCTATTTTACCAAGTGTTGACAATGGTTTTCGTTGAACTATGGCTCGCAGGGTATCAATAGTTAATCTTCTCTTTGTATTGCCTTTTGTTTTATCCAAATAATCAATGATGGCAGCGTCAATACCATTTTTCAATTTAGCTAATTGAGCATTGATACGATTGTAGTTCGTAACAGTTCCTTTTACTTTTTGATTAGTATTATCCCATTCAGATAAAGTAAACTTATACTCAGTGGTAGTTTTTGCAAATTTCCTATTTAAGGTATATTCTAAATATAGGGGGAATTTGCACTCGCATTTTTTCTTGTCCTTACACTCACATTTTATTTGGTCTGTGCGTAACTTAAATTTACCTATTGGTCTATCAGCTTTTCTTCTACCCATTACTATGTAATTTTAAAGGAATATTACCCATTCTAGGGTTGCGTTTAGGGTAACAAACATAGTAAAAAAAGGGCATAAAAAAGAGATTAGAGTATTATTTGTTACCCTAACCTCCTTTATATAAGCCTTATTTTGAAGCTTTTTACGTCTTTTTGATATTAATACTCGTCCTCGTTAAAGAAGAAGTCTTCTTTAGTGGGATAGTCTGGCCAAAGGTCTTCTATCGACTCAAACATTTCATCCTCGTCTTCTAATTCATCTAAATTTTCGATAACCTCTAAAGGAGCACCTGAACGTTGAGCGTAATCAATCAATTCATCTTTCGTTGCAGGCCATGGCGCATCTTCCAATTTTGATGCCAATTCTAAAGTCCAATACATAGCGATCTTAATTAATTTATGTTATTAGTTTTTTTTGTTCTCTTATTCCTATGGTTTGCGAAAATAGAATAAAAAAAGTGATTTTCAAATATTCTGCTCCCAAAATATTTCACTTCCACCCTTCTTGTTCTCTTTACGTGCCAAAATGAAGAAATAATCTGATAATCTATTCACGTACATCAAAATATTATCATCCACTGGATAAGATTCTTTCACAGCATAGATACATCGCTCGGCTCGTCTACATACAGTGCGACAAAGATTGGCACGTGCAGCGGCTTCAGAACCTCCAGGCAAGATAAATTTATTGATTTTAGGCAATTCACTATCCATGCGGTCCATCTCGTCTTCGATCATCTTGATATCATTATCTGATATAATACTAGCTGCTTTAGGTGCCATCGATTCGGTTTCAGTAGCCAGGTATGAGCCAATAGTAAACAAGCGATGCTGAATATAAGCTAGCATTTTTTGACTATCTTCATCATTTTGTACTGCACATCTTAAAAAACCGACAAAAGAGTTCAATTCATCGATTGTGCCATATGATTCTAGTCTGACATGTGTTTTCACTACTCGTGTTCCACCCACAAGTGAGGTTGTTCCTTTATCTCCGGTTTTGGTATATATATTACTTTTTTTCATACTTCGACTATTTAATTAATATAATATTCTCTATAACAATTTAGGAAATGAATTGTTATAAACCAAATCACTCAAAAGCTTATTTTATATTCCCAGCGAGATAGCTGTTTGTCGAAGAAAATAATTCCAATATTGAATAAATCAAGTTCTACAGTACGCAACTGATTTGATGACAAATGTTTCCACAATTGATTATTAATTTTATTGCGACGAATACCTGTTACTACGATAAACGATTCATTGTGACACTGTTTACACAAAGCATCAAGGTAATCTTCAGCTAGATCGCTATAATAGTCTAAATTGATGAAAATGCAATCGTACTTTGTCTCAATGGGCAAAACAGGTGGTTCTTCCATAAACGTTGTTTGGCACTCAAAGTCCATATAGAGTTGCTTGGCAACCTCCCGATTGTTTCTATCTTTTTCTACACACAGACATTTACACGATGAGGAAGAAGCTGTAAGAAACAGTGTATTAATTCCCATGCCTGATCCTATTTCTAGAATATTCTGAGCCCCAAAATAGTTAACCAAACGAAAAGCTAGTCTATGCCTTTTATTTGGAGTCAATTCTTTTTGATGATAAGTGGAAAGATAATCTGAAATATCTGCATAGCAATAATAGGCACGCTTTTCTTCTATAACGTTGTTCACAAGATTAAACACAAATGGAGAATGTATTCCATGCCCCTTATGATGTCTTATCTTATATATGAGCCGAGTACCCACCCTCGTCCACTTATAACGCTTAGCCATGACATTAGAATAGTTTAGTGTAATAGGTCATTTTTACTCCTATTACCCTATGTGCTGACCTCTGGAAGTGATCTGATTTACTATTGCTATAAAAATCAGCCAAACCAAATGTATATCTACCTTCGAGAGAAAAATGGCCTATACCCGTCCTAAACTCAAGTCCCATACCTGCCACAATGCCATAATCGAATTTTCGATCGGCTTTCTTGTAAAATTGACCTGTTGTTTCTCCCCCTTTATAGATTCCTGAAGCTAAATCACTTCTCAATTTTTCGCTCATCGTTTCATTTTCGCTCAACAAGAATCCTATTTGCGGACCTAAATTGATAAAAAATCGTACTTTGTTTCCAAAATAGATATGAGTTAAGAATGGCACATTGATATAGTTTAACTGATGTTGATGCTCATAATCAGGAATACCTTCTCCATTAGCATCTTCAAATTTTTGTTGCCAACCCTGTTGTGAATAATTTAGTTCTACAATTAGCCCTAAATTCTTCTCTGTTAGATATCGTAAGGAAAGCCCCCCTTGATATTGTTGCCACATTGAGGTTTTGAAAGGAGAACTACTTCTGGATGTCCCAAAGCTGGCTTGCGACATATTAACACCAAAGCTAGCACCCACATTCCATTCTTTTTCAAACTTTTTGGTTTGAGCAAAAAGTCCAGTAGCACTAATCAAAGAAAAGCAAACGATGAATAGAATCTTTCTTATCATTTATCTGTTTATTACATTTTTCTCAACAGAGCCATCCGGCTTCAGGTTCACAAAGTAAATTCCTGTATTCACATATCCCCCTTTTTCTCCAATGGACTCAAAGTATAAAGCAGATTGTAAAGTATGCGTTTTCAAGGCATTGATTCTTCGTGCAAAATTTCGTCCTGATTGTTGCAATGCTGTCAAAAACAAGATTCCTGTATCATACCCCATATGTGCAAATTTAGGGTATGACAAAACTAAACTCTTGTTATACCATTTTTTATATCTGTCTGCAAAGAGCATTGCTTCAGGCTCCTTTTCGTCCAAAAAGAACATGCCATACATATAGCTGTTATATTGATGCAAGACACTTCTCTGATTCGCATAGGTTTGCCATTCAGGATAACCAAACAAAGAAATATTGACTCCTCGCTTTTTAAACAGATCAAGCACTGCAGTTATTCTCTTCAAACTGTTTTCTGAAGACGAAGTTGGCACAATGATATTCTTTTTATCCTTGTCGAAAACCAGACTCAAATCACTGGAAATACTAGCATTGGAGTGAGTCGTTTTAAAAGCTACATTTTGTGCTTTTAACTCATTTTGAAGTGCTGTCACAAAATCCATTTTACTGTCATCCGATCCCTGTTCTGACAGAAATATTATATTAGCTGTACGGAATTTCTTAGCAAAAGCTTTCGCTATTTCTGGATATTGAGATGAGTGTGAGTTCGCTATTTGATAAATATTTTCATTAAACTCTACACCAGTATTTTTATTGCTAAAGGGTACGACATAGTTAGTTCCTGTTTTCTTTGCAAAACGAGAGAGCATCTGAACTTGCTTATCTGAAACGCCTCCTATAATCAAATCTAAACTATTTAATTCATAGGTTCCCAATATGCTCTTAAGCCTTTTGGTATCAGTTTCAGCGCCGATATCAAAAGTATATACTTCGGCATTCAAGCCTCTCTCTTTCATCCGTTGAACAGCTAATAAGAAGCCTTCATAGTATTCTGCAATTTTAGCTGCCGACATATCTTTAGTACCCTTGATGAAAGGAAGTAGAAGAGCTATTCTCACCACTCCATCCTGATGTTGATAAGCAGGTGGAAGATCTTCAAATTCGCTTGTATCCACATATAAGCTTCTGGCGTAGTCTGATGTGATTGATAATCTATTTCCCTCTGCAGGAATAAGTATATAGTCACCTTCACGCAAGCCAAAATTCTTTACATCATTATTAAGATCTAATATTTCCTCTATATCGCAGTCATACATCTTACTGATGCTATAAAGAGTCTCTTGCTTTTTCACTTGGTGCTTTCTTTTCACCTTCACAGGTTCAACAGAAGATGACTCATTGGTTTTCACCTCGCTTACGAGTGTATAAATATCCGGAATATTAATTTCTCTACCAATGCTAAATGTAGATTCACTTAATCCTGGATTTGCTTTCAACAGCTCCGAAACGGTGATTCGATATTTTTGTGATACTGAAAAAAGCGTTTCTTTAGGCTGTATGGTATGAGTCAAGCGAGAATTACTTACATTCTTCACTGGCTCAGAAACAGCAACAGGCACTTTTAGCACCTGACCAATTTTAACTCCTGAACGACTTTCTGGATTTAATTTATAAATCTCATCAACAGTTGTTTGATATGCAACAGCTACAGAATAGGCTGTTTCGCCAATTTTAACAGTATGTTTTGTGAAGGTGTTATTATATTCAGATTGCGCATTTACACTAGCAAATGAAAATATGGAAGTAAGCAATATGAATATAATGTATTGTTTTAATCTCATTGTGTACTTAAAATTTTTATGATAAAAACAAAAATACTAAAATAAAGTATAACTTGGTTCAGTTGCTGATTTCTATTCTAATTATTTATATTTTTCTAGAAGAGCAGAGTGGACAATATCTCTGCTTTTATTCACCAATTCAGGCATATCTTCTTCCGTCAAACCTTTAGTCGGAATGGGTTCATGAACCACCAATTCGAGCTTACCGGGATGTACTAAATAAGTATGAATCTTCATCACATCAAAAGCACCATTAATGGTTAGAGGCACAATTGGCAAGCCTAACTCTTTCGCTATAACAAATGCTCCTCGCTTAAACCTTCCCATTTTACCATTGGGCGTTCTTGCCCCTTCTGGGAAGATCGTCATAGACGTCCCATTTACGATATTACCGGCTGCTTTATGAATCGTTTCCTTCATTGACTTCAAACTAGACTGATCTACAAAGACATGTCCAGCCATTTCAGATGCTTTGCCAACAAATGGTATTTTTCGCAATTCTTTCTTCTGCACCCATTTTATATTTTGCCCCAGATAACCATAAATCAGAAATATATCGAAGGCACTCTGATGATTGGGTACAAAAACATAAGACTGATTGGGATCTAAGTTCCCCTTTCGCACAACATTGATTCTACAGAGAGCAACTCTGCATATAATCTTTGACCAATATTTGGGAGGATAATAACTCCAGAAAACTTTATCTCCAATCGTCACCCCTATCATAACGATCAGAGCTGTCAAGATGGACACAATAACCAAGATGGGGAGGAAAACAAATATTTCGTATATAAGGAATAATATCTTTTTCATAAAAAGCCTCTTATATCTTTAGATTCTAACGAGATTAGCATCAACAAAAATAAAAAATTAATGCAGATTAATGAAATTCAACTCTCTTAATCTTACTTGTCATAGGCATAGTTCTTCAGCTCGTTCAACTCCTTCTCTATTTGAGTTTCCCACTGTTTTTGCTTCTCCTCATTTTTGGCAGCATTAGTCTCGTTGTTGTATTGTGTTTGACGTTTAATAAGATCTGTACCGATTATTTCTTCTTTCAGTTCATCGGCAAAAGCATTTCTTAAAAGAAACTTTTTCCTGTTTTCACTTAATGCTTTTCTAAACTTTCGCACATACACTTCCTCTAAGTCGAAGAGAGTCTGTTGATATCGGATATAGGTGTTTACATTTTCATCCATAGTGATCTGCGATGCCGAACGCACCATGTAGTGCCATACTCTTTTGTTGAAATTTTTAGCCATAAAGCTCAAGCCATGCACATTATACTCTAATGAAAAGGCTGCTGAGCTCAATCCAGACTTAGCATCTGTTGATTGAATGCCAAAATCTTCAATTGCAATTCTCTCGCTGTCGCTCCAATAGAGCTTATCCATATCTGATTCTTTCTGAGCATAAAGAGAAAGGGAAAGAAAAAATGCTAACACTACAATCAGTAGTTTTGAACTATTTACAAACTTCATAATCTCATTTTTTTATGGGTTTGAAGAGGATAGAGCGCGCCATAAAAGCTTGCACAACTCCCCTTAGAAACAAATATATGATAAACGCAAACCAGAGGATATTATTATCATGAGTAGGATTAAATCCAAACTGAATCAAGAAAAAGACAGACACAGCCACTAGCATAGAGTTTCTCATTTGCTTGGATGCCGTTGCCCCGATAAAAATGCCATCCCAAAGAAAAGCCGAAAATCCTGCAATAGGAATCAACAGTGCCCAAAACTGATATTGCTGGCTGATGGCAATCACCTCAACTTTGTCAGTCAAGAGGTGCAATATTTCATCTGTAAATAAGGCATAAGCCAAAGTAAACAATACTGATAAGCTCAACCCCCAAACGAATAACCTTTTTATTAACGATTTGAGCATTTCAATTGTTCGTGCTCCCACAAATCGCCCCGTTAGTGCTTCGGCAGCATAGGCAAAGCCATCCATCACGTAAGAAAAGAGCATAAACAATTGCATCAGCAAAGCATTGACTGCTAAAACATCATCTCCCATTTTAGCCGATGTGGATATAAAGAAAGTGCTTACAGAGACAAGCGCCATCGTACGCAAGAATATGTCTGCATTGACCCTAAAAAAGGGAATGTAATCTTTTAGGATTTTCAATCTTTTGAAATCTAAATAAGATTTTATTTCGCCATATTTCAAATTCCAGATGACAAAAGAAATAAGCAGACCACTATATTGTGCTATAGTTGTAGCCAAGGCAATTCCCTTGATTTGCATACCAAAGCCATAAACAAAAGTGAAGGCCAGAATGATATTGATAATATTGACTGCAATAGCCGTATACATCGGCGTCTTGGCATTTTGCATTCCCACAAACCACCCATTCATGGTCGAGAGCCCTAAGATGGCAGGTGCAGCCCAGATATAGATATAGAAATATTCTTTCGCAAATTCTTTGACACTTGCCCCTCCATCTATCAGATAGAAACCGATACTGCCAATAGCAAATTGTAGAAGAATCATCAAAAAACCAGCTCCAAAGGCAACAGAAAGCGCTCTTAGAAGAATATTCGCTTGTTCTTGCTTGTCCTCTGCTCCATAGGCTTGTGCAGTGAAGCCACTGGTGCCCATTCGGAGAAAAGAAAATGACATGTAAATGACATTGAAAAGGATATTGGCAACAGCAATAGCGCCAATAAAAGCCGTCTCCTTGAGGTGACCAACAATAAACATATCAATCATTCCCAACAGCGGGACGGTGATATTAGAAATGATATTGGGAATGGCAAGGCGAAGTATATCTCTATTCATATTGAGTACAAAAATAGTTCATATATCCTTCTGACACAACATATATTTTTAATCTGCGATTACGGTTCTCTCTTCCAACTCTAAGAATTCTATTTTTTCTTCACAATCGTTTTCATACTGCCCTACTCGTACATCTTGCCCAAAACGTTTTTCTATATAATCAGCCAATTGGTTAAAAGTGAAATGAAACAGATTGCCCCAGAAAATATTAGTTGCATACTCGTCATAAGAAGAATAGGCATTGGTAACAATCGTATAAGGATATTCAACTGAAGAATCAATGACTTGAATAGGATTGTCGATATGCTTATAAAAATCAGCAAAGAAAGATTTCTCTTTATGATAAAACGTTAATCGAAAGTTAGGATAAGGACTACCCGAACCTATGATCGTAATCATACTGACACAAGGTTTGTCTTTATCATAAGTATATTGATATAGAAGATTGACAAACTGCATCAAATCTTCCTTCGTCAGCTTCTCTTCGTTTGTGCTTTTAGGTGAAAATTGAGAATCAAATGAAATAGTTATACTATCAGCATTCCACGGATAGTATTGAAGTATTATCTCTGAAGGAATAGCGTAAGCTTTGATACACGCTTCCTCACAACTCCAACTTTCTGCTAATGGGGGAGGTATCGTATCAAAGCTACCTTTTGGGGGATACCTATCGGGATATAAAGAATATTCGGTTTGCAACGAATCTATAACCTCCGTAATGCTCTGCTGAGCACATCCACATAGGCTATAGCATATGAATATAAATAGAACAAGTCTTTTCATCTTAATAATAAAAACTATCCAACACTTCTGACGAAGCATATTCATCGAGCAAGAGCTTGGTGTATTCCACAGCTTCTTCTAAACCCTCCTTGCCACTGTATCCATTAATCAAGGCCATCAACGTAGAGGTTTCCATATCTAGTTTCGTCCGTTCCTCATCGCTTGTGGGAGTTCCAATCCCCCCTACCTCATCTCGATAGACTGGTAATCCTTCGATATTGAGTTGTCCTCTGCCAATAGCTTCAAATGGCTCTTCAGCTTGTCCTACACCTAGTATGAGTTGATTCCCTTTGACCTTATCAAAGTCGAATCCTCCAATCGAGTAGCCTGTTTTCAAGGAGACTAAATTTACAACATCTACCAATGTATCAATCTGGTAGAGATCCATATCTCTGAGAATACGTCGGCGTAAGGCCTCAGCCGAAGGACGATATCTGTTGGGATCTTTTCCAAAGGCTTTATACGCCTCTCTGGTTGCAGCAATCTGTTTGTTATGCCTTACATCTGAAATTTTCAGGGTAGATTTCAGTTCTTCTGAAAAAGCATTAATCTCTCTCCATAAATTTTCGTTGTGAGCTGTGTTCTGCACTTTAACAATCAAAGCTGCCCCAACAAAGTCAGGACAGCTAGATTTTAATTCATCCGAAATGCTTATTTCAATCATTTATCAAACAAGGTTTTCATGAATTCATTGCCCTCTATCAAGCCATAAGCCCCTTTAGGTGATTCAAATTCATCATATATCTGCACAACATCAGCCGTTCCATTAGATCGGTAGATCAAAAATGGAATTGGCTTATTGGTATGCGTTTTCAATACACAAGGCGTTGGATGATCGGGCAATAGAGCGATGGTGATTGGCTCATCCCAATCTTTTGTTTCCTCATATATTGTTTTCACTACGCGTGAATCAATATCCTCTATAGTTCTTGTTTTTAGTTTAAAATCTCCCTCATGCCCAGCTTCGTCTGGGGCTTCGATATGTAGATATACAAAGTCATCTTTTTTCAAAGCATCGATGGCTGCTCTTGCTTTTCCTTCGTAGTTGGTGTCGAACAAGCCTGTTGCTCCTTCCACATGAATTGGTTTAAGTCCTGCATAAACCCCTATTCCCATAATTAAGTCTACTGCTGAGATCACAGAACCACTCTTGATTCCATATAGCTGTTCCAATGTTTCCATTTGAGGACGGAAACCGGGTGACCAAGGCCAGATGCTATTTGCCGGATCTTTACCTTCTGCTATACGCTTCAAATTCACTGGATGATCTTTTAACAATTCTTGCGATTTCAGAATCAGATTATTCAAGTAGTCTGCTGTCTTTTTAGCTTCTGCATCCAGACCTTTAATCATCACATCACGAAACGGAGTTCCAATCACATCGTGTGGAGGGGTACAATCTAAATTTTTGTTCCCATTTTTCATCTTCAACAAATGACGATATGACACTCCCGGATAGAAGCTTACAATACCGTCATTCAGCTTTTCGTCTAAGAAAAGCATTAACCCCCTGGCTTCTTCTGATGAGATATGCCCTGCCGAGTGATTTTTTATCTTTCCATCTTTGATGCAAATGATATTACAACGCATAGCCATTTCATCATCAGCAATAGCAATTCCCATGCTTGCTGCCTCTAATGAGCCACGTCCTTCAAATACTTTAGGCACATCATATCCCAAAACGGATAAGTTGGCAATCTCGCTCCCTGGGTGAAAACCTTTAGGAATAGTGTCTAACTCTCCACTTTTACCCTTTGCTGCTAATAAATCAATGTATGGTTTCTTTGCCACCTGCAAAGGAGTTTTGTTTCCTAGTTCGACAATAGGCTCATCTGCGGCCCCATCTGCCAATATTATTATTGTTTTCACTATTGATTATATATTAAATTAGTTTCATAAAACTGGTAAAATCAGATTATCTGACATTTGCAATGCTAATAACATCTGCAA
The DNA here is from genome assembly GCA_937995835.1 of uncultured Dysgonomonas sp. Lineage (GTDB taxonomy): Bacteria > Bacteroidota > Bacteroidia > Bacteroidales > Dysgonomonadaceae > Dysgonomonas. The sequence goes on along the minus strand of CALKIV010000082.1, from coordinate 108,903 downwards.
AAACACCTGCTGCCGTAACATCTGCTCCTGCTCCATATCCTTTGATAATCATTGGATATTGGTTATAACGCTCTGTGGTTAGTTGGATTATATTGTTACTGCCCTCTAGGTCATAGAATGGGTGATTTTGACCTACTTCTTGCAAGCCAACCTCACATGTTCCGTTTTCGCAAGTGGCTACAAATCGGAGGCGTTTATTTTCTTTTTCTAACTTCAGCCTTGTCTCTTCAAAATGCTTGTCTAGTTCATTGATTGTACTCCAGAATTCTTCAAGAGATCCATCAAAATACTTTTGAGGTACGAATAAGTTTTTCTTTACATCGCTCTGCTCTACTTGATAACCTGCCTCACGAGAAAGAATCACTAACTTGCGCACCACATCTGTTCCACTTAGGTCTATTCTTGGGTCTGGTTCGGCAAAGCCTTTTTCTTTAGCCAAAAGAATTGTCTTACTAAATGGAATATCCTTGCTCATGGTGTTGAAGATAAAGTTTAGCGTACCTGAGAGCACTGCTTCTATCTTTATGATCTTATCCCCTGAGTTGGTCAGCGAATTCATTGTATTGATCACCGGTAAACCTGCACCAACATTGGTCTCAAATAAGAACTTTATATTTCGTTCACGCGCTGTATTTTTCAACGAATGATATAAGTCATAACTTGAGGAAGCGGCAATTTTATTGGCTGTAACCACAGATATATTTTTATCCATCAATTGCTTATAGATGGTTGCCACTTGCTCATTAGCTGTACAATCGACAAATACGGCATTAAAGATGTTCATATCCACAATATTATCTACTAATATTTGTGGAGAACTTGCTATGCCTTTTTCTTCCAGATCATTTCTATAATTTTCCAAGTTGATGCCTTCTCTGCAAAAAAGTGCCTTGGTTCCTCTGGCGATTCCCACTACATTGAGCTTCAAAGCATACTGCTCCATCAGCTTGGGTTGTTGTTGCTTGATTTGTTCAATTAACTTACTCCCCACCGTTCCAATACCAGTAATAAAAAGATTTAAAACTTTATATTCTGACAAGAAGAATGAATCATGAATAGAATTTAATGCTTTGCGCAGATATTTATTTTTGATTACAAAAGATATATTAACCTCCGATGCTCCTTGTGCACATGCTATGACACTAATACCACCTTTACCCAAGGTCTCAAATAATCGTCCTGCAATGCCGGGAGTGTATTTCATATTCTCACCCACAATAGCCACAGTAGCCAAGTCCATTTCTGTCATGATGGGGTTAATACTTCCCAATTGAATTTCTTTATAAAATTCTTCTTCGAGCACCTCAACGGCAAGCTTAGCATCCTGACTTCTGATACCAATAGATGTACTATTTTCGGAAGAAGCCTGCGACACCAAGAACACACTGATATTATTCTCAGCTAATGTTTTGAATATACGATAATTGATCCCGATGATCCCCACCATTCCCAAGCCTTGTACAGTCAACAAACAAGTGTCACTGATGGAAGATATTCCCTTTATCAGAGCTTTATTGTTCTCATCATGTCCGTTATGAGAGATGTAAGTACCAGGTGCATCTGGTTTAAAAGTATTTTTTATCCTTATGGGAATACTTTTATGATAGACCGGAAAAATGGTTGGAGGATAAATCACTTTTGCCCCAAAGTTGCAAAGTTCCATTGCCTCAGTGAACGACAATTGTTTGATCACATGCGCATTATTAATCACTTTAGGATCGGCAGACATGAAGCCATCTACATCAGACCATATTTCTAAGATGTCGGCATTTAATGCTGAAGCAAAAAGGGAAGCTGTATAGTCAGATCCTCCTCTCCCAAGATTGGTAATCCCCCCTGTGGATAGTGAGGTAGAAATAAATCCTGCCACCAAGATACGCTTCGATGACTTATTATAAGCATCAATAATCAACTTAGAAGTCTGCTCAATATCCGGTATATGTTTGTCAAATGTTGACTCTGTCTTGATCAAACTAAAGGCATCCAGCATCTGAAAATCAGTCAGAGCTGCACCAATGATTTGAAATGAAAGCCTTTCTCCATAACTAACAATCTTATCCGATGTTTTTTGTGAAAGATCGTTTACTAAAAAAACACCTTTCAGAATTTTACTAAGTTCGTCAAGCGAAGTTTCCGTTTTAGCTCTCAGTTGCATTCGTTCATCGTCAGAGATAGACAAGCGATCTACAACATTGAGATGTTGTTCCACGATCTCATCGTACTCGCGCGAATAGGCATGATCGCCCGTTGCAGCCAGTTCTGACGTCAAGAGTAACTTATCGGTTACTCCCTGAAATGCTGATACGACTACAACTACAGGTTCGTTGATCGAACTTAAAATTTTCTTAACATTTTGGATGTTAGTTGCAGAACCTACGGATGTTCCGCCAAACTTCATGACTTTCATTCAAATAGTTTTATTTCTTTATATCTATAATCATTCCTCGAGGATTAAAATCTAGCGAGGATTTCAATTGCTCATTGGTCAGCGTTCTGCCCTGCCCCATTGTTCCTTTCATGCTTCTTACCATTGGTGCTGGTCTGCCGGCAATACTATTAAGTGCCATGGCTAATAATTTTTCTTGAGGATCGCCCAATGGATAAACAACCTTATCGAAAGTGAGCACCCTATAGCCTCCCTGATTCTCAATGGTAGCTCCCTCTAGAACTTCTCCACCATAAGTTGGCTCAAATCCTCCATAATAGAGATTTTCCTTCGATGTTTTTGCCTTACTATGGAAAGAGATAGAGGTCAGTGGATGAAGTATCCAATCATTATCTTTATTTTCTTCATCTTTGATTTCGAAAGACTCCATGTTTTTCCCTGTGGTTGTTTGCCCAATGATTTGTACATCGACGTATTGTCCCCCACCCAGACCATTGATAATTTGTTCGCTGGCAGATGCTGTTCTGTCGCTAGTGATCACATATAACCGCTTCATTTCAAGGCGAGCGACATCTTCTTTGATATTGCTTTTGCGTCCTATTTTGTCAGCAAAGTATTCGTGCTTTAGCTCATCGTAGTTGCTCATTGTTTTTAGATAAGCATCAAACTCTTTATTATATTCTCGTTGAGTATAAATCTTCACACCAGTGCTATTACGATTGGGAACGATAGCGCTAGCAATATATGTTCCACTTTCTACATAGCCACCTCCATTGTATCTAAAATCAAGAATCAGCTCATCTATTCTTTTGCTGCTATATTTTTCGAAGATTTTATTCAGTTCCACAGCATAGTCATACGATTCGTCTCCATTATCATTGGCAAAAAAGTTGTAAACAATATAGCCGACTTTTTTCCCTTCAAAAGGTATGATATCTTCTAGAAGTATTGGATTTTCAGTATAAATAGGCGTTGCTTCTACCACTAATGAACCTGCTCGATTTTCGAACTCTAATTCCATACTCGATTTTCCTGAATGAATCAAAGATAGATAGTTATCTCTAGTTAAAGATGTTCCGTTGATTCGATTTATAATATCTCCTCGCTTGATACCATTTTTTTGAAGATCTGCTTTAGAATTAGGCTTCACATAGTTGACAAACAACACAACAGACCCATCAGTAAAATTATAATTCAAATAGCTGAAACCAATATCATTATGCTTTGTTGACGAACTTGCACTGACTCCCTTAGAGGTAGGAAAATAAGGAACATCATTTTTCTCCATGTAGGAGAATCGATCGCCAGTAGGTGTATCATAGTTATATATCAGACTACTAAAAAAGTCATCTGGCTTCGAATCGAAGTTCAACGTGTTTTTTTGAGGTATTTCTGTATTCCAATAATACTGGAAGCTCATCTCGTCATATATCCAATTATTGATTTTCTCATTCTGGGTCAATTTATCTTTGTCTTTGTCCTTATCCCTGTCGTAATCGTCATCATTCTTATCAGAGCAAGAGGAGGCCAGAAGCACAAATAGCGCAACTGTCAATATAAATATGCGATTTTCTTTCATAATCATTTTATTTATGATTTTATTTTTAAAAAGTGAAAGTAGAAATAATATTTTGATTACAAAAGTAATTCACCTTTGCCTTGTCGTATTATTTCAATTTCACCATTCGTACAGTCTATAACTGTAGAACCTTCCGCACCTCCATATCCACCATCGATAACGATATCTACCTGTTGTTCATATTTTTCGTGAATCAATTCCGGATCTGTAGTATATTCTATGACCTCATCATCATCTTTCACTGATGTTGTCATTATAGGATTGCCCAAAGCCCTGACTAATGTTCTGATAATATTGTTGTCAGGAACACGAATACCCACTGTTTTTTTATTTTTATAGATTTTAGGGAGTGTAGATGTTGTGTTCAGAATAAAGGTAAATGGGCCAGGCAAGTTTCGCTTCATCAACTTGAAAGTATCGTTGTTGACCTTTGCGTATTCACTGATATCACTTAAGTCATAGCAAATGATCGACAAGTTTGCCTTATTCGGATTAATATCTTTCAGTCGGCAAACCTCCTCCACAGCCCTAACATTCAAGGCATCACAACCAATGGCATAAACCGTATCGGTCGGATAAATGACTATTCCTCCATTCTTTAAGATCTCCACTATTTTAGTGATCTCTTTTTCGTTTGGATTCTCATCGTATAGTTTTATTATCATAAGTTGTCTTTCTGTTTAGTTTTCTAGTTTAATATAAATTGATCAATTGCTAATGCTCAAACAAAAAAACAGCCATTGGAGATATTTAAATCCCAACAGCTGTTTTCTATATCAATATTGTGGATTTTATTTTTTCTCTATGTAGTCTTCAACAATTGCTTGGGTCAAGCCCATGTTTGAGAAGCCACCATCGTGGAACAAGTTTTGCATCGTCACTTTCTTCGTGAAGTCAGAGAACATCACAATACAGTAGTCTGCGCACTCGTCAGCTGAAGCATTACCAAGTGGAGACATTTTTTCTGCAAAGTCTAAGAAAGCATTCATTCCAGAAATACCCTCTCCCGCTGTTGTAGGAGTTGGAGATTGAGAAATTGTGTTTACACGTACTCCCTTATCACGTCCATATACATAACCAAAGCTACGACCAAAAGACTCTAGCAGAGATTTAGCGTCAGCCATATCATTATATCCTGTGAACGTACGTTGTGCTGCAATATGTGTAAGAGCAACAATAGAACCGTGATCAGCAATAGCGTCCACTTTTTTAGCTACTTGCATCATTTTATGAAACGAGATAGCAGAAACGTCTAACGTTTTCCCTAAGAAACCATAGTTGATATCATCATAAGGAATGTTTTTACGAACGTTAGGAGACATTCCGATAGAGTGTAGAACGAAATCGATTTGTCCACCTAGAGCCTCCATAGATTCTCTAAAAACCACTTCCAATTCTTCAACACTTGTAGCGTCGGCAGGGATAACTTTAGCGTTCAATCTTTCGCCTAGTTCGTTTACACCTCCCATACGCAAAGCCATTGCTGTATTAGAAAGAGTGATAGTAGCTCCTTGCTCAACTGCTTTTTCTGCAACTTTCCAAGCAATAGATTTGTCATTTAGCGCACCAAAGATGATTCCTCTTTTGCCTTTTAATAGATTATTACTCATGTTATATTCGTTTTTTTAGTATTCTCTTTTTTAGCAATCACACAAAAGTAATAATTTTGTGCAACTTTTGACTTAGAAACCATTTTATTTTTCACGACCAAAGCCCAAAGCACTTTAAACGCAAATCATCTTACATCAAAGAAATTGACTGGCATTAATCTATTGTGTAGATTTGTAATAACTATTAATATAGTCTTTTATTATTAAATAATATTTTATTTTTGTTCTAACAAACAGAATAAAAAGACATAATAAAGCTCATAAACTATGGAAGAATTAGGATTTGCAATTGCAGTGCCCGAAACAATGCTTTGCGGTTTTGCAATATTGGTTGTTTTAGCTGTTATCATTCTGATAAAAGTCCTTAAGACAGCAAAACAAGTGGAAAAGATATACGATTATGTAGAGGACATCAACGAAAAACAAAAAAGAATAGAAAGCATTATTGACCGAATCATCGTTAAGTAAACTTTTTATTCTAATCGTAGCGTTTTAACAATTGCTTTTAATACTTTTACCTATCATTCGTTATAGATAGACTATGTTAAAGTTATTAAGATCATATATGATGCCTATGGCTATGACCATAGGCTTAATTTTTTATAAGCAAGTTTCTATATTGGCATTTCTCACTCCTTTTCTCATTGGGGTAATGCTGTTCTTTACTTATTGTAATATAGATTTCAAGAGCTTACGATTTACCAAATTTCACTTTGCTCTCATTGCTGTTCAACTTCTGGGGAGTGCCATTGCCTACTTTGTCCTCCTACCATTTAATGCCATATTGGCTCAAGGAGCCATGATATGTATTTTGGCACCAACGGCAACATCGGCACCTGTCATTACTGGAATGTTGGGTGGAAATGTAGAAAGCTTGGCTTCCTATAGCTTATTCTGTAACTTGGTGGTAGCTTTTGTTGCACCATTGTGGTTTGCTTTTGCAGGCAATGTAGATGCTGATTCGTTTTGGCATGCAGTGCTAATTATCTGTCAAAAGGTATTTATTCTACTATTGCTTCCTTTTTTCCTTGCTTTCATTCTCAGCAAGTTTCTCCCCAAAGTGCATAATGTGATCAAAAAATGGAAAAGCGTTTCGTTCTATCTGTGGTCTTTTGCCCTCGTTATCATCACCGGAAAGACAGTGTTGTTTGTAGTAGAAGAATCCTCTACTAGCTATTGGGCTGAAATAGCTTTAGCTGTTGCCGCCTTAATAGCTTGTATATCGCAATTTCTTGTGGGCAGATCGATTGGGACCAAACTAGACAACACCATATCAGGCGGGCAAGGACTTGGACAAAAAAATACTATTCTAGCCATTTGGATGGCTCAAACCTATCTTAACCCAGTGGCATCTGTAGCTCCGGGAGCATATATTTTATGGCAAAATATTGTAAACTCATATCAGGTATGGCGAAAAGAGCAAGAAAAGCCTAACCAAAATTCAAATGCTTAGTCTATTTATCGTATCCATCTGGATGCGACATTAGTTCATCAGCATCACCTAGAAGAATAACGTGCTTCAGATATTCATATTCCAACTCAAACTCTTCACTGAAGATTTGATTTTCAAACTCTTCATCGATTTGTCTAACTGTCCAAAACTTCCCAGTTATCTTCCCTTTACGTTTTATTTTACTTTCATCATCTATTTCTATTAGATAGAGAAAAATAAGACGTTTGGTTTTTTCGTTTTCAAAAATATATTTCAACAAAAATTTAGGTTTTTCACCTAACTCTGCTCCTACGATTCGTTTGATACTGTTTTTCACAGCTAAATCCACATCGTGTTTATATAATATATATTTTTCGAAAAGATGATCAAGCTTTCCGGAATCCACAACCATATCCCCTCTCCTTTCTTGCAGAAACACCTTACCATTGGATACAAGTGCTATACGCACCACAGGATGCAAAAACTTGTTACGCATGTTCACAGAGACAGCCTTGGCTATTCTCCCCGTAACGCTCCCTTCTTCTGTAACAATAGGCAACCACTCTTCATTTAGCAAGCGCTTTGTTATGGCTAGTGCTCTTCGACAATTTTGGATATAAAATATCAACAAAATCAGAATAGGTACTATTTCGTATAGCATCTTATCAATAGCGAAACAGTAAAAACCATCAGTAATCTGCTTGTATGCTACTACAAAAAAGACGTGAATCGTTAAAGCGTATTGTAATGTTATAGTAGTAAAAAACAGATCTTCGATAAAAAATCGATCTATAGATTTCACTCTTTTTTTAATCAGACGAGCCTTTAAGAACCTCTTGAGTAGATGAACAATCATCAACAGCAAGATGATTATCATTTCACCAATAAATACATAGGTGTGGCTCTTAGTAATCCATCGATTTCCCATTCCCCACAAAACTCCTACACTAACGATGGCTACAACAGAAATTAAAGTTGTCAGACTAAGTGTATAAAGTCTTATATTAAACACCTTAGCCAAAACAAGCAGTACTGTAAAAGCTAAAACAACGGGTATAACTAGAGCTATAGGTTCGGGAACAGAAATTGCATGTAATACAACATAGAGACCAAAGAACAGAAATCCTAATATAGGATTCAAAATACATCTTATGGTATTTGTATTCAACATCATTTGAGCAGTTAAGTTTGTAATGGAAACATCTCTATTTGTAGAACAATAAAAGCGAACCTATTGTTTCATCAAATTGCATTTTTTCTAAAGAAAGATATAGATTTCATTTCTTTAGTCATATCAAGATCGCTTAAAGGTGAAGAATTTATTAAAGCCGAATTGCAGCATTGCCACAATAACAACAGCTACAAACTTTGCCAGCATATCAGGAAAGCCCACTACCTCTACGAAGAACAGCAATAGTGATGTACTAACAGCAAGTCCTACTGCAGCAATACCAAAAAAAGACAGGAAACGCCTGACCTTCTGATCAGTAACCTTAAATGTAAAATAGCTATTCAAGATAAAGTTATTAGTAATAGCTATTACCGAACTAATGATATGAGAAATAGAAGTATTTATAGTATCATAGGCAAAATAGCCTCCAAATATTGATTCTATATTGCCCGTAAATGAGTACTGTATTTTCAGATGATCATTGAGAATCCAAAACAACCCCATATCTATAACAAGCCCCACAAGTCCTACAACACCATATTTAATTAATTGTTTAAATGCATTGCTTTTTAAAAGAGTGGTTAGTTGTTCTATCATTATCTATTTTATCTATGAATTTTAAATATACATTATCTCATAATCACAAGACATAGCATCAAGGATGGATGAAGCGGGGCAAAGTTAATATTTTTTATCCTCCGAAAAAGTAGTTTTACTCCTATTTTGGTCAATATTAGTTTCAAAAGGAATCTAAGAATACAATATTTATGTATATATTTGATTATAGTAACAAAAGGGAAAGAAGTAGAGATGAGTGAAAAAGTTAAATTAACAGTACTAGGTTTTTCGTTTAATCAGACACAATCAGGGACATACGGGTTGGTGCTATCAGAAGAGGAGGGCATTAGACGGCTGATGATTGTTGTTGGTGCACCAGAAGCCCAGTCCATAGCTTTCAGACTCCAACACATATCCCCTCCCCGACCTTTGACGCACGACCTTTTTGGGCCAATAATGGATAGCTTTCACATTACTCTCAACGAGGTATTTATCTACGAGTTTATTGATGGTGTATTTCATTCTAAGCTGATACTCACTGATGGAGAACAATTAGTAGAGATAGACTCTAGAACCTCTGACGCCATAGCCATTGCCATCAGAACAGGCTCTCCGATCTACACCACAGAGGCTATCATGCAAAAATTAGCTGTTGTGATTGATGACAAAGAGCTTGAAGCTAGAGAACATAGAGATGATGACCTAAAAGATAGTCCTTACGATTTTTCACTGCAAAGTGTGGAAGAGCTAGAGGAACAACTGAAAGAGGCATTGAGCAAAGAAGACTATGAGTTGGCTTCCATTCTGAGAGATGAAATCACAAAGAAGGAAATTAAATAACTCTCCCACAAACAGACATTGACAGTGCAAAAGCCTAAATATCCGTAAACGAGGTATATTTAGAAAAGATTTATGACTAACTTGCGCCCTGAATTTTAGTAGGTGTCAATAATCATTTAAAGAATCGAATGAAAGATTTAGTTTCGCTATTGAAGAGATTTATTCCTCCATACAAAAAAGAGGTGTTTCTAAATATTCTTTTCAATATCCTCAGTGCTATAACCAGTGTATTCACCTTTGCAGCCATCATTCCCATATTGGAAATGCTCTTTAAGGTCAACAAAACCGTCTATGAGTTTATGCCTTGGGATGGCCTCAACCTTGATATCATCAAGAACAACGCCTACTGGTATATATCTTCCATAGCTTCTTCCAATGGTGGTACAGTCACACTAATTTTATTGGCTCTATACCTCATTCTGATGACATTCTTCCGTACTGCAACCATGTATTTGAGTGCACACTTCATGGTAGGTATACGAACAGGGGTAGTTAGAGATATCAGGAAGCAAATTAATGACAAAATTTTATCTCTTCCTTTGAGCTTCTTCTCCAACGAACAAAAAGGGGATGTTATGGCACGAATGACAGGCGACGTAAACGAAGTTGAAAACTCCGTAATGAGCTCCTTAGATATGCTTGTTAAAAATCCTATTCTGATTGCTGTATATCTGGGAACAATGATCTATCTCAGCTGGCAGTTGACTCTTTTTGTGCTTATCTTACTTCCTCTTGCCGGGATAGCAATGGGAAAAGTGGGAAAGAGCCTTAAACGCCAATCAAAAGATGCCCAAGATCAGTGGGGAGGACTAATGTCGCAAATGGAAGAAACACTTAGTGGTTTAAGAATCATTAAAGCATTCAATGCTGAATCGAAGATGAAAAACAGATTCGATAATGCAAGTGAATCTTATCGAAAAATAACAACTCGCATTGGTCGTCGTCAACAATTGGCACACCCAATGAGCGAGCTACTGGGAACTATCACCATCGCTTTTGTACTATGGTATGGCGGTACTTTGATTCTGAGTGATGATAATGCAATATCTGCAGGTGGCTTTATCTATTATCTTACCATATTTTACTTGATCATCAACCCTGCGAAAGATCTTTCAAAATCGATGTATACCATCCAAAGAGGGTTGGCTTCGATGGACAGAATAGATAAGATATTAAAAGCTGAAAACGAGATACAAGACCCGGTTGCACCAAAAGTAACAACTTTTGACAAGGCATTCAGCTATCGCAACATTTGGTTCAAATATGAAAACGAGTGGGTGATAAAAGATGTTTCGCTGACAGTACCAAAAGGCAAAACAGTGGCTTTGGTTGGTCAATCAGGTTCAGGAAAATCCACCATGGCTGATCTGCTTCCTCGTTTCTATGATGTGCAAAAAGGGGGAATCTTCATTGACGACAATGATGTCAAAGACTTAAAAGTGGACGATCTTAGAGGCTTAATGGGCAATGTGAACCAAGAAGCCATCCTTTTCAACGATTCCTTCTTCAACAATATTTCGTTTGGTGTAGAAGGTGCAACGCTTGAGCAAGTTATAGAGGCAGCCAAGATAGCTAATGCCCATGATTTCATTATGGAGTCTGAAGAAGGGTATGATACAAACATCGGCGACAGAGGAGGTAAATTATCAGGAGGGCAACGTCAACGAATCAGCATTGCTAGAGCGATCTTAAAAAACCCTGACATTCTGATTCTGGATGAAGCTACCTCAGCACTAGACACCGAATCTGAAAAGCTGGTGCAAGATGCTCTCGACAATTTGATGAAAAACAGAACAACGCTTGTCATTGCTCATCGACTATCTACCATCAAGAATGCAGATGAAATATGTGTGATGCATGAAGGCAAAATAGTGGAGCAAGGCAAACATGAAGATCTATATGCATTAAGTGGAGTTTACAGAAAGCTTTGTGATATGCAACAATTTTAAAAATTTAGAGTAGAAATGGCAAAAAACAAACTTTCTAAATTTGCTGATATGGATCAATACCCACACGTATTTCAGTATCCATTTTCAGTTTTACAAGAAAAAGGTTTTCCTAATAAAGGAAAATGGAATAAAGAGTTTTTCGGAAATGACAATCCTATCGTACTTGAACTTGGCTGTGGAAAGGGTGAGTATACCGTGGGATTGGCAAAACTTTTTCCAGAGAAGAACTTCATAGGATTAGACATAAAAGGGGCACGTATGTGGTCGGGGGCAACAGAAGCTCTAGAACTAGAAATGAAAAATGTGGCATTTCTTCGCACACATATCGAATTGATAGAAAACTTCTTTGAAGAAGGAGAAATTGCTGAAATATGGATCACTTTCCCTGATCCTCAAATGAAAAAAGTGAACAAGAGAATGACATCTAGTCGTTTTATGAAATTATATAGAAGGATATTAAAGAGCAATGGGCTCATCCATCTCAAGACTGATAGCAACTTTATGTTTACCTACACTACAGCAATGGCTGAGGAAAACAAATTGCCTATACATATCAAATCAATCAATCTGTATAATGATCCAGCCTTGGAGAATGATAAAATATTAGGTATTCAAACTTTCTACGAACAACAATGGCTTTCAAGAGGTTTAACTATAAAATATTTGCAGTTTGAATGCCAAGACAGAGAGCAATGGATTGAACCTGAAATAGAGATAGACAAAGACGAATACCGAAGTTTTGGGAGAAATAACTCTCAAAGTATAGCTCATAGCCGAACAGCAAAATGAAAAGCTTTACAATAAAAAAACTGAATTGACATTATCAAGCCAATCGGAATACGATACTGATTAATAATATTTCAAAATAATAATTATGACAAAAATATCTTCAAAACAAATATTAGATGCACTGAAAACAGTGCGCTACCCTGGAACAGGGAAGGATATTGTGGAAATGGGATTTGTGTCTGATGATATACAAATAGAAGGCAACAAGGTGAGTTTTTCCATGTTGTTCGACAAACCCAACGATCCATTTATGAAGTCGGTGGTAAAGGCTGCCGAAACAGCTATCTTGACTTTTGTAGACAAGAACATTGACATTAAAGGAAATATTGAGGTGGTTTCGAAACCTCAAGCAGCGCCAAAGGTGCATCCCATACTACCAAATGTAAAAAACATCATAGCCATTTCTTCCGGCAAAGGGGGAGTTGGGAAAAGCACTATCAGCGTAAACCTAGCTGTTGCTTTAGCTCAAAAAGGCTATAAAGTAGGATTGCTGGATGCAGATATCTTTGGTCCATCGCTACCTAAAATGTTTGATGAAGAAGATGCCAGACCTCTGATTGACACTATAGAGGACAGACAAATGATCGCCCCAATTGAAAAGTATGGGATAAAAATGCTTTCGATGGGCTTTTTTGTCGAAAAAGACAACGCCATTGTTTGGAGAGGAACATTAGCAGGGAATGCTCTAAAACAACTGATTACAGATGCCAACTGGGGCGAACTTGACTACTTTCTTGTAGACACACCTCCGGGCACTAGTGATATTCACTTAACCTTAATCCAAACACTTGGAATTACTGGCACAGTTGTGGTTAGCACCCCTCAAGATGTTGCTTTGGCTGATGCTAGAAAGGGAATAGATATGTTTACAAATGATAAAGTAAATGTTCCTATCCTTGGATTAGTTGAAAACATGTCATGGTTTACACCTGCCGAACTTCCTGATAACAAATACTATATCTTCGGAAAAGATGGAGTGAAAAATCTGGCTGAAGAAGTAGGAACAAATTTACTTGGACAGATTCCTATTGTACAAAGCATCCGTGAAGGAGGGGACAAAGGCAAACCTGTAGCATTAAATCAGGATTCTATTACAGGAATGGCTTTTGCCGACTTGGCAGACAAACTAGTAGCTGCCGTAGAAGAGCGAAATTCAGCAATGAAACCAACTGAAAAAGTAGAAGTCACAATAAAGAAATAAAAAGTCTTATGATAAAAAAGTCTCCTGAAAAGGAGACTTTTTTTATAGCTATACTACTGGAGATTACATCCAATGTACATAAGCAAAGTCCATTCTGTGTGGCATATCCTCATGTTTAGGATATATACGGAAACCGTAATTAAACGTACCCGCTTTATCAGCAGTTGAAGATAGAACAAAATGTAATTTTGAACCTTCTTCTTTTACAAGTTTAAACTCTAATACAGAATTGAATTTATTTGTTTTTGTCTCAGGATCATATTGTGTAAATATACAATCTAAACCTAGATCACCTTTAATCTCACCTTTATCAATGATAGCTTCTGCGCGTACAGTCTCTCCCACTGTTAGACTCACTTGTCCTCCCGTAGCAGAAGGATGTTCGCTATCTAAGAAAGTAGCACTAACGACAGATATAGAATCCCATTTGGCAGCTGTATCTTCTTTTTTAGCTGCAAGATCTTTTGCTTTCGCATAGTCATTAGCCATCAATAGTGAATGACGCTTGGCGAGTTTCTTATAAAACTTTTCGATATAATCATCAATCATCCTCTTCATCGTGAATCTTGGAGCCACCTCTCCAATCGTATTCTTCACATACTGCATCCACTCAGGAGAGTATCCCTTGGTATTTTTAGCATAATAGAGAGGCAAGATCTTCTTTTCAAATGTATTGTATATCGTTACAGCATCTAGCTCATCTTGATACTCTTGATTAGTATACGTACGCTTATCTGTAAGTTTCCAACCTGCATTTTCTTGATAACCTTCATACCACCATCCATCAAGAACAGAGAAATTTATTACCCCATTCATGATTGCTTTTTGCCCTGATGTACCTGAAGCTTCTAACGGACGAGTTGGCGTATTTAGCCAGATATCAACACCTGGAATAAGATGTTTAGCCAATCGCATATCATAATTTTCAAGGAAAATTATTTTTCCTACAAACTCAGGTCTTCTGGAAATTTCAATAATATGTTTGATCAATCCTTGTCCTCCACCATCAGCAGGGTGAGCTTTTCCTGTAAATAGGAATTGAATAGGTCTTTCTTCGTTGTTAACGAGTTTTGCAAGACGGTCCAAGTCCATAAATAAAAGATGAGCTCGTTTATAGGTCGCAAATCTACGTCCAAAACCAACAAGAAGAGCATTCGGATTGATTTGTGTAGCAAAGTTTATAATATCAGAAGGAGCTCTTTGACTCTTAAGCAATCCATCAGTCATGGTACCTTGCATGAAGTTCAACAGTTTTTTCTTCAATGTCAAACGAGCATTCCATAGTTCTTCATCAGGAACTTTTTGAATAGCTTCCCAGATATCTACATTAGATTGGTCTTCTGTCCAAGATTTGTCAAAATATCTGTTATAGATTTTTTTCATTTCTTCTGTTGTCCATGTAGGCATATGCACTCCATTTGTCACATGACCAACATGCAACTCTTCAGCAAAGTACGATGGCCAAATCGGCTGGAACATCTCTCTAGAAACAATACCATGAAGTAAGCTTACCCCATTGGCTTCCTGACATGTATTGAGAGCGAATGTACTCATACAGAATTTTTCATCCGATCCTGGAACTTCACGTCCCATATCAATAAATTCTTGCCAAGACAGACCTAACCTTTCAGGGATACTTCCAAGATATTTCCCAAGCAAGCCTTCATCAAAATAGTCATGCCCTGCAGGTACTGGCGTATGCACAGTATAAAGCCCTGACGAGCGTACGACCTCCAATGCTTGGTTGAATGTCAATCCGGCACCTTCAATAAGATCTAGAAGACGTTGTACATTGATGAATGCAGCATGTCCTTCGTTGCAATGGTACACATCTTTCTTTATACCTAGTTTGTTTAGAAGCAAAATACCTCCCATTCCTAGTAATATCTCTTGCTTCATTCTGTTTTCCCAATCTCCTCCATATAGTTGGTGAGTGATAGAACGATCGTACTCACTATTCAAGTCTGTATCAGTATCGAGTAGATATAGCGTAATGCGTCCTACATTCACTTTCCAAATGTTTGCATATACAGATCTTCCTGGATATGGAACAGCCAAAACCATAGGATTACCATCTTCATTGAATACCTGTTCAACAGGAAGTTCATTAAAAGATTGAGTATCTAGGTTTGCTACTTGCTGCCCGTCAGGAGATATTGTTTGAGAAAAATATCCATATCTATACAAGAATCCAACACCTGTTAAATCGACACAACTGTCACTAGCTTCTTTTAGATAGTCGCCAGCTAACACTCCGAGTCCTCCTGAATATATTTTTAATATATGAGTAAAGCCATACTCCATACTGAAATATGCTACAGATGTTTTTGCTTTATCATATGGTTTTGCTATGTACTTATCGAAGCTATCACACACAGCCTTCACTTTAGTCATCAAAGCTTTGTCAGCAACGATTTCTTCGATTCTTGCATACGATAGATTTTCTAGAAGCACTACTGGATTATTATCCGATTTGTGCCAAAGGTTGCTGTCTAGTTCTTGAAAGAGATTTTGTGCATCGTCATTCCATACCCACCATATATTCTTGGCGATTTTTTCCAATGGCTCCAACTCTTTTGGAAGCTTTACCAAAGTGTGTACTTTTCGCCATACAGGTTGATTAGAATAACTAGTTTTAATTTTCATACGTTAATAGTTTTTGTTTTAGTGCCATACAGAATCAGTAAATAACCTTTTAGGGCTATAAAATCATTAGCATACTGATTCTTATAATTTTTGATTAATATATTTTCGTGTTAATTTCTTGTTTTTGCAGCCTCTAGTGCAATACTATATGCTTTTTCGTAATATACAAAGAAATGCTCCCAGTCTGCAAGATTTGCCCTCTCCAAAGCCTTTTTTCTTAATTCTGTTTCTTGTTTTGGAGTTTTAGTAGTCATCTCAAATATTCTATTACAAATATCGCTTGATGCTTCCAAGAAGTTATAATCATCTCTTACAATAACTTCTGCCCCATCATCCATTCCTCTCTTATCGCCCTCACGATACATCCACATGCCAAAACCAGCTAGAGATGTCGTGATTGTAGGTACTGAAAAAGCAATACTTTCATGCGGAGTATACCCCCATGGCTCATAGTAAGAAGGAAATACAGTTAGCTCCAAACCTATCAAAAGATCATAATAAGTCATGTCAAATATTCCGTCATCTCCTTTGAGATATGAAGGCACAAAGATTATTTTAACCTTGTCTTCTTTTTGATTGTGGATGTTAAGATATTTCATCTGATTGATGATATTATCATGCTCCATATCATGTAGCCAGTGCGTAATGTATGGTTCTGGCAGAGGCTTCACTTCTGACTGTTTAACCTGTAACTGATCTATAAGATCTTGTCTTGGTTCTTTTACCCATGCCGGCACCATAATGAAGGCTACAACTTCTTTTTTCAATTGCTTCACCTCTCGCAGTCTAGCCAATGAGTCTACAAAAACGTCAAGTCCCTTGTTTCTATATTCATAACGACCACTTGTCCCAATCAACAAGGCATCTTTCTTCAGCTTATATCCTAATAGCCTTTCTGCTACATGAATCAACTTTTGTCTTGCAGCATCCTTCTTCTCATCATATTTTTTCCCCTTAGGAATAAATCCTTTTTCAAACCCGTTCGGTGTCACCAAAGGATCTCTCCCCAACAGTTGTTTACTTTCTCTGGCTGTTATTGCACTAACAGTGGTAAAGCAATCTACAGCGTGAGCTGTAGTCTTTTCCAACGAGTGCTTTGCTTCCACATTGAGTTCTGAAGCCATCTGATCACCATTGTATTTCGCCAATTGGTTATACAAAGGTTTTCCATTAGCAGCGATGGAGCGACCAACAGTAGTGGCATGCGTAGTAAATAAGGTACCTACCTTCGGTAAATGCTCACTAACATACAGAGCACCCATACCAAGCATCCACTCATTGAAGTGCGCTACTACATTTTTATCTTCTAGCTTGTGGTAATTATAAATGCTTTCTATCACTTTTCCTGTTGCATAAGCAAACATGCAAGCCTCGTCGTAATCACCATATGCATGCAATGAATCCACTCCATATCGATGCCACATATGACCATATAGTTCCTCTTTCTTCGCATAGAATTCATTAAATTCTACTAATACAGCAATTGGTTTGCCGGGCACTTGCCATCGCCCTACCCTTATCTTTAGATTGTCTTCCTTTTCGGCATGCTCTTTCCATGCTGCTAGAAGTTTTTTATCTTCTTTGAATACTTTATTTGGTGTTTCTTTCCACAACTCAGGACCGATAAAGACTACATTGTCTCCATATTCTTTCATCATCGTTTGTGCCCTGGAAGATAGGACGGTATATATTCCTCCTACAATATTACAAACCTCCCAACTTGTTTCAAAAACATAATCAGGTACTGTTTTGTTTTTTTCTTGACTCATAATGTAATTCGTTTTAGACATGTAATATAAATAACTATTTTGGCGTGTCAAAAACAAACCAACAGCTTTATTTTAGTTACCTTTGTATTCTAATTAAAGTAATGTGTTATCCATATTCTATTTATATGTAAAAAATACATTTATAAATATACGAATAAAACTTCAGAATAATAGACAAAATAAGATATGAAAAGTAGAAAATGTTTAAAAAAGAAAATGAAGAAAAACTTCAATGAATTGTATCAAGAAATTTTCTTCTATGAACTATTTGCTGTGAATGCAAATGGAGACAAGGCCAAGATGCTACTAAACGAAATCTTAGCAATAGAAAGTGATTTACTCAAGCGCATCAGTGTACGCGAAGGGAAACATGTGAAAGGTAGAGTAAAGATGTATTTCTCTAAATTGAACGAGGATTTGCAAAAACATCTACAAGGGTTTAGAAAGAAGATAGAAGAACTAGAGCGTTAATAATGAAAACATTTTCTAAGTATATCCTTCGGATATTTGGCTGGTCTATTAATACATCTGCTGTTGACTTCCCTGACAAGTGTGTGATTTGTGTAGCACCACACACCAGCAACTGGGATATGCCTATAGGATTCTTTACATATAAGTCCATGGGCAAAAAGGCATCATTCTTGATAAAAAAAGACTGGTTTTTCTTCCCTCTAAATTTTCTGTTTAAAGCTATGGGAGGAATTCCCGTAAACAGATCCAAATCTATGTCACTTACAGAGCAGATTGCTAACGTATTTAAATCCAAAAAGCAATTCCATTTGGCCATCACCCCAGAAGGCACACGCAAGGCAAACGCAGAGTGGAAAATGGGTTTCTACTACATAGCTTTGGCCGCCGAAGTACCTATAATGATCGCATCCCTCAATTATGGAAAAAAGGAGATCATTTTTCATGATTTATTTATCCCAACTGGAGATGCAGAAAAGGATTTACAGATTATAAAGAAGTATTATGTAGGAGCTGAAGCAAAGCATCCTGAAAACTTTATACTATAAATTTATTGATATGCAGACCGACAAATTGACCATCAGCCTAATGCAATATGATATTGCATGGGAAGACAAACAGAAAAATCTAGCCAAAATAGAAGATGCTGCATCTAAATTGGCTGGGAAGACAGATCTGATCATTCTTCCTGAAATGTCTTTCACCGGCTTTTCGTTCAATCTTGACGTCGCTGAACCTTCAGAAAACACTCTTTTTGCTAAGATAAAAGACTTAGCTATAGAAAACAAGCTCGCTATCTGTGGAAGTGCCTTAATAGAAGATAAAGGACAGTACCACAACCGAGCATTTTTTATCACTCCTCAAGAGTCCCACTTTTACGACAAACGTCACCTCTTCAGAATGGGAGGAGAAGGTAAGATCATAACAGCCGGAAAAGAGAAAATTACCCTCAACTATAAAGGATTCAATATATGCCTCTTGGTATGCTACGACTTGCGCTTCCCTGTTTGGTCAAGAAACAGAAACAACGAATATGACTTGGCAATATACGTAGCCAATTGGCCAGAGCCTCGTCAAAACGTTTGGGATGTACTACTACGAGCCAGAGCGATGGAAAACATGTGCTATGTATGCGGCGTGAATAGAGTTGGACTAGATGGCAACCAATTGAGTCACTTGGGTGGCTCTGCATTGATTAACGAAAAAGGAAACACAATTATCAGACTGAAAGACCATACCGAGATCATAGAAACTGTGGTTTTGGACAAAGAGTCACTAACTAACTTAAGACACAAATTTCCGGTTTGGGAAGATGCTGATGATTTTGAAATAAAAATTTAAACAAAAAAAATACAGACAATGGTAAAGCATTTATTAAAACTAGGGGCTCTTGCCCTTGTGGTTCTTGTTGCAGGAATTTCACTAAAAAGCTGTTCTACTGAAAAAGCAATTGACAAGACTCAACTAGAAGGCTACTGGGTATTAAAATCCTTCGAAGGGAAACCTGTGGAAGAATCTTTCAAAGGAAATATCCCTACACTAGAATTTGATTTCGAAAAAGAATTAGTAGCCGGCTCAGCTGGATGTAACAGATATTTTGGAAACTTCATCCTAGAGGGAAATACATTTAAAGCGCAAAAGCTTGGTTCTACTATGATGGCTTGTCTTGAAGACAACAAGGAAGGCGAATTTCTTCAGCTCATTTCTTCAGAGGGGGGACTACAAATCAGTCTCGAGGGAAATGTGTTGACCTTCAAAACCGGAGAAAATACTCATCTAGAGTTTGCAAAAGAGGCTAAAGAAGATATTGCAGAGTAACAAACTACATAAAGTTTTCTAAGCTTTTTCTCAACAAACGCTGTTTTAGAGAAAATTTGGAGAATTTCTCAAAATACCAAGCTCAAACTTGTAACAATTAAATCACTATTTTCGTCATCTTAATAGTAGGTGAAGGAATATAGAAACAACAGATGAATACCGAAATATTCAAAGAAATATTTATTCCCTATCATCAAAAAATGTATAGAATAGCTTACCGGATCCTAAATGATCATGGTAATGCTGAAGATATTCTTCAAGAAACGTATATCAAACTGTGGAACAAACGTGATGATATTGAGCAGATAGAAAATACTGAAGCCTACGCAATTATTGTTTTAAGGAATACTTGTCTTGATTTTTTACGTAGAAAAAAAGAGTACCTTTCTGAGTTCGAAGTGGATGTAAGACAATCTGGTTCTTTGGCAAGAGATGTAGAGGCTAAAGATGAGCTAAACCAAGTACGAAAATTGGTCGATCAGCTACCTGATCAACAAAGACTCGTGATGCAATTAAAACATTGGGATGAATATACTGATGATGAAATAGAAGAGATAACGGGGATGAGCCAAGTTAATATACGAGTGACGTTGTCACGAGCAAGGAAAACAATTAGAGAGAAATTTTTGAAATTAAACAGCAATGAAAACTAACGAAGTAAAACATCTACTGAACTCTTTCTACGAAGGAGCTACTACTCCTGAAGAAGAGTTGCTGTTAAGAAACTACTTTAACAGCGGTGAGGTTGAACAAGAGTTGTTGGATGAGAAAAACATTTTTCTAAGCCTTGAACAGTCTGAAATAATTGATGTTCCTAATCATCTAGCATCTCAATTAGACACTTTGATTAGCAATTTGGATCGAGAGAACCATAAAAGGGTGTCATTCTCTACAAAAACACTGATCCGATGGGTTAGCGTAGCAGCCTGTATCGCACTATTGACTACTGCCAGTTTTTATCTATTTCATCCATCCATGAGTAATCATGACCAGACATTAGTGGAAGATATAGATCACGAACCTGAAGTAGATATAATACAGGTAGAAAAAGCCTTAGCCCTCTTATCCAACAATTTCAACAAAGGGATGAAACAGATAGATGGTATGCAAAGCAACTTTGAAAAAACAAACGCTATGCTAGAAGATATATTTAAATAAAATCTTAAAAATAACAGTTTCTATGAAATATAATAAATTGATATTGATCCTAATCTTTGCTTTTAGTGCAGCTTTCACACAAGCTCAAAGCAATGTATTTGATAAATTGTCTGAACGAAAAGATATTCAAGCTGTACATGTAAATAAATCTCTCTTAGAGATGCTTCCTAAGATGGAAACTGGTGGGGTGGACATTGCAGGCTTGGTAAACAAACTGGATCAGTTGGACATATACACAAGTGAAGCCAATGAAGCTATAAAATACATGAATTCACTTTTTGATTTTTTTGATAAAGATAAAGCTTATGAGAATTTTATGAGCCTCAAAGAAAAAGATCAAAAGGTAGTGTTTTATGGCAAGCAAGATAATGGAACATTTAAGGATCTTGTAATGATCGTTTCTGAACTTAATAAATGTACAATAATCCGAATGAGAGGTAGCTTTACAGCAAAAGACATTCAGAATATAATGAAGAAATAAAAGGTCTCGTTTATCGAGTTCGATTTTGGCGCAAAGAAAAAAGGCTATCCAAACGGATAGCCTTTTTTCATATCTATACAGCAGATCAATTATCTACCTTGATTTGCATCTTGAATCATCTTAGCATTTGGAAGAATATATACTTCTACTCTACGATTTTGAGCTTTTCCTGCAGATGTACTATTGTCAGCAACCGGAACAGTAGATCCTAATCCATGAGAAGACATACGGCTATTTTGAACCCCCTTAGACATAAGGAAACTTCTAACTGCCTCAGCACGTTTTTCAGATAGAGGATTATTAATAGCATCATTTCCTGAACTATCTGTATGTCCTTGAATTTGAATATCTGTATCAGGATTGTTATTCAACGATTGAGCAAAGCTAGTCAAAGCTCTTTGAGAATTGGTATTTAGTGTACTCGAATTTGTAGCAAAAAGAATACCAGATTCGAATGTAACTTTTAACGCTTGTCCATCATTAATTGATTCTACTTGCGCAGCATTAATAGCTTCAAGTTCTTTTTTCTGCTTATCCATCTTGTTTCCAATGATAGCACCAGCACCACCACCTACTGCGGCACCAATACCTGCACCCCAAGCAGCACCACTACCACCACCGATGATTGCTCCTAGTCCAGCACCTAGCACTGCACCTGCACCTGCACCAATACCTGTACCTTTAGCAGTATTACTAGCATTACAACTTGAAAAAATAACCGCAAAGCTAACAATGATTGCGATCAGAATTGATAAATGTTTCATAATTTTTCGTTTAGTTATTTGTAAATAATATTATTTATTTCGTTTATGTATGTATATTACTGTATAGAGAATTATTAGTTTGTGAATTAATCTTTTTCCAGTGTTCTCTTCATTAGATGTATTTTGCAACTCTTTTGTTACATACAAAATCTAAACACAGAGCGGACTTTGCATAAAGTTAACATTTTTATCTAGCAAATAGTTCTACCCAGATCAAATAAAATGAGGAGATCACCTCTCTTTCCAAATATAATAGCCCAAGATGACTAGAGGGACAAGATTGGCGAGAATATATGGAGTATTTCCCAACAAAGTATTAGGAGCATATGCAATAGCCATCAACAATCCCACAGCTGCACCTCCCAGATGTGCATCATGCCCAATATTTCCCATCTGTTTGCGCATAGCATAGATAGAAAAAAACAGATAAGCTGCGCCAAAGATCCAAGCAGGAATATCAATGATAAAGTATAAACCAATGGTCGATAAGGGAGCAATGGCAATAACAGCAAAGATCAAGCCTACAACACCTCCCGAAGCTCCTATAGCAGAATAGCTGTAGTTTTTTCTATGCATCCAAAGAGAGACTAAACCTCCTCCAATGATTGAGCCCACGTATATGCCCAAAAACTTCCAAATACCAAAGAACATCATTACGGCAGGAGCAAAGAAATAGAATGTCATCATATTGAACAATAGATGCATCCAGTCACCATGCAACAGTGCAGAACTGATCAATCTGTCCCATTGTTTATCTCGACCTGTGATGGCACCAACATGAAACTTCAAACGATCAAAAAGCTCATTGTGAGTACGATTGGCAAAGCCCATGTAACTAGTGACACATGTTATACCAATGATCAGATATATAACTAATATTTCTCTTGACATACTGTTTCTTTGTTCAATATTTAGGGCCAAAGATAGTTCAAAAACAGAAGCAAAACACAGATGATATTATCTAAATCTGAGTTATTGAAGAGAAAAGTGTTAGAATCTATCTTTTTCATATTATATTTGTCATAATATTATAATGACACCAACTTTTAAAGAAAATCGAACATATATGAAAATTGCAATAGTAGGAACAGGATATGTCGGGTTAGTAACAGGTACATGTTTCGCAGAAATGGGAACAGATGTGACTTGTGTGGATATTGATGAGAAAAAAATTCAAAATCTTAAAGATGGAATTATTCCAATCTATGAACCCGGACTGGAAGAAATGGTAGAAAGCAACTATAAAGCTGGAAGACTAAAATTCACTACTGATCTTGCATCCATCCTGAATGATGTAGATATCATATTTTCGGCAGTTGGCACACCCCCTGATGAAGATGGAAGTGCTGACCTAAGGTACGTGATGGATGTGGCCCGCACTGTGGGCAAAAATCTAAATAAGTATGCCGTTATAGTTACAAAAAGCACAGTACCTGTTGGAACTGCCAAGAAAGTGAAAGCTGCCATCAGAGAAGAATTGGACAAAAGAGGCAAAACAGATCTAGAGTTTGATGTAGCATCAAATCCTGAATTCTTGAAAGAAGGAGCAGCTATTGCAGACTTCTTGCGTCCCGACCGTGTAGTGGTAGGAATCGAATCTGAAAGAGCCCAAAAATACATGGAGCGCCTCTATAAGCCTTTTACTATAAATAACTATCGCATTATCTATACGGATATACCTTCCGCAGAAATGATTAAGTATGCTGCCAATGCAATGTTGGCTACACGTATTAGCTTCATGAATGACATCGCCAACTTATGCGAAATTGTAGGAGCAGATGTCAACAAGGTAAGAAGAGGTATCGGATCGGATACACGCATTGGGTCTAAATTCCTTTATGCGGGCTGTGGTTATGGTGGAAGCTGTTTTCCTAAAGACGTTAAAGCTTTGATAAAAACAGGGAAACAAAAGGGCTACAACCTTGAGATACTAGAAGCTGTAGAAAATGTAAATGAACGCCAAAAGCATCTTTTATTCCACAAGTTGATGGACTTCTACAAGGGTGACATCAAAGGAAAAACAATTGCAATGTGGGGACTATCATTCAAACCAAACACAGATGACATGCGTGAAGCACCATCTCTGGTACTAATTGAGCAAATCTTAAAAGCTGGAGGAAAAGTAAAAGCATACGATCCAATAGCTATTGAAGAAACCAAACGACGCATCGGTGAAACCATCTATTACGCCAAGGATATTTATGACGCCACAGTGGATGCTGATGCCATTCTATTAGTTACAGAGTGGAACGAGTTTAGAATTCCATCATGGGAGGTGATCAAAAAGACAGTGAAAACTCCAGTAGTTTTTGACGGAAGAAATATTTACAACAAAGGAGACTTAGAAGAACTAGGATTCCAATATGCTGCAATAGGCGTAGGAATATAAGAACAAACCGAAGAAAAATATAAAACGATGAAATCAATATATTATTTACTTTTCCTAGCTGCATATCTCTTATATTCGGCGAATCAGCGAGGACTACATTCAGAGCTTTCGCAAGGTAAATTATTGTTAGCACTCCTATTTGTAGTAATCCCTGTTGTCTATTGGATTGTAGACAAGGTAAGAGGAGATAGAAGATAGATTTCAGCAGTTTTAAAGATATAGAAAGGGAGTGTCACTTGAATAGTAACACTCCCTTTCTAGCTTTATTTAAAGTTATTTCATTTTCACCTTATAAACACCAAATCCATATTTTGGTAACTCAATTTGCAATTGGTTATTCTCCATCACAGCATTAGTCGCTTTTATCGTGAGATTATCAGGAGATAACATCTCATTCGTTAACTCCAAATCATCACTTTGGAGAAGAAAGCACTCTCCAACGACTGCTTCCAGCCCTTTCTTTAGCCCATTGAGATTTATTTTGACATTTCTTGCAGTTGCTTCCACATTAGCAATCTTGACGGTATAACAATTTTCTTTTTCATCATACACCGCTGAAGCATAAATTTTTTCCTGTCCTGTAATTGCCTTTTTATTCCATGTCAATGGCATCACATGTGTGCCTACATTATGTGCATAAAGTTGTTGTACGTAATAGTTTGGTGTTTTCAGCACATTCAGATTATCAAACCAAATCATATCAGGCCTCCATTGCCAAGCATCTACATGCGCAAACAAGGGAGCATAGGTACACATATGCACAAGGTCTGCATTTCGTTCCAAACCAGTCATGAATGCAGCCTCATAAAGTGCAGACATAAAGTTATTTGCTCTATTAGGGACATGGCACGCATATTCTCCTGCAAAAACAGCAGCCCCCTTTCTGTCATACTGATCATAACGATCGGCACTAGACAAAAACCATTCGGGATCTTTGTAATAATGTTCATCCACTAAATCGACTTTCAACTTTTTCATTTCCGGCCACAAATAATCAAACTTATCACCATCAGCAGAAGGTCCGGAACTTCCAATCACTTTCATCTCTGGATATTTTGCTCTGATTGCCTTCGTAAACACTTCCAATCTGTCTACATATTCACTCCCCCATTGCTCATTACCTACTCCTATAAACTTCATATTAAAGGGTTCTGGATGTCCCATATCGGCTCTCAGCTTCCCCCACTCCGTAGTTGTAGGTCCATTAGCAAACTCTATCAGATCAAGAGCATCTTGCACATAAGCACCCAAATCTTTTACAGGCACGTGACACTCTTCACCTTTATTCTGATATTGACACGACAAACCACAATTAACTACCGGTAGTGGTTCTGCACCAATATCTTCAGCAAGTAAGAAGTATTCAAAAAAGCCTAATCCATAACTTTGAAAATAATCCGGGAACAAACGATGTCTAAAAGTATAGTGCCACCTGTTTTCATTCACAGGACGATTCTCCACCTGTCCGACTGACTTTTTCCAATCATATCGCGTATCTAGATCCGTACCTTCCACGATACAACCTCCCGGAAAACGAAAAACACCGGGTTTTAAATCTTCTAAGGCTTGTGCCAAGTCTTTTCTCAATCCATTTTCTCTTCCCTTATAGGTGTCTGCTGGAAACAGTGAAATGTGCTCAAGAGCAACTTGTCCTTTAGAGTTCAAGTATATTCTCAACCGCCCTTTAGCCTCTGTTGACTTAGCTTGCAAGACAATCTCATATTGCTTCCAGTCTCTAGACGTTATTGTCAATTCTGCATATCCAACGGTGGCATTACTCTCACTAATCAACTCTATTCTTAATTTCTGATCAATTAAATCATCAATAGCTTTTGCCCAAACTGAAAATCTATAAGATGCATCCTTCTTGAATCCCATGCCTACAAAGCCTTCATTCTCTAGGCCAGTATGCTTTTCTTTGTGCCCAGCATCAGACAAAATCACGTATGTCGGATTTTGATCAAATAACGGATTTTGCTTACTAAGCGCCACATTACCAAAAGTGCGCCATCCCATCAAGTTTTGAGGAAAATCAAACGATCTATTTTTCACCAATTCGGCATACAAACCACCATCTGCTCCAAAGTTTATATCCTCGAAGAAGAGCCCATACATCGTTGATTGAATGGGGGCACCTTTCTTTTTAGCGTTTAAGTCAAACTCATACACTTCTTGTGCAGTTAAATTTGCAATAAAGAGAAGGATACACAGAAAGGCTAAAATTCTATTCTTTTTTTTCATTTATGTGTTTTTATAAGATTAAATTGAATGATACACTAAAGTAACTCTCCAAATTTACATTTCAATGTTTATTTTATCAAGATCATGTAATATAGTACACCCACTCCTTTGTTAATCGATTGACCGACTCAAGTACTATTTTACCATCCATATTTTATACTTTTTTATTAACTAGAATTAACAATATTATTTTCCATACAGCTTATTGTAACACACACGATTTGCAAACTATTTCACAAGACAAGACTACATTCATCTAACTAGCAGAATACTAACACATAAGGACTAAACACTAGACAAATAACAAAAGAGACTTATTGTATTACACAAGAAATGTATCTACCTGTATATCTAATAGTTATAGAAATCATCACTTTGCATATCTAAAAAAGAAACAGTACATTTGAATTATCAAAAGTTAAGCTTTGCAATATCAGTAAACACCCGAGGAGCAGTAAATCTCGTCAAACTAACTGAGCTTCACTTTAGAAAGTACGTGATACCAAGAAAACAAAAGAATCAAATAAAATAGTCAACATATAATAAGATCAAACCATGTATTTTTTAGGATATGATATAGGTAGTTCTTCTGTAAAGGCATGTTTAGTCTCTGCTTCAACAGGAGAAATTATAGCCTCAGACTTTTTCCCAAAACAGGAAATGAAAATCACTGCTCATAAATCAGGATGGGCAGAGCAAGATCCCCAAATGTGGTGGGATAATCTAAAGCTAGCTCACGAATCAGTGATGAAACAAGCGAATGCAAAAGGAGACGAGGTGAAAGCCATCGGAATCACTTGGCAAATGCATGGCTTGGTATTGGTAGACAAAGAGCAGAATGTATTACGTCCATCCATCATCTGGTGCGATAGTCGCGCTGTTGAATACGGAGAAAAGGCTTTCAAAAGCATAGGAGAAGAAAAATGCTTGAGCCACCTGTTAAATTCACCAGGAAACTTTACTGCATCTAAACTAGCATGGGTAAAAGAGCATGAACCTGAAACTTTCTCCAAGATAGACAAACTAATGCTTCCCGGAGATTACATTGGGATGAAACTAACAGGCGATGCAGTGGTTACTATCGAAGGACTTTCTGAAGGTATATTCTGGGACTTTAAAACCAAATCTTTGTCTAAAGATGTCTTAGAATACTATGGTATCCCTGAATCATTCTTCCCTGAAATAAAACCTATATTCGGTATGCAAGGCGCTGTAAACGCTCGTGCTGCTAAAGAACTAGGGCTAAAGGAAGGCACACCTGTTTCTTATCGTGCTGGCGATCAACCCAACAATGCATTCTCGTTGAATGTAATGAAACCGGGAGAGATTGCTTCCAATGCCGGTACGTCCGGAGTTATATATGGTGTATTAGGTGAAGCTAATTACGATAAACTATCGAGAGTCAACTCATTTGCACACGTTAACTACACACTTGACGAAACCAATATCGGAGTCTTGTTATGTATCAATGGCACAGGAATTCTAAATTCTTGGATGAAAAGAAACTTAGCCGTTGAGAATCTATCTTATAGCGAGATGAATGACTTAGCAAGCCAGTCATCTATCGGAGCAAACGGTGTGAGCATTATCCCTTTCGGCAACGGAGCTGAACGAGTATTGGAAAATGAAGATGTAAACTGCTCTATTCATGGCATTAACTTCAATATCCACGACAAAAAAGACATTTTGCGTGCTGCACAAGAAGGTATCGTATTCTCTTATGAATATGGCTTAGAAGTGATGCGCGAGATGGGAATGGAAATCAAAACCATCAAAGCTGGGTATGCAAACATGTTCCTTAGCCCAATTTTCGCTCAGGCACTAGCAACTATCAGTGGAGCCACAATTGAGCTTTACAACACTGACGGAGCTGCAGGAGCAGCCAAAGGAGCAGGAATAGGCATCGGACACTTCAAATCAGCCGATGAAGCATTTGCACAAGTAGGAAAACTAAAAGTTTATCAACCGGAAGAAGATAAAAAAGAAGCTTATAGAGAAGCTTACTACAGATGGAAAGATATTTTAAACAAACAAATATAAATTAATCATAAAACAACGAACAATCATGACAATCTTGAAAGGAACAAAAGAATTTTTCCCAGGAATTGGAGAAATAAAATTTGAAGGAAAAGAAAGCAAAAATCCTCTAGCATATCGTTTCTATGACGCTGAAAAAGTAGTTATGGGTAAAAAAATGAAAGACTGGATGCGTTTTGCAATGGCATACTGGCACACACTATGCGCTGACGGCGGTGATCCATTTGGAGGAGCAACTATCCACCATCCATGGAACATCGGGTCTGATGCTATCAGCCAAGCAAAATACAAAATGGATGCTGCTTTCGAATTCATGACTAAAATGGGAATGGAATACTATTGTTTCCACGACGTTGACCTTGTGAACCAAGGAAAAAACTTAAATGAGTTTGAAAGCAACTTGGCAGCCATTGTTGAGTATGCAAAAGAAAAACAAGCAGCTTCTGGAATCAAACTTCTTTGGGGTACTGCTAACGTATTCAGCCACGAAAGATACATGAATGGGGCTGCTACCAACCCTGATTTCACAACTGTAGCTTGGGCTGGAACTCAAATTAAAAATGCTATCGATGCTACAATTGCACTAGGTGGATCAAACTACGTATTTTGGGGTGGTCGTGAAGGATATATGAGCCTTTTGAACACTGACATGAAACGTGAGAAAGAACATTTAGCACAAATGCTAACTATGGCTCGTGACTACGCTCGCAAACAAGGGTTCAAAGGAACATTCTTGATCGAACCTAAACCAATGGAACCGACTAAACATCAATATGACTTCGACACTGAAACAGTGATCGGATTCCTTAAAAACTTTGGTTTAGACAAAGATTTCAAAGTGAATATCGAAGTAAATCACGCTACTCTTGCAGGACATACTTTCGAACACGAATTGCAAGCTGCTGTAGATGCAGGGCTTCTAGGCAGCATTGACGCTAACAGAGGTGACTACCAAAACGGATGGGATACTGACCAATTCCCTATCGACCTATACGAATTAGCACAAGCATGGTTGGTAATGCTTCCTGCTGGAGGTCTTGGCAATGGTGGTGTTAACTTCGACGCTAAAATCAGAAGAAACTCTACTGATATGGATGATCTATTCATCGCTCACATTTCAGGTATGGATGCATTCGCTAGAGGATTGCTTATTGCAAACGATATCCTAGAACAATCTGATTACAACAAAATGCGTGCAACTAGATATTCATCTTTCGATGCAGGAGAAGGAAAACTATTTGAAGATGGTAAGTTGACACTTGAAGACTTGAGAAATATTGCACACAAAGCTGGTGAGCCAAAACAAATAAGTGGCAAACAAGAACTTTATGAAGCAATCGTAAACATGTATATTTAAATTGTTTATCTATATATAATTAATAAATAGGGATTGTTTAGTATACTACAATCCCTATTTATGCTTAATAATCAAATTAAAAATATGGAAAACAAAGGTTCTAAAGCATATGTCATCAGGGTTACCCTGATTGCAACACTCGGAGGACTATTGTTTGGGTACGACACAGCTGTCATATCCGGAACAGTAGAATCCCTTCGTCATTTCTTTATTCTTCCGATGGGACTATCAGACTTCGAGGCCAGCGCTATGGAAGGTTTTGTAGTTAGTAGTGCCCTTATTGGATGTATTATTGGAGCTGCTGTAGCAGGATGGCTTAGCCAACAATTTGGTCGTAAAAAAGCCCTCTTCACCGCAGCAATTCTATTCTTCTTAGCCGCCATAGGTTCAGCATGGCCTGAAATCGGCTATCACATGCCTGATGCCACAGATCACACATTTGTGAATCACTTTGTGTTCTATCGCATCTTAGGAGGTATTGGAGTTGGAGTAGCATCCATGGTTTCGCCGATGTATATCGCTGAGATTGCTCCTCCCGAAAAAAGAGGTAGCTTGGTTGCACTCAACCAGTTTGCTATCATATTTGGTATGCTAGTAGTATATTTTGTGAACTATACTATCGCTCTACAAGGTGACAGCTCATGGCTACACCAAACAGGTTGGAGATGGATGTTTGCATCATTAGCTATACCTTCTATTCTGTTCTTCTTGCTACTATTCTTTGCACCTGAAACGCCAAGATGGTTGGTGATGAAAGGACAAAAAGAAAAAGCAGAAGGTATTTTAACCAGATTGATAGGTGCAGTGGCAGCCAAAACAGAGTTGAAACAAATAGAAGTAAGCTTCCAAAATCAAGAAGAATCTTCTATGAAGCCATACTATCGCTTCATGTTTACGTGGTTTGTCCTTTTCGCTGTAGGTATTATTGCCCTTACAGCTGCAGGCATTTCTAGTGCATTAGAGATAGCAATGATTTTGAGTTTCTTCCTTGCACTGATTGTTCCTGTAAAATCTTTTGGATTCAAATTGATCATAACAGGAGTCTTACTCTCTGCTTTCCAGCAGTTTGTAGGAATCAATGTAGTGCTTTACTATGCTCCTGAAATATTTAAATCGATGGGCTCTGGAACAGATTCAGCTCTCTTGCAAACAATCATTGTAGGTATAGTAAATCTATCATTCACAGTGTTAGCAATACTTACAGTTGACAAGTTTGGAAGAAAACCTTTGCTAATTACTGGAGCTTTGGTGATGGCCGTGTCAATGTTGGCTCTAGGAACATCATTTGCACAAAACCTACCGGGAGGTCTCAAACTAGCCTGTATGCTAACTTACACAGCAGGTTTTGCAATGTCGTGGGGACCTGTTTGTTGGGTTCTTTTGGCAGAAATATTCCCAAACAGAGTGCGCTCTACGGTGATGGCAATAGCTGTTGCTGGGCAATGGGTGTCGAACTTCTTGGTGTCGTGGACATTCCCAATTATGGACAAAAACGAAGGGCTGGTATCAGCATTCAATCATGGTTTCTCCTATTGGGTATATGGCGTTCTTGCCATCCTTGCAGCCATATTCGTATGGAAGCGAATACCTGAGACAAAAGGACGTTCACTTGAAGAAATGGAGAATATTTGGAAAAAATGATACGCTAACAAATTAGCATCATATATTAAGTTAAATGGTAGGAAAGGCTTTTCTCGTGATGAGAAGAGCCTTTTCGTTTGTTGCAAACCAGCACATTGGAGTTAATTATCATGATTTGAGATATTTGATGATAAGCAATCTGTCAATCATGTCTTTTTTTTATTATATTAAAAAGTTTAAGAAGCGAACAAAATTAATTACTTTTGTATGGCAATTAGAGTAGGATAACTATTTGAGCATAAGTATAAATAAATATCTTCTTTAATCTAATAGTTATCATCTATTGCAATTCAATTGTGAATCAATATTTTATACTATACGTTAAATAAAAAAATCATGGCTAATCAAAAAGAAAAGCTTTTTACCGATTTTCCAGCTGTAACCACAGATGAGTGGATGGAAGTTGTCACCGCTGACCTCAAAGGCGCTGACTTCGACAAGAGACTCGTATGGAGAACGAACGAAGGCTTTAATGTAAATCCTTTTTACAGAGGAGAAGACATCAAAAATCTTAAAACAACAGAATCATTACCAGGAGAATTTCCTTACGTACGTGGTACCAAGCAAGACAATACATGGTATACTCGTCAGGATATCACTGTTGATGACATGAAAAGCGCAAACGCAAGAGCATTGGAATTGTTGAACAAAGGTGTAGACTCACTAAATTTCAACATCAATGCAAATGATGTGAATGCTGAAAATGTAAAAACTCTGTTGAACGGAATTGTACTAAATGCTGTAGAGTTAAATTTCAGCACGTGCAACCGTAAATCACTAGAATTAACTAAAATTTTAGCTGATTACTACAAGGCATCCGGAGCAAATCTTCTTGAGTGCTACGGATCGATCAACTATGATCCATTCAAACCTCTTTTGAAGAAAGGTAAAGCATGCGATTCATGGGTTGAAGATGCAGCAGAAATGGTAAAAGCTGCAATGACATTGCCTCGCTTCCGTGTATTGGGTATCAATGCGCAAAGACTTAGCGATGGTGGAGCATTCATTTATCAAGAACTAGGTTATGCTTTGGCTAATGCAAATGCTTTGGTAAGCAAACTTGTGGAAACAGGATTGGATGCAGGACTTGTTGCTAAAAAAGTGAAGTTCAACTTCGGAATCAGTGGCAACTACTTCATGGAAATTGCAAAATTCAGAGCTGCTCGCTGGTTGTGGGCTATTATGATCGATGCTTACAAACCTCAATGTAACAACGATTGTCCTAGCAAATCAGCTGACGGACTATGCCGTTGCGCTTCTAAAATATATGTACATGCAGAAACTTCAAAATATAACAAAACAATCTTTGATGCGCATGTAAACCTTTTACGTACTCAAACAGAATCGATGTCTGCTGCTATTGCAGGAGTTAATTCTATCACAGTACGCCCATTTGACGATACATACAAAGTGTCAGACGAATTTTCTGAACGTATCGCTAGAAATCAACAATTACTTCTGAAAGAAGAATCACACGTAGACAAAGTGACTGATGTGTCAGCTGGTTCATACTATATCGAAACTCTAACTTCTTCTATTGCTGAACAAGCTTGGAAACTGTTTATGGAAGTAGACGAAAAAGGATTCTACGAAGAATTGAAAAAAGGAACTGTTCAAGACGCTGTAATTGCTGCTGCTGAAAGCAGAAGAAAAGCATTGGCGACTCGTCGTGAAGTTCTTCTTGGTACAAACCAATTCCCTAACTTCACAGAAGTTGCTGGAGATAAAATTGTTCTTGAAGGATGCAATTGTGGATGTTCTAAAGAAACTGGAGAATACAAAGCACTTCCTAAAAACAGACTTGCTGAAGACTTTGAAACTCTTCGATTGGCAACAGAACAATCTGGAAAAACTCCAAAAGTATTTATGCTTACAATCGGTAATCTGAACATGAGATTGGCTCGTGCCCAATTCGCTTCTAACTTCTTCGGATGTGCAGGATACAAGATTATTGACAACTTAGGTTTCGAAACTGTAGCAGACGGTGTGAAAGCAGCTCGTGAAGCTAAAGCTGACATCATTGTGCTATGTTCGAGCGATGATGAGTATGCTACATTTGCTCCTGAAGCATTTGACCTAGTGAAAGGAAAAGAACAGTTCGTTGTAGCTGGTGCACCTAAATGTATGGATGAGCTTAAGGCTAAAGGCATCGAGCATTTCATTCATGTGAAGAGCAACGTACTTGAAACCCTTCAAGGCTTTAATAAAACTTTAGGAATAAACTAAAAATATTTCAGAAGTAAGATAAATGAAAAAGAAACCATCCATAATGAATTGGCTATTGGTAATTCGTCCTTGGTCTTTCTCTGTGTCAGCTCTCCCTGCATTTGTTGCATTTATGTATAGCATCCATACTCATGCCACATACAATTGGCAATTGGGCGTGTTAGCTATCGTTGGAGCCATCATCTTTCATGCAGGTGGAAACTTGCTGAGCGATTTGAATGACTTCAAAAAAGGAGTTGACCAAATAGACAAACAAGGAGGAACAGACAGCCTTACTGGTGGACTATTTACTGCTAAACAAATATTGCTCTATGGCTCATCATTGATAGCTGTGGGTATATTACTAGGCTTATATCTAGTCTCACAAACAGGAAAAGAACTTTTATGGATTGGTGTAATTGGTACAATAGGAGCTGTTTTCTATTCCTTTTTTAAATATAGAGCATTGGGCGACTTTCTTATCTTTATCATCTATGGACCAACCATCATGCTTGGTACTGGATATGTAATGATAGGCTCAATAGACTGGAATTTATTCTTAGTCTCACTTCCAATGACCTTTATTACAGTAAATGTTTTACATGCAAACAACACGCGTGACCAACGCAGTGATAGATATGCTGAAATCAAAACATTTGCTATGCTACTAGGAACAAAAGCATCTGTCTACCATTACTACTTTTTGACAGGTCTGTCATATCTTTCTGTGATTGTTATGGTAATATTTAACATACTTCCACTAGCAACTCTCGCTACGCTTCTCACATTTCCTATTGCATATCAAAATTGCAAGTCGATGCACGAAGCCGTAGGTGAAGATATGAACACAATTAGTAATCTCGATTTAGCGACAGCCAAATTGCAGACGATATTCAGCCTACTGATGTCGTCAGCTATTATATCAAGTGTGATATGAAAAAAATGGGAATAGCCATAACTGTGGCCGCTGTGTTTTGGTTCATCATGTTTTCGCCATGGACTGCACCTCATATCAATTTCTGGTATGTGATGATGGCAGCAGCTGGAACATTGACAGGACTCAGCCTACTATTTGGCAAGGACTGGAAAACGACGATCTCTTTTGATCTGAAAGACATAGCCCTTGGAGTAGGATCGGCAGCAGCCCTTTGGGGTGTTTTCTATTTTGGCAATGAGATTTCAAATCTTTTATTCGACTTTGCACGTCCCCAAGTGGATAGTGTGTATTCGATGAAAGATGGTGAAAATCCTATCTACCTTGCTTTAGCTCTTTTATTCTGGATAGGTCCTGCCGAGGAAATATTTTGGCGAGGCTATGTTCAAAGAAAACTGGAAGATACGAAGCTTGGCAAATGGGGAGCTCTGATCGTTGCAACACTCATCTATGCGCTAGTGCATATCTGGGCATTTAATTTCATGCTCTTGATGGCAGCCTTGGTGTGTGGTGTCTTTTGGGGACTCATGTATACGCTAAACAGAAACCTAACGACCGTAGTGATTTCTCATGCTATATGGGATGTCGCAGTCTTTATCTTATTTCCAATAATGTAAATAAACAATAATACAAAAATATGAAACCTAATTTCAGAAACATTGACATCAACAGCTCTGCATTCGCTCCAATGGATGCTACTAAATGGGCTGCTGATCATGGTATTGAAGCAGATTGGATGACACCTGAGTTGATTCCTGTAAAATCTGTATATACGAAAGAAGACCTAGAGGGGATGGAACACCTAGGCTATGGAGCAGGACAACCTCCATTCTTGCGTGGACCATATTCTACAATGTATGTGATGCGTCCTTGGACCATCCGTCAGTATGCAGGGTTCTCTACTGCTGCCGAATCTAATGCTTTCTATCGTAGAAACTTAGCTTCGGGACAAAAAGGACTTTCTGTAGCTTTTGACCTTCCTACTCACCGTGGATATGACGCTGACCACCCTCGTGTGGTTGGTGACGTTGGTAAGGCTGGGGTATCTATCTGTTCTGTTGAAGACATGAAAGTTCTTTTCGATGGTATTCCATTGAATGAGATGTCAGTGTCGATGACGATGAATGGAGCTGTACTTCCTATCATGGCTTTCTACATCAATGCTGGTTTGGAGCAAGGTGCTAAGCTAGAACAAATGGCTGGTACAATCCAAAATGACATTCTTAAAGAATTCATGGTGCGTAATACATATATCTATCCACCAGAATTCTCAATGAAGATCATTGCCGACATCTTTGAATTTACTTCTCAAAAGATGCCTAAATTTAACTCTATCTCTATTTCAGGATACCACATGCAAGAAGCTGGAGCTACTGCCGACATCGAGTTGGCTTATACTTTGGCTGACGGTATTGAATATCTAAAAGCTGGGGTAAATGCAGGTATCGACGTTGATAAATTTGCACCTCGTCTATCTTTCTTCTGGGCTATTGGTATGAATCACTTCATGGAAATAGCTAAGATGAGAGCTGGACGTTTGTTGTGGGCTAAGATTGTGAAAGGTTTCGGAGCAAAAAACCCAAAATCTTTGGCTCTTCGTACTCACTCGCAAACATCAGGATGGTCGCTTACTGAACAAGACCCATTCAACAACGTAGGTCGTACATGTATCGAAGCAATGGCTGCTGCACTAGGACACACTCAATCATTGCACACCAATGCACTGGATGAGGCTATTGCACTTCCTACTGACTTCTCTGCACGTATCGCTCGTAACACTCAAATATATATCCAACAAGAAACCCAAATCTGCCGTCAAGTAGACCCTTGGGGAGGATCTTATTACATTGAGTCGCTTACACAAGAACTAGTAGAAAAAGCATGGGCACACATCCAAGAAGTTCAAGAACTTGGAGGAATGGCAAAAGCTATTGAAACAGGACTTCCTAAAATGCGTATTGAAGAAGCTGCTGCTCGTACTCAAGCCAGAATTGACTCAGGCAAACAAACCATTATTGGTGTTAACAAATATGTTCTAGACAAAGAAGATCCGATTGATATTCTTGACGTAGACAATACAGAAGTACGTCGTCAACAAGTTGAACGCTTGAAAGAATTGAGATCTAATCGTGACGAAGCTGCTGTGAAAAAGGCATTGGCTGCTATCACAGAATGTGTGAAAACAAAACAAGGAAACTTACTTGAACTTGCAGTTGAGGCAGCTCGCTTACGTGCTACACTAGGAGAAATCTCTGATGCTTGTGAAGAAGTAGTAGGTCGTTATAAAGCTATAATTAGAACTATATCAGGCGTGTACTCATCAGAAACTAAAAAAGACCCGGTATTCTTGAAGGCTACCGAGTTAGTAGACAAATTTGCGAAGAAAGAAGGTCGTCAACCTCGTATCATGATTGCAAAAATGGGACAAGACGGTCACGACCGTGGTGCTAAAGTTGTTGCAACAGGATATGCTGACTGTGGATTCGACGTGGATATGGGACCATTGTTCCAAACTCCGGAAGAAGCTGCTCGTCAGGCTGTGGAAAACGACGTTAACGTATTAGGAGTTTCTTCTCTTGCTGCAGGACACAAAACATTAGTTCCTCAAGTGATTGAAGAGTTGAAAAAACTAGGACGTGAAGACATCATCGTTATTGCAGGTGGTGTTATCCCAGCTCAAGACTACGATTTCTTGTACAAAGCTGGTGTAGCTGCAATCTTTGGTCCTGGTACTTCAGTGACTAAAGCAGCTGTGCAAATGATGGAAATCTTACTAGACGAATAAGATTTAAGAACTATATATAAATGTAAAAAAGGGAATTAGTCAAACTAATTCCCTTTTTATATTGCATGATTACAAATACTCTTATTCTAAATCAACCACCGTGATGCCAGCTCCACCGAATTGTACATGTTCGTCAGCAAAGTGTCTTACACTGGGCACACTACGAAGATAATCACGAATCAGAGACCGAAGAGCACCTGTTCCTGTGCCATGTAGAATTCGTACACGCCCCATACCTACTAATATGGCATCATCTATAAAATACATGACAGCTTGAAGAGCTTCATCTCCACGCAAACCACGTAAATCGATATCTTGTTTGAAGTTGAGTTTCTTTTCTCTCATTTCATCATTAGACGAAGTGTTGATCACATTGGTCTTTACCTCTCGCTTAGTCTGATTTCGACTAACATATTCCAAGCTTTTCAGCTTCGTTGTTGTCTTGATCATTCCAAAAGCTACAATAGCGTTTTCCCTTTGAATTTCTATCACCTCACCGATGGATGTCTGTCCCTTGACCTTCACATTGTCACCAACTTCTATCGTTTTTTTCTCTTCAGTTAGAGCCGTTTTTTCTTTCGATTTTTCTTTTTTCTTCTTTGTTTGAAGTTTCTCTATTTTTTTAGCAATCTTATCATTCTCTGCAAAGTCTTGATTTTTCAAAGACTCTTTAAAGCTACTTAATCCTTGGCGAACAGCTTTTGTCTTTTCTTTCTCAGCCTGCGATTCTCTAATGGTTCTTATCGTGTTTTCTATCTGAGCATTCGCCTCATTGACAATACGTTCTGCCTCATCTTTAGCCTCTCGTATTATTTTTTTGCGTTCTTTCTCTACTGCAAGAAGATCTGTCTCGTAAGAAGAGGTAATATCTTCCAGCTGCTTCTCCTTCTTTCTGATATTCTGACGCTTAGTCTCCCAATATCGTTTATCTCTAACTATATCTTGCAAATACTTATCCATATTGACATAGTCACTTCCAACTAGGTCTGAAGCATCTTCTATCACATCTTCCGGCAAACCTATCTTTCGAGCAATTTCGATAGCGAACGAACTTCCCGGATTTCCGATAGAAAGGGCATAAAGAGGTTGCATCAGATGTCTATCATAAAGCATGGCACCATTGACCACTCCATCATTTTCGTTGGCAAAGTGCTTCAAATTTTGATAGTGAGTGGTGATCACACCAAAAGCTTTTTTCTCATTATATCTTTTCAGTAAAGATTCGGCAATGGCTCCTCCAATCTGTGGTTCTGTGCCCCCTCCAAATTCATCGATCAGGATCAAAGTCTTATCCGTACTGTTTCGCACAAAGAACTTCATATTTGTCAGATGTGAGCTATATGTGCTAAGATCGTCCTCAATAGACTGTTCGTCACCTATATCAATGAATATTCTGTCGAAGACTCCTACTTTAGAGTTTTCGAGCAAAGGGATAGGTATACCACATTGAACCATATATTGCAAAAGCCCAACACTCTTCAAACAAACAGATTTTCCTCCGGCATTTGGTCCAGAAATGATGAGAATACGATTTTCTTCATCCAGCCTTATATCTAGAGGAATAACAGTTTTGTTACTCTTGCGATGGGAAAGAAGTAGCAACGGATGCTTAGCTTGCACCCAATCGATGATTTGCTCATCTTCTATGGCCGGTTTTATAGCTTCTACATCAAGGGCAAAAACAGCCTTGGAACGGATGAAGTCTATCTCTCCCAAAAAATGGTATGAACTTGCAATTTCAGGGGTCAGGGGTCTGATCAGATCAGTGATAGCTGTCAGAATCTTTATCACTTCTCTTCGTTCATCATTTTCCAACTCTCGTACTCTGTTATTCGCTTCTACAACCTGAGCAGGCTCAATGAAAACGGTTTTTCCTGTTGCCGATTCATCATGTACAATCCCTTTTATTCTTCTTTTATGAGCGGGCGATACTGGAATCACCAAACGTCCATCACGCATAGAGGGCTTCACATCCTGATCTACAATCCCCTCACTTTGGGCTGCACGCAGAATAGAGTTGAGCGTTTTGGAAATACTTCCTGCTACTTGTAACTTCTCTTTGCGAATTTTATTAAGTTCTGGCGAAGCATTATCTTTTATATGACCAAATTTGTCCAAGATATTATCAATTTCCTTGATCAGTTTAGGAAAGACTGCAATATCTTTTGCCAATTCATACAGATGTGGATAAAATGTATTTTCATAGTCTTCTTTCGTAAAGAAAACGACAATATCAAGGATAGTCTGTAACGAACGTCGAAGATCGAACAAAGTATACTCCTCGATCCATGTACCAGCTATTCTGATTTTAGCCAAAGCAGGGCGAACATCAATAAAGTAACTTACAGGAAAATCGACATCTTCCTGAAGAATATGCATAAACTCATCGGTCTGATATAATGCATCGCTAATTTCAGTATAGACGCTAGAGAATTGTAATTGCTCTACTTTTTCCTCCCCTAAGGTGCTCAGACAATTACTGCTTAATATTTCTCTTATTTTGCTGAATCCTATTTTAGACTCAAAACTATTAGGATATATCACGTGAATATTTTCTATTTCAATTAAATTTGGCACAAAGATAGTGATTTCCATGAAAATGTATACCTAGAGTACTCATATGGTTTTACTATTTCGATTTGTTTAAAGTTCTTAATATTCTTTCTTCTTTATATTGATTCTAAATAAAAGACTGTTTTTTTCTTCTTCTTTAGCAAAAAAGGGTGCATCT
The DNA here is from genome assembly GCA_937995835.1 of uncultured Dysgonomonas sp. Lineage (GTDB taxonomy): Bacteria > Bacteroidota > Bacteroidia > Bacteroidales > Dysgonomonadaceae > Dysgonomonas. The sequence continues at coordinate 67,964 of CALKIV010000082.1, read as the reverse complement.
TTGTGATCTCAAAGAAACATACTAATTGCAATGTTGTTATCAGAAATTAAAACAGGCGAGTCGGGTGTAATAATAAGAGTGAATGGTAGTGGAGCCTTTAGAAAACGAATCATGGAAATGGGATTCGTAAAAGGTAAAACGGTGAAAGCAATCTTGAATGCACCACTCAAAGATCCTATCAAATATAAGATTATGGATTATGAGGTCTCACTAAGAAGAAGCGAGGCCGCATTAATTGAAGTAATTCCTCCAGGAAAAAGTATTAAAGAAGAGATTATTTCTTCACAAACAGAGTCTCCAAACCTAGAGGAGCAAGAGGGTGAAGATTTAGTATGCGAAAAGAAGCATGCAGGAGATAAAGTCATTCATGTGGCTTTGGTGGGAAATCCCAACTCCGGAAAAACCACTCTTTTCAATTATGTTTCGGGTGCCCACGAACGTGTAGGAAACTATGGTGGAGTAACAGTTGGTTCCAAAGAAGGAATCTACAAACATGGAGGTTACACTTTCAAAATAGTTGATTTACCCGGAACCTACTCCATCTCAGCATATACCCCTGAAGAACTTTTCGTCAGAAAACATTTGGCAGATGAGAGACCTGACGTAGTGTTAAATATAGTTGCAGCATCTAACCTCGAAAGAAATTTATACCTTACTACAGAGCTTATAGACATGAAGACGCCAACAGTGATGGCGTTGAATATGTATGATGAGCTATTGGCTAGTGGAGGCAATTTAGATTACAAACATCTTTCGAGGATGCTAGGTATACCGATGGTTCCTACTGTAAGCAAAACAGGAGAAGGTATAGATGAGCTTTTCGAAACCATTATTCAGCTCTATGAGGGAACTTCCGATGTCAATAAGAAAGTGAATATTTACTATGGCAATGTAATGGAAAATGCCATTAGCAAGTTAAATATTCAGATCGAGAAGCAAAAAGAGATAAAGCTTTTATTCCCTTCTCGCTATCTTTCGGTAAAACTTCTTGAAAAAGACTCTGACATAGAACAATACGTTTCTTCATTGCCCAACAGTGAAGAGATTATGAGAATAAGAGATCAGGAAATCAAGCTAATAGAGAATAGATTGAAAGAGGACTCTGAGTCTGTCTTGACCAATGCTCGCTATGGCTTTATCGCTGGAGCATTACGAGAAACCTTCGATGACAAAAGATTTGAATCTGATTTCACACGTGTACTTGACTCTATTGTGACTCATAAAATTTGGGGATTCCCTTTCTTCTTCTTCTTCATGTTCTTCATGTTCTGGTGTACCTTCATCATTGGAGAATATCCAATGGGGTGGATAGAATCGGGTGTAGAATGGTTGGGAGGAGTCATTAAAACCTATATGCCTGATGGCATGTTCAAAGACTTGCTTGCCGAAGGGATTATTGGTGGTGTGGGAGAAGTGATAGTCTTCTTACCCAATATAGTGATCCTCTATGCATTCATATCTTTTATGGAAGATACGGGTTACATGGCTCGGGCTGCCTTCATTATGGATAAGGTGATGCATAAAATGGGATTGCATGGAAAATCCTTTATTCCTCTGATTATGGGATTTGGTTGTAATGTCCCAGCTATTTTGGCTTCTAGAACCATTGAATGTAAGAACAGTAGGATGATTACAATTTTGATCAATCCTTTCATGTCATGTACTGCACGCCTACCGGTCTATCTACTTTTTGCTGGTATCTTCTTTAAGACTTATGCACCTTTAGTGCTCTTCGGACTCTATTTGTTTGGCATCCTGCTAGCAGTGGGTTCTGCTCTCATATTCAAGAAGTTTATGTTCAAGGGGCAAGATACGCCATTCGTCATGGAGTTGCCTCCTTATAGAATGCCAAGTTTGAAAGCAGTATTTATCCATATGTGGGATAAGGCTAGATTGTATCTAAAGAAAATGGGAGGTATCATTCTCATTGCTTCTATCGTCATTTGGTTCTTAGGTTATTTCCCTCAAAATGAATTAATCAATGAGAAATTTGAGGAGCAGATAGCACAAGTTGAGGCGCTTGATGTGGACGAAGAAGTGAAAGCTGTGCAAATAGAAGATATACAACATCACTGGAATACTGAACATCAAGAAAACTCTTATATCGGCATTATTGGTAAAGCAATAGAGCCCGCTGTTAAACCTCTAGGCTTTGACTGGAAGATTGGTGTCAGTCTTCTTTCCGGCCTAGCTGCAAAAGAGATAGTGATCAGCACATTAGGAGTTCTATACACTGGTGATGGAGACAGTGAAGACTCTCTGCGAGATCGTCTCCCTGAGGAAACCTATTTAGATGGCACACAAGTATTCACTCCTCTGGCTGTGATCAGTCTATTACTCTTTGTCTTGATCTATTTTCCTTGTGTTGCCACTGTAGCTGCTATCAAGGAAGAAACAGGAACTTGGAAATGGGGACTTTTCAGTGTCTTATACACTACTGGTCTGGCGTGGGTAATTTCCTTCATCGTATTCCAAGTTGGTACATTATTAGGATTCTAAAATATATTTAACAGCCAATTAAGCGCACAAGTATTGTCTTTACTTGTGCGCTTTTGATTTAGATTATTGGGGCTAAACAACTGTTTTAGCGTTAAATAATGTGATTTAATATAGATCAGCGTTTTTTTTGAATCAAAAGTTTTACCTTTGTCTCTGTTTAATTATGCATTTTATATGAATACAAAGCTTTACTTGCTACTATTTCTTCCTCTGGCGCTTCTTGCCAGTTGTATTGACAACTCAGACCAAAAAGGAGGAGGAACAGTTCCAACTGACGAACAAGTGCCCCTAAATGAGCAAAACATATTAGGAGAATGGGAAATTTACTTTTATACAAAAGCAATGCATGCTCCTACAGCAAAGCTAGAGGCAAAATATCGCTATGCAGATGAAGATGGTTTCTCTATTGGATTTGAGTCTAATGGAGTTTTTTATGAAAGAAATGTTTTCGACATGGAAGTCGTTAGAGGTAAATATGAATTTGTAAAGAACGAGACGAATGGCAACATTGAGAGAATAAAGTTTTATGATTATAAATCCAAATGGACGGGAGATGACACAACATCTTATGCTACAATCCCATATTTATACAAAAACAGAATGGTATATCAGTCCAGATACCATGGAACAGCTTCAAATCACAATTTTAACATTGAAGACTTAAAATATCTCCGAAATTTAGAAAGAGATCCACATTACTACCCTAAAGACAATCCGGCCTTTAAAAAGAGCCTCATCATCGAAAAAGAACTGCTTGGCACATGGTTTCTTTTCAAATCTACAGTAGGAATCGATCAAGAATGGTTTGATGAAACAAAAGACAGATACGGAACATTGACTGTATTTAAAATAGAGAATGGTGATCGTGTTTTTGAGATGTATTTTCCTGATGGAGAATTATCTAGAAGAGGGAAGTATCGCATTGTGGATGATGTAGTCCATATGTATAATATAAAGGAAGGCACCGAAAACGAGACAGAGTCATTTGCCTATTGGGTACAGAGCTGGACAACAACCGGTACGACTGAAATCATGATAGAAGGATATACGACAAGAAAAAAAGAAAATGTTTTGCAAGAATATTCGAGCATGACCTATCACCGAAAAGTCAAATAAAGACAGCATAAATATATTATACTGATTGAAGGTAAAGACGTATCTGTCTTTACCTTTTTCATTGCCAAAACCTGCCCTCAAACATCTTATAAGTAGCACTTAGTTGATATTTAGAATTCAGAACTATTAACTAAATCCCCAAAACAGAAGCTCAAAGATTACTTATTATTCATTATCTTAGTAGTGGCTTTTGACGAAGTCTCAACTAGGAACAAGTGAACAACCATAAAATAAGATAAAATGGAAGATAAATTAGTAACCATTGCTATTCATCAGAGTGAAAAGGCAAATATAGCAAAGCAACTGCTCGAAAACAGAGGAATTCTGGTGGTGGTAGACGAGATAAAACAATACTTACCTCAAGGAGAAATATCCCTAGGCTATCATATCAAGGTTAGACCACAAGATGTTAGCATCGCTTTGACAACCATTGGAACAAGCAAAGCATTGAGCTATACAGACAAAGGAGTTTTTAAACTAGACGATGGACGTGGACGTATTCTGGTTGCTGTGGACTTCTCAGAGTATTCCATCAAAGCTTGTAAAGTTGCCTTTGATTTGGCTAAACTAACCAATTCCAAAGTGAAAATATTAAACGTATTCCCAAATCTACGCTATCCTTTGCATATGCCATTTTCGGATATAGCTAGGGGCGATCAAGATCAAGATGGAAGTATCCTAGGGAAAGCCAGAAACAATATGCTTGGCCTGTGTCAAGAGATAAATGATCAAATCAATGCAGGAGAATTTCCATCTGTCAATTACTCGTATTCTTTGCGAGAAGGCATAGTGGAAGAAGAGATAGAAGACTTTATTGAAGAATACAGACCTCTACTTCTTGTGATCGGGACAAAGGGTGCAACTAATAATCCAAAGCATTTTGTAGGGAATGTAACAGCTGACATCATTGAAATCACAGATGTTCCCGTCCTAGCTGTTCCATTGGAATCTAAAAGTAGTTTGACAGACATAAATCACATAGGATATCTAACGAATGTGGATAAACGAGATTTGCAATCTTTCGATTTGCTTGTCAATCATATGCAAAACTATGGCAGTCGCAGAATTACTCTTATACATATCAATTACACCTCGAAAGGAGGACGTTTTAACGAGCAACAGTTAGAAGATATGCGTGAGTATTTCCAATTACGCTATCCTGAATTAAACATTGGTTACAAATTAATTGATTCCGAAAATCCTATGGAAGCCATTGAAGACTTCGTAGACAAAGAGAATGTAGGCTTAATTTGTATGAACACTCGCAAAAGAAATATTCTGGGAAGAATTTTTAAACCAAGCATGTCACGCAAGGTGTTAAAGACGATTGATATTCCTCTCGTTATTCTAAGAGACAGACAATAAAAACAAAAAGGCTATTCGTTTGGAATAGCCTTTTTTATTTATTCTGTATTAAGCTCAAGCAATTAGAAAATTAGAGAGTGAAATTTTCGTTTAATAAACCCTTACTGCAATAAAGTATACCTTACACTGATTCCAAAGTTAGTATTAGTTGTAGGATATGAAGTAGAGACTAAAGGATTATTCATCACTCGATCAAAGAAGGCTCTAAGTGTCAAAGCTCTACTCAAGGAGTAGTCCATCGACACCATCAGCGTAATGATGGTGTTACCGCTTGTTGGCTGAGTGAAGTTTTCTTCTATCTTACGAATCAAGGCCTGATTCGTACGCTTTGAAAGGTCTGCCTTAATCGTCAAATCATTGTTAAAGCCATCCGTTTTCTTAGTATGAATACCTAAAATTCTATTAAACTCATTGATTCTGTAACCTGTACCTATAATGAATTCATTCTGCAGCGATTCCACAATCTGATATGCTGCCAAATTTAAGTTAAGCACCCTAGACCTGTTCATCTGAGCATTGAAAGACAGATTGTTTAATAAGGTTGTATTCACCCCAAACAAAGGGTTGAATGTCTCACTAATACTCACCGTGTTAATATCATAAATGGAACTTGGTGTCGGATTACCAGTCAGCACATCACGAATAAAACCGAGATCATCGCTTCCTGCCCCTAACCAGCTAGAATGCGAATTATAACCACCCACTTGATAAAATGATTGATAACCATGCAAGAGTTCTATCGATTTAACATGATCTTTTAAGAATGGCAAATTAGATAAACCATCATATCGTACAGACCAATTGGGCAAAATCGAAGATAGAGAAGGGAAAGCCGATAGAGAGACTTTATTCACATCTTTACCTGTATAGGCTGCAATAAATGCAGGAATCAACACATCAGGCGAATTAGGATTGACAGCACCCACTGTAGGATCATATTTTTCCCCTATTAGCCCTGGAATATCTTCCATAAAGCCTCCTGAAGGATATTTGGCATTATCACTATATCGCTGTTCTAGCCTTCTTTGAATATGTTCTCTATTGTCCAAAAATTTCTGGAATGATGAGGAGTGATAATTATTCTCTGCTTTGCCTATCGAAAAGCTTGAAGCCAGTGCAATGGTACTGATAGAATATGAGCCTCCTAATGTTTTGGGCGAACCTGCAAACATGTACTGTATTTCGGTTCGTTTATTGCGCTCTTGTGCAGCTGTCAGTTCTATTCTCATCCCTTTGAAGGGAACAAGCTCGGCTCGGATATTCAACTTCTTCGACTCGTTATAAATGGCTGGATTGATGTTTATTTCATTCTTCACTAACCAATCTTTTCTCAAAGATTTTTCAACGTAATCTTCACCTCCTTGGAAACCAAAGGCAAAACCTAGCCCAGGAGCATAACCATTAGTCTGTGTGTTTCCTTGACCAAAAGCAGCACCAATCATAGGTCTGAAGCCAGCTATATAGCTTTCGTTTCTTGTTGAATAATTTACATTCAACGAACGAACGGACATCAAACCCCTAGCAGAATATTCACCAAGATCCACAAGCCATTTAGCCATCTCTCGTGGCTCTTTCTCACCAATATCCAGCACTACTGTTGCTGTATCTTTATTGGTGATCATGATGGTGTTATCGTCTACTTTTTTGAACTTCAACGAATATCTCTTTCTATTATTCAGAGCTATGACCTCTAAATTTTTAGTGTTTAGATTATGTCGTATAGTTGTAGTTGTATCTTCTCTCAGAATGATCGTTTGCTTAAAACGTCGCTTCTTTTTCTCTGGCTTTTCTTGTTGTCTTTTTTGAGCCGTAGTAGGACGTTTTCTATCCTCAAATCGGTCATTCACTCGTTTCAAGAAAGGAGATTTATTATATAGATTTACCAAATTAAACCTATTAGCAAATTCGAGTGTCATCTGGTTGCTAATAGTGTTTCCAATCTCAAGTGTATCTACTGCAGCTCCTCTATCCCAATTATAACCGCTGTTATAACTAATCGTGCTATTATTTATCCAGTTAAGCGCCGGAATATTTCTGAATGGCAATTGATAAGTCAAACTAGATGTTTGACGATATGCCAAAGGAGTACCCAGATTTTTAATACTTTTCCACACCTCATCACGCCATGTTTCGTATGCGTTTCTATTCATTTTTTTGTTGACTTGAAGATAAGGCTCTTCAATTTCGGCACGTGTGCCTGATTGGAAAGAAAATTTCAGGTTTCGAGTAAAATCCCAATTTAGGCTAAAATCTCTATCCCAATAAAATTCTTGAGTGAAAGATAAAAAATCTTGATTGACAGCTCCAACACCTAATCTATAACTTTCGATATCTCGCAGAATAGTCTCAGTATAATGACGGGTAATGATGGAGTTGAAACTGATATTATTTGGCAAATAGTTGAACCCTAAAGAGCGAGCAAACTTAGCTGATCCTGATCTGCCTTTCATTTTCTTAAAAGGTTCCCAAGTTTTCATCACCGGTGAGTAAGAATAGCTCATCCCTGCACGATAGTCTTCCACTTTGTCATGCACTACAGATGGCGAATTGATCTCCGATTTATTCTGCCCATAACTGAAACTAAAGTTTGCAGGGTCGTAAGGCATAGGCGTTTTACTTGCAATGTTTACTCTTACATTGCTAAAGTTGATGCTTTGTGCTGTAACCTGATCTCTGGCCAAGCTTTTGATAGAATCTTTTTTGGCTTTCGTATCTACTAGTTTCAGAGATTCATCTATCGTAACATCTTGATCAAAAGGGTCATATTTAGGTGTAATCGTTTCTTTGGAATAAGTATAATTGAAAGGAATAGAAACTTTAGCTGCCTTTGGTATAAAGCGTCCAAGGTCTACACTGGTAGCAATATTATACATTTCGTAGTCATCTTGACGTCTTTCCATCAAGCTTTGTTCCAATGCTCCAAAGCCGGATGTTTCTTTGCGCCCCGCAAAACTTATAGTTGCAAGGTCAGAGAGTGCCACATTCATATTGGCTTGAGCAGCCCATCCTCCCTCTTCGTCAAAATCGGTCAAACGCAATTCGTTTATCCAGATTTCTCCCGATTTAGTTTCATGGCTATTATTCTTCACTCCTACCATGATAACACTCACATCTGAGAGTGAAGGGTTTCCTACAACTGTAATTCTATTTTGTCTTTTATCAGGATCATATTCAAAGAAAGGCGTCAAGTAAGTTATATTCTTATTTCTGCGCATTTCTTTATTCCTACTCAGCTTCACATTCTTTAGATGCTCTAATCGGAAATCGAACATATTTTCCACCGGCCACACAATTTTGCTATCACGTGAACTGTATCTACCATGAGGAGTGACGCTCATCGGTATTTCATATTCATAATAGTTGTTTTTATAGTCAGACCCTAAGCGGATGAATATTGACATATCACCCTGAATCAAAGATGTTTCATTGATCATTTCTTCTAAGTGCGTAAAGAGCTGTAACTTTTTATAGCGTCGCATGTCATAGTGCAGACTCTTATATATAGCTTTTGCGTCTCCAGACTCTAGCTTAGTAATCTTCATCGATAAGGACTGCTCATTTTCTTTGGTCAGCTGTGCCTGATCGGGCGATAAGTCTCTACTAAGTCCCGGAGGAAGGACATAATTCACCGGCTCTCTATCAGCACCATGCTCTTCTATATTGATGGTAGAGACATCAATAGTACCAACACCTTGCAATTCTTGTTCATTCAACGGACGATCATACACACGCCATTCTCCTCTCACTAATTGCAAGGTTCCAAATCGCAAAAATGTAGGCTGTGCAAATCCCGTCAAAAACATTCTCATGAAGCGAATGCTCTTAAAGTCTCTTGGTCTAGAAGGTTTTCCGTCATGTTCTCGAATAGGAATTTTGAACTGATACCATGTAATTTGTCCGGGTTTTCCATTTCGCAAAGGCACCTCTAAAGTTCTTTCTCCAACGATATACGGGTTTTTATCAGCACTCATCTGAGTAGGGAAAAGAGGAACTTTGTACTGAAAATAAGATTCTTTTTCGTTCAAAGTATAGTCTTGATCGATGTCTTCTACATCGGGGATAGATCTCGCTGCTGTGGAATAGCTTTCGCCTGAGTCTTTAGCAGCTCGCGAATTGCCTTCCGTATTGTTATAATATTTGTATCTATCCAAAATGCTTTTTTCCTCTCTGTCGTAATCGCTTCCTCGATAGAAGTGATAAGTATCCCCAGCAGGGTCATTAAATGGGGAGAAAGGATCGTCCATCATCTTCTGCTGAACAGGTCCTGATAGAATATTTCGCAAAGAAGCTAAATACTCCTTATAAGCCTTAAATTCAAACTCTTCAGCCGTGCTTAGCCCATTTAGTCCTACATCTTGCTTTCTTCTAGCCTCATCAGAACTATCATCAAAAGCATAAACAGTAGACTGTCTCTTAGGTACTTTTCCCCAAACGGTTTCTTCCACAGCACTAGGATCGTCATTGACAGGAAGCCCATTCTCGTAAAATTTCTTACCATCTTTCAATACGTCTTCAGAAATATCTCCCAAGTTGAAGTATAAATATCCACCCTCGTTAGGTACAGCGGTTTCGCCTCCCGGCATAGGTTGCTCATTATACACAAAAGGGTCCATCAACCAGAATTCGATATACTCCACGTTAGAGCTTTCGAAATCTCGTACATCCATCCGACGAGTTATTCCTCCCCATCTATCTTTTGGATTCTTTAGTTTCCCATCAGTATTCATCTCACTGGCCACAATATTGTATGGACCTCGTTCTTCTGGATAGTAGGAAATATTCAGCGTGGACTGTGTTGCTGTTTGGTTGTAGGCAATATCTCTGTTTGGAAAAATTTCATTTTGAGTCACTTCACGCACATAATGGTTAGATAGTTGGTCTACATCCGATTTGATATGCTGTGGGGTCAGCGAAGACTGTTTTCGAGTAAACAAAGGGTCGATGATAAACCAAGACATCATTGCCCTATTTTTACCATATTCTATTTTATTGGTCAATGAACTTTCTTCGAAGCTACTAGGGGTGGATGCTAGGTTCCAAGCATAAGGACTTTTGAGATCAATCTTGCCTTCAGAAGTTTCAAAGTCATCCAAATAGGCATAGCCTCCCACCTCACTGTTTTGATAGTGACCGGGAATCATATGTGCAAACTCAGCATTCAGATTGAATTGTAAGGGAGCAGTGGCCTCCACAAATGGAATTTTATTCACCATATTCGTAAGCCACATCGATTCTGTACGATAGGATGCATTTAGTCCCCATAAAGTGTTTTTGACAGCTTCTTCACCAATCCTAGTTTTCACCATCAAAGGTTTTTCGTAATAGTGCATCAAAGTACCTCCAAGTGTCAGATTTTTAGAAAAATCATAATTCAGATTAATCCCCATCATGGTTTTTCGTTGCATACTGAAAGACATCCCCTCAGCCGAAGCTTGAATGGGGGTATTGGAGTCCAGAAGTGTACGATTGAGGATAGTCACTATACCAGCTGTATAATCTACGGTATAGTCCACATTTTCCACAAGAGTGTTTCCTCCTGCTGTCACCCTCACCGATCCGGGAGGAATATTGGTGGTATTCAGATTGATTTCAGCATCGGAAGTGGAACCTCTATATGTTCCACGAATGATATACTTGTTTTTTTCGGCTACCTGACGAGCTGTTGTTAGCGTTTCGTCATACAGTTCTTGGAAAACATATTTATCAGCAATGGCATCATCTCCAATACTGTCTCTAAGATTTTTACCAAAAGGCTCAACTGTTGGAAAATAAATTCGTCCTGTTTGCGAATTGATTGTATATCCTTCTACAAAGTCGAAAACACCATCAGGGCGAGCCTGTTCTTTAGCATTCAGTTTGTCCAAGCCCATCACCCTTAATAGCAAGCGATTCTTTATTCTTCCTTCCGGCAGATAATTGATATAAGTTCCTATTGTATCAGAACGATATGCAATATCTAGTTTAAAATCTTCTCTCTGAATGCTACTTGTTCCCAGACTATACACGTTTTTCATCATCAACTGCCAAGTGTATGAATCAGGAGATAAAGATGTTGGTTTCAATAATTTAACAAACAACGCTCCCGACTTAGGATTACCAGCATCATGCTTATCCACTATTTCGGACGAAAGTTCTCCCACTTGATAGGTTTTACCTTTCACCTTGTAGGTGTAAGCCACAGCCAGCACTTCATCGGAACGCAAGGCTGTGATCAAGGAGATATAACCCAACTTAGGATTGAATGTATATTCACTAGGCGAAAGCAAGCGAGCATTTTCTAATTTCTCATAGTCCATCCCCCCCCCCAAAGACAGACCATCTAAAACAGAAGTAACATTGCCAATATCTCTGATACTTGGATTTGTTGCAACCATCTGTTGATACAAGGTGTTGGCTTCATTAAATGGTTCGGGAGTCGGTCTAACAGGTTTCCATAAATCATTCTTCAAGTTTTTAGATTCTCCCAAATCGGCAAAGGCTACGATATTTCTAGATTGATTAAAGTCTCCTCTTTTATTAGTCACCCACACTTCTATCTTTTCTACATTTACTCCCGAAAGGATAAGAGGCAGTTTACTCATTGCCTTATCGTAAGTATCTTTGAAGTAATGACCTATAAAGAAGTGCCTATTTTCATCGTACTCGTCCACCTTAAACTCATATTCCACACGTTGCACACCACCTTTGGTTTCGGCACGTCGGGCCTCAGCTTCTTGCTGAGAAATAACAGAGTTGATGCGAAGTTTTCCAAATTGTAGTTCGGAGGCAATACCAAACAATGCAGAACCACCACTGATCAACGAGTTAGTGGTATGCATACTCACATTTCCGGCTTCTATTCTCCTCAAGATACCATCTTCATCGCCGGCAGCAGAAGCATCGTAGGCCAATTTGATTCTTTTGGAATCGAAGTCAAACATGGCTTGTGTATCATAATTCATGTCGAAGTTTATTTTATCTCCAACAGAGGCCTGTACATTGAGTTGAATATCTTCATCGAAGTCGAAAGCAGTTCTACTTCTGCTTCTTTCAGAGCGAGTGGGATTGCCATCCGTTGTATGTTTGATCCCCATCTTGGCCTCTACATATCCACTGGCTGTAAACTTCACTCCACCGGGACCAAAAAGTCGTTCGGCAGGACCAATATTCAGCTTTATATTTTTTAGCGAGAATTCATCATTATCCTCTTTTTCTGCTTCCGACATGGAGTTTTTTTTCTTGAAATAACTACTCATAAACTTTTTCAAGGTATGTTGCAGATATTCATCTTGAGAAAAAGAAAAAGGAGTAGCTACCTCCATATCGCCCACTTTTGTACGATAAATATAAACTTTACTGGTTGGATCATATTCTATCGTCGACTGGATATTGCCGGGAGTTTCGAAGTCGATGGGCTGAATAGAAGTAAAGTCCTGATAGGTCGTCGGTACAGTTTTCTTTACTGGATAATGAAGAGGAAGAGAGTCATATTTGGCTAGTATAGAGTCTTGTAATTCAAATGTAAGTTCCTCCTCCTGATTAAGCGCATTAAAATCAGGCTTCCCAAACAAAAATGAGAAACCACCAAGTATGGCTAATATCAAAAGTATAGATACTAAATATTTTTTACTGCCTTCCAACTCTATATTCTATTGTATTTTAAAGCATTTTTAAGGCTTTCTTTATTGTTTGCTCAACGCTGATAGCTGGGTTTTCTTTCACAATCTGTGCTACAACCTTTTCCGATGTTTTTTGCACAAAACCGAGCATCACCAATGCAGCTATAGCCTCTTCCGAAACAGGATGAGTAGCACCTACCATCGGCAATTCGCCTATGCCATCCGTATGTATTTTATCTTTAAGCTCTACGATAAGTCTTTGAGCCGTTTTCACTCCAATGCCCTTTACTGTTTTCAGTACATTGACATCACCCGAGGCAATACTTTGAGCAAGCTCTTCGGGGGTCATGGACGAGAGAAACATTCGTCCGGTGCTTGGCCCAACACCTGAAACACTTATCAATTGTCTAAAAATTTCTCTTTCGTATTTATCAAAAAAACCATAAAGTTGGTAAGCATCTTCACGGATAGCTTCATGTACATATAGCTTCACCTCTTTTTTGCCGGATAGTGAAGAATAAGTATTCAGCGAAATACTCAGAGAGTACCCCACCCCATAAGTCTCTACAGTTACAGTTGTAGGAGTCAGTTCAGCGACCTCGCCTTTGATATAATCAATCATATTATCTTAAATTTGTTGCAGTGACTGCACTGTTAATAACGCAAAAAAATCAGAAAAATTATATTCATAAGTGCATTATACAATTTTCTTGAATTCGAGGACAAATATAAGCTATTTAGATGAGTTTTTCTTACCTTTGTACACTTGAGACTTGAGCAAGTGAAATTAAATATTAATCCAATGAAAAAGACTTTTTTATCTGTCATTTTATTATTAACTGTTATGACAAATTTACAAGCAAATCCGTTTTTCAAAGCATATAAGACTCCTCATGAAACAACTCCATTCGATAAAATAAAGAATGAGCATTATGAGCCAGCCTTCGAAAAAGGGATGAAAGAACATAAAGCAGAAATAGATGCATTGATCAACAACAGAGCTGTGCCTACTTTTGCTAACACAATTGTGCCTTATGAAAAGGCAGGTGAATTGCTATCACGTGTGGCTAACGTATTTTTCCCTCTTTTGAGCTCTGAGAGCGACGATGAGATGATGGAAATAGCACAACGCATTCAACCGAAACTATCAGAGCACAGCAACGCTATTAGCTTAAATGAAAATTTATTCCGAAAAATAAAAACTGTTTATGAATCTCGTCATTCGGCGAACCTCAATCCTGAGCAAATCAGATTGGTAGAAGATATTTACAGAGGATTTGAAAACAGTGGAGCTAACTTATCTCCTGAAGACAAAGAAACATATAAAGAACTGTCTACTAAACTAAGCCAATTAACTCTTAACTTTGGTCAAAACAACTTGAAGTTTGTCAATGCTTACGAAATGCATCTAACTAAAGAAGAGGATCTTGCCGGATTGCCTCAAATGGAAATAGATGCAGCTGCTGCCAAAGCTAAAGCAAAACAAAAAGAAGGCTGGATTTTCGACTTGAGTGCTCCTAGCTATATTGGATTTATGAAATATTCTTCTCGTCGCGATTTGAGAGAACAATTCTACAGAGACAATGGTGCCAAGAACATGAGTGGAGAGTTTGACAATCGTGACAACGTAAAAGAGATTGCCATTACCAGAATGAAGATTGCCAAACTATTGGGCTACGAAGATTTTGCGAGCTATAGGTTGGTTAACAAAATGGCAAAAAACAAGGAAAGTGTATATAAACTACTTGGAGATCTACACGATGCCTATGCTGTAGCTGCTCAATCTGACGTAAAAATGGTAGAAGGTTTTGCAGTGGGAATGGAAAAAGAAGCTATTGACTTGATGCCTTGGGACTGGTCATATTATTCTGAAAAACTGAGAGATGCAAAGTATAGCATCAGTGATGAAGTGGTACGTCCTTACTTCGAATTGGAGAATGTGAAAAAAGGAGTTTTTGGTTTAGCAACCGACTTGTACGGTATTAAATTTAAGAAAAACACTAAGATCCCTGTATATCATCCAGAAGTAGAGGCTTTTGATGTAGAAGATGAAAACGGTCAATTCTTAGCCGTACTCTATACTGACTTCCACCCTAGAAAAGGAAAAAGACAAGGGGCTTGGATGACTGGCTTTAAAGATCAATACATGGAAAAAGGCAAGGATTCTCGCCCACATGTTTCTATTGTGATGAACTTTACTCGCCCAACTGAAAACGAGCCAGCTCTATTGACATTTGACGAAGTGAATACTTTCTTACATGAGTTTGGACATGCTCTGCATGGTATGTTGACTAAATGTACTTATCAATCTCAATCGGGAACAAGTGTGCTTCATGATTTTGTGGAGCTTCCTTCTCAAATCATGGAAAACTGGTTAACAGAGAAAGAATATCTTGATCGATTTGCTAAACACTATCAAACAGGAGAGAATATTCCTAACGAGCTGGTACAAAGACTGATCAATGCAGCTAATTACAATGCTGGCTACTATTGCTATCGTCAACTATCTTTCGGATACCTTGATATGGCATGGCATACAATTCACGATGAAAACATTGGTGATGTAGAAGCCTTTGAGAAAGCAGCGATGAACAGTACCAAAACATTACCGACTGTAGCCGGAACAAGTATGTCTCCTTCATTTTCTCACATTTTCTCAGGTGGATATGCAGCAGGCTATTATGGGTATAAATGGGCTGAGGTTCTTGATGCTGATGCCTTTGCAAAATTCAAAGAGACTGGCATCTTCAATAAAGAAACTGCTAAGTCGTTCAGAGAAAATATTCTTGAACGTGGTGACACTGAAGATCCAATGACGCTCTACAAACGCTTTAGAGGTCATGAACCATCTATTGATGCATTATTGAAAAGAGAGGGAATCAAGTAAAATATCTCTCTTAAAACATGATATGAAACAAGCCATCGGGATAACTGATGGCTTATTTTATTAGAAGGGATGTTGAATCTCATTTAGATTATTGATTCTAAAAGATTTGTATCACCTTTAGTTTTTCTTATTTTTGTATTAGCAGTTGATTTTCACAAAGCATAAACCTGATTTTGATAAAACATGAACCAAAAAGATTATAAAAAAACTTACGAAGGTAACTATACCAAATCTTATAGAGATCAGGCTACTTGGGCTAGAGAATCAGCTCAAAGAAGGCAAGCATATGACGTTGTCAGTAAAAAGTTAGATGCTAGACCTTATAACAAAAAAGAAAGATCTGCTGTTTATGATATTACAGGCACTCGTCCTAAGGAATCGGAACGAGTATATGCTGAGGGCTCGCATCATGAGAAAAAGACTCCTCGCCCTCAAACTCCAATCAGAGATCGTAAATTAGAAAGCAAACCACAACAACGCCAACAAGAACAGGTACAACCTCAACCCACACCTAGACCTACACCTCAAGTAGAACCTAAGCGACCATCTCCTGCGACCAATACACAAGAGCGCAAAGAAACCACGACCTATGTTGAAGTAGAAGATGACGGCAACTACAACCACCTCAATCCCCCAATCAGACAGATCGGTTTGAATAAATATCTCAACCTAAAAACACAAGAAGAGCTAAATATTTCAGGAGCTAGGCGTATACTCGAAAGAGCTGGATACCAACCCAAAGGAATGCAAAACATTGGCAGTCTTGTATTCATATTTGTTATCATGAACATCGTTCTGCCTTTCATTATTCCGGCAGCGATAGCCATTTTATATGGTGCTTTCAGACTATTGAACAGCAACACCACTTGGGTAAAAAATTATGGACAACAAGTTTATCGCTTTATACTTCCGTCAAGCCCCGAAGAAATGGATAATAATAGAAGAATAGCTTGGATTGCTATTGGAGTTGGAATCATCACCCTTATTATTCGCTCTGGTCATCTTATTTTTTCGTAAGCCTTCCTAATAGTTTAAAGGCGGCATAGCCAACCAAGACGCCAAAAAGAATGCCAACGAGTACATCTAGAGGATAATGTTTTCCTACATATATTCGACTATAAGATACCCCTAGAGCCCAAAGAAGAGCTAAACATCCTAAATATTTCTTATTCTTGAAATATAAAAGTACAAAAACAGCAATGCAAAAGGTAGTGGCTGCATGCGAAGAAAAGAAGCTTGAAGCTGAACTATATTTTTCAATATTATGAATGACACCGATCCAATTTTCTTCATGAATTGGGCGTGGTCTTTGTACCATAAGCTTCAATAAGTTAGTGAAAGTAGTAGCAAATAATACAGCTCCTCCATATGTTAAGAGTGTTTTTAATCGAGTTTCTTTTTTGCTATTATACCATATACAAAGTCCGAATACAATGAAGACAGTCCACCACATTTCATAAGAGCTCAGAACCAACATCAGAGGGTCTAAAATTGAAGAATGTTTGCTATTTAAAAATAAGAAAGACTCTTTATCAATGTCAATTAGTTTTTCAATCATAATATATCATATCATTTCAGACAGAATGGAATACAAAGAAAATATTATTGCTCTAAAAACACAACAATAACCGACAAAACAATTATTCACCCCTCTCACATTTGTCTCAGAAAAGGTTAATTTCTTATTTGCTCTTTCAAAAAGAATGATTTAACTTTGAATAACCTACAAATTAAAAAAACTTAAAAACTAATGACATGAGTAGAGCTGCAAGAAAAACAGTAGAGGAACACATTATTGAGAAACAAGAAGATTTCAAATATTCTACAGGTGAACTTTCGAGACTTCTAAACTCTATTCTACTGGCTGCCAGAGTAGTATCATACAAAGTAAATAAGGCTGGCTTAGTAGATATTATTGGAGAAGCAGGGAACACCAATGTACAGGGCGAAGATCAACAAAAGCTTGATGTGTATGCCAATGATGTGTTTATACAAACACTAATCAATAGAGAGATTGTTTGCGGAATAGCCTCCGAAGAGAACGACAACTTCATCACCATCAAAGGATTAGACGGAGGACACAACAACAAGTATGTGGTACTCATGGATCCACTAGATGGTTCTTCCAACATCGAAGTGAATGTTTCTGTGGGAACTATTTTTTCTATCTACAGACGTATATCGCCAGTAGGTTCACCAGTTACGATGGAAGACTTTCTACAACCGGGAGTAAATCAAGTAGCAGCTGGATACATCCTATATGGAACATCTACCATGATGGTCTACACAACAGGAAAAGCAGTAAATGGCTTTACGCTAAATCCTGCTATTGGTAGCTTCTATCTATCACATCCCAAGATGACTTTCCCTACAAAAGAGAAAATGTATTCTGTCAACGAAGGTAACTATGTGCACTTCCCACAGGGCGTAAAAGATTACATAAAATATTGTCAGGAAGAGAAAGACGACAGACCTTATACATCCAGATATATTGGAAGCCTTGTTTCCGACTTTCATAGAAATATGATGAAAGGAGGAATCTATATGTATCCCTCTACAGCCAAAGCCCCTAATGGGAAACTACGCTTGCTTTATGAGTGTAACCCTATGGCTTTCATTGCCGAGGCAGCAGGAGGAATGGCTACAGATGGGTTCAACAGAATACTAGAAATAGATCCTAAAGAGCTCCATCAACGTGTACCGTTTTATTGTGGTCACTCAGAGATGGTTTCGAAAGTGAAATATTTTATAAACAAAGCTAGAGAAGAAAATAGAGAATAGAATAAATCTCTTACTCTTATCATAAATGAGACTCCTCCTATATAATGTGTTATGCATTACATAGGAGGAGTTCATTCTTTCATTATAATCTAATGATAGAATGACTAGTTAAAAATCATCGCCAATTAGATATAACCATCATTATATCCAATTGGCGATAAATATTGTAAAACGTATTCCGACCTTTTAGAGAATAAGGATTACTTATTCAATCTAAACTTTTCGTTACCGTTTTTAATGAAATCTACAATTTGTTTTGCAGCTGCAACTCCTGCATTTACATTGGCCTCAGCTGTTTGAGCACCCATCTTTTTAGGAGTTGAGAAGTAACGATCAGAAAATTTATCCATCAAAGCGGTATGATTCTTAGGCATAATGTCTGTGATATATTTAAAGTCAGCTCTGTCGTT
Source organism: uncultured Dysgonomonas sp. (assembly GCA_937995835.1). Taxonomy (GTDB): domain Bacteria; phylum Bacteroidota; class Bacteroidia; order Bacteroidales; family Dysgonomonadaceae; genus Dysgonomonas. Next base: position 49,308 of record CALKIV010000082.1, on the reverse strand, counting down.
CATCAAATTTGCCAATTCTACTTCGTTGATCACTTCTTGTCTGGCTGTATTCAGCAACATGGCATCAGCAGGCATAGATTTCAACAAGGCATAGTTGATAGATTTGATTGTCTCTGGCGTAGCCGGTATATGTAGTGAGACATATTGACATGTAGAGTATAGCTCTTCAACGCTTTTCACAGGAATAACACCTGCTTCTTTTAATGCTTCAGCGCTCAAGAAAGGGTCATAAGCATACACTTCCATGCCAAAACCTTTAGCTATTCTGCCAACATTTTGTCCTACATTTCCGTAAGCATGAATCCCTAACTTCTTGCCTTGTAGCTCTGTTCCTGATTTCCCATTATAGAAATTACGAACACCATAAACCATCAACCCAAAAACAAGTTCAGCAACAGCATTAGCGTTTTGTCCCGGAGTGTTCATTGCGCAGATTCCATTTGCCGTAGCAGCGCTCAGATCGATATTATCATATCCTGCACCTGCACGCACTACAATTTTGAGTTTTTTACCTGCATCAAGTACCTCTTGATCAAAGATGTCACTTCTGAAAATTGCTGCATCAACATCTGCTACTGCATCTAGCAATTGTTTCTTTTCAGTATATTTTTCTAATATCACCAATTCGAAGCCAGCATCGTCTAACACTTTTTTGATTCCTGTTACGGCTTTGGCTGCAAATGGTTTTTCTGTTGCTAATAAAACTTTCATTCTTTGTATTTTTTATTTCACAATTTGTTTTTCAAAATCTTGCATTGCTTTCACCAATGCTTCAACACCTTCTTTAGGCATTGCATTGTAAATAGAAGCTCTAAAACCACCAACAGAACGGTGACCTTTCAAACCATCTAAACCTCTCTCTTGTACGAAAGCTAAGAAATCTTTTTCATGCCCTTCATAGCCTGTAGCCATTACAAAACATACATTCATCATCGAACGATCTTCTTTCACTGCTGTTCCTACAAATGCAGCATTTCTGTCTATTTCGCTATATAGCAAGTTAGCTTTTTCTTTATTCTTAGCATACATTGCAGGCACACCTCCATTTTTCTTCAACCATCTCAATGTTTGCATTGCTGTATAGATTGGAGTTACTGGTGGAGTGTTGAACATTGATCCTCCTTCAATATGAGTTTTATAATCTAACATTGTAGGAATTGTACGAGTCACTTTCCCTAAGATTTCGTCTTTCACAATCACAAAAGTCACCCCTGCTGGAGCTAGATTTTTTTGTGCTCCACCGTAGATTAGTGCGTATTTAGAAATATCTATTGGTCTTGCAAAAATGTCTGAAGACATATCAGCAACCAATGGCACAGGAGAATCTAGATCTTCATGCAATTCGGTTCCAAAGATTGTATTATTTGTCGTAATGTGGAAATAATCAGCATCAGTAGGCACCTTATACTCTTTAGGTATATAAGAGTAATTTTTATCTTTAGACGATGCCACTTCTACTACTTCGCCAAATAGTTTAGCTTCCTTCATGGCTTTGTTAGCCCATGTTCCTGTATTTAGATAAGCTGCTTTCTTTTCAAGAAGATTGAAAGGCACCATACAAAATTGCAAGCTAGCACCACCTCCTAGAAATAGAACTGAATATCCTGCTGGAATATCCAACAGTTCTTTAAACAGTTCAACCGTCTCATCCATTACGGCTTGAAAATCTTTACTTCTGTGACTTACTTCCATGATAGAGAAAGTAGTGTTGTTAAAGTTTAAAACAGCCTCTGCTGTAGCTTCTACCGCTTCGCGAGGAAGGATAGATGGTCCTGCGCTAAAATTGTATTTTTTCATTCTTTATTGTATATATTGATTTTGTTTTAATATGAAACTTTATTCTTCAAAATTAATAATTATATCTATTATTTATGCACATAAAGAGTCATTTTATTCATTTGACATATATTTTACCAGATTTTTATTAGCACTTAAGAAGATATATCTAAATATATTGGACACTAATTTAAGATAGTTTCTCGAATATTTTGTAACTTGATTAAAATAGATAGCTTATACCCATAAATGAAAAACAAAAACAGAGATAAATATGGCAATTATTAAACCTTTTAGAGGCGTTAGACCTCCAAGAAATCTAGTTCAGGATATAGCTTCTCGCCCTTACGACGTATTAAACTCGGTCGAGGCTCACCAGGAAGCTGAAGGCAATGAAAAGTCTTTATATAGGATCATTAAGCCTGAAATTGATTTCCCCGAAATAAGAAGCGAGTACGATCCTGAGGTATACGCTAAAGGTGCTGAAAATTTCAATAAGTTTCAAGACAATGGTTGGCTCCAACAAGATGGTGATGAATATTATTACGTCTATGGACAAACGATGAACAAAAGAACACAATATGGTTTGGTGGTCTGCAACCATGTTTCGGACTATGAATCGGGCAAAATAAAAAAACATGAATTGACTCGACGAGCAAAAGAAGAAGACAGGATGAAACATATTAGAAACATAAATGCTAATATAGAGCCTGTTTTTTATGCTTATCATGATGTGGAAGAAATAAATAAAATTGTAAAATATGTGGTGGAGGCTCCTGCTGAATACGATTTTGTGACAGAAGACAATATAGGGCATCACTTTTGGGTGATCAAAGATAAAGAGCTGATCTCGAAAATAACAGAGTTGTTTAAAAACATACCCGCTTTGTATGTGGCGGATGGGCATCACAGATCGGCAGCGGCTGCACTCATCGCCAAGGAGAAAGCAGACCAGAATCCTCAACACCGAGGAGATGAAGAGTACAATTATTTTATGTCCGTCTGCTTTCCCATTAGCCACCTGAAAGTGATGGATTACAACAGAGTTGTCAAAGATTTGAATGGATTAAGTACCGAAGAGATATTAACCTTACTAAAGAAAAACTTTTTGGTGGAAGAAAAAGACGGTGTCATCGTTTCCCCTCAAAAGGTACACGAATGCTCTATCTATATGGATGGCAAATGTTATTACTTACGAGCAAGAGCACACGTGATCAATGACATAGATCCAATAGATGCTTTGGATGTAACTATCACATCTAAATATATTCTGGATGATATATTCGGAATTAAAGATCTACGCTCTGACGAAAGAATTGACTTTGTAGGTGGAATCAGAGGCCTAGAGGCGCTCAAAGACTTGGTAGACAGTGGAGAAATGAAATTTGCCTTGGCGCTATATCCTGTCACCATGCATCAAATCATTAACATTTCAGATTCTGGAAATATCATGCCACCGAAGACCACTTGGTTTGAACCTAAGCTACGCTCCGGCTTAGTGATTCATAAGCTAGATTAACAGCCACAGTATTCCTCATAAATAAAACAGTCGGTCATTTTTATTATAACCGACTGTTTTCTATTTTATATGAATGTAGTATTTACACATTTCTCCAATGCTTGCTCACTTCATTTTTAATATACAAAATTTGCAAAGGGACTTGTATATTTGCTTCTTGAAATTCAGGGACATCATCTAACTGTCTGTTTAGTTTCACGAATTCTTCTAATGGCTGGCTGTCATTGTAGTTTTTAAATATTTCAGCATAGCTTTTTTGCACCACTTTCATCATTTTGCTAATCTTTTCTAGATTAGGAATCAGAGAAAGTGTTTCCACAACTTTATCCAAATGAGGATAAGCCAATGCGTAATCAAAACTCTCTGTCTCCACCAAATAGATCCAATCTTTAACTAATTGTAAACGTGTTTTATTTACTCCTTCTATTGGCACATAATTTTGATCATAAATCTCATCTTTGATAACAGATATAGCTCTGTTAATATCAAAATTTTCAGCACGATACTCTTTTTCTGCTTTATCGGCATCACATCCCGTTGCACTCTGTATCTCTTTGATTGCCTTTGCTGTATATAGATAGACACAAGTTTCTATATCACCACCATTGTCCTCCAACAGCTTTTTGGCTTCCATCATAGGGATAGGCAACATGGTACGCAGTTCTTTAATTTTCTCTAACATACCTTCTCAATGTGGAGCTCCTACTTCCATATCTGGATCTTGTTTACTCTTTTTCTCTACAAAACGTTTTTTCTTTGTCACCTGAACAATTTTGTATAGTTTATCTCCCGGGCGAATCTTTTCAGGAAACTTGAATGCAAAGCGATTGCCCTTGTCCACCTCTTCCACAGTGGCATGTTCCATCTGCATTTCGTCCAACGTGTGATAGATAGCTCCTGTTGTAGGACCAGTGATCAGCACTTGATCTCCTTTTTTGAGAGATTGAGCTTCGAGCAAAAATTCGGCTACACCAATCTTAGCATAGTAAGTGATTCCTTTACCAACATAGACTTTACGCTGTGTAGAGCCTGAACCATAATTGCTCGACCATTCACCAAGTCTTTGTCCAAGATAATAACCATCCCAGAATCCACGATTGAAAACGGTGGCTAGTCGAGTGTTCCAATTTTCCACTTTCTCTTCTGTAAAGCTGCCTTCTAGATAAGATTCAATACCCTCACGATAACACTCCACCACGGTGCGTACATATTCAGGACTACGAGCACGCCCCTCAATCTTGAATACACGTACACCTGCATCTAGCATTTTGTTCATGAAGTGTATTGTTTTCAAGTCTTTAGGAGACATGATATATTCGTTATCTATCTCTAGTTCTATATCGCTTTCCTTTTCTTTGACAATATAACCTCTACGACAGATTTGATTACATTCTCCACGATTGGCTGAAAGATCTTTTTCGTGCAAGCTCAAATAACACTTACCAGAAACAGCCATGCACAATGCCCCGTGACAAAACATTTCTATCTGTATCAATTTGCCTTTAGGACCTTTGATTTCTTGCTCCACAATATCTTTATAGATACTTGCTACTTGATCCAAATTCAATTCTCTAGCTAAAACAACTACATCAGCAAATTGAGCATAAAATTTCAATGCTTCGGTATTGGTGATATTCAGTTGAGTAGACAAATGCACCTCTACTCCCACCGAACGCGCGTACATCATAACTGCAACATCTGAAGCAATGATGGCAGATACTTTCGCATCCTTTGCTGAGTCTACGATCTGATGCATTAGTGTCATATCACCATCATAAATGATCGTATTGACAGTCAGATAGCTTTTCATTCCATTTTCTTGGCATATTTTGGCTATCTTATAAAGGTCTTCTGTCGTAAAGTTGTTCGATGATCGAGCACGCATATTGAGCCCCTCGATGCCAAAATATATAGAATTGGCTCCTCCTTGTATGGCTGCTGCTAGTGATTCGTATGAACCCACCGGAGCCATTATTTCGTAATCGTTTCTATTTTTCATCACAATATATTATTCTCTATAATTCAAGTTCTTCATTTTCGTCTTGTGCAAACTTCAAAGCCAAAACAGCCAATAAGCTACTGATTTGCTTGATTGCTTGTTGTGTCTCTTCTGAAACAGTGTCTCCCTTCATCTTGATCAACATAAATCCATATAATGCTGAAAAACAAGTTTCGATTTCTGGTAAATTAATATTGTCCGATTTTGCTCTAAGCTCCACGATGTATGGTAGTGCCTTATAATATAGAGCCGAATAGTCAGCATGCTTGCCAGACTTCAACAAGGCGAGATGCAAATCGGTCAACTGAATGATCACATTATTATTGAGAGCCAAATGTCCTTGTTTCTGAACATTCTCAGCTCTCATCATTTCTATTAAACTTTCGTACCACTCGGTGATCTGTTGTTGAACTTCTTCAGGTTGATCAAACTGGGAAGAAATATTTTTTCTTATTTTATCAATATCCAAATCATTCGCTCTGAGCAAGTCTTCCACCTGCCACATATAAATCAGATATTCAGCAATATTTTTCTTTCTAAGCTTTTGAGCAATTAGCATAACAACATTATATTTTGATCTTGCAAAATTAATCATAATATATGAAATCACACCTTTAAAGGACAATTTCAAAAGAAAATGAAAATTTTCTCAACTTTTTTAAACTTTCTGTGAACAAAACTTCTCGTACTATGTTATACCTATACAATGACAGATCTAGGATGTGTATCCAAAACATTAAATCCTAATCTGTATTCTTGATAGTATATAAGTGTTAGATTTTAGATTTAGATGGGATGAGTCTGTTGCTGATAACAGGCTCATTCTGCATTTTATACGTATTCACAGATAATATGAAAAAAAAGAGCCAAAGGCTAAGAAATAAAAAAACTGCTTGTCCATTCCATTTTAAGAGACTGACAAGCTATAATAAAACAGAAAAAGCAACACTTCTAAAGTGTTGCTTTTTTTCTCAACTTATTATATATTTTTTATTTGATCATTTATTAAATACTCATCAAAACAACTGAGGAAATATTATTGATATTACCAATACCAATAAACCTGTGACCAGAACCACAATAGTGGACTGCCCTACCCCTTTCCATTCTTTCAAAAGGATTCCCCACACATTGCTAAACAATACGTTAAGAGACATCAATATACTCCAAGAGAAGGCTAACATAACAGGGCTATTGGCTAAGAAGCTTTGCCCTACCCCCAAACCAAAGAATTGAGAATACCATAGCAAGCCTGCAAGGGCACAGAAAAGAATATTATTCATCCAAATAGAACCAGATGACTTCGTATAATCCGAAAATGTTTTGTTTTTATAATTTTGATAAAAGCAAAAACAAGCATTTGTAAAAAAGCCTCCCATAGTAACCAAAAGAATAATAGGATTAAGTGCTAAAAGATCTGAAGCTCCTGCTGCTAGTGCAGTGGCTTTGATGGGAGCACCGGCCTCAAGCCCAAGGTTGAAACATGCGCTCATCACTCCTGCAAGTAAAGCAATCAGTATTCCCTTTTTCAAAGCGAAGTCTTGCACAGCCTTTCTCCGTTCTTCCTCCGACATTTGTTTTGCTTTCAACGAACCTGCATATCCAATAACAGCAATACCTGCAATAGCTATAGAAACACCTATCAGAAGAATCAGCCCGTCACCACTGAATAAATTATCGCCTTTAAGGATGGCAGGTATAAGTGTTCCGAAAGCAGAACAAGTACCCAACGAAAGGGATTGCCCCAAAGCAACGCCTAGATAGCGCATGCTCAATCCGAAAGTCAATCCTCCAATACCCCAAAGAACTCCATACCCTATAACTTTAAAAACATCTGCACCTGCTGCTGATAGCAACTCCCCTAGAGAATAACCAACAGGGACAGCTAACAAAGCCCCCAAAAGAGGGAAAACTAACCATGCAAAGACTCCTTGAGTAATCCAAAAAGACTCCCAAGACCAGTTTTTAATTTTTTTGATTGGCACATAGGAGCTTGACTGCCCAAAACTACCTATTGCTATGATGATAAGGCCAATAATGATTTCCATTCAATTATTTAATTTAACAAGTTAGACATTTCTGAATATCTGACAGATAGCAACTCTAGCATCCACACAACGCTTGATCGTTATCTCTTATATTTATTGCACAATTCTTGCCCTTCGTATGCTTATTTTCGTTATTTTTAGCATAACCTTTATTTCTGAAAGTCAAGAGTATCCTCGGAGAAAGCAAATGTAGATATTATAAACAAAGACAAGCTAAATTTTATGATCTGGAAACTATAATAAATGACAGTCATTAATATTAAATTTTTTAATTAATCGTTTAATGCATTTAGGCTTATAAATGTGCACATTGACGAATAAATCATAAATACATGTAGATTTAAGACATACAACAACTATAAAAATTGATATCTGACAAATATTATTTATATTGCATCACATATTCAGCAACATGAAAAAGATTGTACACCTCAAATACCTTTTAGCTAGTGATCAAGATGCCTTATGGGGACTTGTGGTCAATTCTGTGGGTTTTCAAAAGATAGAACCAGGCGAAGAGTATCCTCCCAAGCACCACCCAACGAGGTACCTTTTTTCGGCAAAAAAGGGAAGAATACTACAGGAGTATCAGCTTCTGTATATCAGTGGAGGGAAAGGTAAATTCATGTCTTCGAGTCAAAAAAAAACAGATGTAAAAACGGGAAATATGTTCCTGCTATATCCCGGTGAGTGGCACAACTATGCCCCGGATAAGAATACAGGTTGGAGTGAACATTGGATAGGGTTTACAGGAGTAAATATTGACAATCGCATTTTACACGGTTTTTTCAACAAAAAGAAACCAATCTTCAACATTGGGCTCAATAAAGAGATTATTGATCTCTATCAAAGAGCAATAGAAATTGCAGAAAGTCAGAAAGTTGGTTTTCAGCAAATGCTTGCCGGAATTGTAAACTATCTATTAGGGATCGCTTATTCTCAGGATAAATTATCATCGTTCGAAGATTTGAATGTCACCAATCAGATTGAGCGTGCCAAAATCATCATGTATGAAAATTACAATACCTCGCTCTCTCCTGAGTCCATTGCAGATACAGTATGCATGAGCTACTCATGGTTCAGAAGAGTTTTTAAGCAATATACAGGCTTAACCCCTTATCAATATATCCTGGAATTGAGACTGAGAAAAGGGAAGGAATTATTGGTAAATAGCAACCTATCGAGTCAAGAAATCTCTTTTGAAATAGGTTTCGAAAACCCTGATTACTTTTGTACGGCGTTCAAGAAAAAGGTAGGAAGCACCCCAATTGAGTTTAGAAAAATGGCTAAGGGAGAAATTTAGATTTTAGAGATTTTCTCCAACATATTTCTATAAAGCTCATTTTGGGTCAATAGATTTTTATTCCCTATCAAGAATAACTGCTCACGAGCACGTGTTAGAGCAACGTTTAGCTTTCTATCCACGGTGCCTTCTCTGTTCATATTCGAGAAATAACGCATTTGATACACTCGATTAAAACAGAATGAGACAATGATTACATCACGCTGGCTGCCCTGATACCTTTCAACGGTATCTACCATAACATCTTTCAGATCAGCATTCCCTGTTTCCTCCAAAAGATGCTTAATCAAGGCTATTTGATTGCGATAAGGAGCAATTATTCCAAGTGTAATCTTTGCGTCAAACAGCTTATTATTAACCCGATACACTTTCCATAATGCAACTGCAAGATCGACGACCATCTTTGCTTCTGCCTGATTGATTTTATCTGAAAACGAATTTTCATCTAAACTGTTAGAGACATCCCAAAAAGCCACACGCTGACTGCTGATTATTTTCTCCAAGCCAGATGAATTGTCGGGCGTGGCAAAGTTCAATCTTTCTGCTTGACGCTTAGAGGCAATCAAGAGCTTATTTTCATAAAAATCCTCATTGACCAAAGTGGCAATATCCTCGTGCATACGTCCATGATAATCAAGCGTATCATAAGCGAATGTCCAATTATTCTGCTGTGCAGTTCTGAAGAGACGCTCAAAAATGGATTCACGACAATCGTAAAGCCCTATTTTATTTAACACCTCATCATCTATTTTAGACTTCAGTGGGCTTTGTAAGGTTATAGTAGACAATTGCTTATGATCTCCAATCATTATAAACTTCTGAAAAAGAGGTAAAAATCCCACTATCTGTGGCTCTAATATCTGAGAGGCTTCATCTATTATAGCTACATCAAACTGCTTGATTTCAAAGAGTTCCGGTTTGCCTATAACGGAAGCCAAAGTGCCGACATAGACTCGTGCCCCTTGAAGCATTTCTAACAAGGCTTTACGGCTTGTTGACCCTTCCGAAATATTTTGAAGAAGCCGATGTCTAAAAGATTGGTCACAAGAATATTCAGAGCCTATTCGGATATATTTCTCACAACCCTCACTTTCTTCGCCAAAAGCATCACAAATAGCCTCACACAGTTCATCAACGGCTCTATTGGTATATGCTACAACAAGAATATCAGTATCAGGCTGTTCGTACAATCGTTGAATCAATTCTTTTGCAAAAATCGAGGTCTTACCCGTTCCCGGAGGGCCAACAATTAGAAAATAATCTTCAGCTGATAATGCTTTTTGAATTACCTCCTCTCTTTTTTCTTCATTTGTAGATGCTGGGGTGGGCTTTGGGGTAAAGTCTGAACAAGGTGCTTCTAACCCTAAAAGCAGATCTTTCTTTCTTTTAGGTGCTTGCATAAAAGCATAAAGGCCTTTATACATAGCATTATAGCCGTGATCTAATTTATCATGTTCAAGAACCCAACGACTATTTTCATCAAAATACGCTTTGTGTCGTTGTTTATATCTAAATCGGACGAGGACGTGAGTTGCTGAAATCTCTATTACTGTTCCCTTCAAAACCTGATTAGATAGAATGTTATCTTCCTCTGATTGACGTGGATAAACAATACAAATCTCTCCCTCTCTGAAGTTTACAAAATCGGTAGAAGCTTTTCGTTTAAAGCAAATTTGCATGTCACGCGTATGCTCTGTGATATTTTCTATTTCTAGGTCATCTACCAATTCTAAGGCATTTTTACGCTCTTGAAAACTGGTATTCCAAAGTGCAGACAGGCTCATAGATGAGTCATAACCTTCATCCCCCATTTTTAGGAGATACAGTTCACGTGTTACAAAACTGATAAAACGATAGAAATAAGCCTTTTCTATCTCACTACATTGAGAAAGAGTTTTCCTCATTTCTTCTAACCTAGCTTCAAAGAACTCAGGCACCCGATTGCTATAACTTTCTGAATCAAAAAGGAGGTCAAAAACCTGTTCCACAGTATGACCATCTCCCATATAGAGTTGATGTTCGAGAGCAACGATTTCGTTTCTTAAGTTGACAATTTCTTTTTCCAACTGCTTATATGGTGCGGAAAGTCGGAGGTTCTGCCCCTTGAAATCTGCCGATGAATACAGGATCATTGCATAAATATCCCTCGCTTTTTTATCCAATACACTTTGGATCATCAGTCGATAGACAGAGGTCTGACTTTCGTGGTTAGGTGCTATTTTAGTGGTGTCATCTTGAGGCCAAGGTGGTTTTCCTGACTTCAACTCCACGATGCGAGTAAACGAATCTGATGCAGTGGTCTGCAGCATATCCAGACGCCCCTGAAAGCCAAAAGTCTCACTATAAAAAGAGGGCTCTAACACACACTGATCTAGACTAAAGCCTGTAGCTAGCATATCCTCAGAGACCACACGTTTGATGTTCTCGAAATGGCGATTTGCCCGCGACATGAAATCTCTAAAAGCAATAGGCGATTGAATATCCTTGCAAGCAGTGAACTCAAAAGGCATTTCCTGAAAAGACTTTTTGAAAACATCTTCAAATTTAATATCCTGTGGATGCTTGGTATAGATCAATTCATCGAGAAAAAAGTTGGCTAGATTTCCTAATAACAAATAATGGGTATTGCCTACTGTTTCAAATTTCCTTCGAAAATAATGCAGAGGTGAGTTTCCATAGTTCTGGAAACACTCAGCAATAGCAGACGCATCAATCAGATAGTCAGGCTCGAGAACAATCATAGATGGTACATAAAAACCTTCTTGATCTATTTTACAATCAATCAGATTCAGTTGCGCACCAATCCACAACTTTGCAAAAGTAGAATTGAAAATTGCGTTTATTTTCTCTACCCTAAACCGAACAGAAATTACATATTCTGTGGAATCATTCGGGCAACAAACTACAACATTTTCCACATCTACGATATCTATCACTTGCACCCGTATTTTTGCCAAAGACTGCTTCTCTACAAGCAGTGCTTTCTCATTATAGATAAGATCTCCTTCTTTTCCGTCGATGAGGAAAGACAAAAGAGCGAAGAGTGTGTGATAAGCCTCATCATACTGTCTTTCGCTAGCCAAGCGATTTTCTTCTTTCAACAGAAAATTGCTGACGATACGCACCTGATGCAGGCTTCGTTCTATGCTTTGAGGTACTTTATGCTTCTGTGCAATAAAAACAATGCGAGAAAAAAGAGAAGGAAATTGCAGAGCTTCTTCTTCAAGTAATCCTTTCGCTAGACGATCTAGCATTCGTCGTATTTCCAGAAATTTATTGCGCAAAGAAAAGCCAGACTGGTGTATCTGACTTAACTCTAATTGTATATCTTGAAGAAATTTTACTCTATCTTCTTTTAGCATTTATCTATCGTCTAACATATACATCTAACTCAGTAAACAGTTCAATTTCCAATGGTATTTTATTGTTTCTTCCACTACATCGTCCTTCTGCATTTATTCTTACAGCCCCATTTTGATGCAACATATCAACGACAACAGACATAAAATCATAAACTCGTCTATTGTCAAAGAAGTGTTCACCAGGAGCTAGAGGAGGAAAATCCACATCCATTCTTGTACCATCTACATGAAGCGTCAACCCATCAAGATATTCATAATTCTTTATATATAAAGCAATTTCAGACCCTCCAACATTTCTAAAATCCTCAATACTTGTAAAATAAGTATCCACTTTTATATCCCTCTCATCTATTATGAAAAATCTGTTAATGTAGCCATCTCTTTCAGCCACAAGTTCTTCCACCCTTTGTAGAGCGCCCTCTCTCCATGAATAATAGTCGCGATCTTCATGACAAGACGAAAACACAATAGTTAGCAATACTATTATTGATACTAAACTTATTCTCTTAAAACTCATAATTGTGTAGCATTAATTATTTTTATACAAATATATGTTATTATATATAATATAACGGTTCCCAAAATGATTTTGTTGCATATTCTTATAAATAAAGAAATAATGCATACCTTTGTTCACGAATCTTAGGGGTGCCCATAAAAATACGGGCTGAGATCATACCCACTAACCTGATCCGGGTAATGCCGGCGGAGGGAGTAGATTATGCTATTCTAGATACTGCATACTCTTCATCTAGTGAGAACATCTTAATTAAATCCCCTTTTTTGTTTAACTGTTTTGACAAAACAGCTGTGGAAGTTGTTCGTCAAAAATTTATATTTAATTAATTAAATGAAAAAGGTATTTTTTCTTAGCATACTCTTGCTAAGTAACTATTTGCTGCATGCCGACGAAAGCATCGACAGCCTAGCGCATGTGCAGTTGGACGAAATAACTGTTTCGGCCATCCGTGTAGCGCCAAAATCATCTGTAGCTCACTCTAATATTAGCGAGCAACAGATAAAAAGTAATAATGTAGGTAACAATGTTCCTTCCTTGTTACAAAACCTTCCTTCTGTGGTGGCATATACCGAAGGGGGAACGCCTGTGGGAAATACGTCATTCAGAATTAGAGGTACGGATGCCAACAGAATCAACATGACGCTGAATGGCATGACACTCAACAATCCTGAAAGCCAAGAGGTTTATTGGGTCAATATTCCCGACCTCTCCAGCTCTCTAAAAAACATGCAGCTACAACGTGGTGTGGGAACAGCAACTGCCGGAACAGCTTCATTTGGGGGTAATCTTTCTATGCAGACAGTTGGCGGAAGAGGTCAAGCTTATGCTGACATTTCTAATTCTTTCGGGCAATACAACACCTACTCACTATCTGTAGCTACTGGGACTGGCATCATGAAGAATGGTCTATCAGTAGATGCTCGCTATTCTTACGTCAACAGTGACGGTTATATCAGAAATGGAAAAGTAGATCATAGAAATCTTTATGCATCTATCTCTCATTACACTGACAAACAAATGCTTCAGTTGATATACATAAATGGCGTACAACATACAGGCATCACCTGGGAAGGTATTAGCCCTGAAGATAAAGCCAAGGACAGACGATATAATCCTGCTGGAGAATACAAGGACGAGAATGGAAAAACTCAATATTATGACAATGAAACTGACAACTATTACTCTAATGTCGTTCAGGCTTTGTACTCTAGATTTATCAATCAACAGTTCAAATTTAATGCTCAGCTAGGATACAACAATGGTTATGGCTATTATGAGAATTATAAAGCGGACGAAGAGTTTAAGAAAATGGGACTTCCTAACCAAATCGTCAATAATGTTGAATATGCCGAATCTGATCTAATCAGAAGGAAGCTGATGAGTAATAATTTATACTCAGGAGGCTTAAACCTAAACTATCGTACATCTAAACTAGACATGACGTTAGGGGCTAACTATATGCAATTCTTCGGAGATCACTTTGGGAGACTACTATGGGTTAAACACAATCAAAATTTCCCTGATGACTACCAATGGTATAAAAATGAGTCGAAGAAAAAAGATTTCAACAGCTTTTTGAAAGCCACTTACAATGCTACCGATAAACTGTCACTAACAGCAGAATTGCAATGGCGATTTGTACACTACACCATGGACGGAATAGATGATGACTCCTATGACATGAAAATGAAAACCAGATACGACTTCTGGAACCCTAAGATAGGTGCTTCGTATAATCTGGATGAAAAGAACAATATCTATGCTTCATTCGCCATTTCCAACCGCGAGCCATTGCGTGCTGACCTAAAAGAATCTTTCAAAGCTGAAAAAAGTTTGAATTATGAAAAGCTCCTTGATTATGAATTTGGATATCGCTATACCTCCCCTAGACTAACATTTGCAGCAAACTTCTACTACATGGACTATAAAGATCAGTTTGTACAAACAGGGAAACTTAGTGATACTGGATATAAATATCAGGAGAATGTAAAAAACAGTTACAGATATGGTGTTGAGCTAGAAGCCATGTACAACCCTACTTACTGGATTGGAATTGGAGGTAACCTAACCTTGAGCCAAAATAAAATAAAAGATTATACAGCTTACTTTAAGCAATATGACAATCAAAAAGATTGGAACAAGCTACCTCAAGCTACTGAATTTTTCAAAAAAACTGACATTTCTTTTTCTCCTAATGTGACAGGGAATGCGATTATCAAACTGAAACCTTTGGAGAAAGAAGATTTGACTTTCACTTTCACCAATAGATATGTTGGCAAAATGTATTATGACAATACTTCAAACAAAGATAGACAGTTGCCGGACTATTTTATTACTGACTTCCAAGCATCGTATAGCACACCAATCTGGAAAGCTAAAGATGTTACTTTCCAGTTGATGGTAAATAACCTTTTCAACAAGAAATATGACGCAAATGCTTGGGTAGAGGTATATAAATTTGCTGACAACACACAAATCACCTATAGAGGACTCTATCCTCAGGCTGGGACAAATGTGATGGGTAGAATCAGCATTCACTTTTAAGCAAAAAGTTGCTATTGGCAATGATTAACTGTAGATAAGTTTACACCTACAGTTATACATAAATTGACTTGGATTATTCGAGAAAACGTTAATACCACTATTCAATTCAGAGACATAGAATAGCAAAGCAAAACTGTAAAACATTGCTAATAGCAACAACTTTTTTATATGGATATTATTTTAAAATATTTATCAGAAAACTATATGGATGTAGCAGCAGCCTCTATTGGGCTGCTATATCTATATCTTGAATACAAAGCTAGCATATGGATGTGGATGGCCAGCATTGTGATGGCTGTCTTTTTTGTCTACATCTTTTATGCTTCTCAGCTCTATGCCAATATGGCTATTTATATCTATTTTGGAGGAGCATCCATCTACGGTTGGATCGCTTGGAGAAATCAAAATAGAAACAAGGAAACAGGTGAGCATATTCTATTAAGACTTCCACGAACACAAATCAAACGAATAGCGTTACTCATCATTATCAGTTTTATTTGTATTGCCTCTATACTTTACGTTGCTACAAGTTATCAGATAGTTGTATCATCTTTAGATGCATTTATTACAGCACTAAATATTGTAGCTCTATGGATGGCATCCCGCAAATGGGCTGAACAGTGGTGCTTGCTTATTCCTGCCAATTTACTTTCTTCCATTTTACTATACATGCAAGGTGAACCGGCATCTGCTCTCATGTTCTTAATCTACTTTGTAGTGTCTATTTTTGGCTACTTCAATTGGGTCAAAATGGCGAGAGTTCATACCAAGCAATAAGTATTTTTATAGATATGTTTATGCCCAAGTAAGTAAAATCTTATATCTTTACACCCAAGTTGTTAAGATTTTGTGTGTTGATGAAGATATTCCAAGGTATTACAGTGTCTGAGTATGGGGGTGCCCAATCTATTGTGGCTAACCTCATTAAATATCTTGACACTAAACATAAGCTTTTTTTGCTCTATGGAGGAGAAGGCGAAGCCTGGAGCTCTCTAGGTGATGACTTTACAAGAATAAGACTAAACAAACATAGGAAGGCCATTTCCCTTGCTGATATAGGACTATTCTTCAAACTCCTATACTATAGATTTAAATATAAACCAGATATCATCCACCTGCACTCTTCTAAAATGGGAGTACTGGGGCGACTTGCCTTTAGCAAAAAAAGAACAATCTTGACGATGCACGGATTTGACTCTGTGAGGAAGAACTACAGAAAATTCTTACTCTGCGAAAAATTTCTTCAACACAAAGTTGGCTACATAGTAGCTGTATGTCAATACGATGTAGAAATAATGAAAGAAGAGAACATCAACAAAAATGTTAGATGCATTTATAATGGTGTTCCCGATTTACTCCACGAAGAATTACGATATGCCCCTCATATCAAAGATAAGTTGACTGAAATAAAAAAGACATATCCTAAAATGATTATGTGTGTGGCACGTATTTCTGCACAAAAGCGCTTCGATCTATTTCTTGAAATAGCCGCAGCATTGCCTCAATATGCCTTTGTATGGATTGGCAACAAAGATGAAATAAAAAATCTTCCTGCCAACACATTCTGTTTGGGCGAAATAGACACGGCACACAACTATATCAGTTTCGCGGATATTTTTATCCTCCCATCAAACTATGAAGGCCTGCCGATGACCATTCTCGAAGCTATGTCGTTCAGGAAACCCATTGTGGCTTCTGCTGTTGGAGGAATACCTGAAGTATTAAACCAAGGGAACGGCTTTGCTGTCCAAAATACCGTAAAAGACTTTACTGAAAAGATAGAATATATCTTCTCTAGCGAAGAAGTATACAACGATATTTCCGCCAAATCGAGAAAGCAATATGTCGAGAACCATACGATTGAGAAGATGGTCTCCGAATATACGGACCTATACAATCAACTATTGAAGAAGGAAGCCTAATGAATCAACCTCTCGTGTCAGTGCTGATGCCATGCTACAATGCTGAAAAGCATTTGCAGGATGCGATGTTTTCTATATTGAACCAGACATATAGAAACATAGAGGTTATTGCCATAAATGACTGTTCTTCAGACAGCACTGCTAACCTTTTGATTCAAATGGCTAAGGCTGATACTAGAATCAAAGTTTACAATAACGAGGAAAATCTTAAACTGATTAAGACCCTCAACAAAGGGATCGAGCTTTGCAATGGAGAGTACATTGCACGTATGGATTCGGATGATATTGCCTTGCCTCAGCGCATAGAAAAAGAAGTACATTTTCTGGAACAGAATAAGGATTATGGAATTGTGAGTACACAGTTTTTAGCTTTCCACACAGATAGCCCTGACAAAAAATCACTTCATCACAATCCTCTGAAACACGAGGAACTAAGAGCTTACATGCTTTTCAAGTCTGGAATATGCCACCCAGCAGCCATGATCAGAAAAACTATTTTCTCTGAATTAGGCTTAAAGTTCGAATTAGACTATCTTCATGTAGAAGATTTTGCTCTTTGGTCAAAAGCCATTTACCAAACTAAAATAGCGAACTTAGGAGAGGCACTCCTACTCTATCGCGTGCACAGCAATCAGGTATCTACGCTGAACGAACAACTTCAGGTTGAAAACAAAATGAAAGTTTTCAAAATACACTGTACACAATTAGGCATTCCCATATCAGACCATTTATTGCATATTTATGCCTCTGTAGCGGAATGTGTACCCTATAAACAGTCCATAGAGTACATTACTGAATGCGAATCCTTTATGTTGATGCTTTTAGATTTAAATAAGCAGAAGGCATTCTGCGACAACGTTTTTTTGCAAAGAATGTTAAGCATCCATTGGCTACGCCTATGCGCTAATGCACAATTAGGGTTTAAAGTTTTCAAGACTTTAAAAAAATCATCATTATATCAGCGAAAAGACTATACAAGCAGAGATATGACTATATTGTATTTTAAATGTTTATTTAAGATAGGATATAAAAAGTCATTCATCTATAAAATATTTTTCAAGTAGATGCTCAATCAACTGATTAATCAAATATTAGAAGGTAAATCCATCAAAGACTTCTTGATAAAATATATCATGATGTTTGGGGTGCTAATGATGATATTCTATTACATCTATCCACAAGCTCTTGGTGTAATGGGACGCTCTTTTATTGTACCTTGTGCTGCTTTGGGATTCTGCTTGTATGCGTATAATCGCTTTCCATTCTTTGAGGTTCACAAAGTTCTATTTCTCTTTTTTATGCTCTTATTTTGGTTCTACTTTGTTGAAACTAAAAATGGGGTTGGAGAAAGCTTTATTATGACTTATCTAAGGACTCAAATGGGGTTCTTCTTTTCTGCGTATTTCATCATGTTTATTCTTTTCAATGTGCATAAGAAGCCCAAGTTTGAAGTCATAGTAGGATACATCACTGCAGCTATTATTCTTCAGTGTATCATTACTTTTGCTATGAACCAAAATGAAGAGATCAAAGACTTCTTCTTTTCGCTTCAGATGCCCGGAGGAGACTTTGACGAAAGAACTAGAGAATTGATTGAAGAACAACGTCTGATCGGATACGGAACAGGCCTATTTGGTGCTGGGATGGTAGCTGGATATTGTTTGATATTTATCACATATCTTATATCAAAACTGAACCTTACAAAAGTTCAGTTTGCAGCCTTTACGACTGCTTATTGTTTTGTTTTTTTCATCGGTCTCTTCTCTGCTCGAACCACAACTATCGGATTAGCTGCATCAGTTGTTTTCCTCTTTGCCCTCTACTTTCTTGATGGCACAACAAATAAGAAACAACCACTAAATTTTGTAGGACTTTCGCTTATTCTCTTTTCTTTTGGGGCAGGATTAGCTACTATATACTTTCCTGACTACACCGAATGGGCATTTGAAATGTTTGATAATTATAAAGCCACAGGTAAATTCTCTACAGACTCTTCTGATGCATTGTATCATTTATTCTATTTTCCGAGCACAATACACGAGATACTCTTTGGTACTTCTATGGGCATGACGTTTTGGGGAAATGATATGGGATACACTAGGCTTATCTTCTTTTCTGGAGTTATTGGCACCTTCTTTTTCTTCGGTTATCAATTTGTTATTGTTCAACAAATATTGACTAAGGATCTTACTGCCAATCTTCTCATTCTTGCTATTTTTGCATATTGCTTAGTCATGAATGTAAAAGGATTTACAGATATGAATCCCACCCTATACCTATTTTTATTCTACTTTTTATTTTATAAATATTATAGGTATTACCCTGATTTATATAGGCAACGCCTCATCGCTCGGCAGATTCAATTATTAGAAGAAAAAAAGAAGACTCAAGAATGAAAAAAGAATGTATTATCCTTGCAGGTGGAAAAGGTACTAGGCTACAATCAGTAGTAAACGATGTGCCCAAATGCATGGCACAGGTGGCTAATCAGCCGTTCTTGAAACACGTATTTGATTATCTTGAGCAACAACATTTTCAACATATTGTCCTTGCCCTAGGCTATAAATCACAAATCATCATAGACTGGCTAAAAACGCAACAACGCAATTTCAGTATTTCCTATGTTGTGGAACAAGAAGCATTGGGCACTGGAGGTGCTATCAAATTTGCATCTTCCAAAATCATTGGTGACAAGATGCTTATCCTCAATGGAGATACTTTTTTCAATATCTCAACCGATATTCTTTTTGAAGCTCATCAACTAAAAAAAGCTGATATTTCTTTGGGTCTAAAGCCAATGAAAAATTTTGACAGATATGGAACTGTGGACTGTGACCAAGAGAATAGAATTATTAAGTTCAATGAAAAAAAGCAGACTGAAGAAGGATTGATCAATGGTGGAGTTTACTTGGTAAATAAAAATATATTCGATAAACTTAATCTCCCACAAAAGTTTTCATTCGAACAAGAAATACTGGAAACTAAGCTAGATATCCTCCCTATTTATGGACATACTTTCGATAATTACTTTATTGACATAGGTGTCCCCACCGACTTCGAGAAAGCAAACATTGATTTCAAAAACAATAAGCATCTTGAAAAATAATATTCCTACAATAACAGTTGTGACAGTTGTCTACAATGGAGAAAAGGTGATTGAGGAGACCATCAACAGTGTCCTCCATCAAAACTATCCTGCGTTGGAATACATTGTTATTGACGGAATTTCGAAAGACAAAACAATCTCAATTATCAATCGATATAAAGATAAAATCAAAAAGATTGTCAGCGAAAAAGACACTGGGGTATACGACGCTATGAACAAAGGGATAACATTAGCAACTGGCGAATGGATACTTTTTATGAATGCCGGCGATCGTTTCTTTTCAAACACTTCCTTGTCTGACTTCTTTTCTTCACAAAAACAATTGGACAACTATGATGTCCTTTATGGAGATGCAGAATTTAGATTAAAAGATATTGCCTATACTGTGGAAGCTGGCAATCAAGTAAACACAAATGAGTATATGCCCTTTTCGCATCAGGCAGCATTCACTAGAACGAGTCTTGCAAAAGAGAATAAGTTTGATCTAAGTTATAAAATAGCAGCTGACACAGCGTTCTTTCTTAGACTGGTAAGAGATAACTGTCGATTTCTTCATATACCCATCACTGTCTGTTCTTATGATGCCTTGGAGGGTTTGAGTGTGAACAACGAAGTAAGAAGAAGTAAAGAAATTGTAGCTTTGCAAGTCAAATGGAACAATATTGATGCCAATAGCCCGTATTTTAAGAAGTATATCAGAGATGCAAGAGTCAAGCAATGGATTCGCAAACTAACTCCCATGTGCTTATGGATTAAAGTTAGGGAGCGAGCCATTCGCAAAAAACACAAAACAGTATATAGCATTGGAGAAAAAAACAGAACATAAAACATACAAATATTTATTCCTCGACAGAGATGGCGTTATCAATGTGGAGCGCCCCAACGACTATGCCAAAAATGTTGACGAGTTTGTTTTTATCCCTAACGCTATCGAAGCTATTGCGCACTTAACTCCTCTATTTGACAGAATATTCATCATCACCAATCAACGAGGGATTGGAAGAAATATTTTTTCTGAGAACGATCTAAGTAAAGTACATCAATACATGCTTCAAAAAATAAATGAGGCAGGAGGAAAGATAGATCAAATATATTATTGTACAGATATTAGCGATTCATCAATCAATCGGAAACCCAATATAGGCATGGCTTTCCAAACACAAAGAGACTTTCCTGAAATAGATTTTAGTAAATCTATTTTTGTGGGAAACAGCAAATCTGATATCCAATTTGGGAACAAACTAGGTATGTTTACCGTTCTAGTAGGTGATAAATATGAACAATCGCATATTATCTACAAAATAATAAATGCATTTCACGAAAATCTAGCTAAGTTTGCAGATTCCATCATTGTAAGTCAACTAAAAACAGACAAATGAACATCATTAGACAAAGACTGGAAGAGTCGATACAAACTAAACAAAAAATAGTAGCCAACACAGAGCTACAAGCTACCATACTGCAAGTTTCTACACTGATTACAGATAGATTAAATGCAGGAAATGCAATATACTTCAGTGGCAATGGAGGCAGTGCAGCTGATGCACAACACCTTGCAGCTGAATTATCCGGTAAATTTTATCTCGACAGAGAGCCTCTGGCATCAGAAGCTCTACATTGCAACACTTCTTTTCTTACGGCTGTGGCCAATGACTATTCTTTCGACATTGCCTATGCCAGATTAGTTGGAGCAATAGGCAAAAAAGGTGACGTTTTGATCGGACTCTCCACCTCTGGTAATTCTAAGAATGTAATTGCAGCCTTCGAAAGAGCTAAACAGTTAGGCATCTACACCATTGCCATGACTGGTGAATCGGGAGGTAAGATGAAAGAAATAGCAGATATCTGCATTGCTGTACCCTCGAACGACACACCTAGAATACAAGAATCGCACATCACCATCGGCCATATCATTTGCGAGATTGTAGAAGACACAATATTTGGCAAAAAAGAAAAACAAATATGATAATCAGAAGTAAGGCACCATTCAGACTAGGTTTGGCAGGAGGAGGAAGCGACGTTTCCCCCTACTCCGACATCTATGGAGGCTGCATTCTCAATGCCACAATCAGTCTTTATGCATATGCAAATATAGAACCCAGAGGCGACAATAAGATCGTATTTCGTATTCCACAAACACATGAAGAATATACTTTTGATGCTCTTCTTGAACTGCCCACTGACGACCCTAAAGCCAGTTTGATGGCTGGGATATACAATCGAGTGGTAAAAGACTTTATCAAAAAACCACTTTCGTTCACCCTTACTTGTGCACTAGAAGTTCCTTTTGGATCAGGATTAGGAACATCATCCACATTGGCTATTGCCATCTTGGGAGCATATTCCGAATGGCTTTCGCTTCCTTTGGGCGAGTACGATTTGGCATATTTGGCATATCTGATAGAACGTGTAGATCTGAAACAAGCAGGAGGAAAACAGGATCAATATGCAGCAGCCTTCGGAGGATTCAACTTTATGGAATTCTATAAGGATGACAAAGTGATTGTAAACCCTTTACGGGTGCGCAACGAAATCATAAATGAATTATCAAATAATTTACTGTTATATTATACAAATTCAAGCCGAAATTCCGGAGATATCATCGTTCAGCAGCAAAAGAACGTAAAATCTCAAAAAGAAGACTCTATAGAGGCAATGCACAAAATTAAGCAACAAGCCTATGACATCAAAGAAGCCATCTTGACCAACGACTTGGATAAGATTGGATATATCTTGCACGAAGGATGGAGTCATAAAAGACAAATGGCAGAGGGTATATCGACTCCTCTATTCGAAGAGATATACAACACAGCCATCAAAGCAGGAGCCATCGGAGGAAAAATTTCAGGTGCAGGAGGAGGAGGCTATGTCTTTTTCTACTGCCCAAACAATACTAAATTTGCAGTAAGTGAAGCTCTTTCGCATCTAGGAGGATATGTACAGCCATATACCTTCACCAAAAAAGGGCTAGAAACTTGGAAGTATTACAACCATCATAGTAAATGAAAATTACTGTTCTGATCAGAGTTTACGATAGACTTGAAGATTTGAAATACAATCTTCAGATTATTGCTGACACATGGAAAGAAAATGATTATTACATCATTGTTGTCAGCAATGGCAAGAACAAAGGCTATACCATTGACTCAGATTCTCTAAAATATATCGACAAGCTTGTGGTGCTTGAAGAAAATGCAGGACACCGCAAAGGCAACTCCCAACTACTGTTGGAAGGCATGAAGTTCATCCCACAAGATTCTGAATTTACACTTATCTTGGAAGCCGACACATGGGTCTATGGCGACCAAATTCATAGCAAATATGCTAAACTTTTGGCTCAAAATCCCGATAGCGTTTGGGCTAGTGCCGATTGGTATGACAAATATTATGCCTTGGCTACTGACTTTGCACTAATAAAGTCAGACTACATCAGACAGTATCCCCAAATATTCGACTTCGAGCTATTTCCTGAATGTCATATCAGTAATGTGCTACGAGACACCAATAAAGGATATATTTGGATTACAGAGAATATGCCAGTGCATGTACCTAGCTACATCAAATGGAAATACCCATACATCCCTAATATCAAAGAGGCGAGATTCTATGTTTTCCCGAAATCAAAAACAGTAACTCATCATATCGAGTTCTTGAGAAAAGGGATGGAAAAGAAAAAACAGTATTTCAATATAGTAGCCAACACCAACTATTTTGAAGTGAAAACACCTAACAAAAGTTGGGGTCGATTTAAGATGAATTTTTGGAGAGGACTTAGTAAGCTCTTTATCAAGAGAAGTTGGTATAGTTCTAAAACATACAAAGTGATAGAAGAGTAAAAAATGATATTTTCTTCATACAGTTTCCTATTCGCTTTTTTACCCATAGTAGTTCTTGTATACTTTGGCATAGCAAAATATGTCAATCGCACCGTACAGCATATATTCCTTGTCCTAGCCTCCCTCTTTTTCTATGGCTATATTGACATGGTGGATGGCGTGCGAACAGGTATTCCACACGTGGCAATCATCATGCTATCGGTTATTGTCAACTTTGGAGCAGCAAGAGCCACAAACATCATCAAAACTGATAAGTCATTGTTGCGAAGACTGGTTTTTATCTTTGCTATTCTCTTCAATGTCGGACTTTTGGGCTATTATAAATACGCAAGATTCATTTTAGAGAATGTCAATATCGTATTTGATACCAATTTCACCATAAAGTATCTCATCCTTCCAATAGGTATCAGCTTTTTCACTTTTCAGCAGATAGCCTACCAAATCAGAATTTGGAAGAGAGAAGAGAACGTTCCTCGTATTCTTGATTATACACTTTTTATCACTTTCTTTCCACAGTTGGTCGCTGGGCCTATAGTCTTCTCGCAAGATGTTATGAGTCAATATCAAGATGATAAAAACAGATTTTTCAACGTAGACAACTTTGCTCAAGGCATATTTGTATTCTGCATTGGTCTGTTCAAAAAAGCTGTGCTTGCTGACAGCATTATGCTGATTGCCAACACAGGGTTTACAACAGAATTGCATTATCTATCTTTCGGAGGAGCTTGGGCGACTTCGCTTGCCTATACTTTACAAATTTTCTTCGATTTCAGTGGATATTCCGATATGGCTATCGGTCTTGGACAGATGATGAATATCAAGTTGCCTGTCAATTTCTATTCTCCATATAAATCCAAAAGTATCACCGAGTTTTGGCAACGGTGGCACATCACGCTTGGTCGCTCACTGGCAGTATTGATCTACTACCCTCTAGGAGGAAACAGAAAAGGGTATTCTCGCACGTGTGTCAATCTATTTCTGGTATTCCTTGTCAGTGGGATATGGCACGGAGCGGCATGGACTTTCATCGTTTGGGGAATAGCACATGGCATTGTACGAGTGTTTGAAAAGATATTCAACAAGCAATTAGATAAAGTACCATCAGCTATCAGAGTGTTTTTCACCTTCATGTTCGTCAATGCAGCATGGGTACTTTTTAGAGCAAAAAGTTTTGCAGATGCTATGATTGTACTGCAGAAAATGTTCACCCCTAGTCAAATCTCATTCGACAGGCTCCACATGCTTGCTACTGATGGCATTTTAACATATCCATCGATAGTACAAAATCTCTATATCATCCTATTTATAGCTGTGCTACTGTTACTTTCAATGGCAATACCTAAGAATAGTATTGACCTATATAATGAGTTTAAGCCCAAAATGCGCTATGCTATAATATCAGCTGGTTTATTCTGTATCTCCGTTATTCACATTTCTAAAGCGGGTGCTTTTATTTATTTTAATTTTTAAGCAAGGATGGAGAAGAAAAAATCTAAACGATTCGTTATTGGATTCCTGATCGGAGTTTTTTCCTTTCTAGCAATGATCGGTACAACGACATATCTGATTGATCCTTTTTTTCAATATCGTGTCAAAGATCATCAATATCTCCTGAACCCCATTTATGTAAACCCAGGCTTAGCTAAAAATCTGGACTACAATACAGTTATCATAGGCTCCTCAATGGTGCAAAACTATGATCTGTCTATCTTAAGACAAGATCCTTCCATTAAACCAATCAAGTTAGCGTCAGGAGCAATGACCATCAGGGAGATGAAGCTATTATACTCTTTGATCGATCTAAAAAAGACAAACACTGTGATCTTCAACTTCGATATGATCCAGTTTAATGAGTGGTTACCAGCATCCAGATATCCAAGTTATCTCTATGATCAAAACATTTTAGATAAACTTCAGTATCTTTTAGCCTACGAAAGCACGGTTAGATTTGGCTTGGTAGATCTTCTTTTGATGCCTTATATGCAAACTCATTCGATAGAAGATAGACATGAGAGAATTAAAATAAAAAGTAGTATAGATAATATTGGAAGCTTTGTTCATGAATCAATTTATAAAGACGAAGCTCGCATAAAACAGATGTATCATGAAGGGCGAACAGTATCTTCTCCTTTACTATACCAAATCAATTCTAGATTGAAAGAAAACATAGATATATTTCTCTCCACTCTTCATTTAGATGAAAATAAAGACAAACAATATATCTTTGTGCTTCCACCTTATTCTGCTCTATATTGGCATATCACGAAAAGAGATGGGTATTTTTATCATCTCACAAACAACATAAAGCATCTATGTAGAGTTACAGAAGAATATGAAAATGTCAGAATTCAGTTTTACTTAAATTTAGATCAGATTACAGACTTAAGTAAATATTCTGACGTAACGCATTATGACCCTTCGATATCAAACTATATTCTTAAAAATTTGTTTAATGATGAGTATAGGATCACAAAGGAGAATATGGAACAAAAGATCAAAGAATTTGACAGCAAGATTATACAATATAGAGAAGATAATAAAGATTGGATTCTCAACTAAAAAAAGATAAGAAAGAATGTTCGTTGTTAATGGTAGATATTTAACCCAAAAGGCCTCCGGAGTACATAGGTATGCATTCGAGATCTGTAATATGCTTCATAAAATGGGTGTTGACTTTCATGTAGCCATTCCGCAGGAGATCGAATCTGATTATAAATTTGAATTCAAAACTGTAAAATGTGGCAGCATTCGCAATGGACATCTATGGGAACAAATTTCTCTTCCTAGATACTTAAAAAGCATTGGCAGCCCCTTGTTGATCAGTTTTACAAGTTGTGGTGTCTTAGCTTATAAGAATCAGATCATCACCGTTCACGATGTGTCGCACGAAAGATTCCCTGAATGGTTTTCTAAAGGATATTACAGATACTACCATTTTATGATGCCTCGTATTGCTAGAAAGTCGCATGCAGTGCTGACTGTTAGCAAATTCTCGAAACAAGAAATAGAAGAAGTGTTTGACTTACCAAGTGACAAAATACATATCATTCATAGTAATGTGCCCTTCCACGACAAACCTAGCAGAGAAGAAATACTGAATTATGAACGACCTGCTGATACAGAAAAGTATATCATAGCAGTGTCAAACATGGATCCTCGAAAAAATTTTATACAGCTCATCAAAGCATTTAATAATATCAAGGATAAAACTGTTAAGCTATACATCATTGGAATGAGGCAAAAGGCATTCAACACTCCTGATTTGGAAGGACTTGTACATGAAAGAGTCTACTTACCCGGATTTGTGGATGATGCACAATTGCAAAAGATGTATCAAAATGCACTTTTGTCAATATATCCATCTCTTTACGAAGGCTTTGGACTTCCGCCATTAGAATCAATGACTTTTGGATGTCCTGCCATCGTCTCCGATATTCCAGCACTAAAAGAGGTTACACAAGACGCAGGTTTTTATGTAGATCCAAACAATATTGACGACATTACAGCAAAAATCGATTTACTCTTAGAAGACAAAGACCTTCAACAATCACTAAGACTAAAAGGACTGGAGCAAATAAAAAAATACTCTTGGGAAACATCTGCCCAACAAGTACTCGAATTGGCACAACTATACAGCTAATATTTTTTCTTAAAAAAAAGCAAAAAAGGTATCCAGATTCGATACCTTTTTCGATTTGTGAGATGTTTTACACTATCTGATCAATAACCAGGATTTTGCCATGCTGCTTTTTGCTCTTCAGACAAATTAGAACCATTGTCATTTAACAATCCATCTATAAATGTCTGTGGAATAGGACGTAGTTCATGTTTATTTGCTTTTATATTTGCAGCAGACTCTGGGTTAAAGGCTTTAGCACGTACTATTAAAGTGTTAGTACGAGACAAAGTTTCCCAACGTTGCCATTCACCAAGCAACTCACGGCTACGTTCATTGAGGATGAAGTGCAAAGCTCTATCAAACTCACCAGATACACCTAATTTAGCTAATATAGCTTCATCTTCTGTTGGCAAATTATTAGGGAAGGTCTTTAACTTCAAATCAGATGACTCAGTTGTTACTGCTTGATTAGGATTTGACAAGTAATATGTATTCATATTCAGATTTGAATTGACATAATTAGTATTCGAAGATCCTGTATTTAATGAATTCTTTTCAAATGCCTGTGAACCATCTGTATAAAACGAACGATTTTCTCCATTTTTCCATTGAGCGCGCTCACGAACAACATTGATATCTTTCATTGCACTAGAATAGTCCTTAAGCCTAGCGTAGCATTCTGCACGCAACAAGAATGTCTCTGCCAGTCTAGCCATTGTCACATCTCGATGGGCATCTCCTTTCTCTGCTGTTCTAGACCCATCATCTGTTTTATTAATTCCTGCAAAAAAATTACAGATCGGCGTACTTTTAAATGTAGGTGCAACATACTCTCCTTTTTGATATAAAACCGATGAATTTGGAACCCATTGCCCTTTTTGAGTAACTAACTCTCCAGAAGTAGCAGTTTGGCGTTTGCCAATACTCCATTCCGGCAGACGACCAGTATCATCTTTCCATGTAGGTTCAGGTTTTTGAATAGAAGCACCAAATGTATATTTGTCATACGTGGTGTCATCTTTCGAGTTAAGAATCATAATCACAGCAGGATCTCCTAACTTAACATCTTTTGCTTTATCAGCTATATTATTAACTCCATAAACAGTTTTGAATGTCTTCCACATACGAGCGTCATTAATATGATCAAAAACAGCATAACTATATTCTGTTGGGCGACAACGCTGAAAGTCCATACTGCCAATCCAAACTCCACGCTTCACCCAGCCCCCTGAGAAAGCTGAGAATTGAGGAGCAAAATAAGAATAAGTACGATTTCCGAAACGTCCTTTAGTACTTGCCGCATCATTATGACCTGCTGCCATCAAAATTTCATCTAATTGTTCATTCGCACAATCAACACCTGTCCAATTAGCATATAAATCACTATAGTTTTCTGTCAACTTGCCTCCACGTGCACTGATGGCATATGAAGCAGCCTCAATAGCTTCTTCGAGATCTTTCTTAATATCTACATCAGTACGATCTGTACCATCTTTTGCAAATTGCGCTACTGCACGTTCAGAACTACGAAACAATAGGGCTTTAGCCAAAAAATGTGCGGCAGTAGCCTTCGTCCAAGTTATTCCTTTTCCATAGGTATAGACTTCCCCTTCAAAGAGGTCATAAGCATTGCGAAGATCGGAGACAACTTGTTCCCAACACTCTTCTTCTGTAGAACGAATGAAGTTTCTTACTACCCCTTCAGCAGGCTTCGTCTGCAAAACAACACTCCCGTATTGAGCTGTCAAACGATAATAATTGTACCCACGTAAAAAATAAGCATGTGCCAAAGAACGATTACGAACTTTCTCATCACTAAACACCTTTTCGGCTTTAGCGATAATCGTATTACAAGAAGCAATTCCATAGTACACTTCGTCCCATAATTCATTTGGTCCTGTTGCATTTTTATTTGCTGCTCCCGTTTCCGGAGTCGCTTTAACAGGATTTAAACGATTATCATACGTATTCCAGAGTTCATTCGTCAAATCATTCGCATTAGTGAACTCATCCGTTCCATAAAGGGTTAGCCCATATGCGTGCTCATATCCAAAATGCCAACGGATGTTGCCATATAATGAAACTGTCAAATATTCTAGGCCTTCTTCTGTATCAAAATAGTCAGTAGAATACTTAGTATCTAACTGTTCGTTAAGAAAACTATCTGAACACGAAGAGAATAACACACTGCCTATCAGCAATATTCCTAAACTTATATTTATAATCTTTTTCATTTGTCTGTCTTTTTATTTATTTAAATGCCTCAACTTAAAAACCAAGATTAAGACCAAATACAAAACTACGATTGAAATTTGTAGCATTAACATCTAAGTCATACCAACTAATGGATTGATATATACTAAATGGATTGATTACTTGAGCATATACCTTAAGATTACCAACTCCTGCCTTCGTACAAATATTCTTAGGGATATTATAACCTAATGAAATGTTACGAACCTTAACAAATGAAGCATCTTTAAATCCAAGCAACCCTGAGTAATTATCTTTAGAGCCTGAAGTAGCCTGTGCCAAAACTGGTTTTTGGAATTCGGCATTTGTATTATCCGGAGTCCAATAATCGATTTTCATTTGATTACTATGTGCTGTTAGGGCTTGTCCTCCTGTGTTCACAGTATATCCCATACGCCCATATAAACTAACCCCTAAATCAATTCCTTTATAGTTAAAAGAATTATGCCATCCCATAACCCAACGAGGATCCTTATTACCAATCACCACTCTATCTTTTGCATCCATTTTATAATCTCCATTTGTATCTTTTGGACGCACACTTCCCGGAGAGAAAGATTCTCCATTAGCGTTCCATTTTGCCATCTCAGCATGATCTTCTGGAGTGTCTTGCCAAAGTCCATCATGTTTATAACCATAGAATACATTTATCGACTGGCCTATAAACCAAGCATTATCCGGCATATCACTAGTTCCATAAGCCAATAAATCTATCTTATTCTTTTGCCAAGCGGCATTGAAACTACTCTCCCAAACGAAATCTTTAGTTTGAACAGGTATTACATTTAGTGTCAACTCAACACCTCTATTACTTGTTTCTCCAATATTTGCAATCATAGATGGGAAACCTGTTAATGTTGGTATATTCATATTCAATAATAAGTCTTTTGTTTTTGACATATAGAAGTCTAGTGTTCCACTAATACGCCCTCTAAACACACCAAAATCAACACCTAAGTTATACTGAGTTGTTTTTTCCCATCCCAAAAGAGGATTTGCCATACTCAATTGATCTTTCATATAATAAGGCTCATTCGTAGTATACCCAATAAGATTATCCATTCCATTAAATGGTAAATATATAGAGGTAATATCTCCTTTTGTTACATATGGATCCACAGCGGCATTTCCTGTAACACCTACTCCCAGACGCATTTTCAAATTACTAAGCCATGATATATCTTTCAAAAACAATTCATCATTGGCACGCCAAGCCAAAGCTGCTGAAGGAAAGAAGTCCCACTTATGCCCATCTGCAAGTTGAGAAGCTCCATCCCAACGTCCAGAAACAGTCAACAAATAGCGTTCATTAAATCCATAATTCAGCCGAGCCATATATGATGTTAGTTGTCTTTTAGTGATACCAGAACTCATTGCTGCATTGTTGTCCTTATTTGTCAAGTCCACTGTCCCAAAAGCATTCCATAAATATGAAGGTTTCTCAATATTTTCAGCACTCATTGACGAGTTCTCAACATCCCATTTAGATGCTGTTTGAAGTAGGGTTACTCCTATTTTATGTTTTTCAGCTATCGTACGATCATATGTGATAAGATTATCAAGCGTCCAAGAAAAATCTCGGTTTGTTCTCAATCTTGCAAAGTTCTTACCATCAGTTCCATTAGAATTTATTTTATGAGCAGAAGAGCCATCAATATAAACACCCTCACGTCTATGACGAAAATCTGGTCCGAAGCTAAACTTGTAAGTAAGTCCTTCTAATTCACTCAATATCTTTCCAAACTTTAGAGATGCATGAAAACTACCTAGTGCACGCAAGGTTTGAGATCGTTGAGTACTCTTATCCCACTCATTCATGATAGTATAAATACTATTTTCTCCTCCGGGATTGATTATCAAATTTCCATCCTCATCATATGGTACTGCAAAATTATAAATACTTTTTGCGGCTCCATAAATAGCATCTGGCACGCTACCACTACGCCCACCTAAGGTTGACATTCCATAGTCTTGTTTACTCCAAGAGACATTCATTGACCCACTAAGAGTAAACCATGGAGTAGGATCAATATTGGTACTCAGTTTAAAAGTGTAACGTTCATACTCTTGTCCTTTTTGAGTTCCTTCATTTTTCAAATAACCAAATGAACCATAAGCATTCATCTTCTCAGACCCTCCACTCGCACTTAGTGTATGCTCATGCGAAAATCCTGTTTGAGTAACAAAGTCTGTCCAATCTGTATTCCTCATTCTAGAAGAATCCCAATTGCCCCCTGCCCATCCTAGTAGAACATTATCTCGGGAAGTCTGCATATCTAAAGCACTATCAAATATCAACTTATCGTTTTCCATTGTTGGAGAGTTCGGGTGTGCATAGATTTTAGGATCTAAGTTGTAAGCAGCCCAACGACGAAAATCAACAAATTCACTAGCGCTCATCGACTTAGCTCTATCAACAATATTAGAGACCGTTAGTGTCCCAGAATAATCAAGAGTAAACCGACCTGTTTTCCCTTGTTTAGTAGTTACAATAATTACTCCATTAGCTCCACGTGAACCATAAATAGCTGTCGCAGATGCATCTTTTAGAATATCTATCGACTCTATATCACGAGGATTCAAAGTCTCAATATTTGAACTTGACATAAGAGGTATCCCATCTACAACATACAATGGCCCCTTTTCTGCTGTAATAGAACGTGTCCCTCGTATACGAATACTACCTAGTGTCCCTGGACGTTCACTCGTTGTAATATCTACCCCTGCTGCCTTACCTTGCAAAGCCTCAAAAGCATTATTTACTGGCTGTGTTGTTAGATCTTTTGCTGATACACTTGCTATTGATCCTGTGATATCACTTTTCTTTTGTACTCCATATCCTACTACCACAACTTCGTCTAATAATTGTGTATCTTCGCTCAAGGTGATATTAACATGTGTCTGACTGCCCACTTTTACAGTTTGATCTGCGTAGCCAATCATTGTAACTACTAAGACATCTCCTGACTTAGCCTGTATAGAGAAAGCTCCATCCAGATCTGTTATTGTCCCCATGGTTGTTCCCTGTATAGAAACTGTGACCCCAATAAGTGGGTCGCCCAATTCATCTATCACTACTCCTGTCACGTTTTTTGTTTGAGCGACAACAAATGTTGTCATAAAAATTAGGACAAAAGTCAATAAACTTTTGATTCCTAACAATTGCTTCTTTTTTGCATTTTTCATGAATGTGTTTCTTAAAAAAGGTTTATAAAAATTGATACTTCAAAGGTATAGGTTCATAGCTTGTATGTAAATGTATTATTGTTCATTGTTATGGAAAAATCAGTGCACACCCTCCCCAAAGACACAGATATTACTTTAAAGCATTTCAGAATATAGAATTTCGTTCAATAAAAAGCATACAATTTTCCTTATCTCTGAATATCAGAGACTATTATATTTTATATTTTATATTTTATTAAGACTTATAAAAGGGAAGGAATATCATTTCAATAAAGAAGATCTTTGCAATTGATGCAAAGATCTTCTCAACAATATATCTATGATATTTATATTAACTCAACTTAGCAAGTGTTTCTTTCACTCTTCTCATTGCCTCTTTTATGGTATCGTCCGAGGTTGCATAAGAAAATCTAATACAGTTTGGAGAGTTAAATGCTAATCCTCCAACACAAGCCACATGCCCCTCCTCTAGCAAGAACATTGCCAAGTCGGCAGAAGTATTTATCACTCTTCCATTATATGATTTACCAAAATAGTAACTACAATCTGGGAATAAATAAAATGCGCCATCAGGTTTATTCACTTTAAAACCTTCAATTTCAGAGGCGAGTTTGACAATCAGGTCTCTCCGACGTTCAAAGGCTACACGCATTTTCTCCACACAGCTGTTGTCTCCCTGATAAGCTGCTTCTGCCGCTTTCTGAGCGATAGACGAACAACCTGATGTATACTGCCCTTGCAACTTGTTGCAAGCATCTATTATCCATTTTGGAGCAGCCATCCAGCCCAATCTCCAACCGGTCATGGCATAAGCTTTAGAAACTCCATTGATTATGACTGTTCTATCTCTTACAGCTTCAAATTGAGCAATACTTTCGTGTTTACCAATATAGTTTATATGTTCATAGATTTCATCAGCAATGATGATGATGTTTGGATATTTCGCCAACACATCTGCTAGAGCTTTTAATTCTTGCTTGGAATAAACACTTCCAGTCGGATTGGATGGTGAACAAAGAATAATGGCTTTTGTTTTGGGAGTTATAGCTCCTTCCAGTTGCTCAGCTGTTATTTTGAAATTTTGATCAATCGTAGCCTCTACAACCACCGGTGTTCCATGTGCCAATTTCACCATTTCGATGTAGCTCACCCAACATGGCGCTGGAATAATTACCTCATCCTCTGGATTAACAACTGCCAAAACAGTGTTGCAAACAGCTTGTTTTGCCCCATTAGAACAAATAATTTGGCTAGGCTTATAATCTAGTCCGTTTTCGGTTTTCAACTTTCTGCAAATCGCTTCCCTCAATGACATATATCCCGGCACTGGAGTGTAAAACGAAAAGTTAGCATCTATAGCCTTCTTTGCAGCCTCCTTAATATGTTTAGGTGTTTCAAAATCAGGTTCTCCTACACTCAGATTGATCACATCAACCCCTTGAGCTTTCAGCTCATTACTTTTTTGCGACATTGCTAAAGTTTCAGACTCTGACAAACTTGCAATTAAAGCCGACACTTGTTCCATTTGGTGCTATTTGGTTAAAAAAGTTATTATTAATTCTTACTTTGTATAATGCAGATTATGTCCCATTTTATCTTTTTTGGTCTTCATGTACTCTTCATTATATTTATTAGGAGTAACTTCAATAGGAACATTCATCGTTATTTCTAGTCCAAAGGACTCCAATCCTGTCCGTTTTACCGGATTATTGGTCATCAGTTTCATTTTTGTGATGTTTAACTCTCGCAAGATAGCTGCTCCCACTCCATAGTTACGTTCATCTGCTCTAAACCCAAGATGCAAGTTGGCATCTACCGTATCCATACCTTGCTCCTGTAGTTTATATGAAGCTATTTTAGCCATCAATCCTATACCTCTACCTTCTTGATTGAGATACACTACTGCTCCTCTACCCTCTTTCTCTATCATCTCCATTGCCTTGTGAAGCTGTTCTCCACATTCGCATCGCATAGATCCAAAGATATCTCCTGTGGCACAAGATGAGTGTACACGTACCAATACAGGCTCGTTTGGCTTCCATTCACCTTTTATAAGAGCGATATGCTCCAAACCACTCTCTTTTTCTTTAAAAGGAATTAAGTGAAAATCACCATATTGAGTAGGCATTAACACTTCCTCGCCTTTTTCAATCACTGACTCATGTTTTAATCTATACTTGATTAAATCCGCCACAGAAATCAGTTTAAATCCATATTCATCCGAGAATTTGCGCAAGTCAGCCAAACGAGCCATCTCACCATCCTCTTTTTTCACCTCAATCAAAACGCCCATAGGCTTCCAACCTGCCAATCTGGCTAAGTCAACAGCAGCTTCCGTATGTCCTACTCTAGCAAGTACCCCATTATCTCTGGCTCTTAGAGGGAAAACGTGTCCCGGACGACCAAGTTCTTCTGGTTTTGTTTCTTGCTTTGTCAGTGCTATTATTGTTTTATTTCTATCGTGAGCTGATATGCCTGTTGTACATCCATGACCTAGTAGATCGACCGAAACGGTAAAAGGAGTGGCATGTGTAGCCGTATTATGACCAACCATCAAAGGTAAGTCAAGTTCATCGCAACGTTTACCTGTCAAAGGAACACAAATCAAACCTCTGGCATGAGTTTCCATAAAGTTAACCTTTTCTTCGGTCATTGCTTCTGCTGCAATGATCAGGTCTCCCTCATTCTCTCTATCTTCATCATCAACCACTACAACGAAGTTCCCTTTTCTGATCTCTTCAATTGCTTCTTCTACGGTATCTAACTTTATTTTATCCATATCGTTATCGTTTTAGTATTTCAATGTTCTTATTTTTTCTAAATCCTTATCCATCTTTTTCTCTAATCTAAAGTAATGAAGAGGATAAAGAGTAAATAATAAAATATAGTTCAAAAATTTCATCCAGCCTTTCTCTTTAACAAAGACAGTCTTCTTAAAGTCTGACATATACACTGTCGACTTAATGAAGAACACTATATATGCAAATAGTGACAGTAATGATAAGCTCGAAAAAATTGAAGAATCCGGAAATATTTTGCTCAATATCAACAGTAATACTGTTGGAATATATACAGGAATAGAATATTTACGAGAACTTTCCTTAAACCACGTTAGTAATTTTTTAGAATAATCATAGTCATAATTATTGACTCTGACATCAAAGAAATAAGTTTCTCGCTCCTTCAATATACTCAATGCCCAAAGTTTTTCTTCCATCTTCAACTTATACGATTCATAGTTGTGAACAATGTCTTTTAATGTATTGTTATCCAACTCTCGTAATGAAGCCACTCTATCAGGATCTACTTCGGCTAAACTATCCAAAGGCACTATTTCTTCGGCAACAGCTTCTCTCACTGGCACCCAATTCTGATCTGATTGAATTTTCAGTATTTTTCTGATGTATCTTCCATAAAGCTCTACATTGAACAATGCTGATTCATTCATGGACTTATATGTTAAAAACACACCCAATGGGAATAAGATTAAGGAACTCAACCACTCACCCTGCCAAGCAGGCCAAACGCCTTCTCGTCCCATTTTATACCCTATATTACCCAATATGTAGTATACAATAAAGAGGAGAACCGAAATAATCACCGGTACCCCTAGTCCTCCTTTTTTGATGATGGCACCAAGAGGTGCACCTATAAAGAAGAACACCAAACAAGCAAAAGGCAAAGTAAACATCTTGTGCCAATAGGCTCTGTGTAGCCTAATGCTCCGTTGAATCTGTGGTTTACCATGATCCATGTGAAAGTATGCCACTCGACTCGACGATTTGGATCGTGCTTCTGATGACGCAGAGCTCAATATATCATTGTGAACAGATTTCGAGTAACTATTCATCACTGAATCGAAGTCTAAAGGAGCAATAGCCATCAACTCTTTTTTCTCAATGCCCTCCCTGATCACATTTAAGCTATCTGCATACGATTCTTTTTCCCGATGCGACATAGCTGGTTGATAAGACATCGTCTTTCGGTCAACAGTGTTTAGACTGTCTACCACTACCGACATAGAGTCAATTGCAATATCTAATTGCACTAGACTTTTGGAAAGCTGCGAATCGTTCCAACGTGATTCATCCAATCGTTCCAGTTCATCTTTGAATGGAATAACTACTTCTTTTTCCTTAAAAATATCGCGTACATAAGGCACATTATCTTGCACATTGGTTTGATAACGCCTTTCTTGTTGTTTGAAATTTTGAAAGCCTTCACCATCAAACATCGTCAGAGTCATATAATCGCTACCATCTCCCATTTTAATGATAGCCGAATCGCATGTATTGATTGCAATATTGCTCACTCCGGTTCCTCGTGTCAGATCGTAAATAATGACATCATAGAGCATACCTGTTTCCAAGTCTTTCTTCTTGACATAGATACTATATCCCGGCATATCACTATAGAAGGCACCCTCCGGTATATCGATAGCAGGTGATTTTTCTCGAATGGAATAAAGGAGGCTATAAACTTTCACTGTCAATTTAGGCGCAATTCTATCTTGAAAGCCAAATGAAGCCAATGCGATGAGGGAGATCAAAATTATCATCGGTTTCATAATCTTCATCAAAGATACGCCTGAAGCCTTGATGGCCAACAGTTCTAGACGTTCCCCTAGATTTCCGAAAGTCATCAAAGAAGCAAGAAGCACAGCCAAAGGCAGGGCTTGAGGCATCAACATAAGGGTAGCATAAGAAAAGAACTCGACAATCACAGCCGTCTCTAATCCCTTCCCTACCAACTTATCGATGTGTTGCCAAAGAAATTGTATGATGAATATAAAAAGACATATTCCAAAAGTCATTGCGAAAACTGGAATGAAAGTCTGATATATAAACGTATATAATCGCTTTATACGAAACATTATCCTAATTTAAAATTCAAGACAAAAGTAATAAAAAGAATGAAGGAAAAGCTATTAAACACATATCAAAAGTATCCTAATAATATTAAATGATTCTTACAACAAGCTAGAGACTTATAAAACATAAATAATATGAACAACTGATATCCTCTCATTTTCTTAACCTTAACAGATACCCAATAGTTCAAACATCTTTTTTATCTCTTTTTACTTGCTTTATATTAAATAATCACATACTTTTGCATCCGTTTAATAGACAATGGCGGGATAGCTCAGTTGGTTAGAGTGCATGATTCATAATCATGAGGTCCCGGGATCATTCCCCGGTCCCGCTACAGAAATAAGAGACTTACAATTCGTTGTAGGTCTTTTTCTTTTAAGCACAATGCTTCATACTTCACCTCAACGACTCACGTACAACAATATTCTCAATAAAAGAACAGCCTTCTAAATTTTCCAGAATGCCTTTGATAAAGATCAAGTAATAAATAAAATGCAGCTATAACTATTTCACTTATCGAAAGCAAAATAGTTATAACTGCAAACTATATTTTTACTCAATCGCTAGATACGATTAGCCCCTTTTACTGCACTTTAGTCCTAATATTAGGATTAACCAAAATAGAGCATGGTTTTACATTGATCGTTATCGTATCACTAGTAACAACGTCACAATCATCTGTAACCTGTAAACGATAATAATAAATCCCAGATCTTTTATGTAATGGTGCATATGTACTAAGTGTCCCTTGAGCTATGTTTGTCCAAGAGACTTGGTCAGCACTCTCCTGCCACTGATAATTGTAATTCCCCTTACCGCCAATCAAAGCACAGCTCATTGCAGCAGCACGGGTAGAAGCACAAATTTCTTGATTAGAGCTTACGGCTCCCGCTTCGAGAGGAGGTAAAACTGTGACTGTCAATTCCCCTGTTATCGCTTCACCGCAATATTCAGGTGTAACAGTCACTCTATAGACTCCACTATCGTCCACGGTAACTGGAGATATCCTCGGATTTTGCTCTCTAGAGATCTCTTCATATACTCCTTCACTATTCTTTTTCTCCCATAGATACGTTGTCTGACCTAGAGTTATACAATTCAGTCTTAACTCACTTCCCGTACAATAACTCGCATCAGGCGGAATAGAGTATACAATACTCTGTGTCTTCAAATCTGCTAATGTCATTTGCTGGGTTGTGGAGTTGCCACAAGCATCAGCTATTCGTACAATGAATGTCTCTCCTGCTACTCCATGATTAAACACCACCTTTTCACCTTCACCTCCAGTAGCTGTTAATCCTGTTGGATTTCCATCTTCATCTAATAACTCGTAACTATATGGAGCTTTTCCTCCTGTTCCTGTAAAAATTAAGTAGCCGTATAGTGCATCCGGATCTGTACACACATAGGATGACATTGTAGAAGGATTTAATATCGGTTTTGATTTTTCAAAGCGAATCGTATCTCTCCTAATATAGTAATTATCATAAGAGGACTGTACCACTGTACCTATAATATACTCGCCATCTGCAACCACTTGCAACTTCTCATTATATCGTTTCAAAGTTGTTTCATATCCTCCACTAGGACCACTTATTACTTTAAAATAGTTGTAACTACCATTTGAGGTCCCATTATATTTAACGTATTTACCTTCCTCTGTATCAAACTTTATGTATCCTCCAACACATCCTGTATCCTCTAAGATGTACTTAACATCTTTTGCCTCATAACCCGCCTCAAACCATGCCGTAGTCGACAAACTAGTACCACAATCATCTTCTACGGTTATAGTATAGTTTCCAATAGGCATATGAATAGCAGTACTAGAGGATCCTGTATCCGAGTCTCCTATATAAAAGCTGGAGGTACTAGAAGATATCGTAAAAGTTCTACCCTTATGACGATATCCATCAGGGGCATCTGTTACTGTAAATCTTGTTCCAGCAGGAAAGGATTTCGAAGCTCTATCTCTAACATAAATATAAGCGTAATTTTCATTAGTGTAAGAATTTGCGCTTGTACTTGTGGACAACGTTAATTCAGTGGGTCTCGAAGATGAAATTGTTTGAGTAGTTGTTCTTGTTAACTTTTGTCCTTCAGATGTGAATGTAGCATCTACCTTATATTTTCCGTATGCTAATTCCATATAAAGATTATTCGAATTCATTTCGAATTCTTCAAATAACTCGAAATCACCATCAACACTTTCTTTAAACAGCTTGACATCTACAGGATAACAATTGTTTTGACTATCTATATAAATTCTTGCTCTGAATGTTGTACATTTATACTCTGATGAAGACAATGATATACTAGAGGAAAAATTAGTGATACCATAATCAAGTTCATATTCATGTCCTGAGGCATCCCTTAATTGAAACTTATAAGGTTTACCATATTCGTATTTATAGCCAGGAAAAAACTCTCGACTTGCTGGGGTGTCATGATTTTCCAAGACAACTATCCCCTGTGTTTCCTTATCTATTATTTTAACTTCAATAGGGTAACACCAAAAAGAATCATAATCATTCCAACTGCTAATGCTTCGTTTGAAAAAATCACAATAATACTGAACACTACCTCTACTTAAGGAAGGTGTTTTCAATCCTGTTGATATCTTTTTATTTATTTCTTCACATGGCTTTAATCGCACATGCACAATCAATGTGCCCGAACTAAAATAATTTTTATAACTATCAGGAAGCGTCATATAATGGTAATTACTACTTCCCCACACAAGCCAATCAGACTCCATAGGAGATTGATCTTTAGGAAGTAGAGCTATTTCGTACAAGCCAGCATCATAGTGTTTACGGTAGTGATTAAGTTCACTACTTGAGACCCCTCCAGGCTGCCATCTAACTTCATTACAGGTTGAACCGGTAGGATAAAAAGCACTTCCTGAACTAGAAGGGCTAGGCAAACCCGAAGTTTCTCCAAGGTTGAACGCCATAGTAGCCTTGCTACAACTATCATATATATCTATTTGATAGTCACCACTAGGATACATATCAGGAAGAGTATACTGCACATTTCCTCCAGTGGTTGCACCTTTCGTCGGAGTTACTAATCCGGTTGCTACTCCAGGTGGAGCTGTTGCTATATGGAAGGTTAAATCACCATAACCTGTTCCACTTCTAACATTAAAAGCGATTAATCCTGATGCACAATTAGCATACGATTTTCTCATGCGAGACAAGTCAAATTCTGCCATCAAGGGCTTGTAGTTTCCTCCCACCACAACATGCGCTGACTCAGTAACGACGCCTATAGAAGTTTGACCTATACAAAATGTACGTACACTAACGACATATTTTCCCGCTGCAATAGATCTAAGCATATTATTTCTAGAAAACTGAAGACTAGTACCTTCTGTACCTTCAACGGGGCGTATGGCATACTCTGTTAATTCGAACTCCAATTCGGACAAGTCCCCTTCCAGAATAACCTCAACCACACCATTCGCCATACATGTAGACGGTGTTACCTTTGTTTTGATAACAAAATCTCTTTTACATGGCACTGTCTCTTGTGCCACAAGAGTTAGTGTAGAAATGAGCAGTAGACAAAGCGTTGTCCATTTATATAATATTTGTTTCATCTCATTTTTGTTTTGTCATAACTAACGTTAACTCAGCAGTCATGGTATAGGTGATGGACGATTGCGCAAAACTGTATTTTGCAAAATTGATTATAAGCTTCTCATCTTCCATTTTGAGTTCATAGGGAGGTAGTTCTTTTCCGATAAAAGAGTAGTCCTCTTCAAGAACTCTTTCATCGAGTTCAGATAGCTCTTTATCAGTCAATTCTGGGCGCAAGACCATCAGTTCATCAAATTTATATTTTTTTCTGTCAGATAGCTTGCACATAAGAGGCTTGTCATTTTCAATTTCCATCTCAAATATAACATTAGACAAGTGCATATCATCTACTTCTATTGATGCTGTATCTGTTAGTATCTTGTGCTCAAGAACCTCCTTAGAGTTTAACTTCTGGATCACAAGTTCTGCTTTTTCTAAAA
Source organism: uncultured Dysgonomonas sp. (assembly GCA_937995835.1). GTDB lineage: Bacteria > Bacteroidota > Bacteroidia > Bacteroidales > Dysgonomonadaceae > Dysgonomonas. The sequence continues at coordinate 7,417 of CALKIV010000082.1, read as the reverse complement.
AATAAGCTCCACCTTCTATCTGAGGCAACTGTGCATATATTGCACCTGTAAAACACAGACACAAAAATGCCAGTATTATCTTTGTTTTCATAAATCTCAAATTACTTATTTTACTTTCAATAGAATATTCATAAATGTCTTATCAGAATAAGTAAATTCAGACTTTAGTCTATAAGTTAATATTCCTGCAGCATTTATGTTGACATTGTCAAAAACCGTCTCATCATAATAAGTAACAAAGTAATAGAGCTCATCATTAGTATAAACAGGCAATCTCGCAGAATTATCGCTCACAGCAACATTAGTCCCTGACAAGCTAAATTGTTTGCTGTATCTATCATATAGATTTATGGTGAATACACCTCCTGAAAATGCAGGATCATTTTCATCTGTAGGCAAAGTTGTGGTAGGCATGTAGAAAAAAGAATCTTCAGCCGAAAAAAGCTTCAACCATTTAACGCCATTATTATAGTAATAACCCGGGGTCACATCTGCAACCTTCGCTGTGTTATATACAACCATTCCCTCTACATGAGCAGTCATTGGTAAAAAAGAAGTTGTTTGTTTTAAAGCTACACGAGGCAACAGTAGTCCTGATGTGGTTTCTCCCTCTTGTTTTAGATCTAATATGGCATCTTTATTTGGCAATAAATTTGAGCCAATAGTTACTTGCGCATGCAACAATTGAGTAGTTAGAAAGAATATGCTAATAATTAAAGCACTCTTTAAGATTTGTTTTTTTATACAAAGCATAATAATTAATAATATGTTTTTTTAGTATGAAATATAATGTACTGATTGTGTATTATACAAATGTACCTTAGATTTCTAAATAGAGCAAACATTTAACACATAGGTTATCGATTATTTTCTTTAAAACAATAAGAAAAACTCCTTTTTAACTAAATAGCACTGTGGAGGCCTCTACATAGACGACTACGAGGTCTTCTTTCCGCCCAATTCTGAGTTAATTATCCTCTAAAACACAGCTTCACCTAAATAAAGTACATTTTTTTCTCAATTCCCATTACGAAATTCAAGCACGATTCTCTTTGATGCTAAAAACAGTATAAAATTAACACACCTAGTGGCAAGGTTTCGGTATGAAAAGAATCAAGAGGGGACAAATCCTTAAATTCATAAAAAAAGAGATTCACCTTACAGCAAATCTCTTTTCTAAATATCCTTTTAAAGGTTTTTATCATATATTCACTTTCACACCTGCAAAATAACTTCTTGGCAAAGCCGGTCCGTAGATATAGCTTGATGCTCTGTCTGGCCCTTTATCAAAATCTTTTTGATAAGATTCGAGGATATTTTGTATTCCAGCATTCACTTCCAATGTAGTGCTTTTGTAGATAGGGAAGCTGTAACTCACCTTCCAGCTCACATCAAAGAAGGATGGGGTTCTCTCTGTTCTATTTTTCTCTATCACCCCGGCCTCATGTGGCACATACATTTTACCTGTATAGGTTCCAGACAACGAACTATTGAATCGCTTTGTAGGCATCCAAGTGGCAACAAAGTATCCATAGATATCAGGTGTACGCATCATATTTCTAGTTGGCTCCACATCATCAATTTCCTCTTCTCCAGACCACTTACGGGCTTCGCTGTAACGGCTTTTTTGAATAGTAGCACCCATTTGCAATTCAATATTTGCTGTGGTAGCTGCTCTAGCCTCCAAGGTTACACCATATACCTTTGCTGCCGAAGCATTTATAATTCTCTGTAAGATAGATCCATCATCCTGCGTTTCATTCTCTGTAGTAAATGGATTTTGTAGTTTGGTGAAGAACCCTTCTACTAAGAAGTTTAATTGATTTCTGCCTAAGAACAGATAATAATCAACAGACCCACTCAAACTATGCGATTTTTCTTTTTTCAAGTTAGGATCTTTTATTTGCGTTATTGGCTCTCCTCCTGATATTTTATCATGCAAATTTTCATCAAACAGCTGAGGAGCACGGAAACCTTGTCCATAGCTTAATCTGAAATTGATGTTCTCTTTCGGATTATATCTAATATTTGCCCTAGGGCTAAACACAGCATTGTCAAGCAACTTGTGTTTGTCCAATCTTCCTCCTACCAAGAATCCCCACATATCGTTTTTCCACTCATTTTGAGCATAAAGACTAGCAATATTAATCTGCTGATTGATTTCCTCTGGACGATTTCCATTATTATCTTCCAATTTATTGTAGCTAAACTCTGTACCCGAAGTCAGTGTAGATGGCATAAACAGAAGTTTATCGAACTCATAAGAATATTGCCCTCCCAAGTTAAGGGTAACATCCTTTGTGTTTGCAAATGATCTCAATCTGCCATTATGATTTTCTATTTCTTCAGGGGTCTCATTTCCTGTCAGTGGAGTTATAGGATCTCCCCCTCCGTAATAGCTATCACGATTAGTCAACTGAGCTGCGGTATAAATACTCAACCGATGCTTATTGTCAGGTGAAGACCAATCATATTTCAGACTACCACCATCTATTTTAGAGTCTATCTGTTCTGCTACATAAGCTTCATAAGGTTGCTTCTTTAGATTATCACCACCTCGACGATATTCTTGCATGTTATGATATTCTAGTGTTATTTTAGAATACACACCTGTCCTTAGGAATGACCGAAAACCTAAAGTACGACTATCGAGCACCGGGATCTCTGAAAACCCATCTCCATCATGATCGTATGCCGCACGGTGACGTTTTTGTCCATAAGCCATCACCCCCATTTTTTGATTGTCAGAAACCAAAGACACATTGAAGCTCGTATTATTGTCGAAACTGCTATCCCCGCCAATAGAGGTCAAGGTATGCGACAGTTGTGCTGTATTTCGCAAAGGCTCTTTCGTGATGATATTTATCGTACCAGCAATGGCAGATGCTCCAAAAAGAGCCGATCCTCCACCACGTACCACTTCAATGCGCTCGACCATAGAAGCCGGAAGTTGCTCCAAGCCATATACTCCAGCAAGTGCACTAAAGACAGGGCGAGAGTCAATCAAGATTTGTGAATAAGCTCCTTCCAGACCATTCATTCGCACTTGTGTAAATCCACAGTTTTGACAGTTGTTTTCCACCCTCAGTCCTGGCTGAAAATTCAATCCCCCACTCACTGTACAAGAATTAGTTCGCTCAAAAGTTTTCATATCCAAGATACTAACCAATGTAGGCGCCATTTTTCTACTGGTTTCGTTTCTGTTTGCCGAAACCACGATTTCATTCAGCGAAACGATAGATTCTTTCATATCGAAGTTTACCTCTTGCGCTTTCTTCTTCACTATTGTGACCTCGATTCCCAAAGTTTCATACCCCACATAACGAGCCTCGAGTGTAAATTTCCCTTCTGGTAAATCTTTTAAAGTATAGTGACCTGTGGCATCCGTAGTGGTTACAATGGTTGTACCTTTAACATTCACTGTCACATAGGGTAAATGTTCGCCTGTTTCTGCATCTACTACATGCCCAAAAACGTTAGCGTCTGTATTTTGTACTGGTGTTGGATTTGCCATCGCGCTGCTTGCAATAATACACAGCAGTAGCATGACAAATGAGATATATTTCTTCATTTTGTTATCTTTTATAGTTTTAAATAATAATGGATAAGCAATAAAATCTATTCCTACCCAAAGGCAAGAGTAAATAAATGATGCTTAAAAATTCGGTCTTATAAAACTATAAAACGGGAGGTGCCCGAAGCCTAAAATACTTTTGATAAAGATTTTGTCTGTAGATACAATCTTGATTGACAAAAAGCGTCGTTGTGCGAAGTGTCAGCCAACCAAGAATAATTGCAGCTGCAATCAGTCCAAAAACAAAATAAGTGGATAGGTGCTGAATCAGTTGAATTTCTGCCCCTGAGTGTTCGTGTGTGGGGTTGCCTTCGTCATCAGCCAAATAAAAGTGCGAGTGCACAATGGTAACACCATTTACAATATGGCTATGCGTAAAAAAAGTAATGGAGCCGGTATACAAACAGAAGATTATCAACAAGACAATCTTCAATGCTTTTCCTCTTATTCCTTTACTCAATTCTTTCATAGAGGGACAAAGGTAAGTCTATTTTTTTGAAAAATATTTACAAAGTGACCACATTCGTCAAGTGATATTTTTAATCCTATAAAATATCAGAACAAAGAATCCCTATATTTGGTATTCTGAAACATTAATTACACCTGCCCGAATGGCATATCGAGTCAGCTCTTGCGCATTGTTGATGTTAAGCTTTCTATAGATATTTTTCCGATGAGTGATCACTGTATGAATGCTAATAAAACGTTTCGCTGCTATTTCTTTTGTTTTATTCCCCAAAACAATTTCTTTCAATATTTCTTGTTCTGTTATAGTCAGCACCTCTTTGGCATGCGCATCATCTTTATTTTCGGCATCTTTTAACAAGTCATTAACCTCTTGGCAGATGAACGCTTCATTTTTAAGTCCATGACTGACTGCTGATCGAATTTCTTCGAGGTCGGATATTTTCAATACCACACTAAAACAATCATTTACAACAACAGTTCTTTTCAAAAATAAGAGGCTCAACTCTTCAGAAAAGAGTATCCAATGTGCTTCCTGAAATCTGGCACTGATATTGAGCAGACCATCAGCACTATTCATATCAGAGAGTGCATAATCTAGCACCACAAGACTGTGAGGATTAGCAATCAATCCTTTGATCAGTTCTTCTTTGGTATTAACCATCACCACCACTGCCGATGGTGCAGTCTGACTGATCAGCGCTCGCATTCCTAGGCGAGTTATACCTTGCCGGTCATATATGATGATTTCCTCTTTTTGTTGATTCATTACAGCTCTGATTTTATCTTTCAGCAATAGTGTAAGACAAAGAAAAGTAATATCAGAGAAGTGAGCAATATTTCAGCTATCTGTTTTCAAAAAAACAGAGGAAGTGCGAACTGCACCTCCTCTATCCATACATCTATCAAGATTTACAATCAAAAATTAGGGTTGTTATCGGTTTCCAATGCCGGTGGCATAAAATTATAATAGCCACTATTCGGTGCAAAGTCTTTACCGTCAGAGAACCTAAAAATCGTATGACCTTTCTTTTTTATATCTGTTGAATTTGGAATATATTCATCAGCAACGGCTTTTCTTACCACACTTTGCTGACGACGTTTAATATCATACAGTCCAAAACCTTCTCCGAAAAGCTCTTTGCGACGTTCGATCAAAATTTCATCTACTAATTTAGACGGTGAGAGTGCCGATAAATCTGGAGTGACTGCTCCACGGGCTTCTCTCAGCTCATTTAGTTTTGCTATTGCCTTGTCTTCTTGTCCAAGCTCAGCAAAGGCCTCTGCTTCTATCAATACCAACTCTGCCTTTCTCATCAATACGATATCGCCTGTTTCGTCTGCCTTATATCTAAACTTTTTATACATCAGACCTCCCTTATATCGAGTAACATCCCATTCAAACAATTGGCTACGAACATCATCTTTGTCAAACAGTTCTTGAAAAAATGGATCAGCCATAAAGCTATAGTAACCGGAAACACTGGACGAGACATCCAAATAGTTGAAATTATAACTCGCCGTCGATTGCTCTGGTGTTTGTCCATGCCCCCAAATCCACTCGCTATTGGTACGGTCATTGAATCCACCTAGGTAGTCACTTTTTGACATCCAACTATAGTTTCGCTGACCTTCTTCAGCGTATTTTTGAGCTTTGCCCCATTCATTCCCTTTCAGTTGATAGAGGCGCGCCAAGATTCCAGCCACTACATTTTTGTCTATCTTATGCTTTGCACTTCTTTCATAGTTGCCAATCAGATCGTAAGCAGAAAGAAGATCTTCTTCGGCTCTGGCATACACATTTTTCACGGTTTCTCTTGCAGCTCCTTCTGTGGCACTGTTCGATGGTTCTGTGTAAACTGGCACAGCCAAAGACTCTGGTTTAAAAGTATAAGCTGAACCATAATAAGTAGCTAAATTCAAATACAAATACCCTCGCAAGGCATAAGCTTGTCCTTTGATTCTTTTCTTGGTCACCTCATCTCCCTCTAGCCCGTCAATAGCCTTGAGAACATGATTCATATTGTCAATTGACTTATATGCCAATGTCCAAATGGCCCGTGTGGTTGTGGACTTACTCGTATTCATCTCCGTAAAAGAGTAATGATTGAGATAACCATACTTATTAGGTTGCACAGCAACATCACTAGCCATAGCATCGCTAGCTCTAAAGAGGGAAGCCCAGCCCGGATTGCGATATGTGGTATAAGTATCCATCAGATAAGCCCATGTTCCATTCAGCACCTTTTCTGTGTTTTCTATATTTTCTAAAGCCAAGCCATTGTTCACAGCATCTGTAGGAGCTGTATCTAGCTCGCAAGATGTAAGCCCCAACAACGAGCCAAGCCAAACGAATATGTAAATAATCTTTTTCATATGTCGATATTTTTTCTTTTTCTAATTTTAAAATGACAGATTCAACCCTAAAGAGATAGTCTTCATCGCAGGGTAACGATAATACGTAGCCCCCGACACCGTTTGCTCTGGGTCTATCCCTTGTTCGCCAAAAAGCGTCCACAGATTTTCAGCTTGCACATAGACTTTCAACGCATTCAGATTCGCTTTTTGTAGAATATTTCGAGGTACATTGTATCCCAAAAAGATATTCTTCAAGCGCAAATAATCTGCATCAATCAAAAAGCGAGTAGATGGTTCTGTCCATGCAGAAGCATTGGTAGTCTGCATACGTGGAATATCCGTATTGGGGTTCTCAGGAGTCCATCTATTGAGCAAGTCTGTCGACATGGCTCGTCCTGCGGTCGACCCATTGGCCATAATCATCAACTTATCCGCATTGTAGATCTTACCTCCAAGAGAGTAAGCAAAGAGTGCAGAAAGCTCAAAATCTTTGAATTGCAGATTAGTTGAAAATCCTCCAAGCAGATCAGGGAGTGCTGTCCCTGCCACAATCTTCGATTGAGGATTATCAGCTTCGCTATAAACTCCTGTAATCACTCGTTCTCCATTATCATTGGTTTTATACCATTGAGGCAGTCCTGTTTCAGGATTCACTCCGGCCCACTCCACCAAGAAAAAGTCATGAACCGAACCTCCTACGCGACGAATGTAATTACCTGTTATGATTTGACTTTGAGGCAACTCGGTCAATTCATTTTTATAGTGTGTACCATTAACTGACAATGTCCATTTCCAATCCTTTGTTTGGATAGGTGTACCAGTGATAGAGAACTCCACACCTGTATTTTTCAACCCTCCTGCATTTGTTGTATAACTTCCATATCCAGTAGATAGTGCCTTTGGCAAATCAAATAGCAAGTCCTTGGAGCGGCGAGTGAAAAACTCAACAGAACCTGATAAGCGACCTCTGAACAAAACATAATCTAGGCCAACATTGAAATTCAGATTGGTTTCCCATTT
>CALKIV010000081.1 GCA_937995835.1 uncultured Dysgonomonas sp. | reverse complement strand
GCCAAAAATTTAGAGTGTGGCATGGCTGCCATCGATCATGGTGCTGATGCTGTGTACATTGGTGCCCCACTTTTTAGTGCACGTGCCGCTGCCGGCAATTCTATTGAGGATATTAAAAACTTGGCATCCTATGCCCATCTTTTTAATGTTAAAATATACGTTGCCCTAAACACCATCTTAAATGACATCGAATTACAACACGCCGAAAAATTGATTTGGCAGTTGTGGAACGAGGCTCAAATAGACGGACTAATTGTGCAAGATATGGGAATCCTACAATTAAACCTCCCCCCTATCCCCCTACATGCTAGTACACAGATGGATACCCGTACGGCTGACAAGGCTAAATTCCTTGAGGAAGCAGGTTTTCAACAAGTTGTAATTGCTCGAGAATTAAGCCTTGAGGAGATAAAAACTATTTCTAAAGAAATAACTGTTCCCATCGAAGCTTTTGTACATGGTGCTCTTTGCGTTTGTTATAGTGGTCAGTGCTATCTAAGTCAAGCTCTTTCAGGTAGAAGCGCAAACAAAGGTGCTTGCGCTCAATATTGTCGTCTGCCTTATGACTTATTAGACAACAAAGGCGAAAAGATGATGAGCAAAAAACATCTCCTTTCGATGAAAGACTTAAATCTATCAGAAGAGTTGGAAGCCCTAATAGATGCAGGTGTCAGCTCTTTGAAAATAGAAGGGCGACTGAAAGATGTGTCATACGTAAAGAACACAGTGGCATATTATAGAAAGAAAATAGACGAAATACTAAGCAGACGCCCTGAATATAAAAAAGCTTCTTCAGGAGTGTGCACTTTCGATTTTACACCTCAGTTAGACAAGAGTTTCAACAGAGGCTTTACGCAGTACTTCATAAATGGTAGAGAGAAGAATAAGAAAATATGGTCAGTGGATTCTCCAAAATCGATTGGCGAATATATAGGAACAGTCAAAGAGATCACCAATAAACACATAGAGCTAAGAACTGGAAAACAGTTGAACAATGGTGATGGATTATGCTATTTCGATTCCGAAGGTGAGCTGCAAGGCATCCAAGTAAACAGAGCTGAAGGCAAAAAGGTTTACCCTTTCGAGAAGGCTAATAATCTAAAAACTGGAACTGAAATATACCGAAACTACGATCATGAGTTTGAAAAAATATTGCTAAGAAATAATACAGGTCAACGAAAGGTCAGCACAAATATCGCATTTAAAGATACTCCTAATGGCTTCCTCTTAACAGCTACTGACGAGGATAACGTCACGGCTTTCTTAGATGTAGAGTTTAATAAAGAGCTTGCAAAAAAAGATCAGACTGAAACGATCAAAAACAATTTGAAGAAAACAGGTAATACCATTTTTTCAGTCAATGAAGTGCAAGTTTCATTCACTCAGGATTGGTTCGTTCCTTCCTCTGCACTTTCGGAGTGGAGGAGACAGCTCATTGAGAAACTGGAACAAGCTAAAAAAGATAGCTTTATCAGAGATAGCTTTGAGCTTAAGCCGACTTCTCATCCTTTCCCAATCAAGGAGGTGACTTACTTAGGAAATGTGATGAATCAAAGTAGTGAAACATTCTATGCACAACATCAAGCAAAGGTAATTCAGCCTGCATTCGAAAAACAAGCAGTAAACGATGTTCCTCTCATGTTTACTCGCCATTGCATTAAGCAATCATTAGGTTGGTGTCCAAAAGAAGGATCTAAATCGCACCCGTATCAAGAGCCCTTTTTCTTAAATTATAATACAACAAAATTGCAACTGGTATTCGATTGCAAACAATGTGAAATGAAGGTTTTCAATGTAGAATAAAAACAAACAGGTATGATGCTACGATCTTTTTTACCGAAATCGATTAAATACAATTGGATATTTGGAATTGTCCTGATCCTTATTTTTACTATCGCAAGGTTCTATATCGTATTGGATGCCAATGTCTCCAAAAATTACGGTAATGCATCTTATCTATTCACTATCATGGCTTTGCTTCCATTCATTCTGTTGAATAAGGAAGGTAGACAGTTTGCAGGTATTAAAAAGCCTTCCAGCTATTTGTGGCTGCTCAACTCATTTGTCATTGGCGCACTTGTATGTAGTGGTATTTATCTACTATTCAACGTCATATACGACCATTCGATAAATCATAGCATGGTCTACATATCCAACTCTTATGCTATGGAGCACATGAATGAAGATAACAAATTCACTATTTTCATCATTTTCTCCGTCACCAGCATGATATTTAGTCCATTGGGTGAAGAGTTATTCTATAGAAGTCTGATTCATGGCAGCTTTGTGGAAAAGTTTGGTGAGAACAAAGCATCAATTTTCGATAGCTTAGCTTTTGCCTTAGCCCACCTCTCACATTTTGGCATCATCTATTATATGGGTAAATGGTCATTTCTTCCAATTCCTGCCCTACTTTGGTTTGCAAGCATGTTTTTCCTCTGTCGAATGATATTTATTTGCAGACAAAAATCCGGATCTATTCTTGGCCCAATAGCTTGTCACGCAGGTTTCAATGTAGCAATGATCTATTGGATCTTCTACCATATTTTATAGTCTTCAAAGTTTATTTTGTGCAATCATAAAAGATAAATTCTTATATTTGTTCTGACAACAAAGTAAAATATCATTCTGAAAGTAAAATCATGCAAAAAGTAATCAAATCTACCAATCTAAATACAGATTTAACAGAAGTATTGAATAATATCAAATTTGATCGACTTTTTGTTCTCACAGATAGCAATACCGAAAAACTTTGTTTTCCTCATATTTCACAAAATGAAAGAGTAACAAAAGCTAGTAGAATTATCATAAAAGCAGGTGATGATAATAAAAACTTAGAAAGTCTTACCCAGATATGGGAACATCTCTCGAAACATGGAGCAACTCGCCACTCACTGATGATTAATCTTGGAGGAGGTATGCTGACCGATATAGGAGGTTTTGCTGCTGCAACTTTCAAACGTGGAATCAAGTTTATCAATATTCCTACAACCCTACTTGGTGCAGTGGATGCTGCCGTAGGTGGCAAAACCGGAATAAACTTTATAGGACTGAAAAACGAAATCGGTGCTTTTGCTCCTGCAGAAACGGTTCTTATTGATTCTGTCTTTTTCAAAAGTCTTGATCACCAGAATCTACTTTCAGGTTATGCTGAAATGATAAAACACGGTTTAATTGACAGTGATAAAGTGTGGACTGACACCATCTCTTTCGATACGCAAAGCATAGATTACGACAAGTTGCGTGAATTGACTGTCGAATCTGTTGCGGTGAAAGAGCGAATAGTTGAAGAAGATCCTTTTGAACACGGAATACGCAAAGCTCTAAACCTAGGGCACACCATCGGTCATGCATTTGAAAGCCTTTCGTATGAGATTAATAAGCCTATACAGCATGGCTATGCCGTGGCGTGGGGTATAATCTGCGAATTGTACTTATCGCTTAAAATCTGTAATTTTCCACAAGATAAACTGAGAAAAACAGTACACTTCATCAAAGAAAATTATCATGGTTTTCTATATGACTGTGATCAGTATGAAAGATTGTACGAATACATGAAACATGATAAGAAGAATGAATCTGACACTATCAACTTTACCCTTTTGAGTAATGTGGGTGAAATAGAGATTAATCAGACCGCTAGCAAAGAAGACATCTTTGAGTCAATAGACTTCTTACGAGAAAGTGTAGGATTATAATAATTATCTATTTTTAGAAGACACGACTTATCACACATCGTCTTTATCTAATTCGTCAAATATCTTTTTCAAGTCATTTAATTCAGACTTTACTTTTTCCAATCGACGAATCACTTCAGTGGTTTGCTCTGTTTCGTCATATTTTTTCTTCAAAGACTGCCTAGCACCTTGCAAGGTCATACCTCTTTCTTTCACCAGATGGTAAACGATTTCGATGTTAGCGATATCTTCTTTGGTATATTGTCGTGTACCTCCTGCCGTCTTTCTAGGACTTATTATATCAAATTCGGTTTCCCAAAAACGTAGCAAAGACTCGTTGACATCAAAGTGACGAGAAACTTCTCTCAGTGAAAAATATAGTTTTTTACTATTCTCAAGGTCTATTTTCATAATACTAAAGATATTAAAGAACTAGCAATTTAGGAAGATTAATCCATTATATTGCCACGTGTGGACGAAACTTGCAACATTTCCTCAAATTCATCATTGCTCAAATCGCCATGATAGTAATAAGCCGGATTTTGAGGATTACCTCTAAGAAGCACTTCATAGTGTAAGTGAGGCCCTGTGGAGAGTCCTGTATTTCCCACCTCACCGATAACTTCTCCTCTCAATACTTTTTGTCCCACTCTTACATTAATTTTACTTAAGTGAGCATATCGTGTTACATAGTTATATCCATGATCTAGATCCACATACTTACCATATCCGCCCCCTACATCTTTGGCAACCTGTACCACTCCATCAGCTGTTGCATAAACATGTGTGCCGGTTGGTGCTGTAAAGTCCATTCCATTGTGCATTTTAGCAATACCATAGATGGGATGAATACGAAGTCCATAACCAGAAGCCACCCTTTTGAGATCTTTATCGGCCACGGGTACTATACTGGGAGTGTGATGAATACGATCTTTTTGATTGCGCACCATTCCCAAAATTTCGTCCAAAGAGTTAGATTGTACATATAGCTGCTTATCCAGAACATCCATTTTTTGAACTGTTTGCAATATCAAATCAGAGTTACTGATGTTTTCCAATTCCTGATAACGTCCCATACCTCCTACTCCCGATGTTCGGATAGATTGTGCAATAGGTTCAGCCTGATAGATTGCACGATACATATAATCATCTCGTTCTTGTATAGGCTCTAGTATTCTAAATGCTTGATCGATACGTTTGCTAAGAATGTCATATTGCATTCTCAACATCCTGTTTTCTTTTTTCAAACCTTCTGCTTCTGGCGAACCAAAAATGTACAAAAACAAGATCAACCCACCAAAACCGATGAGCATTCCTGACCCAAGGTGGCGTAAAACAATGAGAATCTTATTTTTTATGCTAGGGTAAACCCGCTCATAAGACAGTGTTTGTGGATTATATCTATAAAATACTTTTTTGCGATTCATTCGACTTGCGTCTTTGGTTATGTTTAAGATCAAAAAAAGATGATCACAGCGAGATGTGCAAAAGTAAAGTTTTTGACCTGCTTTTGCAAATGGAATTTACAAATTAAAGCTAAAACTTTATTGATAACAGTTTTTAGCTCTTCTGACAATAATATATAGATATTTGACTAACTTTGCATCTTTGATTTTGATAGATAAATTAGCTATGTTCTAAACCTATATACAAGATTGGTTACAAAAACTTTATAATTATCTATCTGATCATATTGTATATTTTGTAGTATTTTATAATGTTAAGAAAAGACAAAAGCCACATGATGACCTCTAAAGAAATTCGTGAATCGTTTTTAAGATTCTTTGAGTCTAAAAATCACCATATTGTTCCATCTGCACCAATGGTCATAAAAAATGATCCAACATTAATGTTCACCAATGCGGGGATGAATCAATTTAAAGATATTATTTTGGGAAATAGCCCAATCAAATATCCTAGAGTGGCGGACTCTCAAAAATGTTTACGCGTTAGTGGTAAACATAACGACCTAGAGGAAGTGGGGCACGACACATATCACCACACGATGTTTGAAATGCTGGGCAACTGGTCTTTTGGCGACTACTTTAAACATGAAGCCATCGATTGGGCTTGGGAATTTCTTACAAAAGAATTAAAATTAAATCCTGACAACTTATATGTTACCGTTTTTGAGGGTAGCAAAGAGGAAGGACTGGAAAGAGATAACGAAGCTGCTGCTTTTTGGGAAAAATATTTACCCGAAGAAAGAATCTTAAACGGAAACAAAAAAGACAACTTCTGGGAAATGGGAGACACAGGGCCTTGTGGTCCTTGTTCAGAGGTACACATCGATTTGCGTTCTGACGAAGAAAAAGCTAAAGTAAGCGGAAGAGATCGCGTGAATCAAGATGATCCTTTAGTTATTGAAATATGGAATCTTGTTTTCATGCAATACGACAGACGTGCCAATGGCTCGCTGGTGCCACTTCCTGCCAAAGTAATAGACACAGGAATGGGCTTCGAGCGTCTTTGCATGGCTGTACAAGGAAAGACCTCGAACTACGACACTGATGTTTTCCAAACCATTATAAAAGAGTTAAGTAAAAACTCAAACCTTGAGTATGCTAAAGATCAGAAAGTAGATATCGCCATGCGCGTTGTGGCTGACCATGTGCGTACCATTGCATTCTCCATCACAGATGGTCAATTGCCATCGAATGCCAAAGCCGGATATGTGATCAGAAGAATATTGCGCAGAGCAGTTCGCTACGGTTACACTTTCTTGAATCAAAAAGAAGCTTTTATCTACAAATTGATTCCGGCTCTAATTGAGACTATGGGAGATGCATACCCTGAGTTGATAAAGCAAAAAGACTTAATAGAAAAAGTGATCAAAGAGGAAGAGGAATCTTTCTTACACACTTTGGATACAGGTATAAAACTTTTGGACAAAAAGATCCAAGAAGTAAAAGAGAAAAAAGAAACAATACTGAGTGGTGTAGATGCCTTTGTATTATATGACACTTATGGCTTCCCGCTAGACTTAACAGAATTGATTCTTCGAGAAAATGGCTTAACAGTAGACAACAAGAGTTTCGAAGAAGAAATGGAAAAACAACGCGACAGAGCTAGAAATGCAACAGCGATAGAAGCTGGCGACTGGGTGGTTTTGAAAAAAGACACCTCTGTTGAGTTTGTTGGGTATGACCTTACCGAATGTGATGCTGAAATTATCAGATACAGAAAGGTGAAGCAAAAAACTAAAGAATATTTCCAAATAGTACTCGACCGCACTCCTTTCTATGCTGAGATGGGTGGTCAAGTTGGCGATAATGGATGGCTTACGGCCGACGATGGTGAAAAAACAGAGATCTTTGACACCAAAAGCGAGAACAATTTGATAGTGCATTTGGTAAACAAATTGCCCAAAGATATTACTGCCCATTTTGTAGCAAAAATAGATGAATCAAACAGAACGGCAACCGAATGTAACCATACAGCTACACACTTGCTACATGAAGCATTAAGAGAGACTCTTGGGGAACATGTAGAACAAAAAGGATCGTATGTTTCTCCTAAGGTTTTACGCTTCGACTTTGCACACTTTCAAAAATTGACACCGAAAGAGATTCGAAAAATAGAACGCATTGTTACTGCTCGCATTCGTAAGAATATACCTTTAGACGAGTCACGCCACGTTCCTCTAGAGAAAGCCAAAGAAATGGGTGCAATGGCTCTCTTTGGTGAAAAATATGGAGAAGATGTGCGTACAGTTCGTTTCGGCTCATCACTGGAGCTTTGTGGAGGTACTCATACATCGGCAACTGGAAAAATCGGTTCATTCAGAATCATCAGTGAAAGCTCTATTGCAGCAGGTATCCGAAGAGTAGAAGCTGTAACAGCTGAAGCTTGCGAGGATTACAACTATGCGTATCAGGATATTCTAAACGAGATGAAGTCATTGATGAATAATGCCCCTGATATCGCTCAAGCTTTGCGAAAACACATCGAAGAAAATGCTGAGATGAAAAAGCAAATGGGCTCATATATCAAAGAAAAAGTGCAACAAGTTAAGGAAGCCATCATAAAAAGAAAAGAAGTAATCAATGGCATTAACGTGTTTAGAATCTTTGGACCTCTACAACCAGATGTAGTGAAAGATATTGCCTTCCAAATCAGTGGACAATTCCCTGAAAACACTATTGTTATAGGTGCAACTGACTCAGAAAACAAGCCTATGCTGACCCTTATGATATCTAAAGATCTGACAGCAAATAATTCAGCATTGAATGCTGGTACAATTATCAGAGAAGCCGCTAAACATATACAAGGTGGTGGAGGCGGTCAACCGCATTTTGCAACTGCTGGAGGTAAAAATCAAGAAGGACTAACAGCTGCCCTCAATTATATTATTGAACAGATTTAACGAAGCAAAATAAATAATAAAAATGAGCAGATTTTCTTTTTTTAATCTGCTCATTTTTTATGCATATAAAATAAATTATTACAATTTATATTTTTCTAAATATTAGGTGTTGATTTTCGTCGACATATAAGTATAGCTCGCCGTCTATAAACTTATATTCTGGCCCATTCATCAGCCAACTGTAATAATGTATTTCATCCCAACATAGTAATTCTTTCTCTGTGACAGTGCAATGGGCTAAAATAACTTTTCCATCAGAGATTTCATATTTACCGTCCATCGCATTTTCTTTTCCACATGCATATACTTCACCATTTTCATTGAAAGAAAGAGTAAAACATCTTTCACAGTCCTCACCCCCAATAGACTTTATTTCATCACTACCAGAGGTAACTAAACCTTTAAGCTTCCATTTACTGTTTTCAATAGAACATTCAATACTATCAGTACAGATGGCCGACAAAGTGCAAGTAGCGATTATGACTAAAAGGAGAATTACTTTTTTCATAGATATTAGATTTCATAAATAACTTCGCTTCGATTAACATTCGATAAGTTAATTATTTATTTTTTAATGATAAAATAAAATGCATTAAAACTTTATTACCATCTATTAAGAATGATATTCATGGTTGATAGAAGACTCTTTTACCATTATGAAATATATTTTTCTGAAATTTATTTGGTTTATAATATGAAGTTGTTTACTTTTACATCATCGAATAAAGGTCAATATTTTTTTACTCTTTTTGGTTTACTTTGTAAACCTGTTTATAAGCACTAAATTAGTTATATTATATATCTTCATCAAAACAAAACAATCATGGATAAAAGAATTACACACGAAGAAAGCCTTCAGATAATCAATGAGATGATATCAGAAGCACGCAACAGTTTTTCAGCAGATAATGCAAAGTCAATCATTTTTATGGGATATACCGTGATAATCGTTGCTATACTAAACATAGCCTTGTTATACACCTTAAGCAATCCTGCAAATTCGTATTTTGTTTGGTTCTTAATGGCTCCGGCATCTCTACTCAATCACCTCTACATCAGAAAGAGTAGTTCAGAAGTGGCAACTCATATCAGCAAGGTGATATCGGCAATATGGGCTGCTTATTCAATCTCAATTATTATATTGTTAAGCACTCTTTTTGCCATAATAATTATTTTGAAAGATTGGAAACTGACGGCCTACATCATGCCCACAATATTATGTTTGACTGCCCTTGGACAATACATCACCAGTATAGCCTGCAAGTTCAAACCCTATAAAACAGGAGCTGTATTTTTTTGGTTGGGTGCGCTTAGTTGTGTCGCTTTCCTATTCACTCCATACTATGCTGTTATGCAATTTATTATTCTCATTATTTGTATGTTATTAGGATTTATCGCACCTTCAATGCAATTAAAGAAAACGCTAAAATAATATGTTTAAAGAGTTAGATCCTCTCTTACACTCGCAGCTACGCTTGTCAATCATGTCCTTATTGATGGCAGTAGAAGAAGCCGACTTCGTGTTTTTGAAAGAAAAAACTAAGGCAACAGCAGGAAATCTGAGTGTACAGATAGAAAAACTAAGGGAAGCCAATTACATTGATGTAAACAAATACATTGATGGAAGAAAACCTCGAACAGTGTGCAAAGTGACACAGGTCGGAATAACTGCTTTTGAATGTTATATAAAAGACCTTAACGAATATTTCAGTATTGCTCAAAAGAAAGAGGAATAACTATTTTTTCTACAAATATTTTCTTTGCAAAAGGGCTGAATCGTTTGATCAATTCAGCCCTTTTCATCACTCTAAAAGAGATCCGTTATTTTTTAGATACTATTTATTCAATTTACTATGTTTTCTTCCATAAAAGAAGTAAATAATTGTTCCTATTACACTCCATCCGAGTAGACGCAACCACGAATTGAGAGGTAAAGCTGCCATTTGCATTATACATATTGCAGCTCCTAGCAAAGGCACAAATGGAGAGAATGGAGTTTTGAATGGACGCTTGAGGTCGGGACGAGTTCGTCGTAAGATGACGATAGCTATACACACCATTGCAAAAGCAAACAGCGTACCAATAGAAACTAATTCTGCCAATACGTCTAAGGGCAATAAGGCAGCAACAATAGCCGTAGCACTTCCAGCCAAGACTGTTGCTCTATATGGAATTCTAGTTTTCTTATGTATTTGTCCAAAAAAAGAAGGCAACAAGCCATCCTTGGCAATAGCATAATATATTCTAGATTGACCAAGCATCATTACTAAAATCACAGAACTCAGTCCGGCTATAGCTCCTATTTTGATATAAGGACTTAACCATGCCAATCCCTCTCCTACTCTATCGATAGCTACTGCAATCGGTGCATCTACATTCAGTTCTTGATAAGGCACAATCCCAGTCAAAACAGTGGTGACTGCAATGTAAAGAAGAGCACAGATACCTAAAGAAATCAAAATTCCTTTGGGCATATCTTTTTGTGGATTTTTAGCCTCCTGAGCAGCAGTAGAAAGTGCATCAAAACCCAGAAAAGCATAAAACACAACAGCTGCCCCACGTAGAATTCCTCCCCAACCAAACTCTCCAAACGAGTCTGAAGTTGGCTCTGGTATATATGGTGTCAAGTTTTCCATATCAATGTATGACAGACCAAAACCAATAAACAAAAGAATCACCCCCACCTTGATCACAACAATAAGATTATTGATCCAAGCAGATTGCTTAACACCTCCTAAGAGAAATGAGGTTAGAAGAACAACTATAAATACAGCCGGGAAATTAAATAAGGCACCTGTGAAATACCATCCTTTTTCTGCTGAATGCGCCAACGTAGACTGACTGATTACAGCTGGGAAATGAATTCCGGCGTCATTGAGCAAATTGAGCATATATCCTGACCATCCCACCGATACACTAGCACAAGCTAAAAGGTATTCAAGAATCAAAATCCAACCAATAAACCAAGCTGGAAATTCACCAATTGTAGTATAACTATAAGCATATACACTACCTGAGACAGGTATCATAGAAGCAAACTCAGCATAACACAAGCCTGCAAGTACACAGGCAAAAGCAGAGATCATGAAAGAAATGGTGAGTGCTGGTCCAGCATACTGAGCTGCAGCCTGTCCAGTCACAACAAAAATACCTACTCCTACTATTGCTCCGATGCCAAGTGTTACGAGATTGAAAGCTGTAAGATTCCGTTTTAGTCCTGAAGAGCTTTCAGATTCACTGATTAAGAGTGAAATGCTCTTCTTCCTCAATAAAGGATTATTCATTATAGATGGCCTGTTTTTTTTAGATCTTTTCTCTCTACGAGATTTTAAACGAGCGACAAAAATACAAATTAATATATGGTTAAAAAACATATGAGCTAAATACTTATAGACTAAATAAAGAGCATTTTAGCAATTTTCACATAAATGACAGCAGATAATTCTTAAATTTGTAAATATAATTTAAAATAAAGAGGATATGAAAATAACAATTATAGGTGGTGGAAACATGGGTGGAGCAATAGCCCAAGGCTTAGCACACAGTAAATTTACCAAACCTGAAAACATCACTGTGATAAATAGCAGAAGAAAAGTAGATTACGGATCAGGTATCCATTCAACGACAGGAGACTATTCTTCCTTACAGGGTGCAGATATTGTTATTTTAGCCGTCAAACCATGGCTTGTCAGAGAAGTGCTTGAAGAGCATGCAGACAAGTTGAAGAGTGAAAAACAAATATTGGCCTCTGTAGCTGCAGGGATTACTCTTGCCGATCTACAACAATATACTGTGGATAAGAAACCTCTGTTCAGAGTGATGCCTAACACAGCAATAGCCGAACAACAGAGCATGACTTTCATTTCTTCGATCAATGCTAATCACCAACAGAACAACTCTATTATTGAGTTATTCAATAGTTTGGGAAAAGTTGAACAAATTGATGAGAAACTGTTCTCTGCTGCCACTGCTCTTTCGGGCTGTGGTATCGCTTACGCTTTTAGATATATCCGTGCTTCAATGGAAGGAGGCATAGAAATGGGGCTCACTGCCGATCAATCGAAAAATATAGTTCTTCAGACTTTGCGGGGAGCCATAGAACTGATTGAAGCAAACGATTCTCATCCAGAAGCCGAAATAGATAAAGTTACAACTCCAGGTGGATTAACCATCAAAGGGCTAAACGCAATGGAACATGCCGGTTTCACATCTGCCGTCATAAAAGGCCTTAAAGCAAGCAACATATAAGCAAGTCTAAATAAATAGTTTTAACTTCTATATTTCAATGAGCAATTTGTCTGTTAATCTATTCAGCAGATAGCTTACTGATATATAGAAGTTTTCGATTAAGCAGTGAAGAAAAAGCGATTTTATCAATAATGAATTGATTAATTAGTCCTATCTTTACAAAAATGTAGCTATCCCTAATATCAACATAGGATGAGCACATAAAAAAAGAGTGTCACATTTTACCTTTCTGTGCACTACTCTTTTCTGAAGCTAGAAGAAAGAAAAACTATATATAATGATTTACAAATGGAATTACGAACACTTAACTCCCGAACAAATTGAGCTAGAAAAAGAACTTGTAGAGAAATTGAGAATGAGTCCTGTACTGTGCCGTCTATTGGTGCAACGTGGTATCAAGACTAAAGAAGAGGCAGATAAATTCTTTCATCCTAATTTGAGAGATCTGCACGATCCTTTTCTGCTTCCTGATATGGATAAAGCTGTACAAAGGATAGAAAAAGCTTTAGGACAGAAGCAACGTATCATGATATACGGGGACTATGATGTGGATGGAACAACAGCAGTAGCACTGATGTATAAGTTCTTAAGAAAATTCACAACAAATCTTGATTATTATATCCCGGACAGATATGACGAAGGATATGGTATTTCTCAACAAGGCATTGATTATGCTCATCAAACGGACGTAAAGTTAATTATAGCTTTAGACTGCGGTATAAAAGCTATTGAAAAAGTTGCGTATGCAGCATCAAAAGGGATAGACTTCATTATTGGTGATCATCACATGCCTGATGATATACTTCCCGAAGCTGTAGCCGTAGTTGACGCCAAACGGGAGGATTCGACCTACCCTTATGCACATCTTTCGGGTTGTGGAGTTGGTTTTAAGATGGCACAGGCCATAGCACAAAATAACAAGCTCCCATTTAATGAGATTGCCGATTTGTTAGATCTTGTTGCTGTGAGCATAGCCTCCGATATTGTCCCACTCACCGGGGAAAATCGGATTTTGATGCACTATGGTTTAAAGCAACTAAACTCTAATCCGTCTTTAGGTCTGAAAGGAATTATAGATATCTGTGGATTGACCTATAGACATCTAACAGTCAACGACATCATCTTTAAGATTGGACCTCGCATCAATGCATCTGGCAGAATGATGAATGGAAAGGAAGCCGTTGATCTGCTTTTATCAAGCACCATCGAAGAAGCTAGAGAGAAAAGCCACAACGTAGACAGCTACAATGATAGCAGAAGACGACTAGACAAACGCATAACAGAGGAAGCCAACCAAATCATAGATGACAATATGGACATTTCTAAAAAGAAAAGTATCGTCATCTACAATGAAAATTGGCACAAGGGTGTTATTGGAATAGTAGCTTCTCGTTTAACTGAAAAATATCTTCGCCCAGCCGTTGTTCTCACACAGTCGCATAATATGATCACTGGATCAGCTCGCTCGGTTATGGGTTTTGATGTCTATAAGGCAATAGAATCATGTAAAGATATTCTCGAGAATTTTGGAGGCCATACTTATGCAGCCGGTCTTTCACTGAAAGAAGAAAATCTTCTTGAATTTAAGAGACGATTTGAAGAAATGTCTTTTGAGATGATTGCTCCTGAAATGATGCACCCTCAAATTGCAATTGATGCTAAACTCAATTTTGGAGATATCAACGATCAATTCATTGCAGACCTCAATATGTTTGCGCCATTTGGTCCTGAGAATCTTAATCCGATCTTTGTGACCAAACACGCCACAGACTATGGCACCAGCAAACGAGTGGGGAAAGAGAATGTACATCTAAAGCTTGAGCTATTGGACAGCACTGCGAACAAACCGATGAATGGCATCGCTTTCAGACAAAGCAGAAGATATGATATGGTGAAAAGTGGACAGACTTTCGACTTATGTTATACCCTTGAGGAGAATATTCATAACGGGAAAAAAGATATCCAATTATACGTAAAAGATATAGATAGAGGACAGTTGTCCTAGCATCATATAAACAACTGATTGTGCATCGTTTGACGTGAGTAAGTTTCATGACATACTACAGCAGTACTGGGGATATGATAATTTCAGACCTTTACAAGAAGAAATTATCCAGTCGGTGTATGATGGAAAAGACACACTAGGTTTGATGCCAACAGGAGGAGGAAAATCATTGACCTTTCAGGTGCCAGCAATGGCCATGGAAGGTCTTTGTCTTGTGGTAACCCCTCTGATAGCCTTGATTAAAGATCAGGTGGACAATCTACGCAGTCG
Organism: uncultured Dysgonomonas sp.; assembly: GCA_937995835.1. GTDB lineage: Bacteria > Bacteroidota > Bacteroidia > Bacteroidales > Dysgonomonadaceae > Dysgonomonas. The sequence goes on along the minus strand of CALKIV010000081.1, from coordinate 106,827 downwards.
CAATATCAAAGCATTGGCTGTATATTCGGGGATGGGTCACCAAGAAATCTTAACAACCTTAGACAATGCTATTTATGGAGATTTTAAGTTTTTGTATATTTCACCTGAAAGATTAGGTACAAAACTATTTCTTCAAAAAATAATACACATGAAAGTGTCGATGTTGGTGGTAGACGAAGCACACTGCATCTCGCAATGGGGATATGACTTTCGTCCTTCATACCTAAAGATTGCTGACATCAGAGAAACAATTGGAGGCACTGTTCCAATACTGGCACTGACTGCCACTGCCACAAAAGGAGTGGTGGATGACATACAAAATCAATTACGATTTAAGAAGAAAAATGTATTCAGTAAGAGCTTTGAGCGAAGCAATCTTGCCTACATTGTTCGTCACTCGGAAAGCAAACAAGAGGATATTGTTGATATTTCCAATAAGATTAAAGGCTCAACAATTGTTTATGTAAGAAGCAGAAAACGCACTAAAGAAATTTCAGACTTTCTGAATCAACAAGGATGTTCTGCTGATTATTATCATGCCGGACTTACCTCCAAAGATAAAACAGAGAAGCAAAATGCTTGGAAAAATGATGAAACTAAGATCATGGTTTGTACCAATGCTTTTGGCATGGGGATTGATAAGCCAAATGTACGCTTGGTTATTCATGTTGATCTGCCCAACTCCATTGAAGAATATTTCCAAGAAGCTGGACGAGCTGGACGTGATGAACGAAAAGCTTACGCAGTAATTCTTCATCACAAAACGGATATCACCAAACTTAAGAAACGCATAAAGGACGAGTTTCCCGAACGAGAATTCATTCTCAGAGTTTATGATCAATTGGCTTATTACTATCAAATAGCTGATGGCTATGGCATGGAGCGAATATACGATTTTGACATACGTGACTTCTGCAAGGCTTATAAGTTACCTCTACTGCCTACACATAATGCATTAAAGATATTAGACTTGTCTGGATATATTGAATATCAAGATGAAGCGAACAACCGCTCTCGAATGATGATATTAGCCTATCGCAATGAGCTGTATAATTTAAATATTGAGGATAAGTACAACAGCATATTGAATTGCATATTACGCCTATACACTGGTCTATTCGCTAATTATGTCAATATCAATGAGACTGAAATCGCTCAACGCATGCAACTATCAAGACATCAAGTCTATGAGTCTCTTGTTTATTTATCTAAGCAAAGAATTATTGATTACGTACCCCAAAAGAAGATTCCAATAATAGCATATAGCCAACCTAGGCAAGAGTCTAAGTATATTGTTATTCCCAAAATAGTATACGAACAAAGGTTAGATAAGTTCTCACAGCGCATTACCTCAATGTGTCAGTACACTGATAATAAAACGGTTTGCAGAAGTAAATATCTTCTGAAATATTTTGATGAGGACAAAGCTAAAGACTGCGGACAATGTGATGTTTGTTTGAGCAAAAAAAGAACAGGTCTTAATCAACAGGAATTTAATAAAATAGAACAAGCCATAAAAGACTCATTGAAAGAACAAACCATCCGAATCAGTGATTTGAAAAAGAGTTTGTCTAAATATGACGAAAAAAAGATCATGGCAGTGGTTCAATTCATGCTCGAACATGCTGAATTAAATATTGATGTGGATGCCATCAGTCTAGTAAAAAACTAAACTCTTAAATCATTAAATTGACTTGTTTAATCTAGAAATAAGCTCATCACCCAGTTCAGATTTCACTTTAATATGCTTAAGCACAGTCTGCACAAAAGCATTCTCCTCAAAAACGCCTCTTACTTGCTCAAAATCAACCTTTTGAATATAACGATTACCATCTAAACCAAAACTAATACGAGAAGATAATGAAAACTCTTTTTTGGCATCTTCATAAATTTTCCAGTCAAGCCCCACAACGGCCTCTTTCCAAAGTTCTACGATATTTATTATATCTTTAACAGTAATCGTATCTAAACTTAGATTATAGTATTCCTTTATCTTATCCCAAGCCCAAGTCCACTCAATATCATAATAGCGATCATGCAAATTCTTGAAATAAGCATGAATCTCTACAGTCGTATCCATTACGCCTGTCTCTACTTTTTCGATCAATTGATCTATTTCGGTTTGAGGAACTAACAGACCAGACAAATCCCTCCAATCATGCAAGCCTACCTCTGTTTCAGGCCTCAATTGAGCACGTATTTCCTCAATATTGCTAAATTCACACTTCTCTAAACGTGAAATGATTGAGTTACCTAAAAACTTCTTTATAGCCGTATGATATAACTGCAGCCCTTTTTGCAAAGAAGAACTTTTGATCGTACATCCCTGATAATTATACACTTTAGTTGTTTCTCCACAAGTTTGCTTTAGATTGTCTAATACTTCTACACCTTTAAACATCTTTTGAACGGTATAGGGACTTAAAAGGTTGAAATTCAAATAATCGAGTTGATGAGGGTCGGTACGTTTATCTCTTCTAGGAAATTTCTGTGCATCACGAATTGTACCAACACTTCTTAAATTTACACCTGGCACAAGAACAGAACTATCATTGCTTTCAATAAGATAAGAAAAAGGCAAATTTGAAGTATCTGAGTTGTCTTTATGCCTCCCCATAATCAAAGAAAAAGCTCCGATTCTGGCAGGCCATAAAATGTAAGAATTACTTGTTGTCTTACCACCACGCTCTACAATTCCCTGATGAATAGGTCCTAACTTGTACATATGATTGCTTTGATTGGAACCAGAACCAGCATTCATAAACGAAAACATTCCTGAAATCAATAGGGTCGATTTATGATGCGTTACAGTATAAGGTCCTGCGAAAACGGCACAAGCTTCCCCATTTTCTCCTTGACAATTACTAAAAAAGAGAGTATCTCTTGCCGAATAAGTATGCCCCAATACACAAGCTTGCCCAATAAAGCACCTTGTCAACATCACACCATCTGTAATTCTAGTACCTGAAGAGATAATAAAATCATTGGCAACCACGCCATAACCAATATGAACAGGTGCCACGGCATTACTATTGATGGTTCCATCTTCTAGTAAACTTGCACCTTCTATCGTAGTACAATCACCTATTTTCACATTTTTAATGGCACTAACATTGGCTATTTTTACATTTTTGCCAATATGTCCCATTGCTGATGTAACAGACTTAGTATATCGTTCAACAATCTCCTGCATCTTCTTGATCAGCTTTGGACGATGTCGATAAAATGTCATAATATAAGCGAAGTGGGCACTCAAGTTGTCATAAATAACAACCTCTCTCCCACCCGATTCATTCAGTACCATCACTTCAGTGCCATTACCGAAAGAAGTTTCTCCTTTGACATACAAATAGTTAACATTCTGAATATATGTATTATCATCTATCACATAGTTAGCCAGATAATTATGTACATTCTCGATGTGCACATTATTACCAATAACACAGTTGTGGATGTATGCATTTTTAAGAACTGACTTTTTAATAAAGCCACCAGAAAGTTCAAACTCACCTTTAAGAAGACCTATCTTTATTTCACCTGAAAAGTTAACGTTTATGACATTTGCTGTTATAAATTCAGGATGCACCGAAATATTTGCCCAATCATCTGCCGTACAATTCTGTGATTCTAGATTTTTTATCTCCTCGGTAGTCAGTTTTCTATAGTTCATATTCTGATATTTTGTTATACAGCAAATATAACAGAAAATCGAAATACTAGGAAATATAAAGCATGATTCTTCAATTAGAAGAAATACAAAAGGAAGAAAGGAAATTTCGCTCTAGTTATAGGATGGGATGGTACCTTATACAGAACTTTAACAAAACTATTTTGCGAATATATTTCAATACTGGTCAGTTAAAAAATTAAGCTCTTGACAAAATAAGAATATTTAAAGGAATGAGTACAGAGCTAAAATGGCACATGGCACGTAATAGTAGCCTACATATCGTCTACAATAAGGTTTATTTGTATGAATCTTGCATTTTTATGGAAAATTATTGCATATACCATAGCTAAATTTAGGCTTTATTTGCATTAGGTCTGATTCTTGAAAAATATTTACCCTTTTAGCTAAAACAACAAGAAAAATCATTTTCTGAAAAACAAATAGCACGAATCAAATAGCATAAAATTGAATATAATCTTGAAACTAGTGAACTATTAACTTAATAATTTAATCTTAAATAAGATGAGAACAAACATTTTGAAAACAAAGCGTAAAACAATTTACTATGTTTTGCTGTCTTGTTTTATGTTGGGTGGATTATGTTACCCACCGGTAACAGTTCTTGCTGATAACATGAAAACACAACAAGAAAGAATGAAAGTAACAGGAACAATAGTAGACGATTTCGATGAGCCACTCATCGGAGCTTCTATAGTAGAACATGGAACATCGAATGGAACTGTTACAGATATAGACGGCAAGTTTGAGCTTTCAGTATCTAATGGCAATGTAGTATTGTCAGTATCCTACATCGGCTATTTGCCTCAAGAGATTCCTTTGAATAACAAAAAAACGCTTTCAATTATTCTGAAAGAAAACATTAAAGAACTAGATGATGTTGTTGTTATAGGCTACGGCACACAACGTAAAGGAGATATCACCAGTGCTATTTCAAGCGTTAAGGCAGGAGATTTTATACAAGGAAAAATCGGTGATGCTGCAGAATTGGTAAAAGGAAAAATTGCAGGTCTCAGTGTTGTTAACTCATCGGGCGACCCTAACGCAACATCTAGCATTATGCTGCGTGGTATAACAACCATCCAAGGAAACGTTCAACCCTTGGTATTAGTCGATGGTATTGAAGGCTCTCTTAGCACAGTAGCTCCTGAAAACATTGCATCTATTGATGTGTTGAAAGATGCCTCTGCAGCAGCTATTTATGGTACACGTGGAGCAAATGGAGTTATACTAATCACTACAAAAACAGGAATAAGAGAATCGCATGCAGAAGCCACATATTCAGGCTATCTCACACTATCCAATTGGTACAAGACTGCCGACTTTATGGATACCAATGACGTTATCTACGGGCTCACCAACTTTCCTTACGAAGGCTATAATACAGATTGGCTCGACGCAGTGACACGCAAAGCAGGATATAGACAGAATCACTCTCTTAGCTTCAACGGAGGAGGCAAGTCTTCTGCCTATTCTGCCAACATTACATATAGCGACGAAGAAGGAATTATGCGCAAAAGTGATAGCAGAGACCTAAAAGGACAGCTAGACTTTACTCAATATACGCTCAATGATATGTTGAAATTCAATATCAACTTGCTATACGGAGACCACAAAAACACCAATAATGACAATCCTTACGTATACAGACAAGCATTGATACACAATCCATCTTCACCCATCTATAACGAAGATGGAACATATTACGAAGAGTTTAGTCGTTTTCAATATTTTAATCCCGTAGAAATTCAAAATGAACTGATCGGCGACACTCGCTCTAAATTTACTCGTTTGTCAGGAAAAATCACTTTAGAACCAATCAAAGGATGGCAAACAGATTTGATGCTCTCGCTAAAAGAAAACAATACGACATCACAAACCTACTATTCTAGCCAATATTATAGTCAACAAACAGCAGATATTAAAGGTTGGGCGTCTAAATCGTCGAGCAACGCACGCAGCGAAAGTTTGGAGTTAACAAGTAGATATGACCTGAACAAAAACAGTCACCGATTTTCAGCTCTAGTAGGATATAGTTATCTATACAATGTAAATGATGGCTTTAATGCTGGTAATGGAAACTTCTCTTCCGAGTCTTACCTCTACAATAACTTAGGGATAGGCACAATTCTAAAAGATGATGACAAAACAGCAAGCATGGGGTCATATAAAAATGACAACACCTTGGTTGGGTTCTTTGGTCGTATCAGCTACGGATTCGATAATAGATATAACGTGCTAGTGAGTCTTCGCCACGAAGGTTCTTCCAAATTTGGTATTGACAACCAATGGGCTACCTTCCCATCAGCATCATTAGGCTGGACTCTTAGCAACGAGAGTTTTATGAAACAATACACATGGATCGACAATCTGAAACTGCGCGTTGGCTATGGAGTTACTGGGGTTATACCTAACCTGTCATATGTCTCGTGGACGCTATACAATTTTGACCCATATGGAGATCACCTAAACAAAGAAGGACAATGGACACAGTCATTGTATGCAACACAAAACCCCAATCCGAAACTAAAATGGGAAACTACTCGTGAGTGGAACTTTGGTCTAGACTGGGGTGTTCTAAATGGTCGTTTGAGTGGATCTATAGATGTATATAATAAGAAAACGATAGACCTATTGTATGACTATCGCGTACCTATGCCACCTAACATGTACGGAACAACTCCGGCAAACGTTGGGCAAATGCGTAATACTGGAATTGAATTCTTGATCAATGCCGATGTAGTAAAAAACAGAGAATTTAATTATAGCACAACTATAACTCTTTCGCACAACAAAAATAAGCTTTTGAGCCTATCTAACGACCTTTACGAAACAGATTCTTATCATGAAGTAGGAGGCTTGAGTGATCCAATCTCAGTTCCAACACATATTATGGAAGAGGGAACGGCTCTTGGAGATTATTGGGGACTCAAGTCAGCAGGAGTCAGTACAGATGGGAAAGTATTGGTAGAGGTGTCAGATGGCGATGGTGGTTGGGTACTCAAAGAATTTGATGCCAAGTATAACGAAAAAGAAAATCGTCAACGCCTAGGCAGTGGTATGCCTTCCATATATGCAGGATGGAATCACACATTCCGATACAAAGACTTTGATCTAGGTATGCAATTTACAGGACAATTTGGATTTAAAATTTTAAACTCTCAACGTTCTTTTTACGAAAACAATTCGATAGCATACAATCGCCTCAAATCTGCAGCCGATTGGCATGGAGCAATAGACCCAACAGGAGCACCCGTTGTTGATCCTGAAATAGGCAATCAAAAACAAGTACGCCTATCCAACTCCATGACTCAAGGCTTCTGGAGCGACCACCTAGAAAGAGGAGATTTTGTCAAACTATCTAACCTCACTCTAGGCTACACCCTTCCATTATCAGCCGCTGCCAGAAAATATGTGCACAATGCACGTGTATACGTATCGGGACAAAATTTATTTTGCATCACTAGCTACTCGGGGCTAGATCCTGAAGTTTCTAACCACTTTTTGCATCCAGGAATTGACTCTAGAGACAAATACCCTACAACTCGTTCTTTTACGGTTGGTGTTAATTTAAATTTCTAATAAAATAAGAAACATGAAAAAGGTAAAACATATTATAATAGGACTATTCTCAAGCTTTATTTTAAGCTTTGGAGCCTGTACAGATCTATCTGAAAATATATACGACGCGCTGACAGACAACACAATCGATGTCACCGACCCTGTGGCAGTAGGGCATATGATGGGAGAGGTTTATGCACAATTTCGCTACCTCTATTGGGGATGGAATGGCTATTTCGATCTAATGGAAGAATGCACCGACAGCTATATGACTCCCAAACGCATTGGCGTGGGATGGGGAGACTTGTATGTCAATATGCACAAACATACCTGGAACTCTTCTCTAGGACACATCGAAGGCTTATGGAACTATGCATATGTGGGGATAGGATATGCAAACAAATGTCTGGACGTTCTGCCAGAGGAAGGACAGGCACAAGCCGAAATGCGTTTTATGCGTGCAATAAACTACTATGTGTTGCTAGATGCTTTCAGAAATGTGCCACTAGAAACGACCCAAAAAATTCCTGAAGGGCATCTTCCAGAACAAAAAAGCGCAGAAGAAATTTTCAACTTCTGTGTCACCGAACTTAATGCCATAAAAGATGATCTGGGAACAGAAAAAGTTCATGGCTATCCCAACCGTTATGTAGCATGTATGGTGTTAGCCAAACTATATCTAAACCACAATGCATATTTCAAAACTACCGAAAACGAGTATTACGAAAAAGCATTGCTAGAAGTTGAAGAAGTTCTTAATGATGGCAACTACGAACTTGCTCCAAACTATTTGGACAACTTCAAAGCAGATATTTCAAAATCTCCTGAAGTTATTTTTGCTATTCCACTCGACAAAAAACGCGCATCACACAATTATCTGGTCAACAAATGCTTGGTAGGAGCAGGAGCAGCAGCCTACGGATACGATGGAGCACCGTGGAACGGTAGCTGTGCAGTACCTCAATTTATTGAAAGCTATGATCAGGATGACAAACGCCTCACCGATACATGGACAGGTGGAGAACAACGAGCAGCAATCAAAAATGCTGATGGCACCTACACACCTCAGGCAGGAGCCACCATCAAATTTGGGTCTGACGACTGGGCAGGAAAAGGCATATTAAACTATTCTTTACGAGTACATTCTATCGATAATCCTGGAGCATATCAACAAGAAGGCTACCGATTTGTAAAAAGTGAAATAGTAGGAGGAGATATAGGAACGTATGGCAATGATGTCGCTTTCTTTCGTTTGGCTGATGCTATGTTTATCAAGGCAGAATGTCTTCTTAGGCTAGGTCGAGAAGAAGAAACAGCAGCCAATCTTATTTCCACAATAAGACAACGCTCGTTCAAATTAGCATCAAAAGCAAAACGCACAGTAACTGACCTCAAAGGAGGCAGCAAATACGACTACGGACATCGTGAATATACTTCCGAAGGCTTTGCCAACTGGGAAACCTTTATTTCTACCTCCGAAGGAGGAACAGATATAGAGTTTGGAGGTCTGTTAGACGATCTGGCTTGGGAGTTTGCAGGAGAACACCATCGCCGTCAAGATTTGATTCGATTTAAAATGGCAGATGGACGAAACGTTTTCAATGGCAAATCTTGGTTTTGCAAGGATGCAACTAACGAAACACATTGGGATTATTTTCCAATTCCCAGAACAGTTATGGATGCTAACATCTCGCTCAAACAGAATGAAGGATATTCGGGTAGATAACGTTTAGCAAAGTAATAACTTTTTTAAATTAAACAGAAATGAAAAAAATATATTTATATATCACATGCATTGCCCTTCTGACAATAGGGCTGGCTAGTTGCGAAGACAATACAGATGTAACAGGTCTACACGAACTTACTCAAGCGCAGAAAGATGAATTGGCACGCCAAGACTCTATCTTAGAAGCCCAAAAGAATCATATAAATGCAGATTTGGTTTTGAGATATACAGTAAAATTCCTCCCTGATCCAAATCTGTACGATGGAGCAACTTTAGATGTCGAGATGGACAAAATAGCAGAGTTGTTTGGTCTCAGCACACAAGATTTGTTAGACGGCATTGCTGGAAAATCTGGTGCACCCGAAATCAAAGGTTTTGCAATCAACACTTCCACAGGAGCAGAGGTAGGAACAATCACAAACACCAACTCTCCGTGGGGACATTGGTGGGATGCCAAAGGCGATGTAACAACATGGGGCACAACAGATATGATATTCGCAGAGTTTAACACAGATGAAGCTATATTTAACATCGGTCAACGTCCTGCCCGACTCGTAGAAGGACAAGAGATTCGAATAATAGAAGGGCTACAATACAATGGCAAGCGTGCAGCGGTGGTTATTAGTTTCGAAGCCTTGGGCGAAAATATTAATGCCATAGTAGTAGCTACACAGCAATTAGATATTGAAATCCCTCTGGGAGTAGATTATGATAAGTCATATCTACAGTTTGATATGATGAAAACAATGGCAGATTTAGGTGTCTCTTCTATGAGCGAAGTGCAATTCGTAGGGCTCAAAGACAGCGAAAAATATACTGCTATGAGCGATGAAAACAATGGCTTTAGTCATGATGCTAAAGGTTTTGTTAGTTTCGAAAATAGTGATATTGTATTCTATACAGTATACGGTCTGGAAGGAATGGATGCAAACACAGTCGGTCTTGTCCAAAACCCTAAGAACATATCGGTGGGAGATAAAATTACTATTCGATATGGTTTTTCAGCCAATGAGAAAATAGAAATGCTGACCATCAATATAGTGATAACAGACTACGATGATCCTGAAGTATCTATTGTAGAAGAAGACATCGCCTTTACAAAACCATGGACAGACAACTATGACTCTATATCGAGAGACATTACAGAAACATTGCGCAAAGCCCTAAATATGACTTCCTTTCAGATTAGAAGAGCAATCATTACTGAAGAACTGAAAGTATATCTAAATGATGACTCTAGTGGCACTCCCGAATATACAGGTGAAGCCCCAGGCTATTGGATCAGTGCAGACGGAACGCCAGGCTCGTGGGGAGAGGGCTTAGTGATGTGTAGCATCAAACACAACGACGACGGAATCAACATCATGGGGATGAATCATCCAGGAAACTCTAAAGCAGGCGATACTATTTCCACCAAAATGATAGTAACATGTGAAGGAAAGAAAGCCATCTTTAATATCACATTTAAGATTACAGAATAAAAAATAAATATTGTTTATGTTTAAAAAAATAAAATCACAGTATAAGCCAAAATTTTTTGGCTTATACTGTCTCAATCTTATGTTGTTCTTTCTTATCATTGGTGCTACAATAACCACCACCACTGCTTGTAGCGATAAAAAAGAAGAAGCTGTCATTCCTCCCAAGCCACAAGAGCCGACTGCGCCCGACCCATCAGGCGTAATTATCCTAGAGGTGGCTGATGTTCAAGATTATGAACGATTCTACAAACCAAAAGAGTTTGCCGACATGGACATGCTTAGGAGCGATAGCAAATGGTCGTTTGTTCGCAGCAAACAGTCCGAACATTTCATTGTATTCTGGGAGCAAGGTTTTGGAAAAGATCCGAATGCCTCTACCCTCCCCCAAAATATGAGAGTAGATTTAGATGATCTGCTGGCAAAGGCTGAAACTTTTTTCAAAACAAATGTCAATACATTGAAGTTTGCAGAGTTGGGCAAAAACAAATCCAATCTGGATAAATACAAAATGCAAATCTATCTCATTTACCAAGAAGAGTGGCTTGCCACAGGAGCAGGATACGATGACATAATTGGGGCATTGTGGGTCAATCCTAGCACCTGCAAACCTGTGGGCTCTACCATAGCGCACGAGATAGGACACAGCTTTCAATATCAAGTGTATGCAGACCTTCTGGCATCGGGAGAGTGTCAGAACGACTTTTCTCGTGGTTTTAGATATGGCTTTGGAGGCAATGGTGGCAACGGATTTTGGGAGCAGACAGCACAATGGCAATCCTTTCAAGACTATCCTATGGAGGCTTTTCAGTCTTATAATTTTGGTGTATATATGGCAAACTGCCATCGACACATCGGAAACGAATGGCAACGATATGCCAGTTATTTTATTCACTACTATTGGGCAAACAAGCATGGCATAGATTTTATAGGCAAACTATGGCGTGAGGCTATAAGCCCCGAAGATCCATTGCAAGCTTATATGAGAATCAACAATTTAGATGTAGAGCAGTTTAATGCCGAAATTTACGATGCCTCCACACGTTTCATCACATGGGATATCGACAACATCCGAACCAATGGCAGCCAGTATATAGGCAAACACAGCTATGGCATGTATGCTCTCAAGGATGGCACATATCAGGTAGCTTATGCCAATTGTCCAAGCACCACAGGCTACAATGCCATTCCGTTGAATGTGCCCCAAGCAGGAACTACAATTACAACAGCATTCAACGGTCTGCAAGCTGGATCAGCATTGGCTGATAACGATCCTGGAGTCTGCACTGTTAATGATAAGCCAATTACTGTAAGACAATACAACAAAGGACAATCCGAGAGGTCTGGATGGAGATTTGGATATGTTGCACTCCTCAAAAGTGGAGAGCGCATCTATGGAGATATGCACCAAAAGGCAAGTGAAACGGTTTCATTTACAGTTTCCGAAAACACTGACAAGCTATGGTTTGTGGTTGTTGGTGCACCAAATACTTACGTAGCACATGCTTGGGATGAGGATGAAAGCAATGACGATCAATTTCCCTATACTGTGAGATTTACTAACACAGACATCCTTGGCAATATTTCTTTCGTAGGAGACGAAAAACCAGAAAACACCGAAATCGATTATGCCATATCCTTTGCAGCTAGTGCCACAGAATATACAGGAGCAAGTATCCAAATCAGTGAGGCAGATGTAATAAAACTAGCAAAAGCATTTGTTCTTCAGCCTAGCCAAATAAAATCGGCAATAGGAGATAAAATCCAGTTCTATGCAGTAGAAAGTGACGGAACACTAAATCCTAAAACCACAGCCAATGGCTATGGACACTGGTTTGATGCCAAAGGAAATGTCTGCAATTGGGGAGCAGATAGTATGCTATTCTCCGAGTTCACTGCATCTGATTTTAATTTTACGATAGGACAATATCCTGCACATAACAAAACGGGCGATAAGCACACCATCAAACAAGCGTTGGTATACAACTACGAAACGGACAAAACAGTGCAAGCAACTTTCACATTTAATATCACTATAAAATAAATAACTTTCATCATTTTTCATACTTCAACCGCAAGATAGAATCAGAAATTACTCTGATTCTATCTTGCGGTTAATTATGACTTAAGGAAAATAAAAAAATAATTATTTTCTCGCCTTATTATACATTTTTGTCTCACTTAATACTTATAACATAGCTTTCTCCTCTTTCTGTCTCGATGTCAAATAGGTATGATTTGTCATCCATATCTTTAGTATTAAGTGGAGCGTTGGCTGCGATGAGAGGTTTCCTGATTTTTTGCGTTTCAAAGAAAACATTGTTAGATGCTTGCTTTACTTCTTCCAATGCTTGATTGTCCAATGATAATTTTTCAGCACTGCGAATACGCAACTTTCCTCCTATTATAGATTTAATAATTGCTTTTTTGATCTTTCCATTTTCCCAAGTGAGTTCTTCTAGTTCAAAACCTCCACGACAGCGCAAGCCTTTTACCGTTCCGTTCTTCCATGCATCAGGAAGTGCTGGTAACAAGTGGACTGCACCAGTGTGGCTTTGCACCAACATTTCGGCGATACCTGCCGTGCATCCAAAGTTTCCGTCTATCTGAAAAGGAGGATGTGCATCAAACAGATTGGGATAAGTCCCTCCATTTTGCCCTTTTTCTTCCATTGTTGGTTTTATCTGATCTTGTATCAGCTTATATGCATGGTTACCATCCAACAGACGTGCCCACAAACACACTTTCCAGCCCATCGACCAGCCTGTTGAGGCATCTCCTCGCCCAATTAGCGACTGTTTAGCGGCTTCGAACAGCACAGGACTCTCGAATTTTGTGATCTGATAACCGGGATACAATCCCCATAAATGTGATACATGGCGATGATGGTCATTGGGATTATCCCAATCATGCATCCACTCCTGCAATTGTCCCCATCTCCCCACCTGCATTGGTGGCAGCTGATCTGCCGTAGCTTGCAATGAAGCGACGAATGATGGGTCTTCATCCAATATTTTACCGGCTTGTATGGTATTTGACAATAGATCGAACACCATCTGATTATCCATCGTGCAACCTGCAATAATTACAAAACTGCGTTTCCCATTTATATTCGGTGCATTCTCAGGGGAATAAGATGGAGCAACTACTAACCAACCATTTTCAGGCTCTTTGATCAAGAAGTCAAGATAAAATTTGCTAGCTTCTTTCATTAAAGGATATACCGAGCGCAAGTAATCTTTATCACCCGAAAATAAATACCTGTCCCATAAATGCTGACAGAACCATGCATTACAAGTTGGCCATACCCCATAGTTAGGCCCATCCACAGCACCAGTCGAGCGCCATATATCTGTGTTATGGTGCAGTGTCCAACCACGACATCCGTACATTGCTGCACTCTCTTTTCCTGTCTGGGCAACATCCTTCACTAGTTGTAGAAAAGGCTCATGCATCTCTGCCAGATTGGTCACCTCAGCAGGCCAATAATTCATCTCAACATTGATATCTGTTGTATATTTTCCATCCCAAGGAGCACGTAATTGGTAATTCCAAATACCTTGTAGGTTGGCCGGCTGTCCACCTGGTTGTGAAGAACAGATCAACAGATAACGCCCAAACTGAAAGTAGAGAGCAGCTAATTGTGGATCAAAATTCTTAGCAAACTCTTTCACCCGAACATCTGTCGTTTTAAGAGATTGTTGGTTTGTGCCTAAATCAAGTGAAACACGACTAAAATATTTGCTATAATATTTTACATGATCTGTCAGATATTTTTCATAGTTCTTTTTTCCAGCATTCTTCATAAAATCTTCTGCAGCTTTTTTAGAATCACCCGAAACATCCTTATAATTCTTGAAATTTGTTCCGATCGAAACATATATCATCACACTATTTGCGTTAGTCACACTAATAGTACTATCTGACAATACTGTCAGCTTCCCACCTTTGTTATCAATCTTAGCGAGCGATGTAAAGCGCACTTTGCCTTCAATACCTTCATGGTCTGAAGCTTTTGCATCCAACTGTAACATTTTATTGGAAACCGACTTCACGGCATCCTGATATGGTGTAGTATATTTTGCTGTAAAAGATATTTTATTACTCTTTGATGCTGTCAATCGTATGATCAACAGCTGATCTGTAAATGAAGTGATCATCTCACGTGTATAATCTACGCCATTAGCCGAAAAGGTTGTTTTAGCAACAGCTTTTTCAATATCCAAATCTCTGTAAAAATTGCTATACTGATCTACCTCATCAAAATTTAGTCGCAATGAACCTACAGTCTGATAGGGCATTCCATATGCTTGTGGCGAAATAATATTAGGACCGCACAATTCTTGTGCTTCAGCATTTCTTCCTTGAAATATCAAATGACGAATCTCTGCTAGTCCATCTTTAGCTTTCGGATTCGTATTATTGTAGGGAGAACCGCCCCAAACGGTCTCTTCATTTAATTGGATCTCTTCATTGACAGGGTTTCCATATACCATTGCCCCCAAACGTCCATTACCTAACGGAAGAGCTTCTACCCACAACTTAGCAGGCATGTCATACCACAATTTCAGGTCATTATTATTTGCTGTTGTAAAAAGAGACAATAATAGAAAAACTGATAAAATAATTTTCTTTTTCATGATCTTTCAGGTTATGCACTACAGGGATTTGCACCTCCTATAGTGAGTATATAATTAATTCTGACTTAACTCACTGATAGCTGTATTTAGCTAGTTTCTTTCAAAATATATCGGAGAACTCACAGTATTGCTTGGCGAAGTTGCTGCCAAAGCACTTATGTATAGAAAGTGTTTTGATCGTTCCCTATTGATACATGTCATGCTGCAAAATAATAGTAACATAAAGAAAGCTCAAAGAAAAAGATTCAGTGGAGATGCATTAATATCCTCATCTGACATTAAAATAACTAGGTGCTTTAAATAGTTTTATTATTAGATTGACATCACAATATTAGGATTTAGCCGCATGACTATGGGGTAAATATTGGCAATTGAGAGGTGTCAAAATGGAACCCATCTCCATCTATCAATATACCAGACTGATAAACAACTCGATATACAAAGAGACTAGATCAAAAGCGAAATGAAAATTTGCATATAATAAGAAACGTTGTTGTTCTATTAAATATTCTTTATGTGATAAATTGTATTTTTCACTTTTCTACATTGTCTATCCCTAGCAACAATAAGTGATGAATAATTGGTATTTATAGTAGGTCTAATTGGTCACAAAACAATAAAACACTAGATATCAACTAAATAAATTTCAGCCACCTATCTTTTACAAAGATAACTAAATTCAATTATCAGATAAAAAGATAGTATATTTAACCTAAGTAAACATTCTCTAATAACTGTGTCCAAAAACATGAAGATGAAAAACCTTTTTATCACCATTACCATTTGTTTAACTTTCTCCTGTTATTTTTATAGTCAACCCAAATCGCATATTGAGCATTACGGGTTAGCTGATGGATTGCCCGAACGTACAATAATGAATATTATTCAAGACAAAAAGGGATTTATGTGGTTTGCCACATGGGATGGGCTGTGCAAATTCAACGGTTATAATTTCATTACCTACAAATCATCTCAAGATGATTCTATTTTTATGAGGAGCAATCGCATAGACAATATATGTGAGGATGCATATGGTCATATCTGGGTGCATACATACGGGAGAGAGACCTTCCGTTTCGACCCCAAAAAAGAAAAATATGTTGCTGAATTTCATTTGGTAAACAATCCTTTCTCGACCTCGAAAGTCCTTCCAATGCGATCGGGAAAAGTTTGGTTAATTTCTGAGGATACAGGCGCAGTTTGTATTTCTGATACAACAAATAAAACCTTTCACTTCAATATAGATAACAATACGCTAAAGTCGAACTATATATACACTGTCCATGAAGATGCTGAAGGTAATTCATGGTTGCTGACTAAAAATGGATTGGTAAAAACAGTTTCAGAAAACGAGAATATAGTATTCTTTGCTAATAATCAGATGGAAAGGAATAGCTTTTATTGTGCATATGAAACGGAGAATGAAATATGGTTTGGGACAAATGAAGGACGTATCTGGTGCTATAACAAAGACACAAATCGTTTTGAAGCTTTCGATACAGGTATTGATTCAAAGATCGTCTCCATTAAGAAATTGTATGAGAATCTACTTGTTATTTTGTCTTCGCACGATGGATTTCTGATTTGCGACACTGGGAGAACTTCAATCAAAAAATATAATAAAACACTGTTAAAGGAGATGCCTACTAATACAATGGTTTCTTGCTTCGTAGATAAGACTAATAATATATGGCTAGAAATGAATTGTCCAGGTGTAGCTAGGTTTAATACCATAAACAATCAATTAACCTATTATGACCTTAAGGATGCAAGAAAAAAAGAAGATAAATTTGGTCCTAATTTTGCTATTGTTGAAGACAAGTCAGGACGTATTTGGATTCACCCTGAAAAAGGTGGACTCTCTTATTATGACAAAGTAACCGATAGACTACTTCCTTTCTACAATGACCCTGAATCACCAAATTATAAATTCTCAGACAAACTACATGACATGTTTGTTGACCAGCAAGGTAATTTATGGTTGAGCACTAGAAGTGGTGGAGTGGAAAAAGTTGTTTTTGAAAACGAAATGTTTCGATCCAATGACTTCAACAAAAATCATCTCCCACTTGTCAAAAATGAGATTAGAGCCATATTTCAGGATAAAGAGAAGAACATCTGGTTGGCAAGTAAGGATAATCTAATCTTGGTGTACGACTATAAAAAGAATTTCAAAGGCTATTTGTGTACAGACGGCAGTATTTCTAAATCAAGTGAACCAATAAATGCTACCGCCTATACGTTTCATCAAGACGATAACAACTATATATGGATCGGAACGAAAGGACATGGCATTTATATATTAGAGCCTAATAGTGGCTCATACAAGATTACGCAACATAAGCACTCACCCTCCAATATCAATAGCTTAAATGATGATCGAGTTTACTCCATTCATAGAGATCGTAAAGGACAAATATGGATTGGTACCTATGGTGGAGGTATCAATCTTTTTGATAAGGCGAACAAACAATTCATTCATTATCAAAATACCCTTAGTAATTATCCCATGAAGAAGGGACACCAAGTTCGTTCGATCAATAGTTACAACAACAAAATATATGTTGGTACTACGCATGGCTTGATCGTATATTCTTTAGAGTTCGATACCACTAATCAAATCGACTATAAAATATATACCAAAACCCACAAAACCAATAATAACCTGATGGCTAATGATATACATGACATATATATCACAAAGGATAACGATGTTTTCATTGCTACTTTCGGTGGAGGTTTAAGTCGCGTAACAAAATTTGACGAAGAAGGATTTCCATTAGAATTCAAAACATACGACGCTAGTACTGGACTAAACTCAGATATCATTCTGTCCATTATTGAAGACAATAATAGTAACATATGGATAAACAACGAAGGAAATCTCATGAGGCTAAACCCCAAAGAGGAATCCTTTGAGCAATTCAATGATGCAAGCAGAATATTAAACAAGCATTTTTTTTCTGAAGCACTTCCATTGCTTAGTTCAGATGGAGAAATTATTATGGGAACCACCACTGGAACAATCTCGTTCTTTCCTGAAAACATTTCGAAAAACAACTACAATCCATATCTGGCACTTATTCAATTTAGAGCAGCAAACAACTATCCACTGGGAGCTAAAATTGACGATTTGGATAAAATAACTTTGAAGCATAACGAAAATGTATTTAGTATCGAATTTGCGGCTCTAGATCTAACTGATCCTAAAGCAATAAGTTATGCTTATTTATTAGAGGGCATTGACAAGGAGTGGGTTTACAATAAGAATCAACGGGTTGTCAACTATACAAAAATTCCTCCGGGCGATTATACTTTCAGAGTTAAATCAACCAATAGTGACGGCTCATGGGCAAATAACGAACGGTCATTGTATATCACAGTCAAACCTGTTTTTTGGCAAACTAGCTGGGCATATTTTATATATATAGTACTGATTTTACTGTTTCTATTCGTAATTCTTCGCTCGCTTTTTGTATTTTACCGCATGCGAGATAAAGTGCTACTCGAACACGAACAGTCGGAAATGAGAACTCGCTTCTTCACTGACATTTCTCATGAAATACGTACCCCTTTGACCATGATTGTATCGCCACTAGAAAATATCTTGGAAGAGAGAAAAACTTATGAAGAGATGAAACCTCAGTTCTATTTGATGTTGAAAAATGCCAACCGTATGTTAAAAATGGTAAATCAAATTCTTGATTTCAGAAAAATACAGAAACAAAAGTTAAAAGTAAAGAAAGTAGCTATCGGTCAACTTATCGAAGAAATATGCGAGAATCTAGCAAAAGAAGCGGAAAATAGAGGAATTGTGTTCAATATCACCAATCAGGCAGAAGCAACTAAGATATGGGTGGACACTGACAGCTTTGAAAAGCTCATATTCAACCTTGTATCCAATTCAATTAAACATACCTCAAAAGGGGAAAAGATTGAAATTCGCATATTTAAGAAGGATAAATCTACTGTAGGGCTCGAAGTGAAAGACCAAGGAAGTGGTATGACAAAAGAGATTCTGAACAAACTCTTCACGCGTTTTGCATCTTTCAACTCGGATAAAAGCAAGCCGAGTACAGGAATCGGACTTTCGATTGTTAAAGAAGTAGTTGACAAGCACCATGCTAGAATAAATGTCGAAAGTGATATTAGTAAAGGAACAACCTTTACCATTCTTTTTCAGATAGGATTAGCCCATTTCTCGAACGATAAGGATGTTGAAATCATTAACATAGAGAAAGGCATCACCCTAGAACAAGAAGAATCACCCCTCATAGAACAACAGCATACGACAGAAGAACAAATAGACGAGTCCCTCACGATTTTAGTGGTCGAAGATGATTCTGATTTGCGCAACTTCATAAAATCGATCCTCTCTCCTCACTACTCTGTCATAGAGGCTAAAAATGGTCAAGAAGGCTACGCATTAACTATCAAAAAAATGCCTAATTTCATACTAAGCGACATTATGATGCCTGAAATGACTGGTATTGAATTCCTTAAAAAAATCAGAAACAACCAGGAGACTAGCCATATTCCATTTATCTTGCTTACGGCAAAAACAAACATGAATGACCGTTTGGAAGGAATTACGTTGGGAGCTGATGACTATATAACCAAGCCTTTCAATGTGATGCTATTAAAGGCCAAGATTGACAATATTATAGAACAACGAAAACAATTCACAAACTACATTCTGGGAAATAACTCCGAAACTCTGCCTGATGATATAGACCAAGTTATAAACAGCCACAAAATAACCTCAGAAGACGAACTATTTCTCAAAGAATTACAAAACAACATTATCGAGAATATAGATAATAGTGACCTATCCATTGACGAACTTGTTTCTAAAACAATATTCAGCCGTAGGGTCTTTTTCAATAAAGTTAAAAGTCTCACGGGTCTATCTCCTGTCCAATTTGTAAGAGAAACACGGATTAAGCAATCAGCACAGCTATTAAAACATAAGGAATATAGAATAAAAGAAATTACTTATATGACAGGCTTCTCTGATCGTAAATACTTTACGCAATGCTTCAAAAAAATGTATGGTGTCACCCCAACTGAATATCGTAATCAGTTTACTGAAGATGAAAGTGATATACAAGTTTAAACCATATCAAATGGTATTTAATTATCTATAAAAGAGTTAGCAATAGCAATACACAAAATTCGATTCTATTAATACCTTCGATCAACAAGTGCGCAGGCTCAATCTTGACAGATCAAACGGCTAAAAAAAGAAACATCCAGTAAATAAAGTTATTCACTGGATGTTTCACATTATAAGCTTAAAGCTGTAAGGATTATATCCTATTGACTTTCAAACTTTAGCCTTATTCCTTATGGAGTAACATTCTTTCGCCATCTAGGGTCACCAATTCCCAGTTTGAATATTTCATGATTCTTAACAGCTGAAGTATTTTTATAATACAAACCATCAAGATTATATTCATGCATGTTTGGCTCTCCATTTTTAGCTTTTGCATTAGGGGCCACCATCAGTTCGGTAGGAGAAATTCCCTTATCTGTTGCTCCAGATACAGATGAGCCTAGATGAACAACTAACTCCTCTTTCCCTAAAAGGTTCAATGTTCCGCCATTGACACCGGCGCTATTTGATGTAGCACTAAAAGCTGCTGTGGAGAATATTTGGCCGTTAGATAAATTAGTATTTGTTGAATAATTTTGCTGAATATCAAAAGACAAACCGTTATATCTTCTCACATCCATACCTGCTAGATACATTGTCCTTGCATCTCCTTCTTGCTTCGTCTGCACAAAGAGGTTTTTCTTACATATAATAGTACTATTACTTGGCAAGTATCTCATTTCAAACAATAAACGTCCATTAGTACGAGTACTAAAATTTAGGAATGTATTATTTTCGACTCTAATATGCCATTTTATACCACTTGGCCAAGGCAGATTACCATTTTCAGACAATAAAGCATGACGAGGACTATCGACAAATGTACAATTAGTCATACTGAAGTCATTATAAATATTTGTATTAGCATTATTGCTATCCCCATGCACCCATGCATAACCTCGACCATTGTTGTCATAATAACCACAGCTGTAGAATAAACAGTTGTCAATGATAAACTTTTGAATAATCTTACGGTTTGGTCCTTGGAATCGTATCCACCCACGAATCATTCGTTGGAAAGTACAGTTTTTCACTTCGAAAGATTCTAAAGAGAATGGCATTGCTCCTGAATACTGATTAATAAAGTAGTTCCCAGTACCCACACTTCCACTTGGTCGATTTCCATAATGGAAGACTTCCGGTGCATCAAAGTCGATACCGTCAAACACAATAGACTGTACATTTATACCTCCCATTTCTCCTGCTTCGGGATTACGCCCAAAAGAGAAGTTGCAACTACGAGGATTATCATTTGCATCTTTACCAATTCCCATCAAAATAATTGCATTCTTATTAGGATTATTACTTTTCAGCGTAAAGCCCTTTGACATGGTGATGGTGTTTTGCATATAATAAGTCTTACCTCCTTCAAGCAAGAACGTTGTACCTTCAGCTAGCGTATTGTCAGCCATATAATTTTGCAAAATGGTATCCATACGTGATGCATTATATGTTTGAGAAGCAGGGAATGTATCTGTAGGATTACAAAAATGCTCAATAAGGATTGGTTCTCCCACATCGCCTTTCATACGTACCATACTGGTGTTATAGAGACGATCCCAATAACGAACGACTCTATTGTTTAATCCATTAACAATATATACTGTGTTCTCTGTCAAGCCCTCCACATTGATATATCCTCTTTCTTTATCAGCTTCTGTCAGTTTAAAAGTCTGGGATGGTAAATCTTTATTTTCAAAAGATGGTTCAACTTTAATTTCATCCATCACATATTTTCCATTTTCACTTTCAAAGTGTTCTGCAAAGTTTTCATCAAAAGTTAAATCAAATACAATTCGAAATGAAGATTTAGTCACATGATCCACAGCCAAAACATCAGGTACTGCGTAACGAGCCAGTGTTTGTATATTCATATAATCATTCGGATGGGCTCCATCTCCATGACCATACCATTTAGAATGATAAGCTTCTCCTTTAGTTGAAAGTGTTCTGATTGCAAAACTATAAACAGTATTATATTGCAAATCTTCAATTTTCATCTTTAATACTTCTGGTCCTACAATCGTATCTAGTAGAATGCCTCCTGGGGTATCCCAACCACGAGTTTGAAATTTCATTTGAATATGATACCCTGCTGCATTATCCACTCCGTACCAATAAAGTTGGATATCATTCGTATTAACTACTTGACAAGAGTACGGATCACTTGTTAGACCTGTATTTCGTTCATACCGAAACATTGTCATAAATTCTCTCTCTAAGTTGTCTTCCTGTCCTTCTATTTTATCATCATCGCTACATGAATAGAGAGCCACCGTAAAGAAAGCTAATAATAATATGTATATTTTATTTTTCATTTTGTATATCTTCTTTTAATTATAGCCATAATAATTTTTATATGCACCCGCACTTATTTGGATAACACTTTTAGGATACGGCAGAATATAGCGCACTGGAGGCAAGTTATTAGGATCAAGTTGGGGAGTTATATTTCCCATCTCATCAGCTTTGATATATCCCCTAAGCGAATATAAACATTGTGCTTTGGGGTAACCACCATCTGCATCAGCCCAATTATAAAATTCTGCAACTTCCCAACCTGTACCTGGATGATCTGTAAATTCATACAAATTAAAAATTTCTAGAATATCTAAAGTTGTATTAGGATAAGCATTGATGTCTCCTGGATTGGGTACAATTTTATAAAACATCTGTACAGGTAATTGATCGTATTTTCCTTCAGGATCAAAACTGCTATCTCCTCCTGCCACAGCCGCTACAGCATAATATTCAGTAAAGACATCATATACGATTTTTGCATATTTGTCCCAGCGAACCAAGTCTTTCCAACGCATATTTTCTCCACCAAATTCCCATTTACGTTCATCCATAATAGCGTTGAAGAATGATTCTTTAGTTGCAGAGACTGTTGTCAAATATCTGTCTACTTTTTCACCTTGATCTTCAGATGAGAATGCTCTTTTTCTAACTTGTTTAAATGCCTCTTTAGCTTTTTCTCCATTCATACCATTAACTCCATTTTCCAATTCATTTACAGCTTCTGCGTACATCAACAATACATCTGCATAGCGCATATAAGGGAAGTTTATTCCTGTTTTGTTATCACTTTGTTTCCCCATAGCATTTCCTGAGGATTGCCAAAACTTAGACCATTTATTGCAATGCGTATTATAATCAGTACGGATAGTAGGAATGCCATCGTGTGTGTAATACCACATACCGACAGTATAATCTAGTCTTAGATCCTTTATATCAAATGAATAGCGATAGAAAGCATTAAGCCGTAATCCTCCATTACTTTTGCCCCAAATATTTTTACCGGTAGTAACATCATCTAGATTATTACCCGTAGGACCATGTACATAACCTACACTTCCACTCGACTCTTTCAAAAACGGTATTTCAAAAATAGGATCGTCATTATTGGTTACAATATAATTACATTCATCGATAAAAACCTGCCGAAATGATTTACTCAAACTATGTGTACCTGAACTAATTACAGAATCAGCATATATTTTAGCTATTTCATAATATTCTTTATAGTCACTTGCACGTTCCATTGTTCCCACATTATAAGTCGAGCTCTTGTCTGCACGAAGAGAATAACCAGCACGAGTCATTGCCATACGAGCAATCATTGACCAACAAAACTCTTTAGAAGCTCGTTCTATCCCATCTTGATTATCTCTTGCAAACTTCATTCTAGGAGCAGCGTCAATTAAATCGTTAATAAGAACTGTCAATATTGTATCTCTACTAGCTATAGGCATTACTAAATTATCAACTTCGTAAGAAGGAGTCAAGCTAAATGGAATATCTCCAAAAAGAACTACCATGTCATGATAATACATAGCTCTAAGAACCTTAGACTCTCCTATCTGCTGTGCTAATGTTGTATCTTTTGCAGCAAACAGTGGACTATTTTCCACTCCAAATACAAACTGATTAGCATACTCTACTCCTTTGTAAGCAGCTGCCCAGGTTTTTGCTAAATCCGACCCCAAGCTCGTTGCATCAAAACATTTATAATCATTGCCACTAGTGCTTGGTAGCATATTACTGTTTGCGGCAAATTCCACATCACTATTCAGTGCATAAGTATTCATATACTTATCTCCATAAGTATCTCCAGACATCAACTGAGCATATACGGAATTTAATGCCTTATTTATCTCTTCTTTCGTTCCATAGACATAATCGGGGGTGAATTTAGAATCTGAGTTAACGTCTAAAAAATCACTACAAGAATATAAACTAACTAGGAATAAGGAGATTATTAATATATTTATTCTTTTCATTTTATTTTTATTTTTTATTCATGTAATTAGAATGTAACATTCAAGCCTAGTAAATAACCACGACTGCGTGGATAGCGGTTATAGTCTACACCAGGTGTCAATCCTGTTTGAATATCAACTTCTGGATCATAACCCGAGTAGCTTGTCCACAGCCATAAGTTAGACCCACTACAATATACTCTTAAGCGTTCTATGCCAGCTTTTCTACTTATTTTCTTAGGTAGCGTATAACCAACAGTTACATCTTGCAAACGCAAAAAGGAACCATCCTCTATGAAGTAAGAATTTGTAACTTTCTTACTTATATCTTTAGGATTAAAAAGAGTTGCTCCCGAGTTTGTTGCAATATATTCTTCTGTATAATTTCCATTGGTAACCAAACGGTCTCCAGCAGCATTTGCATAACGCCACATACCGCCCGAAAACTCTGACATTACATTATGATAATTATTTGCATTCCCTTCTGAAGAAGATAGGGTATAACGAGTAGCATTATTCACATCGAAACCATACATAAAATTAAAGTTACACGAAAAGTCAAAGTCTTTCCATTGTCCATTGAATCCAAAGCCACCAAAAAAATCAGGATTTGTATTACCAATAACAACTTTATCATTTTCATCTATTCTATTGACATCTTCTTCACCTCTTACTCCATCTACAAAATTTTTAAATTTAGGTTTTCCTGGAGCTGTTCCAAATACTTCATCAGAATTAACCGTTCCTTCCTTAGGGTCCCACCCATGACTATTGTTTAAGGTAAACTCGTCAAATGTATAAATCCCGTCATATACATAACCATAGATCAAACCAACCTGTTCTCCAACTTTCAGACAATAATCATTTTCTGAAGATTTCCATCTGCTACTTGTCAACCATAATACATCATCGGTGTCGTTTAGTTTGTCTACAACTTTATTTGATTTCCCAAAAGTTAAATCAAAGTTAAGAAAGAAGTCTTTCTGTTCTATAAGTCGGGCATTGACAGTCAATTCAAATCCTTTATTAGTCACCTGACCAATATTTTGCATCTGTTTAGAGAATCCAGTAGTGATAGGGATATCACTTTCATAAAGAAGATCACGTGTTGTGTTCCAATAAACTTCTGGTGTAATGCTAACACGATCATTGAATAATCCTAAGTCTATAGCTAAGTTACGATTTACAACTGTTTCCCATTTGATACCTGCATTAGGAAAGACATTCTTTCCTTCGTTCTCATAAAACTGCTCTCCATTTTTACTAGATTCTCCAAAGCCAGGTCCGCCGGTTGATGTAATTACAGATTGATATCTCCATCTATCATCTGCTATATTATTATTTCCTGCTAAACCAAAAGCTGCACGAATTTTAAGGTTCGAAATAGCTTTGATATCCTTCATGAAATCTTCTTTAGACAGTACCCATGCTCCTGAGACGGCAGGAAAATATGCCCATTGTTCTCCCGGAGCAAATTTAGTTGAGCCATCTGCCCTAAAAGTAATTGAAGCCAAATACTTATGATCATAATTATAGTTTGCTTGTCCAAAGAAAGATAATGTTCTCTCTGGAGAACTAATGCTAGAAGTGATCTCATAGGGAGTTTTAGCTAAGCCCATATTGTTCAATGCTTTTCTTGGTTTTATTTCCTTAGGAAATTCACGAGCACTGGTTGTGTTGTTTTTTGATTGAACATGTTGCATCTCCTGACCAAGCAAAAAGGCCAGGTTATGCTTTTTATGTAAGCTTATTCCATAATTAGCCACATTAGTCCAAATATATTTTTCTTTTTGTCTTTTAATTATACGTGCTACAGGAAGATTATTATGAGCCTGAGGAGTGAGATATCCCCAAAAATCACTTTGATCCCCAAATTCTATAAATTGAGAGCCTTCAGTACGAAGTGTCAATCCTTTTATAGGTGCCCATTCTAATGCTGCTTGATTAGTGTATGCCCATGAATGTTTTAATTTGAAATTTTGATCTATATCTCCTTTGGGATTAGAATACTCAAAATATTTTTCTTCATCCGGATCTAATATCTCCGGATCTTGATGAGTAAAATCACGTAAGCCATTTGTTGGACGATAACGCAAAACATCCATAATACTTCCTTTACCAAAACTATCAGCACCTCCTCCTTCATCACGTCTATGAGTAAAACGAGGATTAAGCAATATTTTCAGTGTTGGCGACACTCGGATATCAAATTTCATATTAACATTTGTACGACGAACTCCTGTTCCCATAAGTATTCCCTCTTCATCATGATGGGTAACACTGGTATTAAATTTAAGGGTTTCGTTACCTCCGCTTATAGTAGCGTTGTACATATAGCTTATAGGATTACTACCCATGATTTCTTCCTGCCAATCTTTTCCCTCTATTTTTTTGTACAAATCAAAATCTAAAGGGTTACCAAAATTGCTACGAAATTTGTAAATCTGAGAATTGTTTGTTGCAACATTATCATATTGATATCGTATAAAATCATACGGTTTTAGCAAGTCTAATTTACCAGCTAATGAACGCATCTGAGCATAGGTGTTTACGCTAACAGAGATTTTTCCAGCTTGAGCAGACTTTGTCGTTACCACAACTACCCCATTCCCCCCTTTTGCTCCATAGATGGCAGTCAGAGAGGCATCTTTCAATACATCAATAGACTGAATATCTGTTGGAGGAATATCATTGATGTTATCCGTCTGAAATCCGTCAACAATAAACAAAGGTGCATTACTTTGTGTTACTGATGCCCCTCCACGGATACGAATGTTTATTTCCGCTCCAGGTGCTCCATCGGCTGTTGTTACCTGTACACCTGCAATTTTACCCTGCATGGCTTCAGCTGCTGTAGACACAGGTATACGAGCAATCTTTGTCCCAGAAACAGATCCTACCGAACCAGTCAAATCTTTACGAGCTCTACTTCCATAGCCAATAACAACCACCTCCTCCAAAGCTTGAGTATCATCTTGCAAGGTAATTTTTAAAACTCCATCTGCCCCTGGTATTACTTCTAATTCTTGAGTTTGCATACCAATATAGGATACAACAATTGTTTTATTTGCTCCGACAAGTTTAAGCGTAAAATTACCATCTAAATCAGTAATAGAACCATTACTTGGGTTGTTCTTTTCTACTACTGCCGCACCAATAACAGAGTCCCCATTTGAGTCTGTCACAGTACCTTTCACCGTAATGCTTTGTGCATAAATTCTTGGAGAAATCAACAATAGAAATACAAGTAACCACGAAAGAATCATGGTTTTTTTAGTGTTTTTCATCATATAAAATTTTATTAAATTAACAATATCGCTTTTCTATTTATTTAGTATTATACTTCAGCTACTGCTTTATAGAGATCAAGCCATATTCAAACAAAACAATGGCTTTTATAAGGTTAAGTTTCGTATGGACACTTCTTATTGCTAGAAGTGTATTTCCACTCTTAGAGTCAATCGTTTAACGTTTAAAAACAAGCATCATGTTTTTAACCATCTTTCACACTATGATTATCTTACAATCCTGACTTGTTATAAAAACATAATTTCCTCACATGCAATTTTACATTTTTAACCTTTCACATATGGATGATTTTTTGTTCTTTAAAGGGGGGTAAATTGGCATTTTTCACAAAGCACCAGTAAATACAATCTAAAGCTATTCATTTTCTAACACAATAAACTTATAGCATTCGACGGTATAGAGATCCGAACTTATTTCGTACAAATATTTAAAAGCCTCAATAGATAAGTGTGTGAATTTAGGTTAGTCACTATTCTGAACCTTTTAGGGAAACATCTGCTATAATTTACCCCCTTAAATGATTAAAATATACCCCTCTTATTTGCTTAACAATGGTTAATATTGTAATATAACAGTACTAATACTCTGAAAAACGTAAACTATTAACCTTATAAAAAAGTGTGCTAGAAGTTCTATCATCATTTAGCACACCTTCTTGAAGAACATTAAATTTACTTAGCCATGAAAAAAAGATTATTACTATTAAGTTTTTTATTTCTCAGCCTAAGCTATTGCTTCTCCGAAAAAGCCTCAACTAATGTTACAAAAGGCATACCTGCATTTCCTGGGGCAGAAGGTGGAGGTATGTATACTACTGGGGGCCGTGGGGGGGCAGTCTATTACGTCAATACTCTAGAAGATAATAGTCAAGGTGATATACAAACTAGAGAGGGATCTTTACGTTGGTGCATCGAACAAAATGAACCAAGGACTATACTTTTTAAAGTAGATGGAACAATTAGGCTAAATAAAGCTTTGCATATTTCCAATGGAAATATGACAATTGCAGGTCAATCTGCAACAGGGGGAGGCATATGTATAGCTAATTATCCAGTGAGCGTCAGTGCTGATAATGTAATTATCAGATATATGCGTTTCAGGATGGGAGATTTAGTTATTTCAGAAAAGGAAGCAGATGGAGCAGATGCCTTAAACGGAAGGCAGAGTGAGAATGTACTTATAGATCACTGCTCAATAAGTTGGAGTACGGACGAATGTTCATCATTCTATGATAATAAAAATTTCACCATGCAATGGTGCATCATCTCCGAAAGTCTACGATTATCAGGACACTCTAAAGGTCCACATGGCTATGGAGCCATTTGGGGAGGGGTTAATGCTACTTTTCATCACAATCTGATTGCACATCATGATAGTCGAACACCTCGTCTCGGACCAGGTAAAAAATATGCTGGAACAGATACTACTGATGTTAGAAATAATGTATTCTACAATTGGAGCGGTCATGGATGTTACGGAGGAGAGGCTATGCATGTCAATATGATAAACAATTACTACAAAGCAGGACCTGCCACACAGGGCAATATCGCCAAACGTTTAACAACGATCAACGTAAAAGTACCTGGAGGAGGATGGGATGAAATTAAAGATGTGTGGGGTAAATATTACGTTGCAGGAAATGTTTTTTCGCATGCTCCTGAAATTACAGTCAACAATTGGCTTGGTGTCGAGACTCAGGATAACAAAGATAAAAAAGAAATCAAAATGAATCAACCAATAGCAGTAGAGAAGATTCATACGCATGATGCTACTACAGCATATGAAAAAGTCCTGCAATATGTTGGTTGTTCCAAAGTTCGCGATCAGATTGACCAACGTATAATAGAGGAAACATCCACTGGCACAGCAAAGTTTAAAGGACTAAGTAAGCATAACGGACAAGGGGGACAATGGAAGAGCCAGGGCTATCCTAAAGGGGGACTAATAGACTCTGTAACAGACCTAAATCCTGATCCTAACAATAAAGATTGGTCTCCATGGCCTGAATAAAAAAAGGTACACCCATACAAGATAGTGACAGAGATGGCATTCCTGATGATTGGCTGGCAGAGAACTATCCAAGCAAACAAGCATCTGACACAAACATTGAGGGATATACCTATCTAGAAGTATATTTGAATAGTTTAGTTGAAGACATTACGAATAACCAAAAATAAGGCTGACTAGAGTAAAAGAGTATCATTTGATGAACTAGTTCTCAGTCATGATGAAAAAAATTAGATCATTATCAGATTTCTTTTCGGCTATCTACATCAGTCCTATTAAAATGGGTATTCTATCTTCTTTGCCTTAGCCATCAAGAAAAGATAACAATACTCCATTAATTAACTAAATATGCTCCCTTTCTACTTTTGTTCTATACTCCCTTGACTGTCTCTAAAGTCTTTTGGCAAAACTCCGTATTGTTTTTGAAAACATTTGGCAAAATAGGATGGATTATTGAAGCCTACCATGTAGCAAATTTCATTGATTCGATAATTATTTTCGATCAACAGTTCTGAAGCTTTCTTGAGCCTCACAAGTAGCAGTAGCTTATTGGGCGTAGTGCTAGTCAGATTTTTTATTTTGGTAAACAAACCCGAATTGCTAATATTGAGAGCACTAGCTAACTGATCGATAGAAAATCTTTCGTTCGAGATATTTTGTTCAATTATTTCGTGCAGATTAGTCAAAAACTCCTGATCAGCCTCACTCTTTCCAATTGTTTTAAGAGACACAAAAGGAGTTTCACTAAATTTTTTCAACAACTTTTTTCTCGATTCTATCAAGTTCCTTATCTGAGCCTCAAGAAATGAAAAAGAAAATGGTTTTTCTACATACGCATCTGCCCCCACATCTAATGCCTCAATTTTGGACGACACATTTGTTTTTGCCGTCAGCAAGATAAAAGGAATATGATTCCACAGCAAGCTATTTTTTACCCGATTGCAAAATTCTATGCCATCCATTTCGGGCATCATTATATCACTCAAAATCACATCTATCTCTTTGTTCTCCAATGCCTCCAATCCTTCTTTTCCATTATTGGCAATGACTACATTATAGATATCTTCTAGACTTCTTTTCAAAAAAGCTTGCATCTCCAGATTATCTTCAACAATCAGCAAGTTCTTGTTTTCTTCGTCAAGTTCTAGCACTAATTCTTCTTGACTTTCTGTATCTTTTTTATCTCCTCCATTCTCTGGCAGCACTTCGCTTATGGCATCATCTATCTCAACAATGGGCAAAGATATAGTGATGCTTGTTCCTTCCTCTTGATCGTCCAAAGTGATTTGCCCTTCTAGTTTCCCCACTATAGATTTCACCAAATACAGACCTATACCTGTTCCCGATTTTGATCTTTTACTAACTTGATAAAAGGGTTTAAAAATATTTTCTCTCTCTTCTTCTGGTATCCCCGATCCATTATCTTTTACCGAAATTTTGAATACACCCCCCTCTCTGTCAGTCCAAAGATTCAGTTCGATATAGTCTCTTGAATATTTTGATGCATTGCTCAAAAGATTACTAATCACCTTCGTCAAATTGTCAGTATCTATTGCTGCATAAAAGTCTGTTGTGTCGAAAGTATATATAAATTTCAGATCTTTATTTTCGATAAAAGAATGAAATCGTTCGTATATTCCTAACAGAAATTCATAAACATTTTCTCTGGTCAACGAGATTCGTATACTCTCTCTTTCTATTTTTCTGAAGTCCAACAACTGATTGACCAAGGTCAGCAGACGCTGGCTGTTATGATCGATCGTTTTCAACTCTTTGACCATTCGATCGGGAAGGTTTTCTTCTTTTTTTCTAATCTGCTCCAAAGGACCAATGATAAGGCTAACTGGAGTTCGTATTTCGTGAGCAATGGTCGTAAAGAAGTTTATTTTCGAGTTATACGATTCTTTTTCTTGCTCTATTTTTATTTTGTCGATTTCATCTTGATGCTTCTTCTCTTCTCTGTCTCTCCAATACTTCAACACCCTGAATAGTATCAATAGGATGATGATGAAATAAACTAAAATAGACCAAGAGTTCCACCAAATCGGCGACTTTATTTTTATCTTCAAAGCCAGCCCCGTATCATTCCAGATGCCATCATTATTGCTTGCCTTTACTCTGAAAATATATTCTCCTGGCGAAAGATTGGTATACGTTGCACGGCGCACATTGCCCACATAGTTCCACGATTGGTCAAAGCCTTCGAGATAAAATGCGTATTCGTTTTTTTCGGGAGCGAAATAGCTCAACGCTGTATACTCAAAACTAAACGAATTTTTATTATGGGGCAAAGTCAATACCTTTTCACCTCCTTGCTGAGGTATCATATACTCTGCCATATCAGCCTTACTATAAGACAGTTGGAAGTCTGATATCTCTATTTGAGGCAAATAGTTATTTTCTGCTATTTGTCTGGGATAAAAGGCATTGAAACCTGTGGCAGTGCCAAGATAAATCCGTCCGACAGATGTTCTGATTCCAGATTTCATGGTGAAATGATCGCTCAATAGCCCATCTCCTTTTGTGTAATGAATCGTTTTTCCAAAATCAGGTTCATATCTAACCAAGCCACTGGTAGTAGCAATCCACAGATATCCATAGTCTGAAAATATATTGCTAATAAAATTGCTCTGAAGATTTGCCAAGATCGACACAAATGCATCTTTCTCTTTGTCATATTTGCACAATCCACTGTTTGTTCCTAACCAAAGATTATCGTGCTCGTCTACATGCAAACAAGTAACATTGTCGCTTATCAATGAAGAAAGATCACTAGCATCAAATCTGTAGTTTTTCCACTCCCTCGTTTCCAAATCATAGGTATAGAGACCATGACCAATGGTTGCAAACCAAATACGTTTATCAGCTTCTAAGATATCTACTATCATTTCATCGCTATACTTGATTCTGATAAAATCATCATTCGCTCTGTCGTAGATATTGATGCCCGAAGTAGTTCCTACCCATATATTTTTGTGCGAATCTTTCAGAATGGCATATATACTATTGCTAAACAAAGATGTAGAGTCCGACTCGGCACTAAAATAATGTTTAAATCTGCGAGTATTAAGATCCATCACATTGAGCCCACCTGTATAAGTACCTATCCAAAGTTTATCATCATCGACGCACAAAGCATGAATATTGTGGTGCGAAAGGCTATTTGTGCTTTTATCAGGTTTGAAGTTCTCAAACTTTTCGGCTTTGACATTAAAATAATTGAGTCCACCGTCATCAGTCCCGATCCACAAATTGCCCGATCGATCCTCTGCAAAACAACTCACAACATTGCCATTGATAGAGTTCTCATATTTATCGTGAACATAACTCGTAAAATAGTTTCTATTGGGAGAAGCATAATTTATTCCTCCATAATATGTTCCTATCCATAGTCCACCTTCTTTGTCTTTATATATTGGATAAACAAAACGGTTGGATATTTGTGGTTCTTTCATATGTGACTCCAATTTATTACCAATAGTAGGAGAAACGGTGAAAGAAGTCAAGCCATCGTTAGAACCTATGAGGAGCGTGCCAGGTTGGAACTCTGTTATCGAATGAATCTGCATAATTTTATCTACACCTTCTGTATGTAAATATCTTCCTTTGATTCCAGTCTTTTTGTCAATCGAAAAAAGTCCATGTGTCCATGAGCCGAACCACAAAGTCCCAAACACATCTTCGTGCATTGCATGCGATGCCAAGCTTTGCAGCTTTTCTTTGTCAAGATGAGGAAATGCAGGTACAAATTGTCCACTCACATTATCTAATTTGTATATCTGGTGATGCGTATTATTCACCGATACCCAGATTGTTTTTTCTTTGTCTCTATACATACAGTTAACCCATATAGGGTCTATGTTTGGCAGTTTTTCATCTTCAAATAAATATTGGCTCAACACCCCATCTTTGCTAAGGACAAAAACTCCCTGACGGGCTGCACTGATGTATATCTGCCCATTTTCGTCTGCAAAAATCTTTTGTATTCTGTCAGTTATTGATATGCCATCCTTTGTCTGCAAACTGAATCGTCTGAAAGTTTTTTCTTTCAAATTATAAGTACACACTCCTCTCTCTGTCCCTATCCATAGATTTTTGTCTACATCTTCGAACAGCACATATACATAGTTATTTATTATAGAAGTGGTGTCTCGGGGTATATTTCTAAAACTTTTAAACTCATAACCATTGAACTGATTTAGTCCGTTTTCGGTAGCAAACCACATACGCCCTTCAGAGTCCTGTATGATATCAAATATGGTATTGGATGACAAACCATCTTCAACAAGATAATATTTAAAATTTAGGTCGATGCTATGCAACGGAGACAACAAAAAAAAGATACCAAACAAGATTAAAGAAAATGCTTTACTCACGGATATTTTCATAGGTTAACGGTTTTATAAAGCAAAGATCAGTATTTTTTATCAGATCTCTAGTAGCATAAAAATACAAAAAGGATAGCACAAAAATATACATCCTCAATAATCCTCTGATTCTAAAAACATTCTACCAAAACACACTAGCAATGCATTCACACCTCATTGGATAATAGTTGCATAGATCTGGATTTTTTTTGCATCGCCTATTTCTTTTATTATCGACCTTTACAAATGAGAAAAAAGCTGTTGCACTTGACAATACACAAGTCAGACACAGGCATTGGTGATCTTTTGCTAAATCTATATTATAAAATTATGAATACATTAATAAACCCCATAAAGCAAGTCTTTGTTTTTGCATTCACTCTCTTTGTATGCCTATCAGCATGTAAGGAATCATCCAAAAAGGAGACAGCAAAAGAGACATATCTGCCACAAGAGGTATGGAACGTTGCAGAGAAAAATAACTATACAGATCCAAATGCTCAATTCAGTTTCGACCGAATGATAGAAACTGATAACTTGGTTGTGTTTTGGGAACCAGATTTTGGTGATGATCCTACCTCAACGGTTGACCCTAAGTTTCGAGTGCCGTTGACAGATCTGATGCAAGAGTGCGAAAAGATTTATGCATTCTATCGCGATGACTTGAAGTTTGTGCAACAAGGCAACTCGTTGACAGACCGATACAGAATGAATATCTACCTCTACCACAACGAAGACGGCACAGTGTATGGAGGAGGTAGCGAAAAAAAGATAGGAGCTATATGGCTGTCTCCCAACAGAGTGCAACACAAGCCATACGGGGCTCTAGCACACGAACTTGGGCATGCCTTCCAATATATGGTGTCAGGCGATGGCAATTGGGGTTTCTCTACCAATCCTGAGGGAGGGCGTGGTCAAACAATTTTCGAAATGACTTCACAATATATGCTTTGGCAATATTATCCAGAGTGGATTGTATTCGAAAATTATCACCTCGTATCCTATATGAACACCACTCACAAGGCTTTTATGCACGAAGACAACTGTTACAGTTCGCCCCACGTATTCGAATATTGGGCACACAAGCATGGAATCGATTTCATCGGAAAACTATGGCGCGAAGCCAAGGAAGGAGAAGATGCAGTGATAGCCTACAAACGCATGACTGGCATAGATCAAAAAACCTTCAACGACGAAATGCTAGATGCCTATCTCAAATTCATCACATGGGATCTGGATCGTATCAGAGAAGTATCAAAACCATATGCCAATCAACACACCTCTGCTTTTACTTCCATTGGCAATGGTTGGTATCAGATAGCAGAAGAGCGATGTCCACAAAACTATGGATACAACGGCATTCAACTGAATGTTCCTTCCTCCGAAACCGAAATAACCTTAGACTTTAAAGGAATAACAAACGCCAAAGGATATAGATCTGTCAACAAAGATAAAGCAGGATGGAGATATGGCTTTGTGGCAATGACAATAGATGGAGAACGAGTATATAGCGACAAATATTCGGAGGCAGAAGGAACGGTTAAGTTTACAGTTCCTGAACATACATCGCACCTTTGGCTCGTGGTCAGTGGAGCACCCACCGAGCATTGGGAGCACCTTTGGGATGGTGATGCCAACAATGATGAGCAATGGCCATATCAAATAAAACTTACAGGCACATCCTTACACCATTCAATCCTTAAATAAATTTATAATACAAGTAATACGATATGATTAAGAAATTAAGAAACTCGACATTATTACTCACTGCCATCATTACTTTTGGCAGTTGTAATACGATAACAAACGAGCCACCGGGCGTTAAATTGGGAGAAATAAAAGAAGTGCCATTTACAGATGTACACTTCACAGATCAATTTTGGTTGCCAAGAATGGAAATCAATCGAACAGTATCTATTCCATCAGCCTTTCACCAATGCGAAATCAACGGTCGATTCGACAACTTTGCCCTTGCTGGAGGCTTGATAAAAGGAGAGCATCAAGGTGATTTTTCGTTCGACGACACCGACCCCTACAAAATCATCGAGGGTGCATCTTACTCTCTGGCAGTAAAATACGACCCCAAGTTAGATGCATATCTCGACAGCGTAATAACATTAATTGCCGCAGCACAAGAGCCTGATGGATACCTAACCACCTGCGTAACAAACAAGTGTGAGCGTCTCTCTGGTTGGTGGGGCAATTCTCGTTGGGAGAAGGTCAACAGTCACGAACTCTACAACTGTGGTCACCTATACGAAGCTGCTGTGGCACACTACAAGGCAACCAAAAAGCGTTCACTACTAGATGTTGCAATCAAAAATGCAGATCTAGTATGTCAAGTATTTGGGTTGGGAGACGATCAGATCAAATATCCATCAGGACATCCAATCATCGAAATGGCATTAGTCAAATTATACCATGTGACGGGCGACGAAAAGTATCTAAACCAAGCTCGCTACTTTGTAGACGAGGCAGGACGACTCTCTAACGGACGAAAACCTGGAATCTATAGTCAAGATCACAAACCAGTGTTGGAACAAGACGAAATCGTTGGGCATGCAGTCCGTGCAGGATACTTCTATTCAGGAGTCACAGACGTTGCAGCACTGCAAGGCGATGAAAAACTATTTGCAGCCGTAGATCGTGTTTGGGACAATATGGCAAGCAAAAAGCTATACATCAACGGAGGCATTGGCTCTCGTGCTCAAGGCGAAGGCTTTGGTCCAAATTATGAACTAAACAACTTTAACAACTATTGCGAAACATGTGCCTCTATTGCCAATGTATACTGGAATCATCGCATGTTTTTGGCCACAGGAGATTCAAAATATGTTGACATCCTAGAGAGAACCCTATACAATGGAGTAACGGCAGGAGTATCGCTAAGTGGCGATCGTTTTTTCTATGCCAATCCTTTGGCTTCTGATGGTGGGCACAACCGTTCTGAATGGTTTGGCTGTGCTTGTTGTCCGGGCAATGTTACTCGCTTTATGGCTTCAATACCTGGATATGCGTATGCCGTCAACAAAAATGATGTTTATGTAAACCTATTTGTAGAAGGAAACTCTAAAATCAAATTGGCAGACAAAGAAGTAGAACTGATCCAAAAGACAAATTATCCGTGGGATGGCAATGTAGAAATCAAAGTCAATCCGTCGCAAGTAGGCAAATTCACCCTATTGGTACGTATTCCGGGATGGGCAAAGGGAGAGCCTGTATCCACCGACTTATATCATTACATTGGGCAAAACACGAGTGATATAAAGTTAACTGTCAACGGAAAAGAAGTGAATGGAAAAAGAAGAGGTGGCTATGCTGTCCTTGAGCAAGAGTGGAAAGAAGGCGATATCGTAAAGCTTACAATGGATATGCCAGTCAAGAGGACTCAAGCACATGCAGAGGTCAAATATGACAAGGGCTTATTGTCAATGGAAAGAGGACCTATCCTCTATGCACTAGAGGGCTTAGATCAAACAGAGGAATATGTATTTGACATTGTTATACCTCGTACATCCAAAATAGAATCTAAATACGAAAAAGATTTGCTCAATGGAGTGGTCACACTAGAGGGCGATGCCTATCGTGTGGTTCGAGATGCAGTAACAAAGGAAGTGACAGAAAAGCCAATGACATTCAAAGCCATACCATACAGCACTTGGAACAATAGAGGAGTACATCAGTTGGTCGTTTGGACACCCGAATCATCCGATTATGCAATAGTGAAACCAGAACCAACGATTGCCTCCAAAGCACATCAAGTAGATGGATGGGGATTCAATGACCAGTTTGAACCAAAATCGTCTGATGATATCAACACCCCATACCACTACTGGTGGTTGAAGGCAGGCACAGAAGAGTCGATAGGCTATAAGTTCGATAGACCCGAAAAGATATCAGCCGTGGAGGTATATTGGTTAGCATTCGATCATTATGATGTAATCTATAAAGCACCAGAATCGTGGAAACTGCTCTACAAAGATGGAAACACGTGGAAAGAAGTGAAAAACAATCTCCCTTATGGAACAGAACTTGACAAGTATAATAAAGTATCTTTTGATCCTATCACAACTAGCGAACTAAAGATGGTAGTACAATTGCAACGCCCACAAACAGATAAGCAAGAGGAAGAAAAAGGTCCTCAAATTGTAGATGTAGGACGCAAAGGCTATTCGGGTGGAGTAATTGAGTGGAAAGTATATTAAATTTCTAAATTTGAGAATAGTGTCCTAATGCCAGCAACGATATAGGGAAACGGGCACTATTCATTTTTTATCTTTATCTAATTTTACCTACTGAAAACATGAAAAAAAGTGGTTTCTATCTCATTATCATTTTTAGCCTAATTCAGCTATGCTCTACCAGAAGCTTTGCTGCAAATTCCTTTAGTTTAAAGTCTCCAAACAATAAACTAGAAATCAGGATAACAGCAGACCAAGAGATTTGCTATTCTGTATGGCATCTGGAAGAAAAAATACTTGACAACTCTCGTATAGCACTAGAACTATCTGATAACATCATCTTAGGCGTGCAGCCCAAGATATTATCTAAAAAAACAACGTTCGAGAATGAGCACATTGTATCCCCTTTCTATCGTACACAGTCCTTCTCTATCACATACAACCAGCTAGATATCAAACTCAAGGGAGACTACGGAATCATCTTTCGAGCATACGACGAAGGTGTGGCATATCAGTTTTACACCACGTCTAGAAAAGACCTTGAGATCAAGAATGAGATAGCCGAATTCAATTTCGCCAAAGATTATACGACTTACCTATCGCATTCTACCAACCAAAAAGAGCCTTTCGCAATGGCTTTTCAAAATATATACAAAGCCACACTTCTATCTGAGGCAGATACCACATTGGCTTTTCTTCCTGCTACCATTGCCTTAGAGAATGGTAAAAAAATCACAATACTCGAATCCGACCTTGAGTCATACCCAGGTATGTTCGTACAAGCCCAAAAAAGCTCTAACTCTCTAAAGGCTGTTTTTGCACCCTATCCTTCTGCCATCGACTATCATCCTTGGAGGCATCAAGAATATGTCAAGGAGCATTCACCTTATATTGCCAAAACAAAAGGAAACAGAACCTATCCGTGGCGAGTGTTAGCCATCTCCGAAAAAGACACAGAAATGCCCGTAAACAATCTTGTTTATGCTCTAGCGTCACCTAATAGAATAGGCAATTATTCGTGGATCAAATCAGGAAAATCAGCATGGGAATGGTGGAACAATTGGGGACTCTATGGAGTTGATTTCGAAGCAGGAATCAATATGCAAACCTACAAGCACTACATCGATTTTGCTGCCAGATATGGATTAGAATATGTTATTCTAGACGAAGGATGGTACGATCCCCAATCGGGAGATATGATGACTGTTGTTCCCGAACTCAATCTCCCCGAACTTATAGCTTATGCCAAAAACAAAAATGTAGATTTGATTCTTTGGACGGTGTTTAATGTGCTTGACGAAAACTTGGAGAAAATCTGCAAACATTATTCTGAAATGGGAATAAAAGGCTTTAAGGTCGATTTCTTAGATCGAGACGACCAAAAAGCAGTGGAAATGACCTATCGAATTGCTGATGCCACTGCTCGCCATCAGTTGATCTTAGATCTGCATGGTATCTACAAGCCTACGGGTATCAACCGTACTTACCCCAACATCCTCAACTTCGAAGGCTTGTTTGGCATGGAAGAAGCAAAATGGAGTGCGCCTGACAAAGATATGCCCCAATACGATGTTACATTTCCATTCATACGCATGATGGCTGGACCAGTGGACTACACACCTGGAGCCATGCTCAATGCAACACAGAAAGACTATCAGCCTATCTACTATAACCCCATGAGCCAAGGTACACGTTGCCACCAACTAGCCACATACATTGTCTACGACTCACCATTTACAATGCTCTGCGACTCTCCTACACGCTACGAAAAAGAAATTGATTACACCTTATTTCTTGCCTCAATCCCCGTAGACATAGACGAGACAAGAATATTAAGTGGAGAAATGGGTGAGTATATTGTTACGGCTAGACGCAAAGATCAAAACTGGTATATCGGTGGTCTTACCAATTGGACTGCACGAGATCTGACCGTCGATTTTTCTTTCCTCGAAGAGGGAAAACAATATCAAGCCACAATCTTCAGAGATGGTATAAATGCAGAAAAACAAGCTAGTGACTATAAAAGAGAAGTGATCCAGATAAATAAATCAACTTCACTGCCAATACATTTGGCATCAGGAGGAGGATTTGCCATCTGCATTCAAGCCGATTTGGAGACGGTGGAAATACAACCAACCACAGTACCAAAATCATTGGGACTATTCCCTTTTTATAAAAAATATATTGATGCCGACGGTTTACCAATTGTTTCGTCCAACAAGGTGAGAGATGAGGCTCTGGTAAGAGCAGGCAAAGTGATTAGTCAAATTTTATCAAAACGAGAGGATATAAAAAATGCAATGAAAGTCAAAGGATGCAAAATGATGATAATTGGAGAGCACGAAGAGGTGTGCGATATACCAGAATATGCACACATTTGCGATACGCCTGAAAACATCGCCTTTTGGAACAAGCGTGCACGTGGCTTTGGAGGTTCTCCCGAACACGACTTCAGTGCAAGTTGTGGCGAAGAAAATGTCATAGGTTTGTCAAGCGACAGATATAAAGGAGAGAGTATTATGGTTCACGAGTTTGCTCATATCTTCCATATGGTAGGCATATTGAGTGTCGAACCTGACTTTGACAACAGGCTCGAAGCCTTAAGACAGCAAGCCATTGCCAAAAACTTATGGAAAGATACTTATGCCGTGAGCAACAAAGAAGAATATTTTGCCGAAGGCGTACAATCTTTTTTCGATTGCAATAAGTATTCCGCCCAGCCTAATGGAGTGCACAACTCAATAGACACCCGTTCTAAGTTGAAAACCTACGACCCAGACCTTTACAATCTACTATTAGAATATTTACCCGAAATCGATTTGGATCTATCTGCCGAAAACAGAACTAATCCTTAATGAATAATATGATAAGCTATATGAAAAAGTACATCTTCCTATTTTTATTATTTACATCACCCTTTCTGAATGTCTTGGGACAAAAGAAAGCAGAAAAAGTGCAGTATAACACACCAGGAGCAGGCAATCCGATTCTTCCTGGCTACTTTGCCGACCCCACTATCCGAAAATTTGGAGACACTTACTATATCTATGCTACTACCGATGGAACAGGCTTGGGAGTAGGACCTGCACAAGTTTGGAAATCGAAAGACTTCGTCAACTGGACCATCGAACCAATGAATTGGCCAACTGCCGATCAGGTTTGGGCACCAGATATTATGCAAGGCACTGATGGGCGTTACTATCATTATTATAGTCAAGCCTGCAAAATATATTGTGGCGTATCTGACAAACCCGAAGGACCTTGGACTAATATCTTGGGATCAGATGAGGCAGTCTTGATTCCCGACAGATATGTGAAAATGTCTATCACTCTGGATGCACAAAGCTTTATTGACGATGATGGCTCCACATACCTCTATTGGGGTACGTGGGGCATTTATAAAGATCATGGCTGTGGTGTAGGAAAGCTGAGTGATGATATGAAAACTCTAGTAGACACTGCCTTGATCCCCAACACACAGGCTATCGACTTTTTCGAAGCACCTTGTGTATTCAAACGAAATGGAATATATTATTTGACCTACTCATCTGGCTCGTGCCACGACCATACCTATCGTGTACAATATACCACAAGCAAAATAGGACCAATGGGACCTTTTGAGTTTGCAGACAACAATCCGATACTAGCTACCAATGCAGATAGCACCATTCATGGTCCTGGTCATCATAGCATCCATCAAGAAGGAGATGATTACTATATTGTTTACCATAGGCATAACATACCACAATCTACCAGAGGCTTTCACAGACAGGTGGCGGCTGACAAGTTGGAGTTTGATAAAGAAGGGCGTATCAAAATAGTAGATGCAGGACATAAAGGCATTGGCTTTTTGCAAAAGGACTCTAACCCTTACAATAACATAGCCTTCAAAGCTAGAGTGAAAGCATCCTCATACTACAATGAAAACTTCAAACCAGAATATGCACTAGATGATAATAATGCAACACTGTGGAGAGCTGCAAAATGTACAGGCGACGAATGGTTGGAAATAGATTTGGGCAAAGTGCAACCTGTAAAAAGAATCTGGACACAGTTTGAGTATGCTACATCATTTTATCAATATTACTATGAGACCTCTACCGATGGTAAAACATGGAGCACCTTTGCCAACAAACGCAACAATACTCTGGCAGGCAGTCCGATGATAGATCATGGAGATGTGAAAGCCAGATATCTGCGACTCACCGTAACAGGAAATGAAAAGAATGGGCTGTTTCCTGCTATTTGGAATATAAAAGTTTTTTCAGGAGGTCAAGATCCCTTCCCCAACAATGCCCAAAAGTTTCATAATCAAGCAACAGAAGCTGCAGCAAAAAGAACTGGCTTATTGTTTGAAGTAAATGCCGACCACTATGCAGAAGGAGATTTACTTGGACGCATCGAAAACAAATTAAACAATAAGCAAGGTTTTGATGCATTTGGGATGGCTGTGCCTGTAAAAAAACACAAAGGAAAATCAGCTTTTGCATTCAATGGCTATCAGGATTTCAGATCAGACTTCGGATTGCCCAAAACTATGATTGGCAATGCACCATACACCATTTCTGCATGGATTTCATCGGTCAATCCAAAAGAAAATGAATGTATATTAGATATTAATGAATCGCATAAAGAGATTTCTAAAATTATTCTAGGCTATGGCACAAGCCCACAAAGTGGAATCACAATGCACTATGGTTGGTATGAAGATATGGGAATCAAAGATATGGAGATAGACGCCGAATGGAAACATGTGCTGATCACCTTCGATGGCTACATGGAAAAAATATACATAAACGGAAAATTCGTTAGAGAAAAGGATATCTTCTTGCGTGTAGGAGAAAGCAAAAAGATAACTCTAGGGCGAAAGTTTGATGGAGAACATCCTTTCTTTGGCTACCTGCACTCGTTGCGTTTTTATGACACTCCTATGTCTGCACAAGAAGTTTTAGATCAATATAATAAATATAAATAAAAGAGTATATCAATGAAGAAAATTACATTAATTGCAGCATTTCTGGTTGCATGTTGGGTCTCTGCATTTCCATGCAGTCATCCTAACCACCATGAAATGTACGAAACGAAGCAAAAGAAAAATGACTACCCTATCCAGCCTGTGACATTTACTTCAGTAAAATTTACAGATAACTTTTGGGCTCCTCGAATTCAGATTAATCAAAAAGAAACTATCCCTATTGCGCTCAAACATTGCTACTCCACAGGACGTGTAGACAACTTTAAGAAGGCAGGA
The DNA here is from genome assembly GCA_937995835.1 of uncultured Dysgonomonas sp. Classification (GTDB taxonomy): domain Bacteria; phylum Bacteroidota; class Bacteroidia; order Bacteroidales; family Dysgonomonadaceae; genus Dysgonomonas. The sequence continues at coordinate 63,202 of CALKIV010000081.1, read as the reverse complement.
GGTCTAATGCCTGGATATTTCAACACCCAACTGACCTTTGATGATACTGATATCTATAAAATAATCGAAGGAATGGCTTATTCCATACAAATGTATCCTAGCCCAGAGCTAGATGCTCAGATGGACACTTTGATCTACTACATAGGGAAGGCTCAAGAGCCAGATGGATATCTATTTACTGCCCGTACGGCAGGAGAACCGGGCAATCTGCACGAATGGGTAGGCGAAAAACGTTGGGAGAAAGATCCCGACCTAAGCCACGAACTATACAACTGTGGACACCTATACGAGGCAGCAGTAGCACATTATGAGGCTACGGGCAAACGCTCGTTGTTAGATATTGCAATCAAAAATGCAGATCTATTGGTCAAAGATTTTGGTCCAGGAAAATTGGCTTACGAACCAGGACACCAAATCGTAGAAATGGGGTTAGCCAAAATGTATCGTGTCACAGGGAAGAAAGAATATCTTGATCTTGCTAAGTTTTTTTTAGACCTCAAGGGGAATGGATATAGTGGAGAATATAGTCAAACGCATAAGCCTGTTATCGAACAAGACGAGGCAGTAGGACATGCTGTGCGTGCCACATACATGTATTCTGGGATCGCTGATGTGGCTGCCCTGATGGACAATAAAGCATACATAAACGCTATTGACAAAATATGGGACAATGTGGTTTACAAAAAACTATATATCACAGGAGGAATTGGAGCAACAGGACATGGTGAGGCATTTGGAAAAAACTATGAATTGCCCAACATGTCTGCCTATTGCGAAACATGTGCTGCCATAGCCAATGTATACTGGAATCATCGCCTATTCCTGCTACATGGGCAATCGAAGTATTATGACGTGCTAGAAAGAACATTATACAATGGCTTAATCTCTGGAATCAATTTGGAAGGCAATCGTTTCTTTTATCCCAATCCTCTGGAATCTATTGGTCAGCACGGACGCAGCGAGTGGTTTGGCTGTGCATGTTGTCCTAGCAATGTTTGCCGATTTATGCCATCTATCCCAGGATATGTTTATGCTCACAAAGACAATAAAGTCTATGTCAATCTTTTTGTAGAGAGCGAGTCTGAAATAGATTTAGGTGAAAACAAAGTAACATTATCACAACAAACAGACTACCCTTGGGATGGAAAGGTGACCATAAATGTAGCACCTCAAAAATCAGATAAGTTTGACCTCTTGGTGAGAATCCCTGGATGGGCACAAAACAAACCTGTACCTAGTGATCTTTATCGCTACCTGAACCCATCGGCAAAAAAAGTGCCTATATCTGTAAATGGAAAACAAGTGGAATATATGATAGGAGCAGATGGATATGTTGTTCTTTCGCAAGAATGGAAAAAAGGAGATAAGATTGAAATCGATTTTCCAATGGATATCAATAGAAGTATAGCCCACGAAAATGTAGAAGACGACAGGGGCAAAGTTGCCATCGAACGAGGACCTATCGTATACTGCCTAGAGTGGCTCGACAACGACGACCGTGTGCTCAATGCTGTATTGAAAGACGACGTTAAACTAACTGCTACAAGCTACAATCCATCCGACTTGAGTGGCATTATCCGTATCAATGCAGATGGGCAAAGTGCTCGCCGTGGAGCCGACAATAACGTTATAATAGAAAATAAGCGCATCACAGCAATTCCATATTACACATGGTCTAACAGAGGTGCAGGAGAAATGGCAGTTTGGATTCCTCGTACAGTCGAATCTACTCGCCCTCTACCTCCTCCAACTTTCAATACGAAAGCAAAAGTAACAGCCAAATCTCCAAACAAGTCGATGAGTAGTGCCAATGATGGATTTTGGCCTGAAAACTCAAACGACAGAAAAGTTCCTTTCTATACACTATGGCCTGCAAATAATTCGGAAGAATGGATCATTTATGAATTCGAAAAACCTGAGACATTCTCCACAGCATCAGTCTTCTGGTATGATGATGGTCCTTGGGGAGGCTGTCGTATTCCTCTATCTTGGGGTGTGCAGTATAAAGACAAGAACGGAAAATGGAAAGATGTGAAAGCTAAATCTCCTGCCAAATCAGAAAAAGATGTGCTAAACAAAATTGAGTTTACACCTGTAACTAGTAAAAGTGTGCGTCTGACGTTCCAATTGTCAGAAAAAGAATCTACTGGTATTTATGAGTTTGAAGTAAAATAAATTTAATTATAATTAGTTTTTCAAAGATAGGGTTGTGTTTCATTTACATGAGAAACACAACCCTTCTTTATTTTATTAGATGTGCTTTATCTCGCCCCAATATTGTTAGACGATTTTAACTTAGAAAGACTTTCTACTAATTCCCATACTTGTCCATTGGGAAGATCGCGTAAAGCCGTCACAACACTTTCAACACCCATTTGTCTAACATGGCATGTGTAATATTATCTTTCTTACCAAACCAACTTCAAGTTTTCTTCATAATCATTTCATTCTGTTAAAATCACATACTGGGGTAAATTAACATCTCCAAGCATTTCAAATGCGATTATTAATCCAGTAGGAAAATCAGACATCCTACTGGATTAACAAGTCTACTTATCGAATAATTTGTGACATTTATTTACCATTAAACTGGAACCAAAGTTTCATTCTGAACCCTTCGTCACCTTTGTTTATTTTGATAAAGGATGCACTTCCTCCTGTTCCTTGAGAGTTAACAGCCGGAATCTCAAATAAGAACGAGATGTCTCCGACAGGATATTCCTTTACTGATTCTCCACGACTTTCGCGATCACGTTCCTCTTCTGGAGTGAAAACACGAAAGAAAATACCGTCAGTTTCTGAATAAACTGTCATCGGAGTCGTCTGTGATTGAAGAGTTGCCCAATAAAGATTGGCATGGTACCCCTTAAATTCTGGATAAATGAGTGGATTATAATATTCACCCGTTACTGTATTGTTGTAATCTTTTTGCCAAATACCATAATTCATACCTTCCATTCGATTTTTCCATACTCGATAGGGGCCTTTGCCTAACCAACGCATCCCACTAACATTCTCTTCAAGGAAAGAAAAAGAAAAACCTAAATTATGAACTGGACGGTCAAAATATTCACCTTCAAATTTGTTCATTGATCTATAATTTAGTACTAATGCATCCATTCCAAGTATCCCCTCTGGCGTCATCTTCCAAATAATAGAATCTGCTGCTCCGTCATACTTTACACTATAAACGGCAGTGTCACCTTGCAACTTTACACTAGCAGAGCTAAAAATCATTTTCATTCCAACAGGTAGAGGACCGTCAGATAATGGTATCACCTTACTGCCATTTTTCACTTCCACTAAACTTCCATTTGCTTTGTCAAATATTGCTGTAACCCCATTAGCCGTCAACTTAACTCTGTTGTCATCCATCTGATATTTGGCTGCAGTTGTCGTTTCGTCTAAATCTCTATTTTCTGCAAAATATTTGCGATTACTTTTGATAGGGAACGTCCAATTACATACTGTATCCCCCGTGGCATTGTAGGCTTCCAATTCTAAAATGTCTCCATCAATAAACTCCTCGGGTAGATCGAAGTGAGCTATACCTTTTTCACCTGGTTCGATCATTGGCAATGATACATTTCCTTCTGCTAAACAGATTGCACTTTCAGATAGTTGTGGCGAGGGAAAACGCAAAACCTTCCACTTCATTTGGCACTCACGCAAATTGCTAAATAAGTAATCATTAGCGATGAATAAATCCCCTTTGAAGCTAGAGGTTATGTTTAACGGACTTATTTGAATAGGCGACCAGACTTCTCGAACTGTATAAAAACTACCTTCCTTTTCACGATTTGCCCCCACAATACCATCAGGACCATTAGGACCATAAGTATCCATCTGCCCTGTATCAGTGCGATGAATAGCCTCATCGACATATGCCCATAGAAAACCTCCAGCAAAGAGAGGACTCGACTTAAATTTTGACCACAAACCTTTAAGCCCTGCTCCCTGTCCACGATCATAAAGCCCATGAAGAAACTCCGTCATCATGAAAACCTTATGTCCACGTTCCAAGCGATAGGTATTATCAGTATCATTAGGATAATGACGTGTATCCAAATTATTAAAATCTGCCCATGGATGAATGACATGGCGTTTTTGTGGATCATAGTCAGCAAAACTGTTGTCAATAGCAGTATTCCATCCACCTTCATTACCATTTGCCCAGACAAAGATGCAGGGATGATTTACATCACGAAAGATCATTTCGGGCAACAATTTTTGTGCAATTTCAGTACTATAACTATTCTGCCACCCACACAATTCGTTAAGATAAAGAAGTCCCAAGGAATCGCATACTTCCAAGAAATGTGTATCAGGAGGATAATGCGAACGCACAGCATTCATATTCATCTGCTTTATGAGTTGAGCATCCTTGAGACTAAGCTCTCGACTTATTGTCCGCCCCGTCTCCGAATCGAAACAATGACGATTAGTACCTTTCACTAAAAGGCGTGTTCCATTCAGGTATATGCCATCTTCGGGACGAAATTCAATAGTGCGGAATCCAATACGTTCAGTTATCTCATGAACAACATCTCCTTTTGAGGAAAATAAGCGCATGGTAAGTCGATAAAGGTTAGGGTGCTCAGGATCCCATGTCTTAATATTTTTCCAATGTGTGGTAAGGGTTTGTTTTTCTTCTGTCGTAAGTTTACATATCTGTCTTCCTAACGTTAAATCTGAATCATAAGAAGTAAGCGACAATTCAACTTGCTGTCTTTTAGAAATATTTTTCAGATAAACATCAGTGTGTAGAGTTCCGTCTGCACGAGCATCCACAGCTATATGGTCTATCTGTATGCTAGGTTTAGCCATTAGATATACAGGACGATAAATACCTCCAAAGAGCCACCAATCAGCACGACGTTCAGCAGCATTTACTGATTTATCAGCAGATTGCTTCCTCACCATCACTTCCATTGAATTTTTTTTCCCTAGTTTCAGCTTATCAGTGATATCATAAGAGAAACGATAGAATGCTCCTTGATGCGTAGGTCCAACGGTTGTTCCGTTAATTTTCACTTCGGCATCAGTCATGACCCCCTCAAAAACAATACTTATCTGCCTATCTTTCCATGATATTGGAATATCAAAACTGTGACGATAGATACCGTATTCATCACAAAAATCACGATCTCTGTAGTTAGCATATTGTTTTTCTTTTTCTCGTTCGTATATATAATAACGTCCGTAGGTATAACCTCCGAAGCCTTGCTGCTCCCAACAAGATGGCACTTGTATTTTGCTCCACTTTTGAGAATTCATACCAGCTGAGCACCAGAAATCCCACTCTACGGTATTATCTGGTCCTGTGCCAGAGAGATATTGCACTTCTGTCTGCTGAGCCTTTGCTGAAAAAATGAATAGCAAAAAAGTGAGTAAGCCAATAATCTTTTTCATATAACTCATATTTAATATGTTGGTGTTAATGGAAATACGTAAAACTCTCGTTCTGGTTCGAAGTCGATCATCCATTGATCAATCAATACATGATCGTCCAATGCTGTGATGGACAAAGTGTGCTTTCCTTTACTTAATGTATGATTAGTTGTTTTAACAGCCTGTCCTCTAAGTACATTCTGTTTCCATCCTTCAGAACGAAAAGCTTCTTTAAAAGAGCATATTTGAGTTTCCCCTTCATCAATTTTCACACTAAAGCGAATGTCTCCTTTATCGTTGGGTTGTGTAGGAATAACTGCTGTACGTAAAACAGCATCACCTGCTTCCGGGCATTCAAACTCAAAAGTAAGAGTTGCTCCTTTAGGTAAGGAAACAGCATTCATACTGTGCCCTAACGACTGTACAGCAATAGCACCCTCTGAGGCAGTTGTATAATCACAAGCATTGTTAGCAACATAACTTTCATTTGTCTTTAGTGAGTTCGATTTAGGATTTTCGAGAGACACATATTTTTTGATTTCTTTTTCAGTTAGACCTATAGGTAAATTAGGTGGATAAAAAACATACAAATCACGAGGATTATAGCACATTGAATACTTCCACTTTCCACCAGCCATTTCATTATTATAATAGTCTGTCAATTCTCGAATCTCGAAATATGCATTCATGCTTTTGGCACAAGCTTTCATTAGTGATTCTTCTCTAGTCCAGCGCTCAGGATCATAATTTCCAGAAGCAATAGAACGTGCTCTTTGTGCTTCTAGCATTTTTGTACTCATTGCCGAGGCTCCAAAAACAGGATATTTTATATGAGAGAAAAAGGCATCTTTTTGTTCGGACTTTAATTTTCTTTCAACTTCAACAACGATTCTTTTTATTTTTTCGAAATCTTCCAGATATCTGTCAAGTTCCCCTCCAAATTCGACCAAGCTAAATTCGGTATCAATTACAGGAGACCAGCCTTTTTTATATTTTCGTTTGTCGAGTTCAACCTGATTCCAGCCCATAAACTCAGGCTTACGTCTACCACATAATCGATAAAATTCGAGCATTACGGGTAATAGTTTCCTGCCAGCTTCTTCTCCAAATTCACGACAAAGCCAGTTTTCATGATGTTCATTCAATGTTGATGGAGACACCGAATTGATATTCCAAGCCATATCCAAAAACAACTCGGTATCATAAGCTGCAGTTTTCATGTCGTGTATATTAACAATCCAGAGACGACGAGCATTGCTATCATAAGCTTGCTTCATTTCATTATAGATTAGTCCTGGCTGTATAGTACTTAGCCACATATAGTCGTGTGGGCGTCCCCAATATTGTAAATGATAATACACCCCAGCTCCCCCACTACGTTTCTGCTGTTCTGAATCGCTCAGACGAGTCATATAACCATAGTTATCGTCGCACCATGTCAAAGTTATGTCATCAGGTAGACGCAAACCATTTTCCATAATTTGCAGAACTTCTTTATAGGGTACAAATTGTTGTGGCATTTTTGTTACATCCGTATTTACATATTTACCAAGGAAACCTCTTTGATCATCTATTACTTGTTGTAAAGCTTCAGTTTTGTCTTGAAGAGTTTTTACACCTTCCATACCACTATCATGAATACCTCTCATGCCTATAGTGTAAATATTTTCGTATGTTCCTGTTTCCTTTAAACGATCAATCCAGTAATTTTGTACAGTCTTCTTATTGGTAATATAGTTATACTCACCTCTTTCTTCTATTTTCCATTCTCCAACATTATTTCTCATAAGAGGCTCGCAATGAGATGTTCCAATAACAACACCACAACTATCAGCAGCCTCTTTGGCCCCAGGGACAAGATAAAAAGGAGTTGTCATACCATGCATACCAGGCCAAATCGCATTAGCACGTAAACGTAGAAGTAGTTTAAATATTTCTTTATATGTTTTTGCACCGATACGCCCTGGAATATCAGACGGCTCAAAATGCATCCAACTCCAAGGTTGTAATGACCAATCTTCGTCGTTCAAAAATATACCTCTATATTCAACTGACGGACTTTGAAGAGTCTCATAATCATTAGGGAGTGATAAAACATTCTTTTTCTCAGGAACAACATCCCCCCACCATATCCATGGTGAGACGCCAGCTTTGCGCGAAAGTTCTAATATACCATATGCAGTACCTCGTGCATCACTACCTACAACATACAGCTGTCTATCTGATGACTTTCCCAATATTGAGATGTAGAAAGCATCCTTTTTTATGGCAAGCTCATTGATTGGCACTCCTTATTTTTGGAGTTCATGTTGCTCCTTTTTTGTTATTCTATCCATCTCGATGATACGAATAGATGCCTTATTTACAGATACTTTTTCAGGTAACATACCTGTAACCTGTTTTAGGTCATCAGTAAACATCTTTAATGCAACATCCACAACTGGAGATGTTGTTTCTGCTAAAGAGTAAGTTATACTTTGTTTCCCATCATACCAGACAAAGTTGTCTGCTTTAGATAATTGAAAACAAATGAGTACAAGTACTAACAAGAGTGAACGTAAATGCATAATATTCATTTTATAAGTTATTTATTCTTTTTATGTTACATTAATAGCCAGGATTCTGATCCGCGCTACTCATTTGGTCATTTGCGTCAATAGCAGCTTGTGGAATAGGACGAAGCAATTTCTCTCCAATAGCCTGTTGAGCTCTACCTTCCAAGCGTTTATTATATAAATTATTATACTCTACCAGTTTTTTAGTCCGTCGCAAATCAAACCATCTAGATCCTTGTCCAAAAAGTTCGCATACCCGTTCTTTAAGTATTGCATCAATATCAATAGTAGAAGCTGCTGGCAGTTCTGCACGACGACGTACTTCGTTCAATCGTGCTAATGCTGATTGTTCATTACCTGCTTTAAAATATGCTTCTGCAGCAACCAAATAAATTTCGGATAAGGTGATAATATGAATATCACGGTAGTCATCCTTCTCTGAATATATATTTTTGAGCGTATAACTATCATCAAATTTGCGACAAGGGGAACCTCCATAATTGTAGCCAACCATTTGTTCGTAGGTAATAACCCCTTCTCTATAACCTTGAGGTTCGCGAGTGGCATCACTCATCGGAATAATCCAAGTGTTTTTTCGATTTTCAGGGTCAAGTCTTCTCCATTCCTCAATATCTTCCTCTGTCTCATACCAAGCAGGATAATAGCGTTTGATTGGTGTACCAATAAAATTTCCGTCATTTTTGTAGAAAGTCCAATACGAATATACACCGTTAAGCAGATCGGGGAGCTCCTTCATAAATGTTGTATCGTAGCGAACGTCTCCCTTTTCGAAACACTTTAGAGCATGTAGTGTTACAATAAAAGTCGATTTAGAACCTTTACCTCCATCATTTCCCGAGCCAATATAATTTGTGTAGAAAACACTCCAACCATGTCCTCCACCTTGTGGACTGGAAGCTGTGGCATGATCATATTCAACATCCCAAAGAAACTCTTCATTATCATCTCCAGTATAATCCCCATTATAATCAGACTTCCATTATTCGGCAAAACTAGTGACCAAGCTTCGACCTGCAATAACAGCATCGGCAACTTCCGCTGATTTTGTAAAATAATCGCTTTTATTTAAGTCCCAAGCTGCGGCCAAGTAAGTTTGAGCTAATAACGATTGAGCAGCTTCAAGACTAACTCTTCCTCCTCCTTTTTTTGCACTTGATGGTTCAAGTGCTCCTGATGCTATTACATCTTCAAGCTCATCAATCATATATCCATATATATCTGTTGTTGTTGCTCTAGGATATCCTGTTTCGATATTAGAGACATAGTCTTTAATCAAAGGCACCCCCCCGAAAGTATTAACTAAAATATAATAAAACTGTACTGCAACAACTCGTGATTCATCAACACGTCTTTTTCGCAAATCCTCACTTATATTAGCATTAGGAGCATAATATTGCACAGCACAAGCAGCACGAATACCTTTGTAGCAACTTGTGTAAAGAGACTTCATTGAGCTATTTTCAGGGTTCAAGGTTTCATATTCATGCAATTCGTCATTAATTCTAGATCGCCCATCTCCATACACATCTGTACCAGACTGAAAGTATGTAGTATAACTAGATACAGCATAGATATCACGAAGAGTTTGGTAAGCGTTGTTTACTAATGTTTCGAATCCAGATTCAGTATAAAAGTGATCTTTATCTGATACACTTGATCTATTCTCTGTTGTTAAAAAATCCTCACAACTCACTATAGAAGTCAAACAAATCAAAATCGTTATTATATATATTGTATTTTTCATTTTCGCTAATTTAAAATTTAACATTTACGCCAATTTGATAAGTAACAGAGGCTGGACCTCCATTGGTAAGACTTGCATTTGCCCACTCCGGATCGAAACCTTCATAATTTGTAAAGCAAAACGGATTAAGAACATTCACATAAAGACGTAGGTGCTGCATTCCAGCTTTTTCAATCCACTGTTTAGGCAATGTATATCCTAGACAAATATTTTTCACTTTTACAAACGAGGCTTTCTGGTATTGATAACCCTCCCCTTTGGCATTACCTTTACTAGAATAGTATCCTCCAGCCGATGTGTCTGAATTATTTGGATAAGGATGTTTACCATATTTTGTTTCAGTACTTAAAACGATATCACCTGTAGAGTGATCAATGACTGGAGTACCTGCTGGAATGTAAAAATCCATATCCATCTTTTGCAGCCCACGTTCCACATTCATATATTTTTCATGAAAATAGCTGCGCGTCCACTGTCCCTGTTTAGTATAAATCATAACTGAAAAATCGAATTTTTTGTAATTCAGTGTCGTAGAAAAACTACCTATCCATTTGGGGTCCGTGCAGCCATAGATTTGTTTATCATCATCAGTTATTTGTCCATCATTATTCCAATCATTTACAGCCATCTGACCTTCATACCATTTATACTTCGAACCGTATTTGGCATACAATTCTTCCAAAGTATAGTGTATGTTTCCATCCTTTGTTTTCATTGTCACACCTTTATCTGTAATCACATCTGTGTGCGTATAATCCCTTAATGAATTTAGAGGTTTGCCTATAAAACGATTAGATGCTACCTCATCCACTTTACCATTACTTAGCTCCATTATTTTATTCCAGTTGCGTGAGAAATTCACATTTATATCCCATGAGAGTTGATTGTTTCTGATTACACCGACTTGTAAGCCTAGCTCAACTCCTCTATTTCTAACGGAACCTACATTAAATGTAGCTTTAGATTCTCCGGTCTCAAGTGGAACAATTCTATCCATAATCTGACCATCAGATAATCTATTATAAATATCAGCAGTCAAGTTTACTCGACCATTTAGTACACCAAAGTCAATTCCAAAGTCAAGTTCCTTAACTTTTCCCAAAGTAGATCTGTATTTACTAACCCATTTGGATAATAAGCCTGTACTTCCGACCCATCTAGTACTACATATTTGGGTCCAGATGCAGAATAGTGAGTTACATAATCCCCTACATTATTATTACCGGTTACACCATAAGAAAGACGCAACTTCAAATTATCTAACCAGTCAAAATCTTTTAGAAAGCTTTCTTCAGACATACGCCATGCTAATGCAGCAGATGGGAACCATCCCCAACGATTACCTTTAGCAAAACGAGAAGACCCGTCTGCACGGACTGTGGCTGTCGCCATATATCTGCCCTTGTATGAATAATTTGCACGAAATGCACCCGACACCAATGTTGATTCGGTAAAAGTTGATTCAATTGTTTTGTCATTAGATGATGCTTTTTCTAGTGAGTTATACGAAAGCTTATCATTAGTTATATTAAAGCCTTTCATTCTATAACTCTCTAGACCTGACCTATACATAGAAAATAATCCCATGCCTGTTAATGAGTGATCGCCTATTGTCTTTCTAAAATCCAATTGGTTGTCCCATGTCCAATTTAGACGTTGTTTGGTTTCCACTTCTGCTGAATTCATACGGTTTTTGAAGTAATAACTAGATCCCTCTTTATTACTATCGTTAAGTCCTGTAGAATTAAAGATTCCTTGACGCGAATGCTGAAAGTTTGGAGAAAAAGTTGTTGTGAAACTTAGATTATCCATAATATTTGCACGCAAATATAAATTGGCTAATACATTGTATTTTTTTGTTTCATCCGTATAATTCTTATCCACAAGATCAATCAGCGGACTGATAGTAGACGTGAAACCTGAGGTTGTCTCGAAAGCTGCATTGGATGCTGGTTGAAGCAGAATCTTTCCATTTTCATCATAAGGAGAAATAAATGGATTAAAAAGAAAAGCAGTTTCATAAGGAGAATAGGTGCTATTCGTTTGGAAATCGTTTCTTTTGCTATAAGCCATATTTACAGAAAATCCAGTTTCAATCACTTTAGACATTTTAGCATCATAAGCACCTTTTATATTGAAGCGTGAATAATCATTATGTAAAAACACATTTTCTTCACTTTGGTATCCAAGTCCTAAGCGATAAGATGCTTTTTCAGTAGAGCCATCTAGGCTAATAAAATGATTTTGCTGGGCTGCAGTACGGGTCACAAGATCTGTCCAGTCATGTGATTCTCCAGCCATCATCATTTCATAAACCTTTGAATCTCGATAATCTGATCCTTCTATACGCTTCATAAAAGCAGTTTCAAGATCGGTCTGTGTTATCACATAATGAGGCATACCATTTGCATCTACTCCTGCACGGTTAGATCCTTCAAATTTTGTTGTAGCTAAGGTCGTAAAACGAGCAAAACGGTAGTCTATAAATTCCTGAGCATTCATAAAATCAGGCATACGGGCGGCTTTACGCACACCATAATAGCCATCGTAACTAACAGACATCTTTTTTGCTTTACTTGCTCCTTTCGATCCTTTGGTCGTAATCATCACAACTCCTGCAGAAGCTCGAGAGCCATAAATTGCTGTAGAAGACGCATCTTTGAGAATATCAACCCTTTCAATATCTTCAGGATTCAAAAAATCCATCGACTCTGATACTACTCCATCAATAACATAAAGTGGTGAAGATTGCTTATTTATAGAGGCTTGTCCTCGTATTTGAATATTGAAACCTCCTCCGGCACGACTATTGGACTGAGTGATACTAACTCCAGGAACCGATCCTTGTAGAGCATCTTCCAGACGAGTAGAACCTCTAGCTGCTAATTTTTCAGCAGAAATTGATCCTACTGATCCTGTTAGGTCAGATTTTTTCATTGTTCCATATCCGACAACCACAACTTCATCTAATTGCTGTGTATCTTCATGTAATATTATTTTCATTTCTGAAGATGGTTTCACTTCTTGAGTGACAAAACCTAGATACGATACTACAACATCTACATCTTTGGGACAATCTAGAACAAAATTACCATCTAGATCAGTGATCGTTCCATTGGTCGTCCCTTTTTGAGAAACACTAGCTCCAATAATTGGTTCGCCATTTACATCTGTAACAGTTCCTTTGATGTGAACTGTTTGTTGAATTGCATACTCAGAAGTACTTTTATTAGTAGCATTGATTAAGTTACTGCTAAAGCCATAAAATAGACATATAGCAATCGCTATAAGTGCTCTGAGTTTTCCATGAGAATTAAATTTCATAGTTAATTTAATTGATTTTTAACATTTAACAATCATAAGGTTTTACATTGTCAAAGGTATATTTATGCTATAAACTACCAGTTGACACATGTTCTTTTATGGTTGACACATGTTCTTTTATCAACTAAATCAACTATTTAGATGTATCTGTGTATCTTTCAAGGTATTCTGTGGGTTGCATTCCAAATTCTTTTTTGAAACAAATAGAAAAATATTTTGGATCGTTAAAGCCAACCATATATGCTAATTCTGAAATGCGAATGCCCTTACTTTCATCCATTAGTTTACAAGCTGCTTTGAGACGAACATTACGAATGAAAGCAGTTGTGTTTAATCCTGTCAAAGATTTTAATTTTTTATGAAGTGTAGTTCTACTTATTGCCATTTCGGATATAAATAAAGGGATATCGAACTCTATGTTATCCAAGTGACGATTTACACACTCGATAGCATTCTGTAGAAACTCCTCGTCTATATCTGTATAATCTAAATCTTTGATTTCAAACGCAAACTGCTTCTTAAAATCATTTGCTGTACGCTCTTTTGCTTTTAACAGATTTTTGATACGGGCATGCAGAGTCGATAAGCTAAATGGTTTTGTCAGATAAGCATCTGCTCCTGCAGTATAGCCTTCTTCTCTATTTTCTTCTGTATTTCTTGCTGTTAATAGGATTATGGGTATATGACAGATATCAACATTAGTCTTTATCTGTTTTGTTAACTCCAAGCCATCCATGTCAGGCATAAGTACATCAGAAATAATTAAGTTTACTTCATTGCTTTCGATGACATTAAGAGCTTCCTGCCCATTAATAGCTTCTAAAAATCCTATATTCTTTGCTCAAAAGACGTACCATTGCAGATAGTAACTCATCGTTATCTTCCACCAAAAGTATGCAAGGTGTATTTGTACTATAATGATAAGATAAACTTTCATCATCAAGGCCATGATTATACTCTGTCCAATCTGCTATCTCTTTTTCAGGCACCTCATCTATTTCTATAACTTCTTCAGATAAATAGTCTTCACGTTTTATAGGCAATTCTACAATAAATTTTGAACCTCGATTTATTTCACTTTCGATTCTGATAGTGCCACGATGCAGCGATACTAAGTCACGGGTCAACGATAAACCAATCCCTGTACCTATTGTATTTGACTGACGATAATCTCCATCATAAAACCGTTTAAATAGTCTTTCCTGTTGTTCTTTTGATATCCCTTTTCCATTGTCCTTAACAGAGATAAAAGCAAAATCTTTTGTTTCTGAGTATTTTATCTCTAGCTGGATATAACCATTTTTTCGATTATACTTTGCAGCATTCGATAATAAGTTATATAATATTTTATCAAGCTTATCACGATCAAAATAGGCTATCATTGTATCCTCTTCACATAATACAGAGAAGTGCAGTTTATTCTTGCGAATGAGAGGTTCGAAGCTTTCAGCTTGATGGCGTACAAATAGAGATATATCTCCTTCCGACACCCGCAACTTCAAATTTCCACTTTCTGCTTTTCTGAATTCCAATATCTGTTGAAGAAGACGAATAAGACGTTGTACATTAATGTCCATCGTTTTTAACAACTCTTCAAAAAAAGGAATATGTATTTTCAGTTCATCTAAGGTTGCAGAAATAATTGTTAACGGAGTCATCAACTCGTGTGTTATATTGGTGAAAAACTGCAATTTGATATGATTGACTTCTTGAATTTTGCTTGTTTCTATTTTTTGTAAATGAAGCCTGTTTCTCAATATCATTCTACGACGGATTGTCCATAAAATAAAACCGATAGCTGAAAGAAAAATTAATATATATATAAAATATGCCCACCATGTTGCCCAAATAGGAGGTTCTATAATTATTTGCATTTTGCGAACATCACTCCAATCACCATTTTCGTTCGTAGCTTTTAACTCAAAGGTATATTTTCCCGGACTAAGATTTGTATAATAAGCATAACGATGATCAGCATCTACATATTGCCAATCTGTGTCAAAGTCATGTAGCTGGTATGCATACTTATTTTGCTGAGGCATATTGTAAGTGAGTGAAGCGAAAGCAATGGAAAAATTTGAATATTCAGCAGGGATTGTTAATGTTTCGGTAAAGTCTGGAGCAAAAGAACTTATTCGATTTCTTTTGTCTTCAGATATACTGTTCAATCCTTTTCCGTTTAATAGAATATCGGTTATTCGCAATGAAATTTCATTGTTGCCAGTTATCTCTGCCATATGCGAATCAAACACTACTATACCTCTACTACAACCAAAATACAATGTACCATTATGGTAACATGATGCATTTTTATTGAAAAAATTATCCGCTAAACCATCAGCAACAGTAAATATTCTAGTTTTTGCTTCACTATTTTCTTTTAACGTTAATTTCGCTAAGCCTTGATTCGTACCAATCCAAAAATTGCCTTTATCATCCTCTTCTATACTGCCAACCATATCTCCTGGTAAGTTGTATTTTTGATGGACAGAGACAAATTTATCACTATTTCGATCAAATACACAAAGTCCACTACCTTCTGTCCCAGCCCAAACTTGCCCTTGGCTATCCAAGAAAAAACATAAAGGAATATTAACAGGTAATAAACCATTTTCGATGCAATAATTTTTGCATTGAAAAGAATCTGGATGATTAAGATTCCCTGTAATTTGGACAATACCATTGTTATTAGTAGCTAACCATAAAGCCCCCTCATTATCTTCAATGATAGACGTTATTTCTTTATGGAGTAATTTATCGGAATATTTTAATTGATTAAAACAGTATTCTTGCCCATTCTTATAACGAACTCCAAGTCCAGCATAACTACCTACCCACCAGTTACCCCTTTTATCTTCGTATACAGTATTTACTAAATTGTGTGGAATGAAATTACAGTTCTGAGTTGTATACTGCTTGATAACTTTACCGTCACGACAACTCATTATGCCTTCATCGTGCGCAGTAAGTAATATCTCGTTCTTTGTTTGACTATAAGATATACTATATGGTCTGGAAGTAGACAAAACATTACTAACCTTATCTTCATTATAATAATCTACGCCATAACCAAATCCGGCCCAAATGGCTCCATTATTTTCTACATGAAGAGCTGAAATATAATCTGTAAAATGAGATTTAGAATCCTGTACATGAAACACATCAAACGAACGTGCCTGTGTGTCAACAAAGAATATGCCTGCACCTTTAGTACCGATCCACATCAGACCATTACTATCTCGAAGGATCGAATTTACTTCATGAACAGGAAGATAGTTTTCTGAATTGGAGTTTTTATAGTTAATAAATAAACCGGCTTTATCTAATTCCATTATACATAATCCATTCCTTGTGCCTAACCAAAGAGATCGAGTTTGCAAATCCTCATCTATAGAATAAATAAAATCTGAAGAAAGAGATTTGTTATCGTTAGCTCTATGCTGATAAGTCTTTAATGACATCTCTTCCTTATCTAAAGAGAAATTAGCCAAATGCAAACCAGAACCACTACTTCCAATCCATATTTGATTTTGAGAGTCAATAAATAAGGATAAAATTTTGTCTAATTTATCCCAAGGATAATGTATGAACCTTTTCTCTTTGGGTATGTAACGATATAATCCGTGATTCCATGTCCCAATTAATAAATCCCCATTATGGTCTTCTATAAGAGCCTGAATATTTACTTGTTGTGGGATATCCCCTCTACTGTTTTCAGAATTCATTAGCATTATCGAATCTTGTTGTAAATCATAATATGCTAAACCACGAATATATCCTAAATAGATATCGTTCTCTTCTGTTACGTAGATTTCATTAAGTCTTTGGTGCTTTACTCCTTCTAGTTTTATTTTCCGAATACTAGCTGTTTTTTTATCTAGAATACTAAGCCCCTCGTGAGTTCCAATCCATAGTCGATGAGAATAATCCTCTTTTACACAAACAACATTATTATTATTTAATAATCCGGGAGTGTATAGATTTGATTTTATCGTTCTGACTTCATATCCATCATAACGAAATAATCCATAGAAAGTTGCTGCCCAAATATAGCCATCTCGATCTTGATAAATCTGATGCACCATATTATTCGGTAAACCGTTTAATGTTGAAAATTGCTTGAATGGCATATTTTCTAAACGATTCTTCGCTAAACTATCAATGGTTATTGATAATATTAATACTATTATCAGTGAAGTTAATAACACTCTAGGTGTTTTCATTTGGCTTAAATCTAAGGTATAATGTATTATACCTTAGGAAGATTTTTAGGCGTAACTATTGTATCAGAAGTCTCTTTGTATCTGATTTTCAAAAAAATCACTTTTATTTCATATAGGTGACACGTAAAGGTTCAGACAGTGAAGCTGAAAAATGAGACAGGTAATCTTCGAAAGAAGACAAAGTTTCAAATCCATACTTCGTCCAACCAAAACCTGTATAATAAACAATAGGGTGATTAGGCTGATATTTACTTGTAGCAACGATATTGGGTAATGTTGTTAACATTTTATCAGAATTGTTGACCATAGTCTTTTGATTGACAAAAACATCGTCAATTCCTTCTGGAATAATAATTCCTAGAAAAATTTGCCCATTCTCATTAGACTCTGGTTCTTGATATACGAAATAATTTTGCCCTTTTTTATAAAGAATTGAGTCTCCTTGTGTCCTCTTAGGAAAGCCTGTGGCAACCATCACTTCCTTGTCACAAGTATACTCTTGAACAATCTTTGTGAGCTGGCTTCCTACATCCAACGAAATAGTTTTGGTTTCCTTTACTTCCTGACCATCTAGCCTGATGGTAGGATAATCTAATTTAAACGTCACACGAAGAGGACCATTATCTAAAACCTCAAAATCATTAAAGTTTTCATTTAATTGCAAAACACTATCAAGTAGAATCGCCATACTTCCTCCACCTAATGTTTGCCCTACAGCATAAGGATCGCAACCTTCACCATGATCTACATGATAAGATGCTTCTTTAGAGAGGTCTTTTCGGTACCAATCATCTAGAACCATTCTATCAGTACGTTTATACCATAAATCCAAACCACTGGTAGCTGCCTGGACGTCTTTGAGTTCTTTCCCATAGAAACGAAAACCTACTCGGTCGTTTTCCCAAGCAAAATCTCCACGTCGTTCGGGATAATGACGACCAAACACTTTAGCCTTGTAAGTATGCTTACCTCCTTTTGTTAGAGTAAAACTTTGAGATGACTGAGCCTTGATATCTACTTGAAAGAGTAATTTGTTATCATGACTCAATTGAGAGGCCAAGGTGTCACCTTTCTCATTGATTACTAAATAGTTTTCATACTCATTGTTCTTAATCTCCGATAAAGAGATTTCTGCTAGTCCTATAAAATGACTATTACTAGGATTGGTTATAGAAACTCTATCCTCCACTTCTCCACAAGAGGGAAGGAAAGCAAGAGTAAGTAAACTCAAAATTAAGGTTAATCTAAAATTCATGATATTGTATTGTTTTAATTTTTATGTGTTTAATGCACTAAGGATAAGAGTGTCCTTTTCGAGCTCTTATCGTTAGTGCATTATCTACAAGCATCCACAACCGGCAAAGTCTTTTCAGAGTTACTTATTCTCTGCAAAACATCCGATTCTTGACCACTAAATGGCCCTGTATTTTCTATCTTCATAGTTGCCATTGCAGCTCCAAATTCGGCAGCTTCAGTGTAACTTTTCCCTAAGGCTCTTTTATATAAATAACCGGTCATATAAGTATCGCCACACCCCGTAGCATCTATCACAGATGCCGGTTTGTAGGCAGGTATTGGATAGAATTCTTTTCCGTCATATATCACAGAGCCCATGCTACCCAAGGTAACCACCACTTCTTTCACACCCCAGCTATAGAGCATTTTAGAAGCTTTCTGAATATCGCTTTCTCCAGTTAGAACCTCTAATTCCATTTCGTTCACTTTTAAGAAATGAACATATTTGAGGAATTCCAGCTTATCTGCCCAATCAATTGCGAAAACATTTTCATTTTCCACTTTTCTCAGATAGCCTTGAGAGTCAACAGCCACTAATCCCTTTTCTGATAATTCACGAACAAATTCCAAAGAGAAATCATCAGCAAGGAGCGCCCCCAAAAAATAAATTGTAGAATCTATTCCATCAACATTTTCAATCACAAATGGATCTGCTTTTGCCAAAACACGTTGTGTACGATCATCTTGGTTCTCACCATATACATTTTCGAAATAGACGGACTTATTACTATAAACAACATTTACATCTACCCCTTTGCTTTCTAAATCTTTAACAACATCGAGTTCCGATTTTGCCAAAGAAGCAATCAATCCAAAATTGATATCATCGAAATGCCTTATGGCATGCGAACAATAGAAAGATGTTCCACCGGGCATATAAACTGTTTTTTGTGGAGTTACCACTTTATCTAGTGTTATGTGCCCAATGCAGCACAAATCGTATTTTTGCATTTTTTTATTTTATGATTTCTCTCAAATTTGAGGACAAAAGTAATAAAAAAGTTTTGCCTCGAACCCCTTTTCTTTCCGAATCATCTCAAATTCTGTTCCGAAGCCCTTACTGGATAAAAGAAAGTATAAAATATAAGAACGGTATTTAATTGATACTCGACTTCTTTTTTACTATTTTTGTAAGTTAAAAAAAGAATAAAATTTTTCTCAATGAAAGCGATATACAGTAAATTTTTGATTTGGAAGAACAACAATATTCAAGAGCAAAATCTTGTTCTTATTGCATCTTTCCTCATTGGAATATTTACAGCTTTGGCTGCTTATGTCTTAAAGCAGACCATACACCTTATTCAAAATGTGCTCAGGTCAAACTTTTTGGCCGACTCTGCCAACTATCTATACCTACTCTATCCGGTAGTGGGTATCTTGATTGCCGGACTTTTTGTCAAATACATTGTGAAAGACAATATAAGCCATGGGGTGACCAGAATATTATATGCCATTTCGAAGAGAAAAAGTTTTCTTAAACTTCACAACACATATACCTCCATTATAGCCAGTTCCATTACCATTGGTTTTGGGGGATCGGTAGGAGCTGAGGCACCAATTGTGCTTACAGGTTCTGCCATAGGTTCTAATCTTGGTCGTTTCTTGAAGCTTGAACAAAAATATTTGATGCTTCTCATTGGTTGTGGTGCCGCCGGTGCTATTGCCGGCATTTTTAAGGCTCCGATTGCAGGGCTGCTTTTCGTAGTCGAAGTTTTACTGCTCGATCTGACAACCTTCACCATTCTGCCTTTACTGGTAACGGCACTTACAGCTACCACCGTGTCGTATCTCACAATGGGTACGAATGCGATGTTCAATTACAGCCAAACAGAACCATTTTTGATGGAAAGGATTCCTTATGTTATCCTCCTAGGTATATTCTGTGGACTTGTTTCTCTCTACTTCACCAGAGCGATGAACTGGATTGAAACATTCTTTGGCAAGTATAATTATTGGCAAAAGTTCGGAATAGCAGCTTGTATTCTGAGTCTTTTGATTTTCATCTTTCCGCCATTGTATGGTGAGGGTTATGATACGATCGATACCCTGATCAACGGTAGAACTTTTGACAACCTACTAGATGGTAGTATGTTCTTTCAACTGAAAGATTACAAATGGACACTCATCATCTTTTTAGGAGCAATCATCTTATTCAAGGTTTTTGCCTCTAGTGCCACCAATGCGGGGGGAGGGACAGGAGGTATTTTTGCACCATCACTCTTCCTTGGTGCTATTGCAGGTTTCGTTTTCTCCAACACCTTCAATATGATCAACAGAGGGCAATATTTAAACACTATTCTTCCTGAAAGTAATTTTGCTCTGATGGGTATGGCTGGGATTATGGCAGGTGTGATGCATGCACCTCTGACAGGTACATTCTTAATCGTAGAGTTGACAGGAGGCTATGACTTGCTATTGCCCATCATGATAACAGCTGTGACAGCTTACGCAACAATAAGACTATTCGAAAAGCATAGTATATACTCTATGCGTTTAGCCAAAAGAGGGGAATTGCTTACTCACGAAAAAGACAAAGCAATATTGACCTTGATGAATAAAGAAGACTTGATAGAAACGAATTTTGTCTCTGTAGGTCCTGATATGACACTTGGCGACATGGTACATATCATTTCAGGCTCATCAAGAAATGTTTTTCCTGTAGTGGACAACAAAAAAAGATTTATGGGGATCGTCCTGATTGACAATATCAGAACAATCATGTTCCGTCCAGAATTATATCGCCGATTCAAAATAACGGATTTAATGACTTCTCCACCTGCTATTATCAGAATAGGCATGAGTATGGGAGAAATAATGGAGCTTTTTGACAAAACTAAGGCTTGGAATCTACCTGTAATAGACGAAAAAGAACACTATCTTGGATTTATCTCCAAATCAATGATACTTGACGTCTACAGAGAGGTACTAGCAGACAACTTTGCAGAAGGATAACCCCCTCCTCAAACACAACTTTACAGAGAATGGCTAAAAAGATAAAAGTAATTCAGTGCCCACAATGTGGTAGTGCACGACAATCCGAAATAAAGCAAGATCACTACAAATGTGACAGTTGTGGTACTGAGTATTTCTTGGACAATGATGATATCAATATCAATGTGAGGCATCAGTATACTAGAAATGAGCCTAAGCCAGCTGACCCTGCAATGGTAAAAAAAGTGCTTATTGGTGCTTTCGGTATCGTCCTGGTATTCATCATCTTAATTATCATATCTAACTCTGATTCTAGTACTTCTGTAATAAATGAAAGTGTACATGATAGTTTTTCAGGCTCAACGATGGCACATTCTTCATCCAAACCAATAGTGCTAAGTCTTTCTAAAAAGACATTTCGCAAAGGATATCAAGATACAGAAGATTCTAGGAATGGCTATTATTTCTCATTCTATGACCTAGAAAATAATGCAACAATCAAAGATACAAAACTAGAAAACATTAGTTTTACGACTAGTAGCTCTGACCATTTCAAGGCTCGTTATTTTGAGAGTATTAATAAAAACTTAGTCATACTCAATAAATCGAATCTCTTTGAAGTTGATTTTGAGAAACACACTTTCAATGATATAACAGCAGATCTCTTGAGCCGACACTCTGAGTTTAATGTTGGCATTGCTAGCATAGAATTTGAATATTACACCAATGGCGAGGGATATAAGATTTTGACTAATACAGGTAAGAATCTTATTTATTATCCTGCTACTAACACTTTAATAAACAGCAGTGATAGAAGCTATAATAGAGAATTCAACAATGATGAATTGAATGAAAGGACCAGCTATATCTTCACAAAACAATCAAGTGATTTTCCTGATATACCGATTCAACTATTGAAAATAAAATATCTACATCATACCAAAGGCAAGAATACGAAACCCAATTATATTAAATGGGAAAAAGATTGGCGCAACAACAACAAGAATATGAAGATGCTAGGTTATAACAGATCGACTACAAATCTAGAATCTTATGAGGATTTTACGCCTGATAGATTATACTTTGAGCCAGCAGTATTATATCAAACAGATAAGACTCTACTTATAAAATATAAACCTACACCAGCGCAAGACACTCAAACATTATTTCAGTTATTGGACATAAAAACCAAAGAACCTATTTGGACAAAAAAAGCATCAACTAAAGATAATTTCTCATACATAAATGACCAAAATATAGGACTGACAGATAATTATTTTGTCATATACCACAACTATATCAACTATGTGCTCATCCCAATCAAAGATGGAGAGTTAGTAAAGGTTAGACTTGATGGTAGAGATATAAAAGAATAGAATGACTAAAAAAGATTTAAGAATAATTTTTATGGGTACTCCTGACTTTGCAGTAGAGAGTCTCAGGATACTTGTTGAAAACGATTATAACATCGTAGGTGTAATAACCATGCCAGACAAACCAGCTGGACGTGGACACAAATTACAATACTCGGCAGTAAAACAATATGCCGTTGAAAAAGAGTTAACTCTTCTTCAACCTGAAAAGTTGAAAGATGAGAAATTTCTAGAAGACCTAAAATCATTGAATGCTGATCTGCAAATTGTAGTTGCTTTCAGGATGCTGCCCGAAGCTGTTTGGAATATGCCACCTTTAGGCACATTCAACCTGCACGGCTCACTGCTACCTCAGTATAGAGGAGCAGCACCAATCAACTGGGCAATAATGAATGGTGAAAAAGAGACGGGTGTCACTACTTTTTTCTTAAAACATGAAATAGATACTGGAGAAATTATTCTGCAAGACAAAACACCAATTGGAGAGAATGACAATGTGGGGAAGATATACAACACATTAATGCTCAAAGGAGCCGAATTGGTAAAAAAGACTGTGGATATGATTATCGAAGATCGTGTAACCCCCACTCCACAAGAAGAACTCTACAAAGTAGAGGGTGAATTGAAGAGTGCTCCTAAGATTTTCAAAGAGACTTGCAAAATAGACTGGAGCCGATCTGCAGAAGGAGTACACAATCATATAAGAGGCTTATCGCCCTACCCTTGCGCTTGGACTGAATTGATTTTATCACAGGAAGAAGCTCCACTAGCTATCAAAGTGCAAGAAGCCGAAAAAGTGTTAGAAACACATCAACTAACGGTCGGCAGCATATCCACTGACAACAAAACCTATTTGCATGTGGCTTGCAATGAAGGGTTCATCGCTATTAAACAGATGCAAATGCCTGGAAAACGTGCTATGTCAATCGTCGACGTTCTTAATGGTTACAAATTTGAAGAAGGAACCAGGTTTCAATAAAACATCTCATATATAAAAAAGAAGAGTTGGCGTGATAAAACATGCCAACTCTTTTCACATCTGTCATACTCACTCAATAAGTAAATGAGTATTCATACTCTGATTGATTGCCAACATTATCGATGGCAATAAATTTCAGATCATATTTTTGTCCTTTCTTCAATTTAGAATCATCGAAGCGATAGCTATAATTAGGCGACTTAATATCATGCTCAAATAAAGCGTACTGCCCATTCAAAGTCCCTCTAACTGATTTTATTCCACTTTTATCGTCTTTAACTCGAATAACAATCCGATTATTATTAAGCCATCGAGTTTCATTCACAGGAGTGATTTCAGGAGCTAAAATATCTACAGCTGTAGCATACGAACTTCCCAATTCACGAATACGTGCTGTCATATAACCATCTTTGTAAGTTCCTCCTAGCCAACTTTCCGAACCTTTTTCGTCTATGCTTACAACTCCATACTGATTTTTATTCTCCAGAGTATCAGCTAAAACCCTAAAAGTCATATCTACATAATTATCAAGTGGCTCATATGAATTATGTACCTTATAGATAAGAGAATAATAATCAAGCGACTCTTTACTTGTCAATACAAAGTTAATATCCTTATAAAGATAGTAAGGAGGAATGGTCAGAGAAAATTGATTGCCAATATATCTATTCTTCTTATCCCATTGCATCACCAATGAACATGATTCAGGCTTAGGAATAGCTGTACGTTTTCCATTTATGATGAATGAAAAGTCAGTGACATTACCATGTACATCTTCCAACTCATATCTGAAACGATAAGCTTTCTCTTGATCAATGGTCACATAACCACTTTTAGTCCTGTCATATATATCTAATTTATTTCCAGGCTCAATAAAAGATTTCATATAAAATCGCTTACTTCGCTTCCAAAAATCAAAGTCCGTAAAACTATTGATCATCCTTGTGGTTCCAAAATCAACAGCCGATATATTTGATGAAAATATTTTTTGATCGTCACAGTATAGTGTCACTAATTTCACTCCATATATATTGTGTGTACCTGACATTCGATCGATTGCATAAATCCCCAAGCCAATCTCTCCCCAAGCTTCTATCTTATCATTTAGTGATCTTTGTGACTGTCCAACAGTTTTACGCAAAGGGGTCACCTCATTATTCACGATTCCTTTACCAATCATTGGATAGACAGCGACGGCTCGCACCTCAGGAGCGATATTATCGGTAATATCTCGCTGATAAGTAGGAAGAGGATCTAAAGTCAACTCAGATTTCGTATCTCTAAACTCAAAATGCACATGAGGGCCACCTGAAGAACCCGTGTTTCCACTAAGAGCAATCAATTCTCCTTGCTTCACAGGTAACTTCTCAGGAGATATACCTGCTACATCCACTGTGTATCGCTCTTGCTTATATTGCTCCTCCTTTACAAATTTGGCAATTTTAGTAGAGAAGCTGTTTAAATGCCCATATACAGAAGTCTTGCCATTTGGATGATCGACATACAAAACCAAGCCGTAGCCTCCAGCATTAATACCAATACGACTGACATGCCCTGCTTCTACTGCATAAACTTTTTTATTAATCACACCTTGTGTCTTAAAATCCAAACCTGAATGAAAGTGATTTGGCCGCAATTCTCCAAAATTTGCACTTAAGACTAAAGGAATATCTAAGGGCGATCGAAAAGATTGTTGTCCCAACAAAGTTAATTGTGATGACGAAATCAAAAAAAGAATAGCAAAAAACACAGTTTTTATTATACCTGAATTACGCATATATTTATATTAAGATAAGTTTTCGAAAATGGAAGTACAAAAATATAGCATTATATCCATTTTCACAATTCATTTTTCGGTGCTGATAATCAATGAACTAAAAAAAAAGATTAAAAAAAAGGCAAAAAAAGGGCTACAAATATTTGGAGTAAGTAAAAAATGCTCTATCTTTGCATCGCATTTGAGAGGAAAACAGCTTAGTAACAAAGCAAAATCCAAGAAAATGGCCCATTCGTCTATCGGTTAGGACGCCAGATTTTCATTCTGGAAAGAGGGGTTCGATTCCCCTATGGGCTACAAAAGAAAAATAAAAAACTAATATAAAGGATATTATTCAATATGGCAAATCACAAGTCAGCCCTTAAAAGAATAAGACAAGAGGAAACAAGAAGATTAAGAAACAGATACGTTGCAAGAACTACTCGTAACACTGTTAAGAATTTTCGTGCTCTAACAGACAAAGCTGAAGCTGAAAAACAATTTCCACTAGTATGCTCTCAATTAGACAAACTAGCTAAGAGAAACGTTATTCATAAAAACAAAGCAGCTAACTTAAAGTCTGGTCTTGCTACTCACATGAAGTCTCTATAATAGAGAAAGGACTATAAGAAAGAATATTGAACAACTCGATATAGAATCGACCAAATCTTAACAGGTTTGGTCTTTTTCATTTTACACTACAATCTTAACACTACTACCACCATGAACACAGAGACCAAAACTCTTGACTGGATAGATATCCTAAAAGGCATTGGCATACTCACTGTTGTCTACGCCCATATCTACAAAGACACCATCACAGACTTTATCTATTTATTCCACATGCCATTATTTTTCTTCATCTCAGGCTACCTATCAAAACCCACTACTCAATACAAGAAATACTTCTCTAAAAAAGCCACTCATCTACTTCTTCCCTATTTTGCTTTTCTATCAATCATTCTCATCCCCTTCAACCTTGTAGAAGCACATGAACCAGCACAAAGCGTTATCTTCAGAGCTCTCTTTGGAGGCACGTATTTACACAAATGGTGTGGAGTATTTTGGTTTGTCACTACATTATTTTTAACTCAACAAGCATTCAACATTTTAGCCACCATGCTTAAAGAAAAACAATTGTGTATAGCTATAATCATCAGCCTCATCTTAGCATATTTCAATAACGCATACTTCCAACGACACTCCTTTCCTTGGAGCGCCAATATCGTTTTCTATAGCTTACCTTTTTACTACTGTGGCCATTTATACAAAAGATATACTATCCCTGAGAGCTTCAAGAAATACCTCATTACAGCCATACTCCTTTTAACAGTACTCATACTATTTTACTATACCAACTCTAACACAATCGTAGATCTAAAATTTGCGCAATACGGCATACCATTTCTATCTTTTGCATCCGGTGTCATCTTAATACACTCCTTGATCATCTTGTCTAAAACGATCTCTATAACAACCAGACTTGCCCATTATTTAAAACAAATAGGAATAGCCTCTATGTTTATCATGTATCTTCATCAACCCATACAATTTATCCTTCTAGACTACTTTAGAATACCGGAACCCGCAAGACTAATGGCAGCAACACTTCTCCCTCTAACAGCATACTATTTTGCCTCAAAAAGCCAATATTTAAGTCTTGTTTTTCTAGGAAGAAGAACAGCCAAACAGAACAAGCTAAATTAAAGAAATATTTCACACTATAAGAATGCAATAAACAGTCACAAACTAAAGAGGCTCACTCATCCCATGACATAACAGAAACTAGAAATATTTTTCTTCAAACATGGCTAGCATTCACACAAACAACTTACACTAAACAAGAAAAGCAACCTCAAATGAGATTGCTTTTCTTGTTTAGTTGCGGAGGCTGGATCTTATTTCATCAAAAACGGAAATGTAACCACCTGATTATTAATAGTCTTTTAAGTCGATTTTTACATCGTTCGTCCCAATTACGTCCCGGGACAAAGCAAAAAAATGTTCCTATTTTAATTCTTTCATTAATCTTTCAAGAGAGTCTCTCAAATCTTTATTTTCAGCGAAAAGGACTTTGTTTTGATCCACCAATTCCTTATTTGTATTAGTTAGCGTTTCGCTGTTTTTGACTAAAATAACATGAGCATCGACCAACTTAGTGTAACTTCCTAGAAGCTCTTTCATCTTTTTACTTTCCATACTGTTGTACATTTCTCCTATACCGGTCATTAGCCATTCTCTACTGACTCCGTATGTGAGTGCTATTTTATTTATTATCGTTTCTCCAATTGTTCTCTCCTCCCCCTTCATCGATTGGTAGAAGTTTGATCTGTTTATACCTATCTCATCTGCAAATGAAGCTCTGGAGGAGATATCGAGTTCCTCCATCAATTGTTCTATGCGTTGTCGTATTTGTATTTGTGCATCTACATTCATTTGATACTATTAAATTAAATAACCAACATTCAAATGAGCTATATTGTAATTAATTTTGAATAGCTTTTTATTTATCCTTCTCCAGTTTGTCAATTAGTTTGTTTTGGAGATCCATTACTCTATCTTTCAATGACGTGATTTCGCGATTTTGATTCTCAATTGTGGTAAGAGCTAGTTTATAGGCATCTTGCAATTCCACGAGAGATGAGTCATCTTGTGCAGATTGTTCTATCTCTACCGTTCGGTCTGGATGAATAATTTTTTGTTTACCTGTGCTTGGGGCAGCAATATTGATTGAATTGTCTCCAACGTTGTGTCCAGTTATTGTGCCTTTATTATTTCCAACAGCATTACGTTCACCTTGAACTATATTAGAAGCTCGTAATATCTCTCCCCTCCCAGAAATCAACCAGTCTAAGCTTACGTCGTCAAACATTCTTGATATATCAAGGATTATATCTATGGATGGAGGTGTCCCTGACTTCTTATACCTATTTATTTTTTCAGAATTATCGTATCCTAAGGCATTTATAGAGAAATCCCTTAGACTGTTATATCCCTTAATGTCAATAAGTTGAAATATTCTATCAAGAATATCTGATATTTCTTCGTTTTTTTCTTTCATATATCAATAATCGTTGATATGTTTGCATTAGTTATTATTGAAACATCAAAGAAACGTCAATGATGCACCAATGAGACAAAAGTAACAGCGAAAGATACAATAAACAATACAAAAAATTGGGTAAAATGGAAGACTTTATCACAACCAGGGATGGACTTAAGAATTTTCTAACCTCTAGACGAAAGTTTAAAGAGTTGGAAATAATCACTGGAGCTTCAAGATCTACAGTCAATAGGACGTTTGAAGTTAAATCTGAAGATGAGCTAACTGGTCAGTACATCGATGTGTGGCAAGCAGCTACAAAACTAGTTGCAAGTATCAAAAGCATAGTCCCAGAGGCTAAAGAAGTTTTATCCAATGATTAAGGATAATATTTCCGAAAGGGAGTTTGAGCTTACTGAGCCATTAGCTTTTGGTGCTAGTAAAAAAATGATAGCTGCTAAGTTCCATCTAAGCATATACACAGTAGAAACAACTGTCAAAAATGTATATGCCAAAATAGGAGCTAGTAATCTGGCAGAATATATCATGTGGTACTATGCAGTAACATTTGACATGGCAAAGGAAATCAATGAAAAGAAAAAAGAGGTTCTCTCTATTATCGGACTTGTTGTGTGTCTTCACTACTCCTTTGGAGAAATCAATATGAGGAGAAATAATACTAGAAATATACAAGCTCAATCCTCTCTGGTTACTCGCTCGAGATTACGATCCAGGAGAAGAGAACGAGCAATACCACTAAATAATTTTTATAATCATAATACGATATCAGCATGATCAGGAAGAAAAATAAAGAAATAAGTGATAAAAGTTATTCTATTGAAGAATTACGAAAAAATGCAATTGATGATAAATTATTTATAAAAGAGATAGGTACAAGAAAGCATTTTTATAAGTCTGAATTACCATATAACAAACTGCTACTAGGGATGAGGCTTGCTTTGATTGCTGAACGTAATAATGGGCTTACACCCTATATCAATGAGAACTATGTATGTCTGACATGTGGTGCTACTTCTGGAGAATCTCATCCTGAAAGCTCATATTGCTTCAAGTGTGATACAGATAATTGGTCTTTGTCCGAAAATGCTAATGTCTTATGAAGAAACCAAGTAAACGACATCGATGGGTTGAAGATGCTATGTCAGTGGATGACTTTCCACATGAGGTATATAAGATTAGTCAATGCTCCAAGTGCAACCCCCTGCGATTGCATGGCAAACAAGGATTAACCTACAGTAAGAAATATTTAAGGGATGGAAAACTATTAGAAACCCTCCCGGAGTGTAAACCAACTAAAGAAAATGAACATGAAAAAGAGAAATGACAACTTAAAAAAGAAAGGCACAGGGATGAGCTTCTTCCTCATGGATACTAATATTGATTTGAATGTGAAGAGACTTGAAACTATTCCATTCCCTAAAAAAGGGGTTCGAGTTTTCAGTTCTTCGAACTACTATTTGAAAGGTTAATAATTATGATACCAGTAACTCTCAATTTTTCACTTGCTGAAGCTAAATCCTTCTTTGAGTCTGCAGGACTCGAGGTCAAACAAGCAGAAATCCCAGTGGTAATTGGCAATGCCAAAGCAGAAAATCTAATGATGTGGGTTGTGACCAATCCTCATACAGGGAAACTAGAACATTTAGATACCGCATTTTTGCGGTGTGTGGTTAAAAACAAGATAGGACTGGTTTCTGATATAGAGAAACTAGAGATTATAAACTCATTTAAGTGATGGATAATGCCTTGTACACTGTGTGAACATAGACTAAAGAATTGGGAGGAGATCATTGAACTGATAAAGAATGATCCAACCTTTTCAGCCTATATCAATACAGTATACAAAATCCTAAACTCGATAGAGCCTGGAACTACCTACTACTTAAAAAGGATACGTCCAGAGAATAGAATAAAGTTCGTAAAAATCGCATCGATGTACATATCGGAGCGTAGAGAAGTGGACTATGCATTTGGAATAAACTGCAGCTCCATCCACCGATATGAAGAAAGCGTAGAGCAAACAATAAAGAGACTAAATGAAGATAGACATGGAAGAAAATGGAGGTCACAAAAAGTGGACAGTAAAACTGCAGGAGATACAGCAACTGGTTCGGGATGGATTGAGTCTGGAGGAAATCGCAGAGAAGTATGAAACCACACCCTACAATCTCAACCAAGTTATACATCGAAATGGTCTTTTTATAATTGATGAAAAGAACCCAAGTTTGGCATACAAAATAATTAAAACTGTTTTCCGAAATCCTCAATATTTCAAACCAACCAGAGAATTCTACAAAGCAACGAATATCTCACAACAGCGATGGTGGACATTATACAGAGGAGAGGATAGAATGACAGAGGAAGAGTTTAGAAACATTGCTCTCCATCTGGACTTAACTCTCCACGAAGCATACGATCTGAGAGGAAGTGGAACAAGTGTGCAAACTAATTTTTTAGACCAACTAGAAACTAAAGATAAGAAATGACATACATTACACCCAGTAACGAAAGACGAATAAAGGACGCATCTAAGGATAAGCTCTATGAGGTTATAAGTCACTATATATCTTTAGTGCCAGCCAATAAGCCAGGAACTACATTCAAAGGTCAGTGTCCAGTTTGTAAGGCTGACAATGGCTTATTAGTTACTCCAAGTAAGCAAGTGTTTGGATGTACAAAATGTAGTAATTGTAGTGGAAAATCTGGAGTTGATTTTTTATACAGACAAGGAATTGATTATGGATCGTGCTTAAGACAAGTCGCTGAAGTTCTAAATATAGTGATCATCGATGAAGCTCCAGCTCCGAAAGTAGTTCCTGCTACCAAAGGAAGGAAAAAAGGCAAAGGATCTTATCTCGATCGGTTTTTATCTGAATCTGGTCTGACTGAAAAGGATATCGCTTTCGAGATTAAAACCAAAGACGAAAATAAAACAGTCATTCAGTCTCCAGTCTTCAGAACTGGAACACTGACCTACTCTGGCGACATCGATAAAGATGTCGATGATGTTGTAATCGAGTATTTCGACCTGGAAGGAAACCCTGTTAAATATGAAGTTAAAGACAACAGGAAAAGACGCTCAGTAAAATGCTATGCCAGAGTTCGCTATCAATTCCCAGACGAACATCTAGACAGTAAAACGAAGCGTCCAATAAAATACAGGACTCCATCTGGAGCTGGTACTGCTTTATACATTCCTCACAAGATTAGAGAGCTGTACAAGAATGGAACGAAGCTCGATCGAATATTCATCCAGGAAGGAGAGAAAAAAGCAGAAAAGGCTTGTAAACACGGCATCCCATCGGTGGGTATTTCTGGAATACAAAATTTTGCCTACAAAGGAGAAGTGCCACAGGATCTAGTCAAACTTGTACAAAAGTGTGAGATTAGAGAAATTGTGCTACTTTTTGATGCAGACTGGAACGATATCTCCTCCAATATTGGCATCAATGATAATGCTCAACAACGTCCTCAAAACTTCATGTATGCAGCTCGCAACTTCAAAAAGTATGTTGAGACACTGAAAAATAGAGGAATATCGCTTGATATTTATATCGGACACATCCGAGAAAATGAAGCAAAGGACAAAGGAATAGATGATCTACTGACCAATACACTAAAAGAAGATCCAGACTTACTGAAGGAGGATATCGATACGCTGATCAATAAGTACAACCTGGATGGAGAATACATTCAGCTATATAAAATCACACTGATGGGAGATCTGGCTCTCCGAGAATTGTGGTCACTACAGAGTCCTCAAGCATTTGCTGAAAAACATAAAGATAAATTAAAAGAGCTTCCTGAATTCAAAATAGGGAAATTGTCTTGGCGTATTGATGAACACGGAGAACTTGTAAGCACACGTCCCATCGAGCCAGACGAACAATACTGGAGAGTCAACGAAAAAGTAAATGCCAAAGGAGAAAAGACTGGAGAGTCCTACGAATTTAGATATGTGCCTTGTATGCGATTCCTAGAGCGAAGAGGATTTGCTAGATATTGGAAAACGGAAAATCATCCAATCCTTATTCACATGACTCCTCCTACAGTAAGAGAAATACAACCATTTGAGGCTAGAGACTTTGTAGATGACTTTACCAAGTCGCTGAAAGATGAAGAGGTACTCGAGATGTTATACCGAGGAGGAACACAGTACCTTGGTCCAGATAAACTATCAAGATTGGAATACCATACTCCAGTATTTGAAACTCCTACACGTGACGCTCAACTGTTTTACTTCAAGGATCTATGCTGGAAGATTACCATCGATGGAGTGGAAATAGTGGATTACACTCAGATATCACACTACATCTGGAGCGATCATGTGAAAGATTTTTCAGCCAAAAGACTGGAAGAAAATCTTATAAAAGTTACCAAGGACGAAAAAGGAAACTTTGATTACCAACTTTCAGCTGAAGGTAAAGCATGCCACATGCTCCAATTCTTAATCAATACCTCCAACTTCACCTGGAGGAAAGAGAAAGCATTAAAAACAGCCAATGAGGATAGCAATGCAGATCTAACAATATCTCCTATCGAGATCCAGGAGAACAATGTACATCTTCTCTCTAAGCTATGTGCCATCGGATACATGCTGATGTCTAGCAAAGACAGAAACGTATCTCGAGCTGTAGTAGCAATGGATGGAAAGTTATCGGATATCGGAAGCTCCAACGGACGTTCTGGAAAATCTATCATCGGAGAAATGTTCAAGCAGCTCCTGCCAACAGTTTATATCAATGGTAAGCAAGAAGGGATGGATAAAGATCAGTTCTTATGGACTGAGTTAGAAGAAAAAACAAGAGTAGTATTCCTGGATGACGTGAAGGTAAACTTCTCTCTAGAATTCTTATTTGCATGTATCACTGGAGACTGGGCTGTCAACTACAAAGGAGAAGGAAGAAAAACATTCCCATTCTCTCGATCACCCAAAATATATATCACATCCAATCACGCTCTCAACGGAGAAGGAAGTTCCTTCAGAGATAGACAATGGCTGATTGCTTTCTCTGACTTCTACAACGACAAACATAAACCTTTGGATGACTTTGGATGCTTGTTTTTTGACGAATGGGATTGGGGCCAATGGAATCTACTTTACAACCTCATGGCTGAGTGCATACAGCTCTATTTACGATATGGAGTAGTGCAAGCTCCAGGAGAGAGACTAGAGGCTAGACAACAACGTCAAATGATGGGTACTCAGATGGAACAATGGGCTGATGAGTATTTCTCCAAGGCAGCACATATGAATACGAAATTAGTTCGAAAAGATGTGTACGACAACTTTAAACTTACTCTGACAGGTAAAGAGTTACAGTTCTATTCTGCAACTGCCTTTAAAAAGAAACTGCTAATCTACTGTAATTATAAAGGTTACAAGTTTAACCCACATCGATACGACAAAGTAACTGGAGAGCCACTATTCTACGATAAAGACCAGAATCCGATAATAGATCACAAAGAAGGTGGACTGGAGTATTTTACTATTGGAGATGAGAACTTTTATAAAGATGAACCAGAACAGCCAGCTCTACCATTTGAGGCTAATACTGGAGCAGATGAAGATCACGAATACGATGACTAAATATAATAACTTTTAAAGACCAAAATTATGGATGCAAAAACTAAAAAAATGGCAGCTAGGTATCACAAAGTGAAAACTGAGGAACTTACTGAAGCTAAAAAATGGATTACTGCAGGAAAGATTGGAGCTGACTGGCACTGGGATAGTAAGGATAAACAGGAAGCATCTTTGGAAGGTAGCTATGAGCTGTTTTTATCAAGAACTGACCAAAGAACAAATGATGCTATCTCACACTTTGTAGGACAAGAAATTTATGATTTATGGGATGGATATCCCGATGATTCATTGATTAAAAGATGTAATCATGCTCGAGCTCTTTATGATTATATAACGAATAAAGTAGAAAAACATTAAACTAAAATAGAAATGGGAAGAAAGAAATTCTATTCAGCACTATACTACAACAAGGATTTTGAAACAATTGACATCCTGGACAAACTGCATGACGCAAATTTGCTGTGTGAGACTGAATACTACAGAAACGGCACAATCCTTTCTCTGGAGGCGACTGATTGTACAGAGGTCAGAGAACTACTAGCTCCAATGATTCTGGACATGGATGCTTACATCGAAGAGAACAATGCGACATTCACATCCTCGGAGAAGAATATTCCGCTCAACCTTCTAGCTATGGACTACGAAGAGATCCACAAGGAGAAAATAATATGGGATGATCAAGTCGGCTGTTTCTACAGCTTTTAAATGTACACCGCAAATTTACGGAATGATAATAACCAACTAAAAAGATATGGGTAAGAATGAATTACTACAAGCCATTATGAATATGGCTCAAGATGACAACAAAGGAGTAGCAATGTCAATTGCACTGGTAAATGCAAAGAAAGATCCTCGAGGAGGAATTGTATCTTTTGGAGTAGAACCTAGATTTCTAGATGATGCCAATCTCCAACTCGCAGGAATGGATAATAAGTATATGAAAATGTGCTTTTTTATAGATAGAGATGAACTGGAGAAGTACAAGAATAGCACACCGCTAATTCACGCACAGAGTGCTGACTCAAAAAGATACTTAATTTCTAAGCGTTTTTTGAGTCCTAAAAACAAACTTGAAAAAATGCTACAAGAGAGCCTTAGCAAGTTTGATGATACTCTTATCTCCGAGGACAAACTATACCTTATTCCTGAAACGTTTGATTCCACATACAAAGTGTATAAGGATAATAAAGGTCGAGTACAGATCACTTATGACCACTCAACCATGCATGGGGGTGGACTTTGGATAAGAATGGGAGATTCTGTAATTCTGGATCTAACATTAGTTAAAGGAGAAATATGAAAACCGAAGTGTCAAGTCCCTTCCAAGAAGGAGCAAAGTCCCATTTGACAACTAGAGAGTTCAAATTGTGGTATGCTGATCTGTGGGTATATGGACTATACTACGTATATTACAGTATGTAACATGAAACAGAACAAGCTGATAGTAGCAGTGCATCCAGATGCAGACCAAAGAGCTAGGATTCTCCGAAAGATTATAGTAGATCTTGGATTCGCCAGAACACAATCGGATGCAGGTAAACTTATCAAGACGACTATTGATGATTATGATCTATCCCGGGCATATTTTATAATTGCAGATAACTTCAACTTTAGAGAGAGTCCTATAACACAACAGCGACTATATGAATTAGCAGCTCGAGGCATTGCCGTCATTCTTGGTACACCTCGCCTTCAGAGAGAGTTTGAGTTTATATGTGAAGCATATTTTGAGTGATTAGAGCCAGCGTGATGCTGGCTTTTTTATTAGTGAGGAAGTAAATACATAAGAGAGAACTCGACAGCTTTGCTGGAGACTTCGAACGGTTGTATTTATGTACGAACACCGCTTATATATCTTCTTATTATTGATTTCCCCCTCCCCCCCCTTATTTGTGTGAAAAAAAATGGAGTACAACAGTACCGAATTGGCTAAAAAATGTAGCAAAAAGAAACGGCTGCTGTTAGATACTTCTCCCAGTACTGGAGAAAACACTTACAAATTGTAAAGAAGAGCCTCTATATTCTTTATTTATTATATTTTCTTTCTTTTTTAAAAGACCTTCAATAAAAATAAGAAAAATTCGTGCTTTCGTGCATGACTTATTTTTTAAAATATAAGAGTTTGATTTTTAAACAAATATCGATGCACGAATTTTGCACGAATTCGCACTTTTGGCACAAACATCATTATTTTGCATGTTTTGTACCACGCACTATTTAAATTCTCCATTTCAAACATAATTCGTGCATAGTTCAAATGACACACAAACAGATAGTTAAGGCTTGGTTTGTATTGAAGTGGAACTAATGCACGAATTTTATTGTAATATATGGAAGGTCGGTTATTTTCCTGCAGGAGTTTTGCTTGTGTTTTTTACGAAAAACAAGTATCTTAGATACGAGATAAGAGTTTGAATGTTAACACTTAACTAAATTTTAAAAATGGTCACCACTAAAATCAATATTAAACCTCACTTAGCAGAATATCTCTATGGAAAGTTTTATGATCCCAGTAGAGAATGTATCCGATTTGATGACAGACTAGATATTTATCATACTCTCTGGGATTTGATGGTTAAGCGTCCAGATGACAGCCCTATTGACGAAGGAAATGTAGAAATTTTTTTACCTAAAAGAGCTGAAGGAAAAAATCCTAGAGACTACAATTATCTTGGGGAGCGTAGTGAGAAAATTTTAGAACGTAGAATCGAAGATATATTTTACGCTGAGTTACGTGCTAAGTATGATGAGGAAAAACATCGGATAGGACAAACGTATTTAGATACAGCACACGAATTTATTTGTAGATATCAAATAGAATCAATTACTGCAGATGCATTAATCAAAGATTATTATCGATATCGAGTAAATGTATTGAAGCGTACCAGAACTATAAGACGATACGCTAAGAAGGACTCTAGTTTTTCTTAATTTATTTAGTCCAGCAAGTGTACTGTTTTGTCCTTTTTTTGTGGGTAAAATGGAATATTTTCGGAATATAAATGGCTAAACATTTAATAACAAACACATTAAGATGGATAAAAGCAACGAATATTTAGATAACATGGACAATATGGGCGGATTTATTTCTGCAGCTTTCGTTTTTTCTAAAGAAGTGACTTCTTTTAAGATTGTAAATGATACTTGTAAGGTTCAATTACTCAAAGATGCAGAATGGAAAGTATTAACGGTTCAACCTGATAGCATAAAAATAATAATAAAAGGGAATAGACCAGACGCTGGGCTCATCTATGATATATCAGGAACAATCAATCTATTGAAATCCGATCCATATATTCCTATTCTAAGAGTTTCTCCATATATATTACTCAGATATGCCGATAGAGATGGATTATGGAGAGTAGCAGGAACTGATGAGTATCCATTGCTTGCAACTCTTTCACCTCTTACGCCATCTTCGGCGTCTGGTTTCGCAGGGTGGCAGTTAGAATTTCAGGGAAAACAACTGATTGAACCTCCTATTTTAACAATTTAAAGTCCTTTAGAGACTATATATATAGAATTATCATTGCAATATAAAACATATTGCAATGCTTCTTAAACATAATATATTGAACTCTATTTGGATGATGGAATATAGCCACGCTATAAACTATCTTCCATTAGTTGCTGCTTTCCTGAAGGGTGAAAGCCCTAGAAATTCTGTTCCCAATACTGATAGTTTAAATGTTAACAGTGGAGTCCAGTTTGCTACAATGCAATCTGGGCTTTTCCATGTTTCAGATTACGGCAGATGGAATTCTCCGGAGGAGGCTCCCGAAAATTCTATAGCTGTAATTAGTATAAGTGGGGCAATCACTAAGCACGATCAATATTGTGGTCCTGCAGGAATGGCTACCAAAGCAAACATCTTGGCTCGTTGTGATGCTAGTTCTAATATAAAAGGTGTGGTACTCAAGCAAGAGACTGGAGGTGGTGAAGGTGGAGCAATGCGTTTGTTCCATGAAGCCGTTTCTAAATTTTCGAAGCCTATCATTGGTTTTGTGGATGATACGAGCTGTTCGGCAGGTATGGGAAACTTAGCAGCTTGTGATATGATTGTTGCTAATAGTAAATTGGCTCGAGTAGGATCCATTGGTACTTACTTGACAATAGCTGACTTTTCAAAACAATTTGAAAAAATGGGTATAAACCTTATAGAGGTATATGCTGATGCATCAAAAGATAAAAACAGTGAGTACTATGAAGCCTTAAAAGGCAATACAGAGCCATTGAAGCAAATAGTTAATGTTTACAATGATGCTTTCTTGGAGCTTATTGAAACCTCTCGAGATGGCAAGCTCACAGCTGACCGCAAAGAATGGGGAACAGGTAAAGTCTATTTTGCTCATGAGGCTCAAAAACTTGGCTTGATAGATGGTATCGACTCATTCGACAATGTACTGAATTATTTTAACACCTAAATATATGTAAAATGCCTAAAGTATTAAGTAATAGTGAATATACAGCACTAAAGCAATCAGCAGATAATTACAAAGATGTAGTATCTGCTATTCTTGGTTTAAACAGTGAACTGAAACAAGAGGACATCACTGCTGATATTGTAAAAGAAATGATCACACAATCAACTGAAGAATCTTCTGTTGATGTAGCTGGTCTAAAAACATCTCTCGAAAAGGCACAGTCTGATTTGACAACTGCTCAAGAAAGAGTGAAAGAATTGGAGACAGAAAATGCAAATCTGCTGGCGGGCCCTGGTGCTGACTCTGCAGAGATTGTTGCAGGGAAAGAAGCAGATGCAAAGACAACTGATATCAGTGACTTTGCTGATAAAAATGTAGGCGACACTTTGGCTATTCTAGCTGAGTGCAAAGAACAAGGAATTATATAAAAGCAAAGATATGGCTAAGAAAAGAATGGTAACCATCGATGGCTTGTCCAGAGATGCAGTAAAGTATAATAATGTATTGAGAGAATTGCCTTTCTATTACTTGAATGAGACAATCAAGAACCTCAAGATCAACATTATTGATGTACAAGGAAAGGATGTTCTTGTCTCCAAAAGACGTAGAGCAGGAATACTTGCTCCTTATGCTTCAGGTATGACATTCAATGATATAGAGTATAAAGAGTTGATGAAATTCTTTGAGGCTACTCTACAACCTGAATTGACTTATGCGGAAGAGTTTGACAATATCACTAACTATAAGGAGAAAAAAGTGATCTCTAATCAGGGTGAGATATTAGACAACAAACAAAAGAAACATCCTCTTGAGTTTATGATCCTCCAAGACTTAACGAAAGCACATGGAGAAGATGTAGCGTTTAGTCTATTCTTTGCTCAACGTGATGAAGCTATTAAAAGCCCAATTACGGCATTTAATGGTTTCAACTACAAACTCAATTTGCTAAAGATAGCCGGGGAGATTGACAAGGCTAAAGGAAACTTAGTGGAAACCGGTGCTTTCAATGCTCCTGCTTCTGATACAGATTATGAAGCGTATGATAAATTGGTTGCTTTTATTAAAGGTTCAAATCCATTGTTACTTAAAGGCATCGTGGAACTAAGAGCTGCTGACAATCCTATTTCTACAGCACGTGAGGCTTTGAAACGCAAACTCAGATATCAAGAGTACCCAACTATTGATCGTTTTCTGGAGCACTTAAGAAGTGACACAGGAGCGAGAAACTTGGAACTTCTCCAAGATGAAGCTTACGGATATGGTGATCAGCTGATGTTGACAAAACCAGGTCTTCTCGATGCCGGCGTAATGAAATCTGATGATGGAACATTTATTCAGGTAAGACAAATTGGGCGTGATCCTAATGATGTTCAATTTTGGATGCAAGCTGGATATGATACTCGTATCAATGACATCCATCCTAAGTTATTCAGAATGAATGATCAGCTAAATAAAGACAATTTGGCTTTAGCTGGAGACTACAAACTAGCGGTGGAAGAACCTGAAGAGTAATTATAACCTGTAAAAGAATAAAATATGACAAAAAACAAAAATCTACCTCTTGAGCCGTTGATCTGGCCATGTGGTGAAGAAAATATGGGAGGCCACACTTCGCGTGTGGCTATTATCCCTGCTTGTATTGTGAAAACAGCTCCGCAATTGATAGCCAAAGCTGATGTGGTTGAGTCTGAAGACTTGGCTACAGCAACAGGTGCTTTTGTATTCAAAGATGTAAGTCAAAAACCGACTATTGTAGAAGCTACTGATAAAACAGTGGGCTACAATGCCGAAAGTCAGGGTGAAGATGGTGGTAAAAGCTTTGCTATTACTTCTACTTACTTTTTCCCTGGTTCGCTGACTAAAACATCTGCTCACGCTCGTCAGGTGGCTAACACACCTTGTTATGTTATCATTGAAGATTTCAATGGTGATCAGATTCTTATTGGTCAACCGGGTATGTTAGCATCCATTGCTCCATCGTATGCAGGAGGTCAAGCCCGTACAGATCGTAAAGGAACGACTTTCAATGTAACAGCTGACAGCATTGCTCCCTACATTAAGTTGGAAACTCCAATTGATTTTGACGCATTGATGGATGAGTCGGATGAAGAAGGAACAGGAGAGGGAGAGTAACACTAATAAAAGTAAATTATGCAAAAAGAATTACATAATTGGCTTAAGAACCCGAAACGTGATTACGCTTCGGGTTTAGCCTTATTCAATGCTTTAGCACGCCCTGAGATGGTCAAACAGTATGGGACGTACTTCAACAATGTTCAAGAGTCAGACAAAAAACCTTTCTCCATGAAACTGAATATGATGAGTGATCAGCTGTCGAAAGTGAAGTATGCAATGAAAAAGAATCCTGAATTGTTTGTTGCATTATTGGCTAAAGCCAAACCTTCTACTTCTGTTCAGGTACGAAAAATTGTAGCACTCCAGGAACAAATAGAAAAAACAGGTAAGAATTTAAATACTGTTACCTATGGTCCACAAAAGATAGAACGACTAAATTCTGATATCGGGGCTAAGAATAAAGCAATTGATACTGAAAAAAAAGATATTCAAGGGCTCGAATCTGAAATTGAAGCTTTAGAGAAAGGAGAAACTAAAGATGAAGAGAAAATTAAGGCTCTTGGTGCTCAAATAATTGATAAGCAGAAAGCAATTGATTCATTGACTATTGAAGTTGAAGAATTGAACACTGATTTGGAAGATAAACAGTCTGAAATCGATGACTTAGAGTACGATAAAGATGAATTGCAATTGCAATATTCGGCTGCTGCTGAAGAGATCGAAGCCCTGAAAGCAGAGCTTGAGGGAAAAGGGCTGAAAGTTTTATCCGATTCTGATCTACCTTCCAAAATTCAAGAAAAACGTACTCGTATCAAGGCTATCGTTCCATTAATGGCTGTTTTGCATACTGAAATGAGTGTGGAGACACTTACGGATGATGAGCGTAAGGATAAAGCAGAGGAGTTGTGCCTACTGGATGATGAACGTCGTACGCTATGGGATGAAGTTGATGACTTCCTTGAGGGGAAAGAGTCTGTACTAGTAGAGGCAAAAGAGATAGAATACTCCGATGATCCTATCGTGAAAGGTGTGCAAGTTGCTAAACGTATCGAGCGATTGAAAGAGAACATCAAACGCTCTCAAAAATCTGCTGATACTAGCAAGAGTCCTAATATTGCCGCCTCAGCCCAAAGAAGAGCTGAAAAATATCAAGTCGAATTGGATGAATTGGAAAGCCTAGTGAATGACGCTAAGTGATATTGATGAATTGTTTGCGGATGGACTAAAGCCCAACCAGACAATTCCCTATGTGCATAAAGGAAAATGGGCAATACATGAGTTATTGCCCATTTTGTTATCACATATCAGCAATGCTGTAGTTAGGATAGCTACATTCAATATTAGTGAAGATAGTCTCAGACCACTATTTTTCATGATGGAAAGAAAAGAGATCTCAGCTCTGCATCTTCTGCTCGATCTGAATGTGAAGCGTCACAAGCTAGATATACTCTTGTTTGCAAACAATATCACTCCTGATATCCGACTCTCCAGTACTCACATGAAAGTGATGTTGGTAGAGAATGAATCTAAAATAGTGGGTGTTGTTGGTAGCGCTAATATGAATAATAATCCTAGATACGAGGCTGGCTTTATTTTCACTAACGATATTCAGTACCAATATTTCAAAGATGCCTTTGAAAATGTATATGCAAACGATAGCATACCATTTGTATGAAATTAAATAAAGAAGAATTAGAACAACTGGAAGAGATGGCAGCTGCTTTAATGCCTGCCTCCGAAATTGCAATACTTATGAATATAGAAGTAGAGAAACGACCACGATTTATTGATCAATGTAAGAATCATAAATCTACAGCAGTATATACAGCCTATCAACGAGGGCGATTGACCACCAAGCTGGAATTGCGAAAAACTGTAGTCAAGTTAGCCAAAGCAGGTTCTCCTGCAGCTGAGCCTTTGGCTATAAAGTTTATAACAGAGCAAGAAATATAGAATATGAGCGCTAAGGATAGAGCATTTAAGAAAATAGCTAGTAATTTATTTAAGTCTTCAGATGAGTTAAAAAACTTTTCTCCAATTGAAATACAACGTAAAAATAGAACTATGCTATGTGTATCGAAGCTTTTAGATAATCCCATGCTAGAAGACCGTTTATTAGTTGAATTCTTAATGAATGGTTGTGGGGGAGCTTGTGATCCTGTATCTCAATCTACTGCCTATCGTGACCTAGCATCTGTAACTCGAATCTGTGGTAATATTCAGTTGGCAGGAAAGAATTGGTATCGTTACATAATTATTGAGGCCTCAAAAAAAGGGATCCGGATTGCTGAAGCTCAAAAAGATGCCAAAGGAATAGCGGCTAATAGTGATAAAATAGGTAAATATACCAGGGCAGATAAGGAAGATGATACTTATGATTGGAGCCAGATGCTACCACCATCATTCGAACCTACAGATGATGTATCTATTCTCGGTGATGATTTTAAAGAATATACTCCTTCCGAGTTGGAGTCTAAACGAAAAGAGATGAGATTGCTGTTTAACTCAAAGGCTAAAGGTTCTGAGTTCACTGATGCTGATATTATAGAATGATATGATTGATACCAGTAGCTTTCTTACAGTTGACAAGTTGCTAGCAACTGAAAATAGAGTACTCAAGTTCTTTAACAAAATGCAACGTGATGCAATGGTGATCAGTGCTCATGATGAGCGACATGTGGCTTCTCGAGGCACTGGTAAGTCTGAAGGACTCGATGCTCGACGAATATTGCAATGTGTATGGGCAATGCCTGGTTCAACGGGGGCGCTCATCTCTCCATCTTATGCTAAAGCATGGGGTAACACTTTGCCAGCTATTTGCCACGCTTTGGCTGAATGGGGGTATATCCAAGGTGTTCACTACTATGTCGGCCGTAAAGCTCCAGCTTCTGCAGGCTTTAAAAAACCAAAACGTGAACCTTTACGCGATGCCTGGGGGAATTGTATTCATTTTTGGAATGGAACTATATTAGTTATATTATCTTTTGCTAATGGTATGTCTGCTAACTCTATGTCATTAGACTGGACTATAGGGCCAGAAGCAAAATTTCTAGACTACTCA
Organism: uncultured Dysgonomonas sp.; assembly: GCA_937995835.1. Taxonomy (GTDB): domain Bacteria; phylum Bacteroidota; class Bacteroidia; order Bacteroidales; family Dysgonomonadaceae; genus Dysgonomonas. Next base: position 19,397 of record CALKIV010000081.1, on the reverse strand, counting down.
AAAATAAAAGAAGAAGTAAATCCAGCTAATAGAGGTAACAATCAAGATTTCGGTTATAGTGAGTTTCACCACTCAACATTCTATTCTTCAGATATGCCAACATCCAAGAAAGGACGTTGGTTACTTGATGAGCGAGAAAAGATGAATCTGGCACACATTAATTATATCCGCAATCTTTTTAGAGAAGTAAAGAAATATGAATCACTACCTGATCGCAATCAATATGTTCATCATCATATTACTAAGCTAAGGAATGATCTTAACCTTGCTCGACGCTTCCAGAAACCAGTACTGCCACAACCAGGGAAAAAACGTGAATATACCGTTTACTATGGAGAATATGATATATTTGATAACCTCGAAGTAGTTGGCGAAGATTATATCTGGCAAATGTATCGAGAGAGTCCTCCTCTCATCTTCCGCACAGCCTTCTTAAATGAAAGGTTATTACGTGTACAAAATGGATTCTATTCTGCTTTGAATGATGAGATTCATTTCTATGTACCTGATGATCCTACTGGTGCTGACTTTGTAGATTTCAATTCTAAAAGTAAACCTAGTGAGTCATGCTTGACTGATTACGATTTACAAATGTATGAGCCTATTCACATTGCTTTCGATGCTAATGCTGCAATATGTTCGTGTACAATAGGACAACGCGTAGATGGGCAGATGAAAACATTACGTAGCTTCTTTGTTAAGACTCCTAGCAAGTTGCCTGAGTTGGTGGATCTAGTTTGTAAGTATTATGCACTCAAGCCTAATCATGAAGTTATATTCTACTTTGACCATACATTTACATGGACTACTGCCACAAGTGATGACAGCTATGCAGATACTATAGAGAAAAAGTTTACCGAACATGGGTGGAATATTACTCCAGTGTTTATTGGTCAACAGCCTCCATACGAATTTCGTCATCAGAATATTGATAAAGCAATGAAAGGTACACCAGGTCTATTGTTCCCATTGTTCAACTTATATAACAATGAATACCTCAAGATAGCCATGGAACAAGCTGGCATCCGCATTGGTAAGAATGGTTTCGAGAAGGATAAAACGGCCGAAGCCATCCCGGACTCACCCAACAACCCAGACGAAGAGAAGACACATATCACTGATGCATGGGACACTCTCTTTATCGGTATGAATTTCTACTACACCGAACCATATCAAGGTGATGGAGGTGTCATTTTCCTTGGTGTAAGATAATAACCGCACATTTACCGCAGATTCTCTCATTTTCCGCACAATTTTGAAGAACAGTACGATTCCATCGGCTGTTCTTCTCTTTTTAATATGGTATCACAGGTGCGATATGCCTCAGGAGGCTCACACCTGCGATTCTTATGAGGGAGGGTGCTGACCCTATGGCATATAAGGCAAATTTCATTTTCTGCTCCGCAAATTTGGTTTCAGGGCTGTGCGTGGCTCTTCGAGAAGTAAATGGGAAAATCTCCCCTTTAACCCCTATTAGACTTTTGATATATAGAGGTTTATATTCTCAAAGTTGAGAATAAGTGTTTATTTAACTTGCAAAAACACTTTTTAACACAATCGATCATATTAGAAGCTGTTAGTGTGAGTGTTTTCAGTTTTTGGACTTTGGAAGTAGAAAAATATTTTTCTAGCGGTGAAAGTTATGAGTGTTGTTGTAGTATTGCCTAAACTCCAGCCAACCATATATAACGCTATATATCAGATAATTGAGTTTGTATTCAGCGATATTTTTCGTATATTTGTAATAGAGATAAGGCAGTGCAATGCCCCTCTAACAAACAGATTTATAAATATTTAATTTTAAAAGCAATGAAACCAAATGCAAGTACTGCAGTAAAATCTACTGCCCAAAATTCAACTGTCCTAGTCGTAAAATCAGGAGGAAAAGAGCCACAAGACACCACACAAACAGCTCTAAGCTTAGAGGAAAAAAAACAAACACCCGACACCAAAAAGGAAGAACCAAAAGAGCCCACTCTTCAAGAGCTGAAAGATAGAGCGACTATAGTCTATCTTCTACAAGAAAAGCATAATAAACTACTAGAAAAGCGCGCATCTCTCGATAGATTCGCTATCAAGCACGATGATGATAATGCAAGAATAACAGTAGAAGACGCAACCGGAGAAGAATTTCACAGCTCTAGCCCCAAGACTATTGCCAAACTTATCGAATTTTGGAAAGAAGAGTTTAACGATGCTATTAATGAAGTTGAAACTAATCTAAAAAAAGTATTCAATGGTGAAGTAGCATAAAAGATAAAGCCCTGTAAGGGTGCAACCTTGCAGGGCTTTAGTTCAAAATCAAATAATTAATATTCAATTTTAAAAGCAATACAAAGATATGAAAACTTTAATTAAATCATCCAACGAAAAGACACCTTTATCACAATTTACAAGCCCAAAAAGAAAAGTAAGCGAAAACCAACTCACAACCATAAGAGCAAAAAGAGAAGAGTTAAAAGCCTTATCTGCTCCACTCAAAGAGTTAAAAGAATGCGGAGAAATAGAAAGTATTAACGAGGGTTTAGTCTCTATTTATGCCAATCAAGGACACACCACACTAAAAACATTGCGTCAATGGAATAATGAAGGCTTAAGGGTAAAGAAAGGCGAAAAAGCTCTTTTGTTGTGGGGAAGACCGACAGCAAGCCAAAACAAAGAACTGAAAGAACAACAAGAAAATGACACTCAAGAAAAAACAGACGTTTTAGATTTTTACCCTATTTGCTTTGTATTCTCTAATTTACAAGTTCATGAAAGAACAGCTTAAAATAATTAAGCTTATAGATAATATAAGCATGCAAGATGGACAACCGTTTTTTAAGATCGGAGGAGCTGAACTTGTTAAGCATGGTTTTAATATTGGCGACTTTGTAAGTGTTAGTCTTTCAGATAATCAAATAGTAATAAGTAAGAATAAGAAAACTAGTAAATTAGATCAAATGGAAAAGGTTAACCCATCTATCAAGCTACTGATTAAAAAATTGGGGCTGAGTGTTGAAATATGAAAGATTTTATATCAATAATAGAGTATACAGGGCGAAAACATGGAGTTGTTGGTGCTTTTAATGATTTCTTGACTTTCGCCGTGTGTGCTCTCTCCATGGGAGCTAAAGAAGAGGAATATTTAAAAATTGCAGAAAAATACACCTCCGAAGAAATGACTAATTTTAGTCAAGCATTCGCTCTAATGGTTCATGAGATGGATAATCATGGGGAAGGTTTAAAAGATTGTTTAGGTGACTATTTTATGGAGGTTCAAGGAAGTAACTGGCATGGTCAGTTCTTTACTCCACAACCTCTTTGTGATATGATGGGACAATTAGCTGGAAATAATTACAAGGATGGTGACAAGGTTAACGATTGTGCCTGTGGTTCTGGTCGTATGCTCTTGTCAGTTGCAAAGCAAAATAGGAAATGTGTATTTTATGCTTCTGACATTGACTACCAGTGTTGCCAAATGACATTAATCAACTTCTGTTTAAACGGTTTGACTGGATATGTATCACACATGAATACATTAAGTTTAGAAGTTTGGAAAAATTGGGGTGTTGGCATACATCCCATACATTTAGTACCTTATATATTTGAAATCAATTTTACAGAAAAAGAAAAAGTTATAAATCAAACAATGTTAGACTTTTATGAGTTAGAAAAAAAGCAAGAAACTAAAGAAGTTGTACAAGTGGAAACGATGGTAGAAAACAAATACTCTCATCTATTAGATGAAATAGACTTACTACTTTAATATCGGTATAGTCAATTAAGCCCGAGGATAAAATATCCTCGGGCTACTTTCTTGTGTTGCGCGCCAAGAAAGTAGCAAAGAAGCGCAGAAAGCGGTATATTTATTATTTCATCCTAAATATTACTTATTTAATCTGATTCTATATTCCTACATAATCAGATGGTTAAGTAGATATAAATATTATCTTTACAGTATATAAATAATAGATTATAAGTAAATATAATATCAAACAATATTTCAAACACTTCCAGAAAAAAAGGAAAGTGGAGGATGATCAGCAAGTTATTCGCAAATTAAATGCTGTGGAAGAATTAATCACACAAAAGTTTATGGTAGTAGATCAGGTAAACTATCAAGTGGCAATGTTGGATAATTTGTGGTCGATGTATGATGAACAGAAACAAATACATTTGTGTGAGAATCTTGTTTTCTACTGTAATATTCAAAATGCTTATAAAGGAGATGAAGTGAAGAAAGATAAGAATCTATTAATATCACTCAAATATGAAGATAACAGTGTTGAGCCATTTGCTTATTTTGATGGCAAAACAATTATAAAATATAGTACAACTGAGAGTTAATGAGTAATAGATATATGAATTTAAAAATCTGAATACAATGTGTTCAGATTTTTTTTGTCCTTTATCGGCTTGTGTTGATCATATACTTTTGAATAAACAATTTAAAAGTAAAGTTATGATAATAAGAAAGAAATCTGTTGTTCAGCGTGAACATGTTCATTCTGTTTTAAATCCTAAAGATGCGGAAAATCGTGAGAAAAAACATTGGGAGACGTATCTAGTAACTACGATTCTATTTTTAGGAATTCCTATCTACAAGAATCAAACATTAGTTGTTAAAAGTCTTTCTGGTGGTACTCCTTATTGTTCTACGATCTAATCGATAAGAGATGAAGCGAATACACTGGTCTAAAATATGGACTATAATGGAGAAAAAGGATAAAGCTGGACGGGCTATTCCTTTTACGATGGTTTATGTGAAAAAATCTACTGGAGAGAAAAAAGAATACTCTAACTGTAGATTGTCATCTATCCATATTAAAGGTGTTACAGTCAATATTTTGTTAGATGGTGATGTTGAGCCTCAAACTTTTCGCAAATGTCTTATTACTAAGTTTAACGGATTGTCTGTGTATCTATGAGTCAAACAGGAGATGTATATTATTTTGGAGATTCTGCTTACCTATCAGGATCCAAGTCTATTGCTGTAATGGGTAATTCAACTGGTTTTTTGGATGCTACCAAAGATCAGAAAGTTTCTGTTACTCCAAAAGGAACTAAGAAATCTATTGACTTTGTGCCCCATGGCGAGGAAAACAAACTCCCATTACAAGTAATAGCTAAGGTGTATAAAAATATAACTACAGCCTCAAATATCGATTTTAATACTAGAATAAGTATTGGAGATGGTCTACTTGTAGTTAAGAAAAAGAAAGTAGAGGGTAAGGTAGAATACGAAGAAATGATTGAGTCTGAACTACCTGAAGTATTTGAATTTTTGAAAAACAACAATATCGAGCGTGTGTTGCAAGAGGCAGCTTCAGATTTGGTTACTTTTTACGATGGTTATATAGAGATTATTCTTAGCCGTGATGAAAAGAATCCCAAGATATCTATGATACGCTATAAAGAGGCTACATTCAGTCGCTTGAGTGTGATGAATGAGAAGACTGCAAAGATTGAATATCATGGATATTCTGCCAAATGGGGAGAAGGATCAGTAGATGATGTCATAGCTACTCCATTGCTTGATCGTGATGTGCCTATCTATGACTTGAAAGTAAATCTTGGTATGTTGCCACATCCTAAGACTGGAAAGACTGATAAGATAACAAAAGAGAAGCGATTTATGATGTCGTTGGCGCTTCCTACCCCTGGGAGGTTCTATTATAATAAGCCTTATTGGTGGTCTATCTTTGAATCGGGATGGTATGATTATGCATGTGCTATACCTGAATTTAAGAAATCAATCCTTGAAAATGAGATGGTTCTTAAATATCAGATATTTATTCATGAAGACTTTTGGGATAAACTTTATAAGTCAGAAAACATACCTAACGATCCAGTTAAGAGGAAAGCTCGAAAACTTGAATTTCTTAATCAAATGGATGAGTTTCTTTCAGGTAATAAAAATGCAGGAAAAAGCTTTGTATCTCATTACAATTATGACAAGATTAAAGGCTATGAGATTCATGATATAAAGATTACTGCAATTCCGTCACTTCTTAAAGAGGGTCATTACATTGAAGACAGTGAAGAGGCTAGTAACCTGATATGTTATGCAATGGGCGTCCATCCATCTTTGCAAGGAGCAAGCCCAGGAAAGAATAAAAATATTAATGGAACAGAGGCACGAGAGCTGTTTATCATCAAGCAAGCAATGATGAAACCAATTCGTCAGTATTTGTTGTCATTCCTTTATTTGATAAAAGAAATAAATAAATGGGATCCCGATATTCATTTTGTGATACCAAACATAATGCTGACAACATTGGATAAAAATACTGGTGCAGAAAAAAGCATTGGCAATCAACCTATATAAATATGGCAATACTAAATACAATTGATGATTTTAAAGGAGCTGTGAAGATCAACTCCTCTACTCCAATAAATTCACTACTTCCATTTGTAGCAGATGCTACTGATAAGTACCTTATACCATATTTAGGGCTAGAGATGGTAGAAAAGTTTGATTCAGAATTGGATGAAAGCAAAGATGAAGATAAGCCTTATATTGCTTTGCTTCCTAGAGTGAGAAGGGTCCTAGCTCCATTTACACTACACCTAGGATCGTCTGAGTCAAGTATAAACTTTGGTGATTCGGGTCATACCGTTTCACGGGGAGGCTCTAATGCAGCTCCAGCCTCAGATGTAAAAATTGAAAAATCTGATAAGAGCTTATTATCTAGAGGTTGGCAAAATCTTGAATACTTACTCAAGGAGCTAGAAGATAAAGAAGCCACTTTCCAGGAATGGAAAGAGTCGGACTATTATAAAACTAGACAAACAAAATTTTTTAATTCGGCAGCCACTTTTCAAGAATCGGGCTTAATTAATATTGATTATAAGCGACTGACCTTCGAAAAGTTGCGAAATAATATTATTGGAATTGAAAAAACTGAAGTCTGGAAATTAATAACCGGTCCTGTCTATGATTCTATACTCACTTCTTTGTCTGATGAAAAGAAAGAAGCCAGACGCTTAAGATTAGTAGAGTGTATTCGCGCATATATTGGAAATCGTGTGGCAGCACTGCATACCAGTCAAACTACTCGAGTTCAACGATCACAAAATAATACGTTAGAATATCAGGCTGTTATTCGTCCTCTATATGGAGACTTAGAAGACACGGGGAACTATTATACTAGGCAGTCTGATTTTTGGAAAAATGAAATAATAGAATTGTTACCTGATTTTGGTGTAGATTTTTCGGGGGATGCTCTAAAATTCAATGCACCAGAACGCTCTATAATGCTAGATATAGGATGAGAACACTAACATTAGAGGTAGGAATCGACAAACTCGATTATTTAGTTCCTGGAGAGTGGAACGATTTGTCACAAACTCAGTTGATCTATTTAATCCGGATGGCACAAAACCAAGTAACAGCTGAAGAAATGAAGCTCAAGCTTTTGCTGTATTGTCTTGATGGAAGCATAAAGAAATACGACAATCGTCCTGATGGAAGATTTTTCTTGTTAAAAATAAATAGAGATAAATTTTGGCTATCTTCTGCAGAGCTAAATGCTATATCTTCTATTTTTAACTTTCTATTTAGAGAAACAAAAGAGGGCTTAAAGATCAATCCCAAGCTTACTATTAATAAGTTTCCAACAGCATATTGTGGTTGCATTACTGTATATGGTCCTAAAGATGGATTAGTTGATATCAGTTATCAGCAATTTGCTGATTTGCAAATATGGTCAACTAAGGTAGACGAATCTAGTGAAATGCTGGATCGATTTATTTCGATCATTTATAATAGAAAAACGGGAAATTTGTCTCCTAAGATAGTAGCAAAAATGTCACCTAGTGTTAAAACAGCTATCCTGTGGTTCTATATGGGTTGTTTGCAAATGATTCAACAACGGTTTCCAAAAGTTTTTCAAGGGAGTGGAGCTTCAGGTAATATAGTAGATGGACAGATGCGTATAATTGATGCTTTGGCGCAAAATAAATTAGCTGATAAAGAAAAAGTAAAATCGGCTAGTTTATATGATGCCTTATATACAATGCAATGTGCAGCAGAACAAGCTGAAAAAATAGAACAAAAGAAATAATTTGTTTATGTGAACTGTGTTAGAAGTGGCAAGCCTGAGTAGTGATACTCGGGTTTTTGTCCTTTATAAGCTTCTGTATAAGTTATTCATTTGCTATATAAACTGATAAAGATATGCCAAAAGAAACTAAAAAATACAATCATTTTGAATATGGGAAAATGTTAGCTGATAAGCTAAAACCTATACAAGGCAGATATTACAAAGCTACTGAACAAACGGAAATGCAGGAACTGTCAGTTCAACTATCTGAGGCTAAAGATACCATATTGATTGCCGTTGATGGGGCTGAGTCTAGCTTTAGTTTTCCTAATTCTGATTCTTTACTTGAGTATCCTAAATACTCATTTGCAATAGTATCACAAACTGATTCATCAGATGTTCAAACTGTTTTGAATGCACAAAATAAATGTAAGGAGTTTGCTAAACAGATAATTGCTAAGATGCTTCAAGATGCAATAAAATATAAGAATGGTCTTGAATTTGTTGATGGTGGAAGTTTTAAAATAGCAGGAATGGGACCAGTAGGTGACAACTTTTATGGGGTTCTACTCACTATATCTTTTTCACAAGGCATTTCGTATTGCTTAAATAAATCAATGTGGGAGGATTGATATGGCTGGATTTTTTGCACGAGACAGAGATAATCTTACCGAGAAAATGCGACGTGGTAAGTCTTCGTTTAACAATTTGCCCTTTGAAATTTTAATCCAAGATGGAGTTTCAGAAGTAGCAAAATTTGATCGTATGCAAGATAAGAATCGTGTTCTACAATTTAATAGAGATGTGCAAGATTGGGCTACTCAGACAACTGAAAAGTTGAAGCAAAGTGTGAAATCTTTAATTGACAAAGACCTTTTTTTATCAGAGAGTATAAAACCTAAAGTGTATTACAATAATAAATATGGAAAAGAAGCCAATAGGGTTGGTTTCTCTTTTGCCCGTGAAGGGATCTATGTCCATAAAGGAGCTGGTAAGGGTCAAGGTGGATATAGAGGTAGCACCTGGCGAAATATACATGGACAAGAAAAAAAGACACTAACAAGTAGTTTAACCCTGATGGGTAGTGGTAATAGACAACCTAAGGAATGGTTTAACCCAGTGATAGAAAAAGAGCTTGAGGTATTGGCTGATATAGTAACAGCTTATTCTTCTGATTTACATATGGATGCAACTCGAATATATATAAAATAGGTATGGCTAAAGATTTGAATAGAAGTATTAGGATATACATAGACAATACTAATGCTCTGAAAAGCACAAAAGAACTTGCTGACAGTGTAGATAAATATACAGCAAAACTGGCATCGTTAGGAGCAAGAACTAAAGAAAACTCAATAGAATACGACAGAACGAAACGTCTGTTAGATGCTGCTACAAAATCGTACAATACACAGCAAACAGCTATAGCTGATACAGAGCGAGTGTTACGTAATCTTTCAGGTGCTACTAAAACAGAACTCCTGAAGACTCAAAGTGCATTGCGACGCTCTATGAAAGATTTGGGTCGTGATACTGATGAGTATAAGGCACATTTGGAAGCACTCAGAGCAGTGAAGCTAGAGTTGGCTAAAGCAACTCGAGAAGAGCGTCTCGAGATGGGAAAACAAGCTACCATGTGGGATCGTGCAGCCAATGGATTTAATAAATACTTTGGAGTAGTCACAGCCTTTGTTGCAAGTATTACAGGAGTATCATTTACTTTGAGAAAATTGGCTCAAGACAATGCAGCATTAGATGATGTGTACAGTGATGTAATGAAAACAACTGGTAACACCCGGGATGAAGTTCTAGCATTGAATGAGACTTTCAAAGCGATGGATACCAGAACATCAAGAGAGCAACTTAATCTATTGGCCCGAGATGCTGGAAAACTAGGATTGACTTCAAGTAAAGATATACTTGACTTTGTAGAGGCTGGTAATCAAATAGATGTTGCACTGGGTGAAGATCTAGGAGAAGGTGCGATAAAGAATATAGGAAAATTAGTTGATGTATTTTCAAAAGCCAATTCCGATATGAAGGATATGGACTTGAAAGAACGCATGCTTGCTGTTGGTTCTGCCATTAATGAATTAGGTCAATCCTCTACGGCTAATGAGGCGTATATGGTTAGTTTCGCAGGAAGGATGGGAGGTATTGCAACTCAAGCAGGATTATCCATTCAGAGTATTTTAGGGTTTGCGTCAGGGCTTGACCAAAATATGCAAGCTGTGGAAATGTCATCAACAGCTTTTAGTAAGCTTATTATGAAGATTCTTCAAGAGCCAGCAAAATTTGCAGATATAGCAGGTTTAAAATTGGATGAGTTTAATAAAAAATTAAAGACAGACACTAACGAAGCTATTTTACTGGTATTAGAAAAGCTTGGAGGAAAAGGAGGGCTACAACAGTTATTACCAATATTTAAAGATTTAGGTTTAGATGCCGCTAGAGCGTCAAGTGTCATTTCGTCTCTTGCGGGTAATGTTGATAAAGTTAGAGAAGCGCAACGAATCTCGAATACTGCTTTTGCGGAAGGTATATCATTGACAAATGAATATGGGGTAAAAAACAACAACCTTCAGGCACAATTAGAAAAAAACAGAAAAGCATTTAATGATGCTGCCTTAGAACTGGGTGAACGTTTGAATCCTGCGCTACTACAATCAACTAAGTGGACAACTTATTTCATCAAGATGTTACCATCTATACTAGACTTTTTAGAAAAATATGGAAAATACATTCTGTATGTTATAAGTGGTTATGCATCTTATATTGTATCTATTAAAGCTATTATATATTACGAAAAAGCAAAGAATGCTATACTATCAGTTAGCCGTTTAGTAACATTAGCACAAGCTAAGGCAACTGCGATTTCAACTGGAAATACAGTGAGAGCTGCTGCTGCTGCAAAGCTGTATAACGCAGAACTCGCAACTGGAACTATTGGTACTCGAATTTATACTGCAGCTACATCATTACTTTCCGCAGCTAAGTACCTTCTAACAGGTAATATTGTTAAAGCAAGAGTTTCTCTAAAAGCCTTTAATGCAACACTTGCTTTGAATCCTGCAGCAGCTGTTGGAGTTGCTGTGATGGGATTGGTTACTGCATTAGGATATTTGTATATTAAAACTAAAAACGTTATGACTGCTCAGAAAGCGATAAAAGAAGCTACTGAAGAAATGAATAACGAATTGGCTCGTGAACAATCAGAGGCTAATGCTTTGTTTGAAGCTCTAAAACGAGTAAATCCAGAGTCAGATGAAGCTAAGAAAATCAAACAAAAAATCATTGATCTATATGGACCATATCTAAAGGGGATGATTGATGAAAAAGGTAATTTGATAGATATAGCTGAGGCTCAAGAGGTAGTTAACACAAAAATACGAGAGCAGATCTCTCTTAAAATTCGTAACGCTGCCACGGATAAAATACAAGAAAAGTCTATTCAGAAACAAATGTCTGATATGGATAATCTCATGTCTAATGTAGAGAAACAATTAAAGGACAAACTGGGTGATAAATATACTCAAGAAGTATCTAATGCTATACGTGAGAGGTTGAATAAAACGATCAGTGAAGCTGTCAGTACTGGTAAAACTGGTATGGTCGAATTATCTAAGTCTCTTGAAGATGTGTTAAATTCTGAAAATTTAAATATTCGATTTAAAACAGGATTCTTAGAACCTAAATCCTTATCTATGGAAGTTGCTTCATTAACTTCTGGAATATATAATTCGAACCTAGAAATTCAAAAAGTGAAAGATCAGTTTGAGGGGATGATATCTGATGCTACTGAGTTGAATGCTATTTTGGGTGGAGATGATTATTCAAATCCAAAACCTCCAGGTGGCGAAACAAAAGTGTCTGAGCAAAAGAAGCAACTCAATCTCGCACTTGAGGCAATTGAAACTACACATCAAAACCGACTGTCAGATATCAAGAAGCAATATCGTGATGGTGATATCAAAACAGAATCTGAATATAATCAAAAGATATTTAGCCAGGAACAAGCTTATTATATTCTTCGAGATCAGCTGCTAACTAATTTCTTGAAAAAAGTTAGTGATAAAGAACTACGATCTGATATCGAAAAACAAATCGCCACTCAACAGCAGAAACGTTTGGATGATGAATTGAAGTTTCGTAAAGCTTTAGAGAAGATTCTACTTGATGCTAATCCAGAAGAAAAAGAAAGATTGGCATATAAAGAACGCTTAGCAGCACTGGGCATCTTTGAAAAAGACAAGTTCAATCTCCAAGCTGCTATGATTGATGCTCAGATGAATGGGGATGATGCTGAATATGAGCGTTTGAAACAACAATATGATGCTTTTGAGCTACTTGAGAAACAACATCAAGATAATATTGACAAGATACGTAAACAAGGAGCAGCAATGGCCAAGGCAGATGCTGAAACTAAATTTAAAGAATCTTTTGCCGGTCAGAAAGAAAAGCTACAGGAGGAACTCAATGTATTGATGGCTGATGTAGCGACCTTGAGTTCTCATACTTTTGAGGCTGAAATGCTGATTCATCAAAAAAAATTAGAGATGATACGAGCTGAAATGGAAGCTCGTGCTAAAGCTGGACTAGAAACCACTAAGCAACAAAAAGAACTAGGAAAAGAGGAAGCTAATATGACAGCTACTGTCAGAAAAGAAGTGGAACGTCGTTCATCTTTTTATGCTAAACACGGTGAGGCTGTTGGTGAAACTACAGCCTTAGTGATGACTGGACAGATTGACATGCTTGAAGGCTTTGGGCAAACCACCCTTGATATCATGTTCGACATTATAAGTGAAATTATCCAAGGTGAGCTGACGAAAGTGATGGCTACTTCCACCAGTGCAATCATGAGAGCTACGGCTGAGGCTATGGCTACTCCAGGTTCAGCCCTCACTTTTGGAGCCAAAGGCTTTGCCACAGCAGCTATTCTTACAGGTGCAATTATGGCCGCTACAACGGCAGCAAAAACAGCATTGAAAGGAATGCTTGGCAAAAAAAACAATAGTTCATCATCTTCTTCCGGCAGTGGATCTTCTGCCTCTTCAGGAAGTATTACAGTTAGACAGCGTGAGAAAGGAAATTACAGTGTATTAGGAGAAGATGACGGAAAACTATATAGCAATGTGCCATATAAAGGCATGGCAACAACAGGAATTGTTTCTACTCCAACTTTGGTCTCTGAGACTGGCAGTGAATTGATTGTTTCTGCTCCCGATCTGAAGGCTCTACAGCAACACATGAATTATCCTATTATTATACAAGCCCTTAATGATGTTCGCTATGGAACTGTGCCACAAAGAGCACAAGGGAATTATTCTGCCCTGGATAATAACGGTATCTCTAATGCCAAAGAAACGGATAAAACAACTATAGATCCAATACTGGCTAGAATGGTTCAGTTGCTAGATAAGTTAGACAAAGAGGGGGTTCACTCCAACATTGGTATAACAGAGCTTCAGGCGAAGCTTACCAAGCAGGCTAAAGAAAACGAACGATTTACGCAAAAAGGATAAAGAAAATGAGCATAATAATAAGAATAAAAGACACTGGAGAAGTTTTTGATATCCCTTCTCCTTTCGCATTGGAGGAAAATAACACCTCTCCCATCTTCAATACTCTAGGTAGTAAAACCGTTTCAGCAGATTTACCTAAGAGCGATAACAACAGTCGCTTATTTGGATATGCTCATAGGCTAGATATAGAAACGAAACCTAAGAGCGAAATACCAGTCATCGTTTCCTATGGATCATACTCCCGCGAGGGTGTTCTTTTTTTGTCTGCTGGGTATAACCGATCTTCTTCCTTTTCCGTCACCATTGCATATAATGAAGGTATTATGTTTCAAAAAATGGAAGATCTATCTCTTCCTAATTTAAAGATGCCTATTCGCCATTTTTCAGACTTTGATAACATCATTGCATATATGAATAAGCTATTTAAGGAAGATGCAGGAAATGAGGAGTTGACTGTTGTATGCGTTGGACTGAAGGAAGAAAAGTATAATATGGGTATAAGAGGTAAGTCTGAAGAGTTTACTTGGATCCCTTACCTTAACGAACCTGATAAAGATGGCATGCTTAAGATTGTAAATAAAATTGACATAGCTGTAAACAATGAACAGGTAACGATATCTACTCCCAAAGGTTATGGAATAACTCCTTTTGTACGTGTTTGGAAAATACTGGAGCTGATTTTTGAACATTTTGGCTATACAGTAAATAGCAACCCGTTTAAAGAGCATTTTCAATTAAAAAGGCTATGCGTACTCAATAATGTATCTGACGCAATTGTTTGGAACGAAATAGACTACTCTCTCTTGATGCCTAATGTTTCAGTTATGCAGTTTCTTAATAGCCTCTATTGTCGTTTTGGGTTAAAGGTCTTTTTCGACGGCAATAAAAATGAGGTGAGTCTTAGACTATTGAAGGATATATTTTCGTCTGATAGATCTTTGAAAATGACTCCTAGTTCGCTTTTGGATATTGACCTATCGATACCTAAACAAATCAAATTGTCTGCCGGCAGAAATTTGGATAAAAGTGAGACTGAAACGGATACCTTTGAAGAGTTTCTTAAAAAATATAACAATACAGTAAGTACAGCCTATTCGGGTAACAGTCCTATGCAAAATGGCATACATTATTTTATCAAAACTGGCTTGTTTTATCATAAACCTATCAGAGCACTAGAAAAAAGAATATCATCTATTCATTTTGACTGGAACAAGAAGGATGAAGGGTACGAAACCGAAGAAATAACCAGTGTAGATGAATGCATAACCATGATGAAAGAAGAATCACACATTCCATATTATGCTGTAGCTCAACGGTTGGTATACTCCGATATTGTTATTAGTAAACAAAATGAAGAAGGACAAACCGAAATTATCAGCTCGGTGGATGTGCTGAGTGGAGAGAATAAATTAGCCTTCATCTACGATATGGGAAGATATTATAACTCCGATGAAAATGGTAATATCTCATATTGGTTATTTAATTATGGCTCTATCTTTCCTTACGAGGGTTCAGGGCACTCTTCTAAACTTCAAAAAGACATAGATGGTAACGAGTTTATTTATGCCCTTACTTTTGTTGGCGAACATGGAGCATTCAATCAATTCCACAAAGCGTATGACGCTTTCCTTAGACATTCGAATAGAATAGTTAAGTTTGACATTAATTATCTTCCTTTCGAACTGTCTGATATAGACTATAGCCAAAAAATGATTGTGACAAATGCTCCAGTCTTACTAGATAAAGTAAATTATGCACTAGGACTAGAAAAAGAAAGAATAAGCGCTACAGTAGAAGCTAGATCGTTGCATCTGTATACTCCTAACAACCTCGATATTGAACAGTTGATCCCCATACCGGAACCAATAAAATACAAATGGCAAATTGATAATGATAAGGAACAGAGTATTATAAATGGAGTGGAATATTACGATGCAATTTATGGTGCCCCCGGATATTTCCCTGAAAACGATCTACCTTGGCTGAATGAGAATGATTATAGATTTAAGAAAGTATCATTTGAAGAAAAAGATGACCCAAATCCTCCATCCGATTTCGGTCTATGGTTTCTCCCTCCTACTGACGAACAGTTTCAGGCTCAAACCAAAATAGGATTTACTAAGCATCAAGTAAAGGGACTTGTATTATTGCATTATGAGCAAAAACTAGATCAGGGTTGGACACCTGAAAGCGCGTTAATTGGTGGTGGATTTGAGTATAATGGTTTTTTTATCCCAATAGAACTTAAATAAGTCGTGAAAAATAGTACCTTCGTCTTTCACAATTATTAACAACAGCATATGAAGAAAATTATTATTGCCTTAGGATTGGCTTTCTTGCTTGTTTCCTGTTCATCGGATGATCAGCAAAAAATATCTAACTATCCCTATCCTCAAATTTTTTACCCTGATCAAGGTTTAGTACAAAAAGAAGTAAAAATCGCGATATCCGAAAGTGATTTTATGTTTTTAAAAAAAAATCATGGTAATCCTACTTATATTCATCAAATACCTATGCATGAAATACCTGCGATTATAGCTTGTTATAAACAGAACAACTACTATAGAGCTTTTGATTCTGATTGCCCTTATGATTGGGGCGAAAAGCTTGGAGGAATTATATTAACAGGCAATATATTTACTTGTAGACATTGTAATTCCACATTCGACCCAAATACTTTTGAGGCACTATCGGGTCCGGCTAAAGAAAAAGGACTGCGATTGGTAGAATATAAAATGATATATGTGGACGATGAGTATATTGGTAAAGAAAATTGGTTTCAGATTACTAATCCAAATTATAAAAACAAATGAGAAAAGTGTTATTTATAACCTAGAGAATAAGTTATTGTATTTTCACTTTCCATCTAAAACAGATAGAGGAACAGAATATGCATATAAAGCAAAAGACTTTATATTGTTTTTCGACTAACTCCTTTTGCCAATCCAAAAACTATCCCCATATTTATTTTAGCAAAATCACTGATGACAATTCAATTAAATAACTTATTATATGGCAGAAAAGTTTATCTTTGGGAATCATAAAAAAAAATACTGGATTAAAAGTATAAATACACTTTCCAGACGTATAATGACACGTAGTACATCTGGAGACCATGAGGCTGAAATAATTTTATCTAAAGCGATAACTAAAGCAAACTTTTCACCCATGCATATTGTTTTACTTGCATGCTTTCTAGAATGCTTGAAAAGAAATAAATATTATGGAAATATAAAGATAGAAGATACAGAACTCTTTAGATTTGTTGTAGACGAACTTAATTTCGGACAGTATTTTGAAATGGATGGTGCTGATCATATAGACTCTAGTACTCCCGAGATTTTCAATATTTGGAAAATTGTAGATAGCGAGACTTTTATGTATAGTCATAGCACTACAGAATATCTCAATCGAAATTTTTTTCAAGGTTATGATTTATCAGCGATCAAAAATGCAATGAATGAATTATATTCCAATATTGCAGATCACTCTCAGTCCAACGGATTAGCTTTTTCTCATCTGTATTATGATGATGTTGAAAGACGAATTCATATGGCTGCTTGTGACTTTGGTTTGGGAATACCATGCACCTTGAAAAAAGCAGGGAAGATATACAAAGATGATTCTGAGGCATTGTTGGATTCACTTAAGATAGGAGTGACTGCTCAGTCTCAAAAACACAACAAAGGCTTTGGTCTCAACGATATTATTTCGTTGGTGGAAGGTATAGGTAGTCTAAGAATAGTAAGTAATAATGCTTTTTTGTATTGTTTGGAAGACAGAACAACTATTACATCTAAGCCTATAGATTTTGAGTTTAATGGAACTTTGATTTACTTTGATATTTGTGTCAATAGTTTTGAAGTAGATGAAGGTATAATAGAAGGAGATGTTACATTATGAAAGAAATGACTATGGATATAATTGATGTTTCGTTGAAAGATATATTTAAAGACAGGTCATATCCTGAAGGAGGTACAGAATTATTTAATATAGCTAGTAAAGCTATATTAGAGGGCAGTAAAGTTCATATGGACATGAGAGATATCGGGTCTATGCCTACACTGTTTATGAATACCTCATTTGGTAATCTAATAGATTTGTATGGGCTTGAAACAGCCAAGGGAGTGTTTATCTTTTCACACGTCAAACAAAATCAAATAGATAGGATAAAGAAATATTTTGATGATTATATGACTATGTTAGAAGAAAAAAAGGAGCAAGATCAATGATAAAGCCTAAAGCGAGAAACTAATATTTCTCGCTTTTTCTTTGCCAATCCAAAAACAAGATCGATCTTTGTATTGCCCCCAAGTAATTCAATGATATAACAAACCTCTCAGAAGTGTAACTTGTAGAACCAAGTTCTGGATTAATTACTCCAGTGGGCGCACTTCTGAGAGGTTTGTCTTTTTTTATACTATGAGTAAAGACAAAATCACATCCAAAATATTAGAGATGTGGAAAGAAAAGAATCCTAAAGCTCAGTTTGAACTATCACAAGTTTTGCAGCAAAAATATAATCTGTCATACCATGATGCTTATTTGTTGCTAGACGACATGGTAGCCGATGACCTGATAGAAGAAATACATCCTGCAACGTATGTGATAACTCGCAAAGGATTAGACGTTTTGAATAATGGAGGCTATTTGAAGTATTTGAAGTCTAGTGATCTAGAGGGAAGAAAAGGCAAAGTGTTGAAGTATATTAAACTTGGAGCCGCTATAGCTACAATATTAGGAGGGATTATTGCTCTTTGGGAATTTGTATTGAAATATTGTTTATCCTAAGACTGCAAATAGCATAAGTAAGAGAATCATCAAAACGCAATATAGAGAATAGGATTCCAATGATTTCACTTTTCTCTCTAACTGCTCAGTTCTTTTTTCTAGTTCTTTTATTTTTTTTTGCATAATATCAGCGTTTTAAACAAAGATAATATTATTTTTTTGTCTAAAGTATTTGCCAATCCAAAAACTATTCTCATATTTGTAGTGATCAAATGTGCTAAATAAATGGCAGTCTAACTGCTTATTCTCTCAATAGGCTTTTTTTATGCCTATACTTTTACAATATAAAGACGGTTGTCTTTTCCCAAACTAAATTTCGGCTTGCCGTTTATTAGTACGTTTGATCGCGGGGAATTGGCAGCCGTTCTTTTTTTTAGTAAACTTGCCACTAACGATCAAACGTACTAATATGAAAACAAAAAAGGATCTTCAACCGAGCAAGTCTGGTTATTTAGGACTTCGTGATGCTCAGGAACAAACAAACCGAATCTTTCGCAATATGCGAATGACTACCCCCATCCAGTATCAAGTAACAGAATCGGAAACTACCACCACCACCATCTACCAGGGCAATGGTATAAGAGCTACTGTCATAGTAGAGAAAGGAGGTGTGAGATGAGTGCAACGACAGTAAATATGGCACCTAAAGTAGTTGAAGGGTTGCAACATATACAAGAACACTTTGATAGCTTGTATGGGATATTGTATAGCTTGGAAGACTATATTATGTCAGTAGAAAATGAGAATATATCTCCTGCCGAAACATTAAATGCTTTGCGGGACATAAGAAAGATAAGGCATCTTATTGAACCCCTAGATGTATCTTTATTGAAATAAATATGGATAAAATAGAAGCTTTACGTTTACTAGAAGTGCTGTATAATTCTTCTTCATCTGTGGAAGATAAAGAACAAGCATATCGACGATTGAAAGAACTTTTGAGCCTATTACTCTAAAATAATAGACTATACATATAGTTAGCCTCGCATCACTGCGGGGCTTTTTTTGTCCTTTATACTCCCCTACAGATATCAGATATTTGCTTTATAAACAT